>JABILG010000003.1 GCA_018654605.1 bacterium
AGTTTTATGCGTTTTAGATGGAGATCACTCCATAACGCAACTTATCATAATATCTTGACACCAGGCGAACTTAACAAACTTGCTGGTCTTGACGGAGACGCAACTGGCGAACACATTCATTTCGCTGATATGACTCTTCGTCTTACACCACAACTTGTTTTAAGTGACGCGGTTACAATTAGAGCTTCAATCGATGTTCTAAGTAACGCTATCGCTGGTGGTGCTACTGCTGGACTGTTTGGAGAAGATTCCGATGGTTCTGAAAGCGGTGGTGTAGTTCAAGACGACCTAAGATATACTGATAGGTTTAACGGAACATTACTATGGGGAGACGACGCAGTGTCTGACAACTATGGTTCTTTTTCTGTTAAATTTCTACATGCAGATATTAACTTAGGTGATAAAGGATTCGTAAGAATCGGAAGACAGCCATTTGATTTTGCTATGGGACTTTACGCCAACGGCGGACACGATCCATATTCAGATGCTGGTTTCAACATTGATCGTTTATTATGGCTAAAAGGGTATGCAACCCCACTTGGTTCAACTACTTTAATCTTAGTTTCTGATTATATTGGTGGTGGTTCTGACACTTATGGTGGCGCTGCTACTACTCAATCAGACAATTTTGCTATCTTTGATGGTAACGGACAGACAGTTGATTATTTAGCTGCTGCTGTAGTCATTAATAATGGTAACTTGACATATGGTGGTTATTTATTCCCATATATCGAGCAAAATAACATGAATATCGGTGGAACAAGTAATAACATCGATATGGCTTTACAGTTATACAGTGCGTATGCTGAGTACAAAACATCAGACTATAGATTCATTACTGAGTACACTGGTGCTTATGGTGAACTAGATGCTGGTTATGGTACTGACCAACTAACTGTTAAAAGGAACAACTATGTTGCAGCTGCAAAATTAGAGCTGTTTAACGCTGCTCCTTTCACAAAAGTTGCTCTTGAAGCTGGTATATCCCCTGGTGATGAGAATAACGCTCAAGCAGGGAATAATGACTATGAAGGTTCTATCGTAAGAGGTAATGGAGCTTATCAACTAGATAACCTATTATTCAAACATGTTATACCTACTCTATATCAGAGATCAGGTGGTATCATCAATGCTAAGTATGTTAAAGTAGATGGAGATTATGCTGTTGGTAATGGCGATAATCTAAATCTTGCTGTACTTATGGCATGGGTAGAAAACAAAAGTCCTGCAGACCAAGGAATTGGTGCTAACGCAGGTGGTTCTGACGGAGTTGCTGGCGAAATCGGCGGATACTACGGTACAGAATACGAAGCTACATACAAAATGAATCTTGTTGACGGTGTTGAACTATCATTAATCGGTTCTTACATTGACTTAGGTTCAGGTCTTAAGGATGCGTTAATTGCGCAAGCATATAACAATACAACTGGTATGAGAGCTGACTCACTATTAGATACAGAATCTTCTATTTGGGGTTTTCAGTCAAGATTGATGATTTTCATCGACGATTTCTTTAAAGCTCCTGCTGCTACTAAGTAGTATATAGTTGACTAATCACGGGAGTCCTAATGAAAATTAGGACTCCCTTTTTTTTTATAATCTGCTAAATTAATAATAATGCTAAAAAAAATTTTTCTTCTTTTTTTTATCTCTTCGATTTCATCTTTAGCAATCTCCCTGGAGCAGGCTATACAATTAGGCCTTCAAAACAACAAAAGAATCTTGATACAGGAGGCAGAATTTGATTCTAGCGCGAGTTTTATTAAAGAGACTAGGGGTATCTATGATACTTATTTTAATACAGAGATAAGATTTGAAGATTCTGTTGTACCATCAACTTCAGCATTTGCAAAAAATAATACTTTAAATAACAAGTCCACAATTTACAGTACAAGTCTTGATGGATATCTTCCAACAGGTACGAGCTATAGTTTTTTTAATTTTGATTTAGAGAAAAGAGAGACTGACTTTGGAACAGATGCCATGAGCCCTTCCTGGATTTCAAACCTATCCTTTAAGGTAAAACAGAACTTATTTAAGGACTATGGTCTAAGTCCGAATAATGCAAAGATCTTAATTGCTAAAGGTAATGCTGAAATATCAAAAATAGAGCTTGAAAAAGTTATGTCATCAGTAATTCTTGAAGTAGAAACAAAATATTGGAATTCTGTTTATGCAAAAAGTAATTTAGATTTAGCTTATTCTTCGTTGGAGCTAGCAGAAGAAATAGTTGATCAAAATACAATAGAAGTTGAACTAGGCACTCTTCCAAGAATATCCCTACTCCAAGCACAGGCCGAAGCAGCTTATAGGAAAGTTGAGATTGTATTAGCTGAGAATCTTTACAATGATTCCATAGACTCTCTTAAAGTCGTACTAGGTCTTTCGTTAAACGACAATATAAGTGTTGATAGTTCAATAAAAATTAAAGAATTAGATATAGTAGAGTCTGAAGATATTGAGTTCATAGCAATCAATAATCGACCTGAAGTTAAGCAGGAATCTATTCAATTAGATAATTCAGAAGAACTATTAAATTATTATTCAAATCAAATTCTTCCTGACCTTGATATAGAGGCTATGGTTAATTATTCCGGTCTTGGTGGAAGCAAGAACTCAGACTACTCATCTACTATATTGGGATCCCCTAGAATAGCTTCACAATACAATGATGGTTTCTCGGATTCTATTGATTCTTTAAGTTCTTTGGACAATCTGTCATGGGCTATCGGTGCGAAACTTAAGATTCCCTTGAGTAATAATATTGCGGAAAGTAGATTTGAAGTTGCAAATGCCAAAAAAAGAAAGCATCTAATTATGTTAGAGCAAGTATTAGACCAGATACATCTGCAGGCGAGAAGCTCATATAGAGACGTTTTGTCTAACTTAGAAAATATTGAAGCAAGAAGAAGAAACTTAGAATTACATCAAGAGATTCTTTATAACGAGGAAGAAAGATTTGAAGTTGGAGTTTCAAGAACTAAAGACTTGTTGGAAGCTCAGAGAGATCTTATAAAAGCACAAATTCACTACAATAAGTCGTTAGCAGATTATAATGTTTCAATAACATCCTTTGACCATTCATTAGGTGTATTAATTAATAAGAATAAAATTGTGATTGATAATTAATGTTTAAAATGACGTACACCAACAAAAATCATTGCAATATTGTTCTCATTAGCTGCTTGAATTACTTCTTCGTCTCTTATTGACCCACCAGGCTGTACAATAGCGGTAACACCAGCTTTTGCAGCTTCATCAACTCCATCTCTGAAAGGAAAGAAGGCGTCAGATGCTAAGGAAGAATCTTTTGTCCCATAATAATCTTTGGATTTTATTTTAGCAAGCTGAACAGAATTCACTCTATTCATTTGGCCGGCTCCAATTCCAACAGTCTTATTCCCTCTTGCTAGAACAATTGCATTAGATTTGACATTCTTACATACTTTCCAGGCTAAAAGTAAAGTTTTAATTTCCTCATCTGTTGGAGCCCTTTTGGTTGCTACTTTAAAATCAATAAAATCTTCTTCAGAAGTTCTATCCGCATCTTGATACAGAATCCCACCTACAACTTTCTTTATATCCATAAGGTCAGATTCTTTAATTTTTAAATCTGGCGTCCCTAATACCCTCAGGTTGGGTTTTGATTTAAATATTTCTAAAGCCTCATCAGAATATCCGGGGGCTACAAGAACCTCAATAAATGTTTTAACAATTTCTTCAGCGACATCTTTTTCAACCTTATTATTAAATGCAACAATACCACCAAAGGCACTTACAGGATCACAGTCTCTAGCATCTTTATATGCTTGTAGCAGGCTGCTATGCTCAGCAACACCACACGGGTTATTGTGCTTTACTATTACGCATGCGTTATCCTTAAATTCCTTTACAGTTTCTAAACAAGAGTCTGCATCATAAATATTATTTAAAGAAAGTTCCTTTCCTTGTATTTGATTAGAGGTTGAAATTGAAGGTTCTTTTTGATCTTCTTGAATAAAGAAAGACCCTTCTTGGTGCGGGTTCTCACCATATCTGAGATTAAAACTTTTTTTATAGTGAAGAGTAAGGGTGTCGGGAATTTTGTTCTTAGTATTGTCAGTGTTCAATATTCCCAAATGGTTCGAAATAGCAGCATCATATTTAGCAACATATGAGTAAGCTTTTTTACATAGACTATAATTAAATTCTTTATCTACCTCTAAGGAATTGCCAGAAATTCTATCTATAACTTCTTTGTAGTCAGATGTGTCAACTATAACAGAGACATCTTGAAAGTTCTTTGCAGCTGCACGAACGATTGTTGGCCCACCTATATCAATGTTTTCTATAACTTCTTGAAAAGAAATATTTTCTGATTTAATTACTTCCTCAAAAGGATAAAAATTAACTATTATTAAATCAATTGGATTTATATCTTGAGTTTTTAAGGATTCCATGTGTTCAGGATTTGACCTTATAGCCAAGAGGGCACCATGAATCTTTGGATGCAATGTTTTTACTCTGCCATCTAGCATTTCGGGAAATTGAGTTATCTCGGAAACATCCTTAACTAGGATACCTTTTTCTCTAAGGAATCTTGCTGTTCCTCCGCTTGAAACTATCTCAATTCCAATATCTGCTAGCTTTTTAGCTAATATATCAATATCTGTTTTATCCCATACACTTATTAGGGCTCTTTTAATGTTGCTCATTGGATTAAGATATTTTATATCTAAATTGTTAGGATTGGAAGTAAAAATTAATTTTTTATTTTCAGTTTGTTATAATAAGAAAATATAGGATTTCATTGATGAAAGATCACTTTGCTAGCTTAGAGACGGAGAAAGTAGGAGGAAGGATAAAAAAGAACTCAGATCCCGTATCTCTTCTAGTTCGAAACTTTATTGAAGAGCATGATGTGATTAGCTCTATACTAAAAAGAAATAATAAGAATATTACTAAAGCAATTGGCAAGTTTACTTCAACATTCTCTGCCGGAGGATCTATCTACTTTTTAGGCGCTGGAACGAGCGGTAGGATCGGTGTACTTGAGGCAGCAGAATGCCCACCAACTTTTGGAACAAGCCCCGATAAGATTATTGCAATAATGGCTGGTGGCAGGTCTGCAGTCTTTAAATCGAAGGAGGGAGCTGAGGACTCTTCTCTTGAATCAATAAAAGACTTAAGAATAAAAAAATTCTCAAAGAACGATTTATTAATAGGTATCTCTGCAAGTGGAAGGTCAGAGTATGTATTGTCAGCAATTAAGTATGCAAAGAAGATAAAAGCAGAGACTATCTTCATTTCATGTAACCATCTCACAAAGAAAGTTTCAGCCTTAGATCTTGAATTAAATGTAGGAAGTGAATTCGTTGCAGGGTCCACAAGGTTAAAGTCGGGTACGGTAACAAAGAATGTATTAAATATAATTACAACGGTTTCAATGATTAAACTTGAGAAGATTTATAATAATCTGATGATTGATATAGTGCCGTCTACCAAGAAATTAAGAGCAAGATCTATCAGGAATTTATCTCTCCTACTTCATATAGACGAAAAACTATCTGGTTCACTATTAGAAGATAGTAAGTGGAGTATAAGAGTCGCCATTATAATTTATAAGATGAAAATACCGTATCAAAAGGCCAAAAGCTTATCTAAGAAGATTTCTATAGTTGAGTTGTTGGATGCTAAATAAGAAAACATTCAATCTTATTGGTGTTAATTCGGGAACCTCAGCCGATTCTCTTGATATCGCATTAGTTAAGATTAACAAATCTGGAGTTTTGCTAAAGTTTGCTTCGACTTATGAGTTTCCCCCAGTTCTGAGAAAAGAGATTTTAAGCTCAGGTCCTAAATCATCAATATACGAGATAGAAGTCCTTAGCCTCAAGTTAGGTGATTTTGTATCTCGTAAGATTAATCAATTTATTTTAAAGAATAAGATTCTACGTTCTTCTGTTGATGGTATAGGACTGCATGGACAAACGATACACCATTCACAGGAGGTAGGTCAGACAATATCGATTCAGATAACAGAAGCAGATGTTGTTTCAACAAGAACTGGTTTAACAACTATTTATGACTTTAGGAAGAAGGATATTGTTTTAGGAGGTTCGGGAGCCCCCTTAGTTCCAATATTAGATTTTTATCTTTTTCCACAGATAAAAAGACCATTTATTTGTCAAAATTTAGGTGGAATTGCAAACTCAACTTTAGTCGAAAAGACTTTCCTGAAATGTATAGGATATGATTCTGGACCAGCTAATTGTTTAATCGACAGAGCTTTTCAGATTAAGTATAAAAGTAAAATCTTTTTTGATAAGGATGGTGCAACAGCTAAAAAGGGGAGAGTTGTACCTGTTTTGCTAAGCAAGATTCTTAGGAATCCCTTCTTTTCTTTGATACCACCAAAATCCACAGGAAATAAAGAATTTGGTGTAGAATATGCGAATAACTTGTTGCGCTACTCACTTCAAAAAGGCATCAGATTTAATGATTTAGTTTCCACTCTTTCAACCGCAACTATAGAATCCATAGCAAGCTCATATGAAAGATTTATATTCCCGATTTCAAGTCCTACCCAAGTAATAGTTTCGGGGGGTGGGGTAAGGAATAGCTTTATAATGGAAGGTCTTAGAGAAAGATTGCCTGGACTTGATTTTATTCCATCCGATGAATTAGGTATTCCTTCTAAGTATAAAGAAGCAATATTATTTGCGCTATTGGGATATCTAAGATTAACAAATAAGAGCTTTCTTCTTAAAAATCTTACGGGTTCAAAGAAAAAAGTTTTGCTAGGGAAGATTTCAAGTCCATAAAATGAAAAATCTTATTTCAAATCTAATAATTCCTAGAATTAATTTAAATTCTTCTGAATCAATAAAAGAAGCGATTCAACTTGTTCAAAAGCATTCCTTTGATTCTTTTATTTTATTTGCTACTGATGAGGTGGCATTTGGTGAAAATATAAAATTTACACTGGAAGATTTATCTGCGCTAAGAGATAAATTAGATTCTATTTCTGAGGACAAGGTTCTCTTTTTCTTGGATGGAGAAAATGGTTTAGGTCGAAGATGTTCGGTTGGTGAAGAGCATGACTTTTCTAATATAGAAGCTTTAGACGACAACCAAATTAAAAATATATTCGATTCTATAAATTCAGAGCTATATACTAATAAAATATCTTTTAATCTTGCTCCTGTGGTAGATTTGGGTCAAAAAAAGTCAAAAGTCCTTAGTGGTAGAACTTTCTCAGAATCTCCCCAAGTGGTAACAAAGATTGCGAAAATTTTCTTAGATTCTTGTGCTGATAACAATCTAATTAGTTGCTTGAAGCATTTTCCTGGACATGGCATAGTCGATGGGGACACCCACGATAAATTAATCAAAAGTTCGACTTCAGACCCCAATTTAATCAATGACCATTTACAACCATTCGTAGATTTAGCCCATGATGTCGAAATGATGATGATTAATCATATTAATTATAGCTTCTATGACTCCCCACTAATTCCTGCATCGATGTCGGAAAATATAATAAGAAGACTTTTATTAGAAGAGTTGGACTTTAAG
The DNA here is from genome assembly GCA_018654605.1 of bacterium. Lineage (GTDB taxonomy): Bacteria > Desulfobacterota_D > UBA1144 > UBA1144 > UBA1144 > TMED58. The sequence continues at coordinate 7,558 of JABILG010000003.1, forward strand.
GGCTTAATTATTAGTGACTCTATTAGGATGGGAGCTTTAACTGAAAATTTTAGCGAATCAAAAATATCACAAGAATTTATATTGAATGGTGGAGACTTGATTCTTGATCCTATAGGACCGGCTCAATTAATTGATGTTATTGGGAATATTTACTCTAAAGCGAGTGAAGACATTGATGAAAAAATAAAAAAAATTATCAAGATAAAGAACAAAGCTAGGAGTTTAATGTTTAGATGAGTTACTTTCTTTTTTTAGAGTTCTTATCTGCCTTTGACTTAATAATAATCTCGCTATATTTGCTCCTTAGTATGTCTATCGGAATTTATTTTAAGAAAAGAAGCCAAAACAGTATTAGTTCCTATTTTGTTTCAGAAAGGAACCTCCCTTGGTGGCTCTTGGGAACTTCAATGGTCGCTACAACTTTATCCATTGATACACCAATAGTAATTATCTCATGGATACGAGATCCAGGAATTTGGAAGAACTGGTTTTGGTGGTCTTTTCTGTTCACACACTGTCTTGTAATATTTTTCTTTTCTAAATATTGGAGAAGGGCTAATGTCATAACTGATAATCAATTGATTGAGATTCGTTATTCTGGTGCGCCTGCTAGATACTTAAGGATTTTTAAAGCTTTCTACTTTTCTATGTTTTTTAATTTGATAATATCTGCCTGGATAATTAGTGCTTTTCTTAAAATCTTTAATGTTATATTAGGTTTTGATAGTACAGCTTTATTGGTAATAGTTACCCTTGTTGCCTTATTCTATTCAACATCTTCAGGTTTAAAAGGCATTGTAATTAATGACTTTATTCAATATTTCGTTGCCTTTGCAGGTTCAATAATCCTAGTAGTCTTCTTGATTAATTCAGATAAGATAGGTGGAATTGGGAACTACTTTAGCTTGGTAAAAAATCTTTCAGCGGAAAAGTTATCTATGATTCCATCAATTTTTAATAAAGGGGACTTTATGCTTTTCTTAAGCTATTCAACAATGGTTTGGTGGTCCTCCCATAATTCCGATGGTGGGGGTTATATAATTCAAAGGCTTTGCTCTGCTAGGTCTGAAAGAGACGGTGTGTTAGGGACAATTTGGTTTGTCCTGAACCACTATGTGCTAAGATTCGCACCTTGGATAGTTATAGGTTTGTGTGCTTTAATCCTTTATCCTACAGAGGGCTACTTGTTGGCAGACAGTGAGGAGATTTATCCTCTTTTGATTAGAGACTATGTATCAGACGGTTTTAGAGGCTTCCTGATTGTTACCCTTCTGGCTGCATACATGTCTACAATTAGCACCCAAATTAACTGGGGTTCATCCTACTTGGTAAACGATTTATACAAAAGATTCTATGCCAGCAATGAAAGCGAAGAACATTATGTTCTCGTGTCAAAAATATTTACAATAATCTTTTTGTTATTAGCTTTATTCGTAGGTATTGGAATTAAGAACATAGGTTCGGCATGGATATTCCTTTGGTCTGTAAGCTCAGGTCTTGGCTTCTTCCTAATTGCCAGATGGTTCTGGTGGAGAATTAATTCTTGGTCTGAAATATCTGCTTTGATTTGCTCTGTATCTTTAAGTGGATTTTTTTATTTTTTAGATTACTTAAATGTTCTCTCTATAAATTTTACTCTAAAGCTAATAATCATACCTATATCAATTCTTATTGGCTTGATAGTAACGCTTATCACTAGTCCTGAAGATGACAAGGTTTTGAATGATTTTTATAATAAAATTCGACCAGATGGATTTTGGAAACAAAATAAGTCTAGGAGTATTGGTAAAGTTGGAGCCCCTTTGTTTAAAGCCTTCCAGCTTAGCTTGTCAATACTCATCCTTATATACTCAATTATAGAGCTGGCCACAGGAAGTTTCTTTTCAGGAACCTTGTGTTTATTTATAGGATCTATTCTATTGATTTATATTATAAGAAGAATTGAGGATTAATAATTTAAACTGTGAAAGATGATCCACAACCACACGAAGCTTTAGCGTTAGGGTTCTCAATTCCAAAACCTGTACCATTTAGACCGTCAGAAAAATTAAGAGTTCCTCCCTCTAAATGAGTGAGGCTAAATTTATCTATAACGACTCTTACATTAGAATTTTCAAAAACTTGATCTGATTCGTCTACGGAATCATCAAATCCCATCTCATATGAAAAACCTGAGCAACCACCAGGAACTACCTTGATTCTTAAGAAAGACTCGGGAGATTCTTCATCATTTAGAAGCCTAGTAATTTCACCAACTGCTTTTTCGCTTATATTAAACATAGATATAATAATAAGTAATTAGCATATACTTAGCAATATTTTTGTTTGCATAACTAATGCTGTATATTATTTTTTAATGAAAGTAATGAATTTAATATACGATGATACTAAGAATTCGTCTGATTTGCTTTATAAAGCAAGATTTAAAGCACCTGACCCTATTATTTTTTTTGAAATAAGAAAAAAGAAATATTTAGTGCTAAATGATTTAGAGATTCAGAGAGGAAAGAAGCAGGCTAAGGTAGATGAAGTTCTATCTCTAAGAGAGATATCACAAAAGATAAAGAGTAGTGAGATTGTTGATATCATTAAGGCATTAATAAAGAAATTTAATATTACTAAAGTGGTAGTTCCATATAGTTTCCCATCTTATGTATTCAATGAGATTAAAAAGTCCAAGATTAAAATTGAAGCTTTCAGTAGTCCCATATTCTTTAAGTCACGCTTGATAAAAGATTCAGATGAGATTAATAAAATAAAAAAGACAATGAAGCTGACAGAGTTAGTATTAGGAAAGATTATAGATAAAATAAAATCATCAAAAGCTAGAAATAGTTTTCTATATTTAGATAACAAGATTTTAACTTCACAGATTCTTAGAAGTTTTTGTCAAAAAGAATTAGTTTCTCTAGGTCTTGAGTGCCCTGATTGTATCATCTCATCTGGAAGAAGCTCCGCATTACCACATCATGAAGGATCGGGTCCTATAAAAGAATCTTCACCAATTATACTAGATATATTCCCACGACATATTGAAAGTGGATACTTTGCTGATATTACAAGAACTGTAATCAAAGGAAAGCCAAGTGATATTTTAAGAGACATGTTTAAGACTGTTCTTCAGGGGCAAAGAATTGGAGTAAAGCTAGTTAAGGCTGGTAGAAATTCTAAGACCATCCATAGCTCTATCAAAAACTTTTTTGATAAGTCTGGTTTCTTAACAGATTTTGCTAAAAATAACCCTGAGGGATTCATACATTCCACAGGTCATGGGTTAGGCCTAGATATTCATGAGCCACCAAGGGTCTCACTCTTAAGTGAAACATTAAAACGTAATCATGTAATCACAATTGAACCGGGGCTTTACTATCCAAAAATTGGTGGAATCAGGATAGAAGATACTGTTGTTGTTACTGACGAGGGTTGTAGAAATTTAAGCTCATTCCCTAAAATGTTTGAGATATGATTTGAGTGATATAGAAAAAAAGTTTAGGAATCTAATAAAAACCACTAAGGCATTAAGGGCTGAAGGCGGATGCCCGTGGGACAAGAAGCAGACCTTCGAAACTTTAAGAACTTATATAATAGAGGAAGCTTATGAGGTTATAGAGGCAATAGATAATGGCGATATTTCAAACTTAAAAGAAGAGGTGGGCGATTTACTTTTACAAGTTTTATTTATATCAAATATCGCTGAAGAGAAAGATTTGTTCAACCTAAGCGATGTCCTTGTTGCTCTAGATGATAAGTTAATTAGACGCCACCCACATGTGTTTGGGGATAGAAAGGCTGGTAATGAGAAGGAAGCTTTGGATATATGGAATGAACAAAAACTTAAAGAGGATAATTATAAGAGTCAAGAATTCTCGAAAATTACTCCTTCATTGATACGCGCGATAGACATCTCTAAGTCATATAGTAAGTCTGGTTTAGATTTCCCATCTGAAGCAAGTATCTTATTAAAACTTCAGTCAGAAATAAATGAGTTTAATGAAGCCAGTTTGTCAGAAGATTCAGTGAATATAGAAGATGAGCTAGGAGATATACTATTTACTGTTGCTAATATATGTAGAATAAAGAAAATTAATCCCGAGATAGCACTAAATAAAAGTAGTGATAAGTTCAACGAAAGAGCCAAGATTTTTTTAAGATTAAAGTCCGAAGGCGCAAAAGACAAAGACGCATGGGAAAAAGCTAAATTAACTCTTAAGAAAAGAACCAAGTAGCCTATGACCATCATCGTGTACAATATTTGATTCATTTGCCGATCTTTCATTAAATGTATCTTTATTATGGTTATTTTTATTTAACCTAGAATCAAAGATCATATATGGGACATATTCGTAACTATGAGTTCTTATATCTACTGGCGTAGGATGATCAGAAACAATGCAAATCTTATATTCATTATGCTCTCTTTTAAGTCCTTCCATTATAGGGCCAACCACTTCTTTATCTAGGTCAGTTATTGCTTGAATCTTCTTTCTATAGTTTCCTTCATGCCCTGTCTCATCTGGAGCTTCTATGTGAATCATACAAAAGTCACCCTTTTTTAAACTCTTAAGGGCAGCATCAACTTTACCCTTATAGTTTGTATCCAAGTATCCTGTTGCACCGTCTACTTCAAGTACATTTAGCCCGCTTAATTTACCAATTCCTTTGATTAGATCAACTGCAGATATTACAGAACCATTTATCTTATGGATAGATTTAAAATGAGGGAGAGTAGGTTTCTTTCCTTGCCCCCAAAGCCATATGTCGCTACAATCTGAATTTTTCAACTCAGGGATAAGATTTTTTAACTTTTTTATCTCAATTCTAGCTTGCCTCATTAAATCTCTTAATTTAACAGAGCCAGGACCTGTAGGTAGATACTGGATAATATTTTTTTCAAGTATGTCATGAGGAGGAGTAGTTTCAAGATTATTCTGGCCACCTTTCCAAACTACGATATGTCTATAGCTAACCCCTTGGTATAATTTAAACTCAGCATCTTCTAGCTTTTCTTTTAAAGCACCTATAATTTTTCTTGATATCTCTGTATCTATATGTCCAGCCGAATGGTCATCCATGAACTCTTTACCATTCTTATTGATAATCTTAACTAAGTTGCATCTATAACATATATCGTCTGGCTCTAAATTAATACCTATGCTTTCAGCCTCAATAGGTGACCTACCAGTAAAATATTTCTCTGGATTATATCCCAAGACACTTAGATTCCCGACGTCACTGCCGGACTTCATTCCTTTAGGTATGTGATTAATCGTACCCATTTCAGATGATTGCACTAGTTGGTCCATAAATGGAGTTTTTGCGGCTTCCAAAGGCGTCTTTCCTTCAAGCTCTACTAGTGGCCTGTCAGGCATCCCATCAGCTTGAATTAAAACAAACTTCAATTGATAACGCCTTTTTCTAGATTTGATTTTGCATTCTTTAACTGGGCTTCTGCATGATAAGAACTTCGAACCATTGGGCCACATTCAGCACTGATAATATTTGTTTTTTGTTCAGAATACTTTTTTATTTCCTCAAATTCTTTTGGCGTATAGAACTTAGAAACATTAATAAAATCTTTAGAAGGTTGTAAGTATTGACCTACGGTAATAATTTGACAGCCCACAGAATTTAAATCGTTGATGCATTCAAATATTTCATCCTTTGTTTCCCCAAGGCCTATCATTATGCCTGATTTAGTAACTATGCTCTTTTCTTCGCTAAAGAATCTTAAAAGCGACAATGATCTACTATATATTGCCTGAGGTCTAACAGCCCTTTTGATACCTGTGCCCGTATTCTGTTTAAATCTATAAAGTCTGTTAATTGTTTCGATATTATGGTTTACCACGTCAGGTTGACTATCAAGTATTAACTTATAGCATTCTTCGTCACCTAGAAAATCAGGGATTAGAACTTCGACTTTAATATTCAGATCAAGATTCTTGATTTCTTTAATTGAATTTGCAAATATCTTTGCACTTTCATGATTTTTATCATCTCTATTTACTGAAGTTAAAACAATATGATTTATCAATGCGTTATTATCTTTTAAGTCGAGAATACCTCTGGCTAATCTTTTAGGTTCTAGATAATCAATATTTAGGTCTCTTCCAGTCTTTACAGCACAAAATCCGCAACTTCGACTACAGGTATCACCTAAGATCATAAAAGTTAGTGTTCCTAGACTCCAGCATTCTCCAATATTTGGACACTTAGCTTCTACGCAAACAGTGTTGAGTTTATTTTTTGAAACTATAGATTTAAGGTCATTAAAGTTGCTCCCAGTGGGGATTTCTGATTTTATCCAGGCCGGTTTTCTCATCATGTTTTATCATTTCCAGAAACATGGCCACCCTCTAAAGCAGCTATTTCTTTCTTTAGCTCATTATTCTTGAGGCTTTTTCTATAAAGACTAGATCCAATAAGGATTAATGATATTAGAGATCCCAAGATAAAAGAGGAAATCATTAGAATAGAATTGTTCATCTGAATATCACTAACTTGAAAGATTTTCATATCATAGTTAATTGAAAAAGTATGGACGAATATAAGCTGATTTTGAAAGATAAAAGTGATTGTGACAATAAACAATAGGATGATTAATACAGTTTTTAGCATAGAAAACAGTTTAACATATTTAGAATTTAGGTGAATAAAGGTAGTAAAGCTTTTTACCCAGCATATTTGTTATGGCAGAGTTATCTATAGAGGGAATTATTCCATCAAGAAGTTTCTCCTCTCTTATAGGATAATACTCTAGGTCTAGATTCTGAATTCCAGTCTTTTTCTCGATGTGCATTATTGCCGCTTCAAGCCCACCAATCTCATCGATTAATTTAAGTTCTAGTGCTTGATTACCGGAGAAAACTCTACCATCAGACACTAAATTAGACTCATCTTTTGTTAAACCTCTTCTTTCTGCAACACTTCTCTTAAATTGATTGTGGATATCGTTAACGAGTAAATTAAGTAACTTTTTTTCTTTACTATTTAAACTTCTAGTGGGACTACTAATGTCTTTCATTTCACCAGACTTAATTACTTCTATGTCAAATTTTAGGAACTTTATAAGTTTAGAAAAATCATAATATTGACTAATTACACCAATACTCCCAGTTATCGATCCTGCGTTAGCAAAAATATACGAAGTCCCACAAGCTATTAAGTATCCACCTGAGGCCCCTATATCAACAATACTTGCAGTCGTAGGTATTTTCTCGGAAAGCTTAGTTAATGAATCATATATTTCCTGCGACGAACCAACAGTTCCACCAGGAGAGTCTATCCTAACTATCACACCTTTAATGGAGGAGTCCTCAGAGATATCTTTGATGCTATCTAGGTATTCCTTCGGATTTTTTATAACTCCATCAATTTCAAGTACTGCTATCTTTTCACCAGATGAAAAAGAAAGCATTGCGCTAATAATGAATAGAGCAATGACAAGTCCGATTCCCACTTTCTTCAAACTTAGTTTGTTTTTTACTTTATCCACCATGAAGAACACCATCAATAGTTTGTTTTATTAGCCAAGGTGGAGTTGAAGCACCAGCCGTAATTCCTACAACCTTATTTCTTAGATTCATATTCAAGTCTTTAATTTCTTTAAATGTCTCAATTTGATAAGTATTTTTATTAACATTCTTACATATGTCAGCAATCTCTTTTGTATTTGAACTATTCTTCCCACCAATTACAAACATAATATCTACATCTTTAGCAATTTCTTTTGATTCAATTTGTTTGTTATTTATATCATCACACAAGGTATCGATTGCTTTTATATTAAGATTTGTAACCAACTTAAATATATCTACCACATCCCAAAAAAGCTCTTTAGGAATAGTTGTTTGGGCTACAATACCAATTTTATTTCCTGGTATTTGTTCTACATTAAGCTCGTTTTTATCTTTAATTACCATAACACTTTCGTTTTTAGCATAACTTTTTGCACCTATAACCTCAGGATGCTTATTGTTTCCAACTATGATAACAAAGTAATCATTATCAGATAAATATTTTACGGCAAATTGTAATTTTTTAACTATGGGACAGGTCATATCTATAACGTTAATCTCTGATTCTTCTAAATCCTTTTCTTGATAATTAGGTATCCCATGTGCCCTTATAATTATAGTTCCTCTCTCGTTTTTTTTTATTTCATCAACAACTGACAATCCTTTTTTCTGCAAAATATCGACAACTTGTGGGTTATGAATTAAGGGACCAAAAGACTTTACATTTTTATTAGAGTTTTCGTTTAAAACCTCTTCTGCAGTAGTAACTGCTTTCTCAACTCCGAAACAAACTCCAGCACTATCCGAAATTATTAGCTTCTTAGGCATCATTTATCACCGATTCGATTTTTAGAACTACCTCATTAATAGTCATATCACTTGTATCTATTATAACGGCATCATCAGCAGGATGGAGGGGGCAGGATTCTCTAGTCATATCTAATTTATCTCTATCCTTTATTTCCCTTGAAACCCTTTCTTCATTCATGTTAATTCCCAACATTTCCTTTAACTGACTAGCTCTTCTTTTTGCCCTTATCTTTAAATCTGCATCCAAATAAAATTTATATTTAGCATCAGGAAAAACATAAGTACCCATATCTCTTCCTTCCGCAATATAATCTTTATTCTTAACTAGCCTCCTTTGCATTTCTCTAAGTATTGTTCTAACAAAATCATTAGCAGCAAACTTAGAAGCCAAAGTTGATATCTCATTTGTTCTTATGTCTTCTGTAACATCGTCAGTATTTAATAAGACTCTTTCACCATCTTCATTGTCTATAAATCTTATATGAAGATCAATTAATATCTTTTTTAACTTACTTAAATCTTTTTCCGTTACACCATTTAAGTCAGCAAAAAGGGCTAGGGCTCTATACATTGCACCAGAGTCGAGATATTTAAAGCCAAAAGATTTAGATATTGCTTTTGCTATTGTTCCTTTTCCTACGCCCGCGGGACCATCAATTGTTATAATCATAAAGCTATTATTTCCTAAAATTATTCAGTGTCTCAAAGAAATTTGGAAAAGATATTGAGACACATTCTGGTTCTTTTATTGACGTAACACCTTTTGCTATTGTTCCCGCAATGGCAATCATCATTGCTATTCTGTGGTCCATGTGGCTTTCACAATCTGATCCTTTAAGATTATCTTTTCCTTTAATCAGGATACCATCATCTGTTTCCTCAATATCACTACCAAGTTTCCTGAGCTCACTCACAGTAGTTCTTATTCTATCAGATTCCTTGAATCTTAGTTCACCAGCATCTAGAACTTCTGAGGTTCCCTCAGCTAAAGCACATGCTAAGGATAGAATTGGTATTTCGTCGATTACCATCGGGATAGAATCCTTTTCAATTTTTATGGATTTTAAATTACTACTCTTGACTAGAATATCACCTATCAGTTCACCGTTAATTTCATGGGCATTTACAGTCTCAATTTCACCACCCATTTTTTTCAAGATTTCGATGAAGTGAATTCTGGTACTATTTAAGCACACATTTCTAATTATAAGCTCTGAATTTTTATTAATTAGAGCTGCAACAATAAAGAAAGCGGCAGATGAAGGATCACCAGGTACGTCAAAGGATTCAATTTCTACTTTAGGCTCGGGTTGAATGATGATTTCATCTTTTTCGATAGTCAAGTTGTTAGTACATGATTTAAGCATTATTTCAGTATGATTCCTGGATTTCTTAATTTCTTTGAGCCTTGTCTCTCCCTCAGCGCATAAAGCAGCAAAGATTAATGCTGTCTTTACTTGAGCAGAACCTAATTCTAGATTGAACTTTCCTCCTTTAAGTTGAGAAGCTGAGACTACTAATGGTAAGTTTCCTTCAGTGGAGGAGATTGATGCACCCATTTTCTCTAGTGGCTGGATTACTCTATTCATCGGGCGAGTTCTTAAGGAACTATCACCATCTAGTTTAGATTCAAATTTTTGACCGCTCAAGAGACCTATTATAAGTCTTGCTGTTGTGCCTGAGTTACCACAATCTAATATTCCTTCTGATGGGACAAACTCCTTGGCACCTCTTCCTCGAACAAAAATATTTCCTTTAACTTCTGCAAACTGTACTCCTATATCCGCAAGACATTTTATAGTTGTCTGAAGATCGCTAGAGATTGTTCTTACATCTTCGGACATAGCAAGGTTAGATATTTTTGTCATCTCTTTATTGAGAGAGGCTATGAACAGAGCTCTGTGACCAATAGATTTATCTGCGGGAACTTGTATGTCACCTTTGAATATATAGTCAGAACTTTTAATCTTAATCTTATCCATTTTTATCTCGTTAAGTTATAATACCTAATAAATCCTATGCTGAAATCTTTTTCAAAATATAAAAAAGCTTTGCTGATCGGAATAGGCGGGGGAGCTGATATTATTGGAACAATCCCAACCAAACTACATTTAGAGTCTTTCGGAATTAAATGTATTTTAGGTGGTTTACCGTGGGAAAGATATTCGATAGATCCATTTCCTGGTCCTCGACCTTTTGACCAAATAGTTAATGTAACCAATATAAATGATAGTTTTTGCTGGGCAAATGAAAAAACTCAAACTGAAGATGGGTTATTGTTCAGTGAATCCAAAGTCTCAAAAGTATTAAAAGAAAAAATTTTATTAGTCAATATTTTCAATAGTTCTTCTAAGATTGCCAAAGACCTTAAAGAATTTTGTAAAAAAAATAAAATTGATTTAATTGTTGGAGTTGACGTTGGAGGAGACGTTATGGCTAAGGGAGACGAGCCAGGTCTCTCTAGTCCTTTGGCTGATTCTATAATGTTATCAGCCTTAAAAAAGGTCGAAACATCAGTAGATACTAAAATAGCGGTGTTAGGTTATGGAAGTGATGGTGAGCTGGAACCCTCAGAGTTGAACAACTCCTTATCTATAATTTCAAAGAAAAAAGGTCTTATTGGAATGCTTGGAATAAACGCTGATTCACAAAGAATCATGAAAAAACTTATTGCAAAAATTGAAACTGATGCAAGTCGCATACCTACTTTGGCTTTTAGCGGTACATACGGATTATCTAAAATTAGACGTGGAAGAATTGAAATTGATATTCATCCGTTTTCTCAGATTACGGTTTATATTAAGACTAATGTTATCTTTAAAGATATATCGCTGTCTGCTAAGCTGATACATAATTCATCTAATATATGGGAATCCAATAATATTCTTTTGAAGAATGGATTTAAAACGGAGTTAGATTTTGAAATAAAAAAACATCTTACTTCATTAGAAGATATAAGATAATTGGAATGAATGGAATAGATAAAATTGTAGAAACAAAAACTAGAGAGGCTACTTTTTCGGGAGATTTATTGTACCTATCAGAAAGTATAAAATTAAAAACCGCAGAAGGCATAGAAAACTGTAGAATCATAATTTTTGCTATAAGTCCCTGAACACCTAAGACTGTACAAATCCCAAAACCAAGTATTGAACCAAGAAGTAAACGAAGTGAACCTAGAAGCAGGTTTTCGTTAAGATTGACTATTTTAGTTTCAGAAAGCTTATGACCAAGGCTAAACATCATTAAAGGGATACTCGTAGTACCTAGAAGATTTATAGCATTATTAAGGCCAACATTAACTTTTATGTCTAAATTGTTAAGAAGCAGAGCTAGTGTAACAGCATAGATTAAAGGTGTTTTAAATACCTCCATAATTTTTTTTGGCCCATTCAATATAAATATCCCAACTGAACAGTGATAGAAGAATACAATTGTTGTAAAGATTATTGCGTATTCAAATGCTTGATTCCCAAAAGCATAAAGAGCTATTGGAAGAGCCATGTTAGCAGTGTTTGGGAAGACTAAAGGATTCAGGAAAGTAACTATGTTCTTTCTTAGAAGTTTCAATATTATCGAAAAAACCCCCATCCCAATAAATATCATTAATGTGCCAGCAATTAGTATTTGGGACGCGGCTTCCATTGTGATTTTTCCATCTATTAGTGATGAAAATATTAAACATGGGGTTGATATATATAAAAGCAAAAGATTTATTGGCTTTAGGTTTACATTTGTTACTTTACCAAAAGTGAACCCAGTAAGTATTATAATAATTACCGGAAGTATAACTTCAAAAACTTTTATCCATAAATCCATATCACTAGTCTACCAAATGTGAATTGATAAATGACACTTGTTAGTTATAATTTTTCAAATGTGGTTTCTTAGGACTACTTCATCTTTGGCATCTTTGTTGCCGAGGCTTATTCTTGCATTAACTTTCATTCCAGCAGGTTGGTATAAGATTACAGATTTTGAGCAGAAAGCCCTTTCTTGGAGTGTTAATTTTGGCTTTCCAATGTGGGCAACAGGAGTAGCAGTCTTTGTGGAGTTTTTTGGTGGAATTGCTATAGCGCTTGGATTATTAACTAGATTGGCAGCACTCGGAATCTTAATTGTTATGTGTGTAGGAATATGGGTTGCCCATCTTGATGACGGGTATTTCCCTACTTATGATACCTATGGATATCAATTGTGTCTCGTTGGTTTAGCATATTCGTTGTTATTTGTTGGTGGTGGAAAATACTCACTAGACTATAGGTTCTTTTAGATATTTAGATTTCTTTTAATTAGTTCTACTGCGGGTTGATCAAACGGATTTACCTTCATCTTTTTAGCAAGAATTAAAGTTGTTAGCTGAAGAATAATAAGTAATGCGCCAAGGCTCTCCTCGTTTAGCCTATTAATTTCTATCTCAACATATGGAATTCTCTTAATATCTAATGCCTTAATAGTAGCATTCTTTTCCTTTAGTACTGACTTATTAAGTTCGGGATTTCCCTTTTTATAATTCTTAATCGATAAAACTGTTAGAGTTTTATCTTTAGGCCCATCTAGTATAAGTTGCATTTGGGAATGTTGATCTTTAGGCCCTAAATATCTTATTGGAGTAAGTCCAGTTGAGACTCGATTTGCAGAGACTTTACCTAAGCTTTCACCCCATAATTGCATGAACCATTCACCAAAATATTCCATATTATTCTTATATGACATAATGCCCGTATTAGTCTTACCTTTATTTAAGTTTTTATAATAGAAATTAGCCAAGCAATTAATTGGAACAAATCTACTTTTTAGAATTATCTCATAAGAGTTTAGAGCCCCCTTTATAATCCTTTTCCAGTCAATACTCATCATTTGGCAAGGTATCAGAGAGGATTTGCTTAACACAGAGAATCTGCCGCCAATGTCTGGATTTATATAAAAGGTATATATGCCTTCTTTTTTACCAAATTTATTTAAATATCCATTGTTGTTTTCAGTGATGAAGAATATAGAGGAGCTAATTCTAATACTTTTTGAAACAAGTTTTTTAACAGTTTCTTTTAATAATTTTTTTATCTCAAAAGTGCTTCCTGACTTGCTTATAAAAACAAAGTTGGTTGATCTAATATTTATGTCATTAAAAACCTTGTCAAAGTATTCGCCATCAAGATTATCTACTAAAAAAACTTTCTTTTTGAAATTATCCTGTTTGGATAAGCTTTCGATTATAGTCTTTATTCCAAGGCTAGATCCTCCCATGCCAAAAAATACCAAATCTTTATTTTGAAAATTTCTTTTATTAAGTAATGTTTTAGTTTTATTTAGTTCTTTAATTTCTTTTATAAGCTCGAGCTCATTGATTTCATTTATGGTCTTAGCTGAAGACGGATTATGTTTATTGTTGGAATATTCAGGAACTGTTAACTTAATTTGATTAATATTAAATTTATTATTTGTTACCATTTTAAAACTGCTGAACCCCAGGCAAAACCAGCCCCAAAAACAGAGAATAAAATGTTATCCCCCTTCTTGATTTTTGATTCGTTAAGCGCTTCGTGTAAGGCTAATAGGACGGAGGCAGATGAAGTATTTCCGTATTTCTCAATATTAACAAAACATTTCTCTATTGGGAGATCTAGCCTTTCTCTTGCTGCTTCAATGATACGCATATTGGCCTGATGAGGGATAAATAGGTCTATTTCATTTGGTGTTATTCCCGCAGCTTCAATAGCTTCTAGCGAGTTTGACTGAATTACTTTGACTGCTTCTTTAAAGACTTCTTTCCCGTGCATTACGAGAAAACGTGAACCATTCGGGTCTTTTGACCCGCCACCAGGTGTATATAATAGCTCTGCTTCATTACCACTGGCACCTAAACAGACAGACATAATTCCAGGTGTATCACTTTCTTCTATTACTACTGCACCTGCACCATCACCAAATAGTATGCAAGTTCCTCTGTCAGTATAATCAACAATCTTAGATAAGTTCTCGGCCCCAACTAGAAGAAGTTTTTTTGCTTGCCCATTTTCAATCATCGCCTTTGCAATACTTAGACAGTAAATGAACCCCGAGCATCCTGCAGAGAGATCAAATGCAAAGACTTTTCTTGTATTAAGCTTATCCTGAAGCAAGCAGGCAACAGATGGGGTCATGTAATCAGGAGTAACTGTTCCAACTATAATCCCATCGATTTCATCAGGATTAGTAGAAGAGTTTTTTAATGCTTGAAGACAAGCTTCATAGCACATATCTGAAGTAGCTTTATCTTTTTCAAGAATCCTTCTTTCTGAAATACCGGTTCTTGCTTTTATCCATTCATCTGAAGTATCGACTAGAGATTCTAAGTCTTTATTTGAAAGTATTTTTTCTGGAATATAAATTCCGGTACCTGTTATTTTTGCATAGCTCAAATTATCCACCCAATCCTTTAATTGTTAGTATTTTTTATTATATCTTTAATGTCAATCCTGAAGTGATTAAGGGTCTCAGCTAATTTGTCGCTGAATTGATTCTTAAGTTCTAAAATCTTTAAAGAATTATTTCTTTTGCTAAAAACTATTAGGGGTAAGCTACTAAAAGAGAAATAATTACAGATATTTTGAACTTCATTAATATTATCCACAGATATGAGATTAGATATTGTTTCAACTTTTACTTTGTTTTTATAAAACTCAATTTTTAATTCTAAAGTAGGAAAATCACCCTGCATTATAGGGTTGAATACAAGTTCAAAGTCCATGGTAGTATCAAAATTCATAACAGATTGTGTCTGCATGCATGACGCAAGTAGGTAATAATTATCGTGGAAAATAATTATAGACCCTTCTTCAATAAAATTAAACTTTCTTAAGATGTCATCAATTGATATATTCTTAGTTGATTTTTTAATCATAATTATAGTACAATTCTAAAGCTTACACTTTAAGTTATCAAGGAGGAGTGTTCATGACAGGTATAGCTATAGCTTTAAGCTTTATTGCACTTTATTGGATTGCGGCTACAAATTTTGGAGAAAGCGAAGGTGCTGCAGATAGCGCCCCAGGTGAGACTCAGACACCTGCTTCAGATTCTTTGACAGATGGTACGCCACAAACTACTGATGAAAGCATTACTGACGGATCTGAATTTAGCTCACCTAAAGGTTAATTTTAAATTAACTTTTAGCCAGCGAAAGATTCGAAATGTATATAATTCTGAAGATTTAGTATTGCGTCTGGCTCAGGCTCGTAATTAAAACTTTTCTGATTTATTGTTCGGGTAATAATTTTAATCCCTTCAATTAATCTATAAGTGCCTTTAGAGAAGTATGCATTGGCGTTCACTATATAAACTTGCCCACTGTTAAATGCGGGTATTTTGTTTAATTCTGGATTTTCCAATAAAAGATTAATCTCATTTAACGTCTGTTCTATATCGTACCCACAAGGCATTATGAATATAAAATGTGGTGCGAACTCCAATAGCTTTTCGAATGTAATTTTTTCTGAATTTTGGGTTCCCCCTAATTTAATACTTGTTCCACCTGCAATATTAACTATCTCCGGAACCCAGTGTCCAGCTGAATAAATAGGATTTATCCAATCCATACAAAAAACTCTAGGCTTATCGATAATATTTTTTGAAAAAGATAAAATAGTTTTTATTTCCCCATTTATTTTGTTAACGAGCTCGATGCCTTTGTCTTTGACCTTGAATTTGTCTGCGAGCAATAATATTGATTCGTTTATTTCTTTAATGGACCTAGGGCTAGTTGTTATAATCTCTGGTTTTTTTGAGAGCTTTAATAATATTTCTTCTATTTGAGAACTAGAGATAGCACAAACCTCGCATAAATCTTGAGTAATGATAAAATCAGGCTCTATTTTATTTATTGCCTCAATATCTAGCAAATAAATAGATTTATTTGAACTTGCACTTTCATTAATAGCTGTGTCTATTTGTAAGCTATTTAATTTGCGAAAGTCCAGAGTTGAGTCTAGTACTACCTCCTTGTTTTTTATTGATTCGGGGAAATTGCATTTGTGGCTAACCCCATAAATATTGTCTTCTAGACCAAGTGCGCAGAGAATTTCTGTAGCACCTGGTACAAGGGATATTATTTTCATAATTATATAGTAATGTTTTTTAGTGTTTCATCAAAATTCTTCAATGAATTTTTTTATATTTCACCCTTGATTCCTATCAAGGTAGTCCTTCCTGGTGAATCAAAGTTTAGTATTTCCTGTCTTTTATCGTTAAGTACATTCTTGATTTTAACAAATAGTCTTAAATTGGGATGAGCATTGTATGAATCTAGCTCATGCTCAGCATAAATGTCAAAATTCCAAAAAGGTTTATTCCACAGTCTGATATTTGATGATTCATAATCCCATCTTCCACCTGTATACGAGCCATCCAAGTAAACGTTGTAAGACTCGTTTGATTTGCTAAGTGTGAACCCACCGCTTTTCTTAGGCCTTCTTAGTAAATCTTTATTATCAGGCCAGTTTGCATCGCCACCGTAGTTTCCACTCTTATCAACATTGGTCTCAAGTTGCGTATACCATATTTTAGTTCTTATATTATTTGGGAGATTTATTAGCGTAGATAATTCTAATCCGCTACTAGACGCCTCTTGAATATTCTCATACACTGCGCCAGATTGAGTGCCGGTCACCCAGTTTGTATAAGTTATTAGATCATATATTTTCGTATTAAAATATGTAGCGCTTAGTACAATATTTTTCTTTATATTTTGGTCAAAGCCGAACTCGTAAGACTTTTGCCTCTCTGGCTTGAGGATGTAGCTTTGACTATAAGATTCATAAGTATTGGGATATTTCACCCCTTTGCTGAAACCACCTCTAACTATTGTAGAAGTTTCTAAGAATTCTTTGGATAAGAATATGGAAGGCAAAGTATAACCTCCATGGGTTTCATGATGGATCTTCC
Organism: bacterium; assembly: GCA_018654605.1. GTDB lineage: Bacteria > Desulfobacterota_D > UBA1144 > UBA1144 > UBA1144 > TMED58. The sequence continues at coordinate 24,807 of JABILG010000003.1, forward strand.
TTAGACCGGGATTAATTGATATTTTATATGGTAATTTAAAATTTATGTTCCCATAGTATTGATTAATTTTGTCATCATGTGCGTAGTAAGTTCCACCAAAAGTATTATAATCACTGCTCTCTGTAGCAGTGTCATGTCCAATCAAACTACTAATTGTTAAATTATTAAAATCTTTTGTATGCCTAGCATAATAGTCGAACCCTTCTCTTCTTTCCCAAAAGTTCGTATCACTATTAGTCTGAACTCCATTGAATGCTTGATAACCAGATTCAACCCATTTATGCATGTACCAATATTTGTATGTAGTTCCAACTGTTAGTGGATTTGCAAGTTTATATTCCAAGTTTATTGAACGAGTTGTAATATGTCTCCTATCTTTTTGTGTATTTAGGAAAGGTGTTGCTTCAGTATTGCCCGAACTATCAGTTGGATAATGGTATCTAATCTTTTTCTTATCAAAACTGGCCTGAATCTTTAATTTATTATCAGCTGTGAATAAACTTAAACCAGCATTTAAGTTAGCCTTATCATACTTGTTGTTCTTAAGCATATGGCCATTATCGTCAATTCTTTTAAAGCTAATCGAGTACCCAAATCTGAGATAGTCATTATCCTTAGCGATAGAAATAGGGCCGGAAACATTTATAGTTTCTTCATTTATAAAGTATGTACCGCCATTACTTTGTAATCCCCTGGAAGGTGATTCTCCGATTCCAAAAGCTGTATTAAAGGCAATTCTATTCTTTTTACTATACTTCTTAGTCTTAATGCTTATTACGGACCCCATTGCACCTGGTCCGTAAAGAGCGGCTTGCGGGCCTCTAAGGACCTCTATTTGCTCGATATTATTAACGCTTAGTCTTGAAAAATTATAATAACCACCGATTTCATTAATCTTTACTCCGTCTACAATAACTAGATTGTGATCGCTCTCACTTCCTCTGGAAAAAATGCTTACTACTCCTCCTCTACCACCTGATTGCTTAATCGACAGACCCGGTATCTTTCTCAGTAATTCTTGAACATCGCTTGCTCCAGATTTTTTAATATCTGACTCTGTTATTACCGTAGCTGATCCACCAAATTGTGAGAATAAAATATCAGAATTAGAAATCTTAGGGGCTGAAAAGGTTAGTTCTGATGTTGTATCATTTGAGGCAGCAACTTTCCCCTTGGAACTAGAGACTGCCGCATCCTCAGCTTCAACAACAAAACTAAGAATTAAGAAAATAAATAGAAAAGAGATTCTCACAATAAACTCCTTTCCTTCAAGTTTGATTCAAAAAAATTAGGTTTTAGCCTATTTTCCCTTAACCTCGAAGAAAAATAAAATATTTAATTGGCAGGTCTTCTGACTTAAAGTTCTTTTAGTTGCCTTCCCATTTTATAACAGTGGCTATTTAACTAAAAGTGTTAACTTATTACAGCAGCGGGTCTGTGTTGGACTTACACCAACTTCCCTTTTAAGCTTTCGCAAACACCAATTCTCATAAGATATAAAATTAAGTATTAAAAGTCAAATTCTTTTGTATTATTTAATATATGATTACTACTTTTGGCGGAGGCGTAGGGGCAGGGAAATTCTTAGAAGGATTATACTCTCAAGATTATTTAGAAGAATTAAATATTATTGTAAACACAGCTGACGATATAGATATCTATGATGTTCGAGTAAGTCCTGATATCGATTCAATTCTCTATTGGCTATCAGGTAAGGTTGACAGAAGAAAAGGATGGGGAATAAAAGGAGATACTTTTAATCATCTGAATGAAAGAAAGAATAATGATTCATGGTTTAACCTTGGTGATTTAGATTTAGCTGAGAACTTAAGAAAGAAGCATTTTATGAGCAAAGGCCTTACTTTACAAGAAGTAGTAAATAAGCAAAGAAAAAAACTTAAGATTAAGAAGGCAAAGATATTTCCTATGTGTAATGAGGAAGTGGAGACCTTCGTGGGGACAAGAAGAAAGAAAATTCATTTTCAAGAATATTTAATAAAATATAAAATGAAGCCAAAAATAGATAGCGTAACTTTTAAGAATATTAGAAAATCTCACCCATCCAAGGGAGTTATTGAAAAGATAAATAAGTCAAAACTTATAATCTTTTGTCCGAGTAACCCAATTATAAGTATCGGACCAATCTTATCTGTACCGGGTATTAGAAAAGCAGTCAAAGATTCTAGAGCAATAAAGGTGGCAATCAGTCCTATTGTTGGAGACAAAGCCTTTAAGGGGCCTGTCTTAAATTTTATGAAAGCAAAGGGTTTTTTACCGTCTGTTCTTGGAGTAGCCTCCTTTTATAAAGATTTAGTTGATTATCTTATGATTGACAATAAAGATAAAGAATATGAGAAGAAGATTAAGTTGCTTGGTATTGTTCCAATCTTTAAGGATATACGAATGACTAAAAGGGAAGTTTCTATAAGAATGGCTAAATCAATATTGGAGCTAATTGATAGATGAAGAAAGTAGAATTGGTTCCTTTGCAAGGAATTCCGAAGGTGAAACCAGGAGACAATGTTTCTTCTTTTATAATAAGGGCACTCCGAAGAAAGAAGATTGTCCTTAGTGACAATGATCTGATTGTTATAGCCCATAAAATTATTTCTATTTCAGAGAATAGATTTGTAAGTTTAAGCTCCGTTAAAGTAAGTAAGAAAGCTAAACTGTTAAGTCAAAAAATCGGGAAACCAGAAGAACTATGCCAGTTAATTTTGGATAATTCTAGAAAAGTAATAAAAAGTACGAATGATGTTATTATTACTGAAAATAAATTAGGTGTAATAACAGCTAACGCAGGAATAGATCAATCAAATATTGATAAAAAAGATGCCGTACTTCTTCTACCTATTAATCCAAACATTTCTGCAAGAAGAATCTCAAAGGCGATTTATAAAGAAACTAAAAAAGATATTGGAATTATAATTTCAGATTCAATTGGTAGACCATGGAGACTTGGACTAACTCAAGTATCTATTGGAAGTTATGGAATTTTACCAATCAAGAAATACAAGAAAGATATTTATAAGAATTCTTTGTATGATACAGATATACCAATAGTTGATGAGATAGCTTCTGCAGCAGGTATCTTGATGGAAAAAGATATAGGTATTCCTGTTGTTTTGATAAAAGGGTATAATTATATTAAATCAAATAAGAATTCTAATATTCTTTTGAGAAGCGACAAAAATGATATCTTTAAATGAAGCTCACGAAATATTCTTAAATTCTCACAGTTCAGCCGAGATTCTAAGAGCACATGATATACCAGTAGGTGATATTGAGAAATTGACACCAACTATAAGGATTTCATTAGAAAAAGCTCTTAATGAAGTAGATATGACTAGAGATGACATTTTAGCATTGACAGATATAAGTATTGAAAATGTTGCCGTTTTAATGTCAGTCTCTAATTTTTTAAGAGATAAACATAAAGGTACTTTAATAAGTTTCTCTAAAAATTTTTTTATTCCTCTCACTCAGCTGTGTAGAGACAAATGTTCTTACTGTACTTTTAAGTATGAACCTGGTGAAGGGGAATTGTTCTATTCTCCAGAAAAAGTTTTAGAGGCAGCTAAGAAATCAGCTGAGCTTGGATGCACTGAAATGCTCTTTGTTTCAGGAGACAAGCCAGAGCTTGTTTATGATGTTTATAGAAAAGAGTTAAACAAGATGGGTTATGATTCAACATCTGATTATATGATTGCGATGTCAGAGATATGTCTTGAAGAAGGGATTTTTCCCCATTCTAATTTAGGAATAGCAAAACCTGAAGAGTTAAAAAGATTTAAAAATTCTAATCCCAGCATGGGGCTTATGTTAGAGAGTATAAGTGAGAGATTAATGGAGCCTGGTGAAGCGCATTATAGATGCCCCGATAAATACCCTAGGGCCAGAATCAAAACAATATCGGATGCAGGAAAGCTCAATATACCTTGGACCTCAGGAATATTGATTGGCATAGGCGAAACATGGGAAGAGCGTGTCGATTCTATCTTTGAGTTAAAAAGGATTAGTGATGAGTTTGGACATATACAAGAAATAATAATACAGAACTTCAGTCCTAAGCCTGGAATTAAAATGGAAGGTAGTCCGGTGCCGACAGATTTAGATATGATTAAGACAGTTGCAATGGCTAAGATATTAATGGGTAAGGATGTTAACATTCAAGTTCCTCCAAACTTAAATGCTAAAACCTATACCTTGCATATATTCTCTGGAGTCAATGATTTAGGGGGTGTTTCACCTCTTACAATTGATTACGTAAACCCTGAAAGTCCTTGGCCACAACTAGATATAATGAAAAAGAATATATCAGAATTTGGATTTACCCTTAGAGAAAGACTGCCAGTTTATCCAGAGTATTTGGATAAAAGATTTTTGACTGATAATATTTACAATAAAGCATTAAAATTTGTTGACGAAACAGGATATATTAAAGAGGGTTAGAGTTTAGAGATGGATGACGAATTAAAAAAAATTATCGATGACATTGAGAACAATAGAGAAAAAGGTTTAGACTACCTTTTGTCTAAGGGTTCTGAGAAAATAGTATCTATTTTAACCAAATCTATTAATAAAGAAGAAATTTCTGAAAAAGAAGCAGAAGAACTTTTTTTAATTGAAGATGTAAATGATTTGTCACTACTTGTTGTATTGGCGGATAGAATTAGAAAAGAAGACGTGGGCGATGATGTTACTTATGTAGTAAATAGAAACATTAATTTTACCAATATATGCAACACTTATTGTGGGTTTTGTAATTTTATGGCTCCTGAAGGTGACGAAAAAGCCTACTTCCTTACTATGGATGAGATTAAAGATAAAGTTCGTGAAGCTAGAGAAAATGGAGCTACAGAAGTTTGTATGCAAGGCGGAATGCACCCGGATATTGATGGAAACTTTTACCTTGAAATAATAAAGTCTGTTAAGGAAGCTGTTCCTGATATGCATACTCATTGTTTCTCACCCTTTGAAGTACACTATGGAGCTGAAACACTAAATATCCCGATAGGTGATTTTGTTTCCCAGCTTAAAGATGTTGGTCATGGAACTTTCCCTGGAACTGCTGCGGAGATATTAAGTGAGGATGTAAGGCAAATTATCGCGCCAGGTAAGATTACAACAGATCAGTGGGTTCATACAATTAAAGAGATTCATAAAGCAGGAATGAATACTACTTCTACAATTATGTATGGGCATGTAGACAAACCTTTTCATTGGGCAAAGCACTTTAATATCCTTCGAGAGATACAGAAGGAAACGGGTGGCATAACAGAATTTGTCCCTCTAAGATTTATACCCTGGGATACAAGACTTTACAAAAAGGGTTTATCAAGAGAAGGTCCTACGGATTTAGATCAACTGAAGATGTATGCAATTTCAAGACTATTCTTTAGGGGCTGGATTAATAACATCCAGGTTTCTTGGGTTAAACAAGGACCAGAATTTGCTCAATATTGTCTTAACGCAGGAGCCAATGATTTTGGTGGAACTTTAATGGAAGAAAAGATAACTACTGCCGCTGGTGGTAAGTTTGGGCAGTATTTTCCTCCTGATGAATTTAGAAGACTTACATTTGAAATTAATCGTAGGCCAGTTGAGAGATCCACAAAGTATGACTATCTAAAAATTTACGAGAATGATCTTAGAGCTGTAGAGAATAGTTAGTTAAAGTCATGAGCTTTTTTACAAGTATTAAATTAGATATAGCTGCTGTTAACGAAAGAGATCCTGCAGCAAGAAACCTTTTAGAGATTCTAGTTAATTACCCTGGATTTCATGCGATTTTTTGGCATAGAATAGCAAGTCTTTTATGGCATTTAGGGCTTAAACTCATAGCCAGAATGATATCAAATATCCTTAGGACATTAACAGGAATCGAAATTCACCCTGCTGCCACTATAGGTCAAGGATTCTTTATAGATCATGGAATGGGTGTGGTAATTGGAGAAACATCAGAGATAGGAAAGAATGTCACGATTTATCAAGGTGTTACACTAGGTGGTGTAAGTGCGAATCCTGGTAAAAGACATCCAACAATAGGAGATAATGTCATTATTGGCGCAGGAAGTAAAATCCTGGGGCCACTAAATATTGGTGAGAATACAAAGATTGGTGCAAATTCGGTCGTGATTGACGATATCCCTCAGAACTCCACAGTTGTTGGAGTCCCGGGTAAAGTTGTTGGAAAGTCTTTTTCATCCATGGCACCAGATTTATATCATAACAAGCTACCTGATCCTAGCGGTGAAGATATTTTAAGGATTAATAAAGAAATTGAAGAATTAAAAAAACAACTGAGAAACTTAAAGTCCTAAATTTTCCTCTAAGTTAAATAATAAATTCATATTTTGGACAGCTTGGCCTGAGGCTCCCTTTGTTAAATTATCAATAACTGAGGATATAAGCAATATTCTGTTTTGTGGCATTACTTTAATGCCAATCTGACACATGTTAGTATTTTGCACATCATTAATTTTAGGAAGACCTGTTTCTAGTACTTTAACAAAATTAGAATCTAGATAGTAATCTTTGAATGATTTAAGAATTTGTTTATGATTAAAAGGTGTTTTCCTTGAAATGTAGATGTTAGACATTATCCCTCTTTTTATAGGCAAAAGGTGAGGGACCATTATAAGATTGATTTTTTTCCCTGATTCTTTAAAAATTAATTGCTCTACTTCGGGTGCATGCCTGTGGTTCCCAACATTATAAGTTGATAGATTATCGTAACTCTCTGAAAAGCTATGTTCCAAGTTACCACTTTTTCCTGCACCAGATATTCCAGACTTTGTATCCACAATAATGTCTTCTAAATCCTTAAGGTTATTTGCGATTGGGATTAGGCCAAGTAGGATAGAGGTGGCATAGCAACCTGGGTTAGAGATGTTCTTTTTTCTGTTGATTTTATCTTTATTAATTTCCGGAAGGATATATTGGAAATCCTTTAGTGTCGAAGCATTTCTCCTTGATTTGTACCATTGAGCATGACTTCTTTTGCCTAGTCTAAAATCACCACTTAAGTCTATAATCTTTGCACCCATTCTCTTTACTTTGTTGTACATTGAGATTAAGCCCCCGCCTGGGAGGCATGAGAAGATTAGGTCAATCTTCTTTATCTTTAATATTTCCGAGTTTTTTCTAATTTTTAATCTTTTAGATATTTTTAAATTTGGAATTATTTCATCAACATATGGTCCAATGTTTGAATTCGCACCAACGAATATAATGTCAGCCATTGGATGATTGCTTAATATTTTAAGTAACTCAATTCCCGTATATCCAGTGACTCCAAATATACCTATTTTTATTTTCTTCATAAATGTGACAGTATCATACAATTTTTATAAATCCAATTGTTTGAAATCTATTATGAAGAGTGTAAAATTAAAAAACTCTCTAAATTAAAAGGATAAAAATATGTCAATTAAAATAGGTATTAACGGATTTGGAAGAATAGGAAGAAATCTTTTAAGAATCTCTTTGCTTTCTGATAAGATTGATGTCGTAGCAATTAATGATATAGCTGATCTGCAAACTTGCGCGCATTTGTTAAAGTATGATTCGGTCTTTGGTGTTCTAGAGAATAATGTATCACATGATTCAGATGGAATTCTTATTGATGGAAAGAGGATAAAAATATTTTCTGAAAGAAGCCCGTCGGATATAGGCTGGTCAGACGAAGGGTGTCAAATTGTAGTTGAGTCCACAGGAATATTTACATCTAAGGAACTAGCATCACAACATCTAGGTGGAAATGTAAAAAAAGTTATAATATCTGCACCTGGAAAGGGTGACATAGACTTTACGACTGTTATGGGAGCAAATGACGATTTATATGATAATAATCAGCATCATATTGTTTCCAATGCATCATGTACAACTAACTGTTTAGCTATGATAGTGAAAGTTTTAAGAGACAACTTTGGTCTTGAGAGTGGTCACATGACTACTATCCACTCTTATACAAACGACCAAAGGATAATAGACTCGCCCCATTCTGATCTCAGAAGAGCTAGGGCCGGTGGTTTGTCTATGATTCCTACAAGTACTGGTGCAACCAAAGCTATAGAGGAAATATTCCCAGATTTAAAAGGAAACTTGTCTGCTATATCAGTTAGGGTTCCAACGCCGAATGTTTCTATGATTGATTTTGTTGCTAGAATTAAGAACAAGGCGTCTACAAAGGAAATTAATTCTGCGTTTATAGAGGCTTCAGAATCTACACTTCAAGGCTATCTTGATATAGCTCACGAAGGGGCGGTTTCTGTTGATCTATTAAAAAATAAACATTCAGCTGTTTTTGATCCATTTGGTACAAGTGTGATTGGGGATAATTTTATAAAAGTAATCGCTTGGTACGATAATGAATATGGTTATTCTTCAAGGGTGCTAGATTTAGCGGTAAAGATTGGAAGTTCGCTTGGATAAAAAGAAGGTCATATCAGATTTTCCAAAGTCTTTTTATAAAGGTAAGAAAGTTTTTGTACGTGTTGATTTTAATGTCCCAATAAATATTGAAACGGATTCGATTAGAGAAGACTATCGTATTAGGAGAGCGCTACCCACTATTGATTTCTTAATAGATGCAGGAGCAAAAATTATATTAGGATCCCATTTAGGTAGACCTAAAGGGAAAGTAGTAAAAGATTTGTCTTTGCAAATAGTGTCAAATAGGCTTTCAGAGTTGATTGATAAAGAGGTTTTATTTGTCGAAGATTTTATTGGAGGTGGCTTATCTAAGCAGCTTGACGACTTACCTAATGGTTCAGTAGTAATGCTTGAAAATCTTAGGTTTCATGAAGCAGAAACAGAAAATGACCCAGCATTTTCAATTGAACTAGCCAAACTTGCGGATGTTTACATAAATGAAGCTTTTGGAACCTCACATAGAGCTCATTGTTCTACGTATGGTATGACTAAAGATTTTGTTGATAAAATAAGTGGTTTCCTAGTAGATAAAGAATTAAGTTTTGTTTCGAAAATGATGGAAACACCCGAGCATCCGTTTTTGGTTATAATCGGTGGTTCTAAAATAAAAGATAAAATTTCCGCTCTTGGGAATTTGCTCGATAGAGCAGACAAGATAATAGTCGGTGGTGGGGCTGCCTATACCTTTCTAAAGGCACAAAACATTAATATAGGAAACTCAATCTATGAGAAAGAAATGTTAAGCTGGGTGGAGGATGTATATGCTAAATACAAGGATAAGATTGTTCTCCCAATTGACCATGTTATTTCGAAAGATTTCAATAAAACAAGTCAGTGTTTGATATCTGATATAGAGATTCCTGATGACCATATGGCACTTGATATTGGCCCAAAGACTATAGAATTGTTCAACTCAGTTATAAAAGGCCCGGGTTATATTTTTTGGAATGGCCCAATGGGTGTCTTTGAATTTGATCAGTATTCATCTGGGACCATTCATGTTGCTAGAGCAGTTGCTTTAGCGACTTGGAGAGGTGCAACTTCGGTTGTAGGTGGTGGTGAAACAATTGCGGCAATTCGCAAGGCAGAAGTTTTAGAATCTGAGATTTCACATATGTCTACTGGTGGGGGCGCATTACTAGAATATTTGGGTGGAAGTAGCTTGCCAGGTATAGAAATTCTTGATTAATAATTTATAATAAAAAAATAGAATGAAAAAAAGTTCCAAGAACGATTTAAGTTGGATTGAGACTCTGTTGGGTGACGAAGCTAGTTATCTTCTTGATCACCAATGTAAAACAGTAGATTTAAAAAATATAATAAAACCTGGTCCAGATTTTGTAGATAGGGTCCTAAAAGATTCAGATAGGTCTAATGTTGTTTTAAGAAATCTTCAAACTTTATTTAATCATGGAAGACTTGGTGGAACCGGATATCTTTCGATACTTCCAGTTGATCAAGGTGTTGAGCATTCAGCTGGAGCATCTTTTGCACCAAACCCAATATATTTTGATCCAGACAACATTGTTAAGCTCGCAATTGAAGGTGGGTGTGGTGCTGTAACTTCAACTTTAGGTGTTCTTGGCTCTGTTTCAAGGAAGTATGCTCATAAGATTCCTTTTATTTTAAAATTAAATCATAATGAATTCTTAACTTACCCAAACCAGTATGATCAGATTCGTTTTGCTTCTGTTGACCAAGCTTTTAATATGGGTGCTATTGGTGTTGGAGCAACTATCTATTTTGGGTCAGAAGAGAGTACTAGGCAAATACAGGAGGTCTCAGAGCTTTTTGAATATGCTCACTCTTTAGGCTTGGTAACAATACTTTGGGCCTATCTCAGAAACTCATCTTTTAAAACAAGCAAAAATGATTATCATTTAAGTTCAGACTTGACAGGTCAAGCTAACCACTTATCTGCAACAATTCAGGCGGATATTGTAAAGCAAAAGATGGCAGAAAATAACGGAGGTTTTAATGAACTTAATTTTGGGAAGACCCACAAGAAGGTTTATTCAGAGTTAACCTCGAGCCATCCTATAGACCTAAACAGGTATCAAGTTCTAAATTGTTTATCCGGTAGAGCTGGTTTAATTAACTCAGGTGGAGCTTCGGGAGACAATGATATCGCACAAGTAGTTAAGACAGCTATTATTAATAAACGTGCGGGTGGTATGGGTTTAATAACTGGAAGAAAGGCTTTCCAAAAACCTATGGATGAAGGTGTTGAAATTTTAAATGCTGTTCAAGATATTTATTTAAATAAGAAGATAACTATTGCTTAAGAAAAAAGCTTACTCTTCAAATACTTACTAACCATTTTAACCATAGTACTTGAACCGATAAATATAGGGGACTTTTGGTGAATCGATTTTGGTTTAATCGATAAGATATTCTTTTTTCCATCAGAAGCCAGTCCACCAGCTTGTTCGACAATAAATGCCATTGGATTGCACTCATACATCAATCTAAGCTTTCCCTCAGGGGCATTCTTTGCTTGGGAGTATATAAAAAGACCACCTTTAAAGAGGCTTCTGTGCAAATCTGCGACCATTGATCCTACATAACGTAAAGAATAAGGTCTCCCTGTTTTTACATCTTTTTGTTCGCACCATCTAATGTATTCTTGAAGAGCAAGGGGAAATTCGAAAAAGTTTCCTTGATTTACTGAATACATCCTAGCGTTTTCAGGTATCTGTATATTTGTTTGAGAAACGTAGAATTCATTCACATAAGGATCTAGTGTAAATGCATCTACTCCCTTGCCCACAGTTAAGACATAAATCGTGGAAGATCCATAAATTATATACCCTGCAGCCACCTGCTTTTTCCCCTCTTGTAAGAAATCCTTTGAGGTTAGTTTCTTTGAACTTTTTGGTTTTTTAAGAATAGAAAAAATTGTGCCAACAGGAACATTTACGTCAATATTAGAGGAACCGTCTAAGGGGTCTATTAATACAATATATTTGGAATTTTTGGAATTCTCATTATTAAAAATTACTATTTTCTCATTTTCTTCAGAGACAACCCCAGCGCAATTCCCACCATTCTCTAAGGATTTTATGAATAGGTTATTTGCGATTAAGTCTAGTTTTTTGACCTTTTCACCGTGAGAATTTTTAGAGCCAGTATAATCTCCAAGTGAACCAGCGAGAGCTCCTGTATTCAGCTCTTTGCTTACCTGCCTACCGGCAAGTTTTAAGTCTTTAAGTAGAGCGATAAGCTCCCTATTTTTATCCCCTGAAAGCTTATCTTTTAATAGATATTGGTATGCTGTTAACTTCTCATTCACCTTAGAATCATACACTTATATAGTCAAAAAAAAAGACAAATATCCTATAATTTTTTTACAGAAGAGGCTTTCTATATTAAAGATTTCTCTAATGGCCAGTAGTAATAGAAATCCAATCACCGAACCTAGTGCTAGACCTGTTAGCAAACCTATTACTCTATTTAACAAAGATAGATTTAAATAAGATAAAACCATATTGATTAAAAAGAAGAATAGTTTAGAAATGCCATAGAGGGCTAGATAAACACAAATAGTGGAAATCAGATACGATCCATGGCCACTGTAAAAATTATAATCAGAAATTAATTTTGAATTAATTTCATTGGATCCTATAAAAGAGACAAAAAGTGGAATTAATAAACAAAAGAACTTGGAGAAAGATTTAATGATCCCTAAATAGAAACCAGCTAAACCGAAGATTAAAACTACTATGCCGAAAATGAAATCATAAATAAGCATCTCCCATATTTTATATTATTTTTTTAGCTTTTTGACTTATTTATTTTTTCTGATAACTTACAAAAATGGATTCTTCATTAATAAAAGAGCCTATTTTAAAATATCTTAATAAGGTTGAATTATTACTCAACGATGAAATCCCTACTGATATTAAGATTTCTTTTGATGTAATTAAGCATCTTATCAATAAACCCGGAAAAAGGCTCAGGCCCTCAATTGTTCTACTTTCCGCACTTTCCTTGGGAAAAATTATAGATAAAAAGATATTGTCAGCTGCAGCATCTGTAGAATTGCTTCATAATGCTTCTTTGATTCATGACGATATAGTAGATCAGGCTGAGATTAGAAGGGGATTAAAGTCAGCTAATAAGATTTGGGGAGACCACGCTACAGTCTTAGTAGGAGACTTTTTGCTTGCAAGGTCACTTTTCTTAATTAATAAGTCTAAAAATAGTCAAGTTATGGGGTCTGTAACTAATGCAGCATCTGAATTAGCAAATGGTCAAATACTGGATATTATGATTTCGAAGAGATTAGTAAATTTTAACCAAGATATTTATTTCAAGATGATAAGGTTAAAAACAGCCTCGCTTATTTCATCATCTGCCGAAGTTGGTGCGCTTCTTTCAACATCAGATATATCTAAAGTAAGAAAATTAAAATCATATGGTATAAATCTCGGAATTTCTTACCAGTTAATTGATGATGCATTAGATTTACTTGGAGACACAAGGAAGATGGGAAAGAATACAATGGAAGATATAAAAGAAGGTAAGGTTACATTGCCAATGTTGATAGCATTAGACAAAGCACCATCTAAAGACAAAAGAGGTATCTTGAAAATCTTACAAAAGAAAAATTTTGATAGAAAGAATCTAGATATTCTGTATAATTTTGTATTAGAAAATAATGCAGTAGAAGAAACTTTAAAGTCTGCAAGTGACTATAGTTCAAAGGCAATCGTAGCAATTGAGTCTTTAAATAAGAGTCAATATAAAGATTCATTAATAGCTTTGGCTAAAGAGAACATAGTTAGGGTGTCTTAGTTATGAAGAAGGATGATTGGGAAAACAAATATAAAGAAAAGTTAAAGGAAAGAAAGAAAGAATTCAAAACCACGTCTAACATCAAAATAGAAAGATTTTATACCCAAAAAGATGTCTCAGGGAATCTAGATGAGAAGAACTCTATGCCTGGCGAGTTCCCTTTCACTAGAGGTGTTCAACCAACTATGTATAGAGGAAGATTCTGGACTATGAGGCAATACGCTGGTTTCGGATCTGCAAAGGAAACAAATGAAAGGTTTAAATATCTCTTAGATAAAGGTCAAACAGGCTTAAGTGTAGCCTTTGATCTTCCTACACAAATGGGTTATGACTCAGATGCACCTGTTAGTAAAGGAGAAGTTGGAAAGGTTGGAGTTGCTATTGACTCGTTAAGAGACATTGAGATTCTATTTGACGGGATTCCATTAGATAAAGTATCAACTTCGATGACTATCAACGCTACAGCATCAATGCTTTTGGCAATGTATATAGTCGCCGCAGAGAAACAAGGAGTTTCCGCAGATAAGATTATGGGCACAACTCAGAATGACTTATTGAAGGAGTTTGTCGCCCGAGGGACTTACGCTTTTCCACCGAACCCATCGGTCCAAATAAGTGTTGATTTGATGGAGTACTGTAAAGATTTTGTGCCCAAGTGGAATCCAATTAGCGTTAGTGGATATCATATTCGAGAAGCTGGTTCTACAGCAGTCCAAGAAGTCGCATTTATGTTAGCAGACGCTATAGAGTATCTCAAAATTGCAAAAGAAAGGAATTTGGACATTGAAGGAATATGCAAGAGAGTTTCATTCTTTTTTGCAGTACATGGTAATTTTTTTGAAGAAATTTCTAAATATAGAGCTGCAAGAAGGATATGGGCGAATATACTGAGAAAAGAATTTGATGTCAAAGATGATAATGCTTGTAAATTTAGGACTCATTCGCAAACTGGTGGAGTGACGCTCACTGCTCAGCAACCTTTAAATAATATAGTTAGAACCGCTATGCAAGCTATGGCAGCGGTCCTAGGTGGTACTCAGTCATTGCATACAAATTCATTTGATGAAGCCTTAGGCTTGCCTACTGAAGAGTCCGCAACAATAGCTTTAAGAACTCAACAAATCATTGCTCATGAGTGTGAAGTTGCGAACACTATTGACCCTTTTGCAGGTTCGTATTTTGTAGAAAATCTAACTGATCAAATTGAAGAAAAAGTTTACGAATACCTTGAAATTATAAAAGAGAAAGGCGGGATGGTTAAGTGTATAGAAGAAAATTACATTCAGAGTGAAATTGAAAATTCTGCATATGATTTTCAGATTGAACTTGAAAGTAAAGAGAGAATTATTGTGGGCGTTAATGATTTTAAGGCGGAGGATGAGGAAGTGCCTCCTATTCAAGGAATAGATAAGAACTTAGAAAAAAATCAGAACGAAAGTTTAGAAATTCTAAGAAAGGGAAGAGATATTAAGAAAGTTAATGAATGTTTATCCTTACTTGCCAAAGCTGCCAAGAATAGTGAAAACATAATGCCTTATATTCTAGAAGCAGTGAGAGAATACTGTACTATTGGTGAGATGACATCAGCACTAGAGTCAGTTCATGGAAGATATAAAGGTTCAATCTAGTCTCTTACTCATCAAGACAGCATCTTGTCCATCTTCTTCGTAATAATTCTTTCTTATTGAGTCGTCTTTAAAGCCATGCTTTTTATATAACTTGATAGCCGAATAATTATCCACTCTAACCTCTAATACAATTCTCTTTATACCTTTAAGGCTTGTTATTGTCTCCAACTCTTTGATAAGCTTTTCCGCAATATAGTTTCTTCTTTGACTTTGTTCAACACCAATCCTTTCGATTTCAATAAAGTCTATATAGTCCCGTGCAAAAAGGTAACCTAGAATTTGTCCTTTATTATTTACTAAAAGATTTATTCCCTTAGGGTGTTTGATTTGATTTTTAATTATTTGATCTGACCAGCAATTTGAAAAGATAACCTTTTCTAATTTATATATCTCCTCTAAATCGTTAAAATCTATTTTTCTAATTGAGCCCATGAATATATAATATTATTTATCAATTTTATGAAACATGCATTAGTTATTTTAAGTGGAGGTCAGGATTCTGTAACATGTCTATTTTGGGCAATTAGTCAGGGGTATACATGTTCAGCACTAACCTTTGATTATGGTCAACTACATAGTATTGAGATTGAGTCCGCTAAAAAGGCTGCAGAATTAGCCAAGATTGACAAACATGAAATACTATCTATAGGTCCGCTTTTTTCAGGAAAATCCCCTTTGACGAATAAAGATATAAAGCTTGACCAGTTCTCCAGTCTGGAAGATTTTACTTCTGGGATTCAGAATACGTTTGTACCTGGGAGGAACTTATTATTTCTTTCTTTAGCTGCAAACAAAGCATACTCTATGGATATAGACACTATGATTACAGGAATTTGCCAAGAGGATTTTGGAGGATATCCAGATTGTAGAATAGATTTTGTAAAGAGTCTGGAAGAAACTATTTCACTAGCAATGGAGAGAAAGATAAAAATATTAACACCTCTGATGGATTTGAAGAAATCAGATATAGTCTTAATGGCGAAGGGGCTTCCTAAAAAATGTTGGGAGGCTTTATCCTTTTCTCATACTAGTTATGATGGGAAATATCCACCTACATCTAATGATCATGCAAATTTATTGAGAGCGAGAGGTTTTGAAGAAGCTGGATATCCAGACCCCTTAGTAGAACGGGCTGTTCGTGAAAATCTAATGGAATTACCAAAGACAAAAAATTATGAAATTAAAGATTAATGAAATTTTCTACTCTCTTCAAGGGGAAGGTTTGCAGATAGGCATTCCTACAGTCTTTGTTCGTTTGTTTGGGTGCAGCTTAAGATGTGCATGGTGCGACTCTATGTATGCAGTCAAAGGCGATGATTATAAAGAGTATTCGGTTAATCAGTTAATTAGTAAGATTGAGAAGTTGAAATGCGAGAATGTTTGTATAACAGGAGGTGAGCCTCTTCACCAAAAAGAAGGTTTAGTTGCTCTAACAAAAAGATTATTAGAAGATAATTATAAGATTCTCTTAGAAACCGCTGGGCATATCAAACCTATGCCTATATTTAACGATCCTAATGTTCTTATTAGTATGGACTGCAAGTGCCCTGGATCAGGAATGGAAAAAAAGACAAATCTAAATTTATTAAATGACTTACAAATTAAAGACCAGATTAAATTTGTTATTAAAGATTTAATAGATTACGAATATGCAAAAAATATTGTTATAAAGAATAATTTTAACGCAGAAGTAATATTTCAGCCTGTTTATGGGTCTAGCTTAGAAGAATTAGTTGACCTGGTTCTTCAAGACAATTTGAACATCAGAGTTATACCTCAAATACACAAGATAATCTGGGGTGATATCAGGGGTGTATAATTAAAAATATTGTCATACTGCTAGAGAAAAATTTTTATAAAGATGGCCAACTAGAGATCCTCTTAAGCTATGAATTGCGTCCTGAAATTAGAAAATTTCGTTCTGACGAGGATACAAGAAGAGTTTTTCTCGAGGACTTTATTAAAGTGTTTAAGCAAACCGGATCGCTGGAATTATCATCTAATTATAAGAAGGTACTACAAATTGAAAAAGCTAATGAAATATTAGGTGTAATTAATTTGAATATAGATGGTTTATTAAAACTTAATGGTGCCCAAAAGCTTATAGAACTTGAAGGAAATATTAGTTGGTTTTATTGTTCTAAGTGTGGGATGGATAAGGATACCAATTTAATTATTCAAAATAAAGATGAGTTTGCCTGTAATTCATGTCACAAGAATATACTTAAACCGAGTATTCCCTTTGTTGGGCAAGAGTTCTCTCAGTGGGATATGAAGGATTCTTGGATGATGTTAAATTCATGTGATAATTTGATAATTTTTGCTGACAATTTTCTCTCACCTGTTACCATTTCTTTTATCGATATTGTTGAGAAGAGAATGAAGAATACTAAAATTATTTGCTCAGAATCTTTAAATTCTGATATTTTTGATTTTTCCTCAAATAATATTGATTTTATTTATGAATCTAGTGACCTTTTTTTAGATTCACTTATTGAAGCTTTCGGAGACAACATAATTTGAAGATAAGATTAGTAAGTTTTTCGAAACCCACAGATGAATTCCTTGGAGAAGGAGTATCAAATGTTCAGGAGTTAATTGCCTTCTGCGCTAGAGTCTCTAATCCATTGAATCAAATTAATAATGAGACTAGTGAAAAACTTATCAATTATTTAATAAAAAATAAGCATTGGTCGCCCTTGGAGATGGTTAGTGCTTGTATAGAGATTGAAACTACTAGAGATATTGCAAGGCAAATATTACGTCATAGATCGTTTAGTTTCCAAGAATTTAGTCAAAGATATGCTGATCCTACAGAAGACTTATCTTTTGTTACTAGGGATGCTAGGTTGCAAGATACAAAGAATAGGCAGAATTCTTTTGAAACAAGCGACAAAGAATTAGCAAAGAAATGGGAAGAAAAGCAAAGGAAATTGATAGATTTAGCAAAAGAAACTTATATCTGGGCAATAGACCAGGGTATAGCAAAGGAACAAGCAAGGTCGGTATTGCCAGAGGGGAATACAGTTAGTAGGATGTACATGAATGGAACTCTTAGGAGTTGGGTTCATTATATAGAACTTAGAAGCTCTAATGGTACCCAGAAAGAACATATGGATATTGCAATAGCAATAGCTAGTGTTATTAGCGGCATATTTCCAATGGCAAAAAGTCTTACTAGTAATTCTTAGTCAAGAAGATTAATAATCATAATGTTTTCTTTTTTAATTAGTTCAATATTTTCGTTTGAGGGTAGTCCATAAGTTATAATTTTCTTTATTTTTGATCCTGTTAAATCGGAGAAATTGACTTTATTCATATAGCAAAGATTCATTATTTTTTTTAGATTTTCACTATCGATTATTAGATTGACCGGCATTAATTCGTTTATGTTAGTCATTAAGGAATCCAATGAAACATTATTGGTAAATTTATTTCTAAATTTTAAGAAAAATAAATTCAAGACTTTTGAAAAGATATCTTTTTTTAAATATAGAGACGTACAAAATTCATTCTCATTTAAAGCTTTAAAGTGAGATTCATTCTTTTTAATAAAAGTATCAAGATCGTTTAGAGTATAAGACTTTAATTTGTTCGATTGAACAAAAGAGATCTGAGAGACAGGAATAGGCTCCCCCTTTTCTTCATTCTTATTAAGACTTCTTTTTGACAACAAGCCAATCTTATAGATATTTTGCAATGAAATATAGTTACCTGCTGATTCCTTTGAGCTCTTGAAGTTCCTTATGGAGATAATCTGCTTATCTTTTGTTATGTTGTCTAGTATATGATTTTCTTTAATATCATTGAGATAGTCAACTATGATAATATCAAAGTCCAAATTAAATTGAATATCTAACAAGCTCTCTCTAGTTGTAAAGCTAAGAGATGAGCCCAAATTAATTAATGAACATTCTAATATATAAGATTCAAGACAGTTGCCTGCTAAGCTTAAAATTTTCTTATTAATGATATTGTTTTTTGATAAATATGAACTTATATTGTCTAGGTTCGACCTTATATCATTTGAAGTGAATTGTTTCCAGTTCATTCCGTCTAGCGATTGGTATGCAAGCCTTGGACCATTTCTTTTAAGTATTCGTTCTATCTCTTGTATATTCATTTTATGGTTTATTTAAACTAAATTTTGACTATAGTATACTTTAGAAGTAATTAATACAATATAGCGTGATGAAACTTAACAATAAAGTAACCAATAAAAATTTAAAATTTAATGGAGCAAAATTTATTATAAATGAGCTCATCCTCAATGGGCACGAAGCATTTATTGTTGGTGGAGCTGTAAGAGATTTGTGCATGGGGATAGAGCCAAATGAGTTCGATATTTCTACATGTGCAAGACCGGATGAGATAGAGAAGATATTCAAGAGAACAAAGCCTGTTGGTCAATCTTTTGGTGTAATGCTTGTAATAGTGGATGACCTATTTTTTGAGGTTGCTACCTTTAGGGAGGATATGGAGTATAAAGATGGCCGGCATCCAGTCGATGTGAAATATACTAAAAGTGCTCAGATTGATGTCCAAAGAAGAGACTTTACCATTAATGGATTGTTGCTTAATCCTCTGAATTTTGAGGTAACAGATTTCTGTGATGGTCTTAAAGATATTAGCAATAAGCTACTTAGAACAATTGGTAATCCTAAAAAAAGGTTTGAAGAAGATAATCTACGAATACTAAGAGCTGTAAGATTCTTAAACAAATACGATTTAAAGATAGAAGAGGAGACAGAGCGGGAAATAATTAATATGTCTGACAAGATTCAGAATGTTAGCATAGAGCGTGTAAGAGAAGAGTTTGTAAAGATTATTACAAATAAGAATCCTGGGAATGGAATTAGCTTGTTAAGCAACTATGGACTAATGGAGCATATAATACCTGAAATTGAATTACTCAGAGGCGTCGATCAACCCCTAGAATTCCACCCTGAAGGAGACGTTTTTATTCATACATGTTTAGTTTTAGAGAAGCTTCAAGGGGACGGTGCTCTCGAGATTGTCTTAGCATTAGGGGCACTTCTGCATGATATAGGCAAACCTAAAACTTATACTAAAACCGATAGAATTAGGTTTAACCGACATGAGTATGTTGGAGCTTTGATGGCAGAGAGAATATGTAAAAGGTTAAAATTTTCTAATAAGCAAGTTAGGGAGGTAAAAGCACTCGTTAGCGAACATATGAAATTTGGAAATATTAAAGACATGAAAAAAAGTACCTTTAAAAGATTTATTTCAATAGATAATTTTGACTTACACTTAAAGCTACATAAGGCTGATTGTTTAGCAAGTCATGGTGACCTAAGTCTTTTAGATTTCACTAATAATAAGATTGAAGAATTAAGTAATGAGCCAATAAAGCCAAAACCTATAATTACCGGAGACGATTTAATCAATTTAGGCTTAAATCCCGGCCCGGAATTTAAAGTAATCTTATCAAGAGTGTTTGATGAGCAATTGGAAGGGAATATTTCTAGTCATAAAGGAGGGATTAGTTTTGTTAAAAAGCTAGTTAGAGAGTTATGAAAATAAAATCAGTTAACCAGCGAGACTTTGGTCGCCTTGAGAATATGGAATTTTCTAATAGCGATATTGAGAATATTGTAGATGACGAGTTACTTATAAATGTCCATTGTTGTGGAATAAGTTTCGCCGATATTCTTGCAGCAGAGGGTAAATATCAAGATACTCCACCCCTGCCTTTTACACCAGGATTAGAAGTTTCAGGTGTTGTTGAAAGTGTTGGGAGTGCTGTTAAGGGTTTTAATATAGGGGATGAAGTAATAGCATTATCTAAATGGGGAGGGTTTTCTGAAAAAGTAAAAGTTAAGGAAAGTTTTGCAATTAATAAATTAAAAGGAATGTCGTTTGATATTGCTGCCTGTATGACGATTAATTATGGTACCTCATATTATGCTCTAGTTGAAAGAGCAAAAATTAAGGAAAATGATAAGGTTTTAATATTAGGTGCTTCAGGTGGGATTGGCTTATCTGCAATTGAAATATCAAAAGCCCTTGGCTGTCATGTTACCGCAATGGCCTCTTCTAAGGACAAATTATCTGTATGCAAGGACTATGGGGCAGATGAATTGGTATTAACAAAAGAAGATAACTTAAAGAAGTCTTTAATGGAATTTAAAGGTTCAAAGTTCGATATTATTTATGATACTATTGGTGGCCTTTATACTAACGACTCTTTAAGTTTTATTAATTGGGAAGGAAAGCTTTTAATAATGGGGTTTGCGTCGGGTGATATTTCTTCTATCCCAACAAATAAAATATTATTAAAAGGATGTGACATAATAGGGGTTTTCTGGGGACCTTTTGCTCGTGGAAATAAATATTTTAATCTTAATAGTTTAAAAGGGGTTAGCGACTTGTTCAACAAGGGACTAATAAGATTTTCTAAACCAAAGATGTTTCATATTTCAGATTTTTTATCAGCAATGAAAGAAATAAAAGATAGGAAATCTGTTGGAAAGCTTTGTCTTTATACGGACTCTTTTAAAAGAAGGTAAGTTTTAACCTACCTTCTTTTAAGTCTATAAACTTATTTATATTTTACTTTGCAATAAGAATGTTATAGCAAGAGCATAGATAACTAATGATTCAATTAAAGCTAAACCAATAATCATTGGTGTTTGAATCTGACCAGCAGCTCCAGGATTTCTACCTATGGCATTTAAAGCAGCATCCATAGTTTTTCCTTGGCCAATAGCCCCACCTGCAGCAGCAAGGCCAATGCCTAGTCCAGCTCCAAGTGCAAGTCCAGAAATTGCTTCTCCATCTGATGATGCAGCATAAACTTCTGGTGTAAAAAGAAAAAGTACAGCCAACATGCTAAACGCAAAAATTGTAAATTTCTTCATTGTTTTCCTCCTTATATTTAATGATCATGACTTGTTGAAAGTGATATATATATACTTGATAAAATAGTAAAAATAAAAGCTTGAAGAAAAGAAACAAATACTCCTAGTCCTATAAAGATTGCAGGCACGATGTATGGCGTTAGGTTAGAGAAGATTTGCAGCACTAAATGATCACCAAACATATTCCAAAAAAGCCTCAAAGAAAGAGATGCAGGCCTTACAAGGTGACTTACAACTTCAATAAAAATCATTAGCGGTGCAAGATATATGACTGGACCCATAAATTGTTTAAGATAGCCTACGCCATGCTCTTTAAACCCTAGATAATTATATGCTACAAATATGACTAAAGAACATGCCAAGGTAGAGTTTAAATTTTGAGATGCAGGATAAAAACCAGGAAATATTCCTAATAAATTTGAGATAAATATAAATAAGAAAGAGCCGCCTAGTAATGGAAGAAATTTTCTGGCTTTATCTTCACTACCAAATATTCCAGTAAGTAAATTGAGTAGGAAATCTAATGTAAGAAATTCAAAAAAGTTTGTAAGGCTAAATTTCTCAGAGGGAACTAATGCGTTATTATTTGAGCAATGATTTTTAATTTTTAATGATACAGCGATTAATATTCCGATTACAATGCCGGATCCGACAATGTGGTCATAATTACTTACACCTAAAAGTTCAGTCCATTGAGCATGTTCTAAAGCTGCACTCATATATTATTTTCCTTGATTTAGTAGAATAAACACAAATAAAATTACACTAAAACCAGTTAAAAATCCAATTAAATCTATGGACAAGTTCCTTAAAAGGAAAATAGCTATACCAGCTAGAAGAAGTATCTTTAAAATAGTCAATATAAACATAAAAGCTTTAGTCTTTTGCGTCTTTGTGAATAACTTTGCTATAATCTCAGTACTTTTTATATTTAAATAGCTTAATACAATTCCAAAGAAAACTCCTTGAATAAACATTTCTTTTGAATATAAGAAGATTAAATAAGTGATTATTGTCAGATTTATTGAAATAAGATTGAATAAGTTATTTTTTTTTGTCATTTTCTATATTTAACCTCTTAAGTAATTTGAACATTAAGCTAAATCCACCAATAGAACCGAAAATAACTCCTAGTATTGTAAATATAGGAAGTGTATCAAAATGTATATCAAGTTTGTTCCCTATAAATATCCCAGCTAGGATTAATATCGCTAATTCTGAGCCAATTACGACGAATTTAATCCATAAAGTGTTCTTTCCCAATTTTATTTTAATCCCAAGGTTTTAATTCCTTTCTTGAATGATTCTATAGTCTCAATTATATCATTTTTAGAGTGAGAGTCAGAAATAAACATTGCTTCGAATTGTGATGGCGGCACCATAATTCCCGTTAATAAAAGTTTCTTGAACAATGCTCCATAAATTTTTGTATCACATTTTAGAACATCCTTATAACTCACAACAGATTTATTTTTAGTAATAAAGAATGTTAGAAGCGAACCTATTTGGTTGATCGTAATTGACTCAAGATTTAACTTATCTATTTCAGTCTTTATATTTAAGGCTCTTTTTTCTAATTTTGTATACAAGGTAAGATTATTCTTTTCTAATAATTCAATTGTTTTAATTCCTGCAGCCACAGCAATTGGATTGCCGGACAATGTTCCAGCCTGATATACTGGACCGGATGGAGACAGAATAGACATTATCTCTTTCTTTCCTCCGAAGGCACCAATTGGGAATCCACCACCAATTATTTTTCCTATGCAGGTAATATCAGGTTTGAGGTTGTAGTATTCTTGAGCACCACCAATTGATAGTCTAAATCCAGAAATTACTTCATCAAAGATTACTAATGAATCATTGCAATGTGCTAGGTCAAGTATCTTTTTAAGAAATCCACTTTTTGGCAAGATTACACCCATATTTGCTGGCACTGGCTCTAAAATGATTGCAGCAATTTTATTTTTATTCTTTTTAAAAAGTTTTTCTACCTGGGTTAAATTATTGAATTCTGCGATCAGAGTATGTTTAGTGAAATCTCTAGGAACTCCAGGTGATGATGGAGACCCAAAGGTAGTAAGACCTGAGCCTGCTTTTACAAGCAAGTGGTCGACGTGACCATGATAGCAACCTTCAAATTTAATTATCTTGTCTTTTTTAGTATAAGCCCTAGCAAGTCTAATTGCACTCATTGTTGCTTCGGTGCCCGAGCTAGTTAACCTGGTCATTTCCATTGAGGGCATCTTTTCCTTTATAAGCTCGGCTAATTTAATCTCATTTTTATGACATGCTCCAAAGGTAGTGCCTTTATCCATTGCTTTAATAGCAGCATTAGATATTTCCTTCTTTGAATGTCCAAATATTAGAGGCCCAAAGGAATTGATATAATCAATGTATTTATTTTTATCTTCATCGTATAAGTAGGCACCCTTTCCTCGTTTGATATATATAGGAGATGAGTCGACTGCGTTAAAAGATCTAACAGGGCTATTTACACCTCCCGGTATTACATCAAGTGCATTCTTGAACATTAAATTGGAATTTATTCTTTTTTTCTTCACAAGTTAAACAAAACCTAAAAATATAATATGTCAAGAAAAGATGATAATAATTTTCTTTAATTAGCATTTATCCTGTATAAAATTAATAATAATGAAAAAAATTAGAATTTTATCACCTGCGAAGATTAACCTTAATTTAATCATCAAAAATAAAAGAAAAGATGATTTTCATAATATTAGCTCGTTAATCCAACCTATAAACCTTTATGATGAAATATTAATAGAGCTTTCAAAGAGTGACAATACTTTAGAGCTGTCTTTTCCAGAGGATGTAGTAAGTTTTAAGGAAAATTTGATTACTAAAGCTGTATTTAATTTCTTTGAATATTTTAAAATTAGTACTCACGTAAAAATCTCAGTTAAGAAGAGAATTCCCACCGGTGCGGGATTAGGAGGTGGAAGTAGTAATGCGGCATCAACATTGATTGGACTTTCTAAACTCTTTTCTATTGATAACTTTAGTGCTTTGGAAAAGATAGCATTAAAGATTGGCTCAGATGTTCCATTCTTTCTATATTCTAGAACCTCTTTGGTTACCGGACGTGGAGAAGTTGTAGAGCCTTGCAATATTGATAAGAAGATTAAGTACCTTTTGATCTTCCCAAAAATTCATTCAGACACTCGAACACTCTATCAATTGTGGGACAGTAAAGATATTTTGCTTGATAGTGCCTTACAACACAGAGTTGCTTCACATTTAAAGAATGAAATATTAATTAATAAAGAAAAATTTCTTTTACAAAATGATTTTACTCCTTTGCTGATTTCAAAAGACAGAACATATCTTAATATATTTAATTCTCTTAGAGATCTCGGTCTTAGGACATATTCAATATCAGGAAGCGGCTCAACAATATTTTGTGCTTTAGATGATGAATATGATTGTTCAGAATCTTTAAAATATCTTGAATCTAATAGTAGCCTTACAACTATGAAAGCCGAAGCATTTGAAGGATGGCATTTTACGTTTGATTGAAATTATAAATTTTTTCTGTATCCTCTTATGAATTGGCCCGTCGTCTAATGGCAGGACTCTTGTTTTTGGTACAAGCAATGGAGGTTCGACCCCTTCCGGGCCAGTTTTATATATACTTATGAATTTAAAAATTGTATAATTATGTCGACTTAATTTTACTAAAAAAGGTTTAAAATATGAGCTCCAATGAACATGATACATATAAGTCTGATAAGGACGATTCAACCAATAATGACTTAGACGATAAAGCTTTACTAGAAGAATATCAAAAAACTACCTTAAAAGGAGCTGGTAAGGCAAAGAAAAAAGACTGGGTTCCAGATGAGCAATATAGATTACTTTATGTTTATTTTAAGGATATGTCATTAGAGCCTCTCTTAAAATCAAAACAAGAAGTCGAGGTTTCAGCTAAGATAAAGAAATCCGAACTCCATGCATTAAATTACACTGAACTTTTGGAGCAAGTACATTCTTCAAAAATAACAGCAACACAGAAGAAGAGGTTGTTGTCTTTGAAGGGCGGTCAGAAGAGAAGAATCGCTGAAGTTGAGGGTTATATCAGGGCCTATACAAATTTAGCAAATGCTTTAAAAGAGAGATTTGTGAAAGCTAATCTTAGGCTCGTTGTTAGCATTGCTAAGAGGTATATAGGTAGAGGGTTAGCCTTACAAGACCTAATTCAAGAAGGTAACGTTGGACTAATGAGGGCAGTCGAAAGATTTGATCATACTAAAGGGTTTAAGTTTTCAACTTATGCTTCATGGTGGATACATCAAGCAATCTCTAGAGCTTTACTGGACCAAACAAGAACAATCAGGGTTCCCGTTTATGTTCTAGAACAGGCCAGTAAAGTCTTTAAGGCAAGTACTGCTTTGCAAAAAGATTTAGGAAGGAAGCCTACACCATCTGAAATTGCTGATAAAGTAGGAATTTCTATTGACGGGGTAAAGAGAATACTTGAATCAACTAACGAAGTTATACAGTTAGATACACCTGTATTTGATGGAGAAAAAGCAACGCTACTTGATTTTATTCCTGACGAAGGTTCACCTATTCCAGATAAAATCGTTGCTGAGAGTTCTTTAACTGAAAGAATTAGAGGTGCGCTAAAAGCGCTAACACCTAGAGAAGAAGAAATCATTAAAATGAGATTTGGAATTGATATGGAAAGTACTTATACACTAGATGAAATAGGTAAGAAGTTTGATTTAACGAGAGAGCGAATTAGGCAAATAGAAAAGAAGGCTTTGGAAAAATTGGCAAAGTCTGATGTAGGAGAAATACTAAAAAGCTTTTTAGAGTAGGTATGTTAAATGAACAAGATTAAATTTGGTTTAGTCCCACCAATGCCAGGAGCCGACTCTAAAGGACTTATTGATTTTTGTATTAAGGCTGACAAACTTGGATTTGACAGCCTATGGTTCCCCGACCACCTTGCTTTCATAGCACCCAGCCCAGCTTATGAGGCTTGGACAATTGCAGGAGCTATAGCTCAGTTAACTGAAAATATCATAATAGGTTCAACGTCTGATCCACATAGGAATCATCCTGCGGTTTTCGCTCAAAGACTTGCAACAGTAGATCATTTATCTAAAGGTAGAGTAGCCTTGGGTTTAGGGGTAGGCGAGTCTATGAATACTGATGCGTATGGTATTCCATGGGATAAGCCTTTCCAGAGAATGGTAGAGTCAGTTGATGTAATGAAGCTCTTATGGTCCACAAAAGAAACAGTTAACTATAAAGGAGAGTTTTTCAATTTAGAAGATGCATCTTTACTGTTAAATTTATATAACGATAGGGAAAGCATTCCTTTTTATTATGCAACTCATACAGACAAAGGCTTGGATCTGATTGGAAGAAGTGGTGATGGTTGGATGCCTTTGGATTTGACTCCCAATCTATATAGAGAATCATTAGATAAGATTGAGCTATCAGCTGGCAAAACAGGTAGAAGTTTAGATGATATAGATTCAACTTTGTGGATTTTCACCTCACTAGGAGAGAACGAAGACAAAGCTTATAAAACTTTAGAGCCTTTTAGATATGTTTGCATTATGCAGGATCAATTAAAGAAAGCAGGGTATGATATTGATATTCCTGATGAATATAAGGGGCTAAATTATTTTAATATAACTCCAACAGACGAAGAAAAAAAACAAAAATTTAGAGACATGGGTAAATTTTTCCCAAGAGAAGCAGTAATAGATTTTACTATCACGGGTTCAAAAAAGGCATGTATTCAGAAGATAGAAAAGTACATAGAAAAGGGCGTTAAGCATTTTGTTCTTTTTCATTATTTTAGTCCAGACCCAGATTTGGCTCTGAAAACATATGCTGAAGATATAATTCCTTATTTTAATTCTTAGTAATTGGTTTCAACTCTACTAAAGTCGATAATTCCCATTTTAGAGAAGTTAATCTTTCTTATGTTTTTATTCTTTAGATAGATTTGATTAGAGATAAATAGTGGAATGATGGTATTTTGATCATATATAAGTTTTTCTTGAGCATCAATATACATTTCCTTTCTTTTTTCTTCTGATGTTTCATAAGAAGCTTTATCGATTTTCTTATCATATGCACTATCGCACCATCCTGTTTCATTATTTCCTCCATTACATGTGAAGATATTCATAAAGTTGTGTGGATCTGGATAGTCAGCCGCCCATCCAGCTCTAAACATATGGGGCCTATCAAGATCTAATGTTATAAGATAGATCTTCCATTCTAGTCCCCGAATATCTACCTGAATATCTAGATTTTCGATCCACATTGTTTGAAGTATCTCTGCTATAATTCTATTATTTCCACTTTCAGGAAAGAGAAACTTAACTGTTGGGAATTTGGTCCTATCTTTAAAACCATTTTGATCTAATATTTTATTTGCTATCTCTTTGTTATATCTTGGTTTGTTATCATGGATGCTACCAATTAAACCGGGTGGAATCCATGATTCAGTTTTAATTACAGTATTATATAGAACTTTTTCAAATATAGATTTGTCGATGGCGAGAGAAAAAGCTTTTCGAACTTCTTTATTGTTAAATGGAAATTTTTTAACATTAAATCCAATGTAATTATTTCTGAATTGTGATTCAAAATTTAATAGTTTTTTCGATTGAAGATACGGAATTTCGAGCAGTGGTATTCCTCCTCCATCAATAACATCAAGTTTACCGTTCTCAAACATTGCAAGTGAAGAGGATGGATTATCATTCATTAAAAGTAATACTGATTTTAGACTTTTATTTCTTGGTTCTAATAGAATATATTCATGACTTTCCCATTTGCTCAGACTATATTTGCCCAAAGTTAAGATATTCTCTGGTTGAATCCATTCTTCATTATGTTCTTTAATTTTTTCGATTCTTATTGGGAATGTCGACATAAAGCTTAGAAGGCTCATAAAGTACGATTTATTTTCATTCAAACTAATCAAGATTGTTTTATCATCAAGTGACTTGATACCTACTGATTTAAATTCTTTTGTTTCTCCAAGATTGTATTCCTTTGCGTGCTTAATGTCATAAAGAAAATATGCATAGTCAGCAGCAGTATCAGGATTTAATAGTCTTTCCCAAGAGTCTATGAAGTGCTTTGCTATTAATTCTTTGCCATCTGACCATCTAATGCCTTCTTTTATTTTAATCGTTATAGTTTTATCTTTTTTGTTAATAATCCATGATTCCGCTAAATTTGGTACAAGTTTGAGTTCTTCATTGAAGCTGGTTAAGCCAGCCATTATATTATTTATTATTTGAAAAGAAGAACTATCTGTTGCGAGGTTCCAATCTAATGTTCCAGGCTCGCTACCAATATTTATCCTTATAGGAGATGAATGAGAGACGTTTATAGAAGAAAGAATTAAAAAGATTATTAGAAGAAAATTTTTCAATATGGACTAATGATATTATTTTTTATCTTGCGATTCAACTGTTAATATGTGAGCACCTAAGTCAAGAGTATCTCCTTCCTTAACGCTGATATCAGTTATTTTTCCATCTATTGTAGTTTTCAGTTCGCTTTCCATCTTCATCGCTTCGACTACAACGACACCCTCACCTTCTAAGACTATATCACCAACTTCCTTAAGAAGCTTGACTACCCTGCCTGGCATCGGTGCTGAAATCTTATCAATACCAGATGTGTTTTCGGTCCCACCCTTATCTCTCTGTGATGGAATCTCGTAACTAAACAAATCTCCCTTAAAGAACAAATCAATTCTTTTTCCTTCTTTTTGTATTGCAATAGTGTAAGTAGAACCATCACATATGAAAGAGTAAAGATTTGAATCAATCTTTACTAATTCTGCAGAATATTTTTTCTTATCTAATACTATCTTATACCCGTTTCCTTCTTCTTCTAATTCAAAAGAAACTATTTTTTTATTTATTTTTAAATTGTACTTCATTTTAACTATACTGCCTCCTAGAACATAGAGTTTCTAGAAACGCTTGCTCTCCTCGCTATATATTTCCAGGGAGTAAATTTAGGATCTCTCTCTAAATTCTTAACTCCTATTCCTGCATGGAGCATTATTGCTGATGCAATAGTCGCTATATTAGAATTTTCTTTTGGAATCTTTAAAAGTTTCTTATGTTTTTCTATAAAACCAGTGTCTAATTTTCCGGAGATGAAATCCTTATCATCCATTAATCTAACAAGGAATCCGAGATTTGTTTTTACTCCCAAAACAATATATTCAGAAAGCGCTCTAGACATTCTTTTTATTGCGCTATCTCTATCTTCTGACCAAACTATAAGCTTAGAAAGCATTGGATCATAAAAGGTAGTAACTTTATATCCGTTAAAAAGAGAAGAATCATCTCTTACACCAGGACCTTGTGGTGATTTTACATAAAAAATCGTTCCAGGTGTAGGGAGGAAATTATTGTCAGGATCTTCAGCACATACTCTACATTCTATAGCATGACCTTTTCTTTCAATATCTTTTTGTTTAAAACTCAATTCATGCCCATAAGAAACCTTAATCATCTCTTTGACTATATCTATCCCAGTTATCATTTCCGTTATAGGATGTTCAACTTGGACTCTAGTGTTCATTTCAAGAAAATAAAAATTTTCCTTTTGATCCATTATAAATTCAACAGTACCCGCTCCTGAATATGAAACTTTTTTGGCAAGCTTTACGGCAATCTCACCCATTTTCTTCCTAGTTTTTTCACTTACGCCAGGGGAGGGAGCCTCTTCAACAACCTTTTGATGCCTTCTTTGTATTGAGCACTCTCTTTCAAAAAGATGTACAACATTTCCTTTCTTATCTCCAAGAATTTGTATCTCAATATGTCTTGGTTCTTGAATAAATCTTTCAATAAAAACAGCATCATTGTTGAACGCATTCTTAGCCTCACTTTTTGCCATTTTTAGAGAGTTCTCGAATTCCGATTCTTCGTGAACTAGTCGCATTCCTTTTCCACCACCACCTGCAGATGCTTTTATCATCAATGGATAGCCAATTTTTTTTGCTAACCCTAAGGCTTCGTTATCGTTAACCTCACCATCAGTTCCAGGGACTAAAGGTACTTTTGCAGTTTTAGCAATTTCTCTCGATGTTATTTTATCTCCCATTAACCTAATGGCCTCAGCACTTGGTCCAATGAAATCAATTTTATTTTTAATACAATTTTCTGCAAAGTCAGCATTTTCAGATAAGAAACCGTATCCTGGATGAATACCATCACACTTAGCTTTCTTAGCTACTGAAATTATCTTTTTACCTACAAGATAGCTTTCACTTGGAAGTGGCTTACCTATATTGAAAGCCTGATCTGCTAAGTTTACATGCAGTGAATTCTTATCAGCATCAGAATAAACTGCAACGGTTTTTATTCCGAGCTCTTTCGCTGCTCTTATTATTCTTACAGCAATTTCTCCACGATTAGCAATTAAAATCTTTTTATACATAAAATCAATCTCCAGAGAAAACCTATAAAGGAATTAGCCCATGTTTTTTTGGTGGATTATTTTGTCTCTTACCCTCGAGCATTTCAAAGGACCTGATAACCCTTATTCTTGTATCTTCAGGTTTTAATACTTCATCTATGTAGCCTAGGTTCGCTGCTCTATAAGGATTTGCAAAAAGCTCTTTGTATTCTTCAACTAATTTTGCTTTTTCGGCAACAGGATCATCGGCATTTTGTATTTCTTTTCTGTTTACAATGTTGACCGCTCCGTCGGGTCCCATAACTGCAATCTCTGCAGTTGGGAACGCTAAGTTGATGTCTCCCCTTAAATGTTTAGATGACATAACATCGTATGCCCCACCATACGCTTTCCTCGTAATTACAGTAACTCTAGGAACAGTTGCTTCACAGTATGCGTAAAGTAGTTTTGCACCATGAAGAATAATCCCATTTAATTCTTGGTCTACTCCAGGAAGGAATCCAGGGACATCTACTAGGGTTAACAGGGGAATATTAAAGCAATCGCAGAATCTTACGAATCTAGCTCCCTTTATGGAAGATTTAATATCCAAAACTCCTGCCAGGACATTGGGTTGATTCCCAACCACACCAACAGTTTTTCCATTTAATCTAGCAAACCCTACTACAATATTTTGTGCATAATTTTCAGCAACTTCAAAAAAGTACTCATTGTCAACTATTGTGCTGATGACTTCTTTCATATCATAAGGCTTATTGGGATTGGTAGGTACAATATCTCTTAATTTGTCTGTTTTTCTGTCAATAGGATCATCACTTTTTAAAACAGGAGGATCTTCCATATTATTTAGAGGCAAGAAGGTGAATAGCTCTCTTAATAGTTTAAGGCAATCCTCATCATTTTCAGCTGCAAACTGTGCTACACCACTTTGACTTGAGTGCATTTCTGCACCACCAAGCTCTTCTTGTGTTACTTCCTCATTTGTAACTGATTTTACTACATCTGGGCCAGTTATGAACATATAGCTCGTATTTTTTACCATTGCTATAAAATCTGTCATCGCCGGTGAGTAAACCGCACCACCTGCACTAGGTCCCATTATAGCTGAAAGTTGGGGAATAACCCCGGACGCTTGAACATTTCTTAGGAATATTTCTGCATATCCTGCAAGTCCACGGACACCTTCCTGAATCCTTGCTCCACCTGAGTCACTAAGTCCAATAACAGGGCACCCAACCCGAACGGCCATATCCATTATTTTTGTTATTTTTCTTGCATGGGCTAGCCCAAGTGCTCCGCCGAAGATTGTAAAATCTTGAGCATAAACAAAAACTTGCCTATCATTTATCTTCCCATATCCTGTAATAACACCGTCACCTAAAAACTTTGTTTTTTCCATTCCAAAGTTGTGATTCTGGTGCTCAACAAATTTATCAAGTTCCACGAAGGAGTCGTTATCTAGCATGAAATTTATTCTTTCTCTAGCTGTTAACTTTCCTCTATCATGTTGCTTGTCGACCCTATCTTTTCCACCTGCTTCATCAGCTGAAGCAATCTTGTCTTCTAGAAATTTGATTTTTTGGTCCATCGTTTGATCATTGCTCATTTAAAACCTCACGAAAATAATATTGCTAACTTAATTAATATAAATATTCTTAAATCTTATTAATAAAAAATTTAGTAATTAAGTAATAAAATATAATCTAATAGACCAATTTATCCAGTACCAAATTTAATTGATGATTAAATTCCTTTACATTAGAGTTGTTTCTTATTGTAAAATCAGCATATTTACGATTCTTTTCTATTATTTTTTGCATTAATAGTAGTTTTTTCGCCTCTTCTTCTTCAATCCCGTCCCTTCTTAGGATTCTTCCTTTTAATACTTTCTTTGGTGCATCAATATATATAATATAATTTAGCGAAGATCCAATCTTTGTTTGCTTGCTAATTAATGCACCTTCAAAGAAGATTATTCTCTCACCCCCTTCTTTAAGCTTATTGCAAAGTATAGAGATTTGATTTCTTAACTCTGGATGAACTATTGAATTTAATGCTTCTCTGTCCTTTTTGTTGTTAAATACAATTTTTCTCAGCCTTCTTCTGTTGATTGTTTTATTGCTATTTAATATCCCATTTCCAAAAATTTTAATAATCTGCTTGTAACATTTTGTACCTTTTTTTAGGAGCTTTTTGGCTTCAACATCTAAGTCACAGGTTTGAATTCCTTTATTTTTATAAAATTTTAGCGCTGTTGATTTCCCAGATCCCATTAGGCCGGTAATTCCTACGGTAGCTAAGCTTTTCTTTTTCATGATTCTAGATAATGCTCAATTCTTTTTGAAAAAATTTCTTTACCTAATATGGAAATTACTTCAAAAATACCTGGCGAAGCTTTAGACCCTGTAAGAATAATCCTAAGTGGCAAAGCGATTTGCTTCATTTTTAGGCCCCTTTTTTCAAGAAAAATATTCATGCAATCCTTTATTTCTTTTATCTCGAAGGATTTTAAATCTAAAGCATCAGTATAAAATGCTTCAATAATTTCTTTAGTGTCTTTTGTATAAAGGTCATCTATAAATTCATCACCTATTTTTATTAGTTCTGATTCACAAAATTTGAGAGATTCATTAAGCATTATGGTATCTTTTGCCTTTACTTTTGCAGAGCTCAAGGCGAGATCTATGTTTATTCCTTGGTAAAAATCTACCTTAACAACTTTCAGTAAATCGTTATTACTTAGTCTTTTTAAGTGTTGAGAATTTACCCATTTTAACTTGTCCTCATCAAATATTGCAGGAGATTTGGTAAGATTGTTTATGTCAAATAAATCAACCATTTCATCTAAGGTAAAGATTTCCTGATCACCATGTGACCATCCCAATCGGGCTAGATAGTTTAATATTGCTATAGGCAATATCCCTTCATCTTTAAAATCTTGAATAGACTTTGATCCATTTCTTTTGCTGAGCTTTGTTTTATCTTTTCCAAGTATCATTGAAACATGAGTAAATAGGGGTGGCTTTTTATTTAATGAGTCAAAAATCAGAGTTTGCTTAGATGTATTAGACAAGTGGTCTTCACCCCTTATAACATTAGTTATGCCCATTTCTGCATCATCTATTACCGTTGAAAAATTATATGTAGGATATCCATCACTTTTTAGTATTATGAAATCATCAAGATTATCTGAACCAATCTTGATTGTACCCCTTAATGTGTCACTAAATTCGATAATATGACTATCAGGAGTTTTAAACCTTATTACATATTTAGCATTTTCCGGGTGGTCCGTCCTATCTCTCCATGTCCTAGGATACCTATACACCTTCTTTTCTTTTGCTGCTTGATTCTTCAGCTCTTCAATCTCCTCGTTTTTCATAAAGCATTTATATGCAAGGTTTTTATCAACTAAGTCCTGCGCAATCTTTTTATATATAGATAATCTATCAGACTGAATATGTGGGCCATCATCATAATCTACCCCAAGCCAATTGAGGGACTTGAGAATTTCATCTAAAGAATCATTAGTTGATCTTTCTTGGTCAGTATCTTCAATTCTTAGAATAAATTTACCTTTATTCCTTTTTGTAAAAAGAAAATTGAAAATGGCAGTCCTAACTGCTCCTAGATGGAGGGAGCCTGTAGGGCTCGGCGCGAATCTTGTAATTATATTCATAACTTTAATATATAGTATATTAGGTTCGATATTTTAGAAATTTTTTCGTATTAACTGATAAGAAATGCTTCCGACAAGAGCATATGAAGTTATCAATATTAGAGAAATATAAATATCATCCCAACGGTGAATAAAGCCAATTCCTTGAGAGTAAACTATAGAAACCCAGCCAAAACAAGAAATTAATAAAAGTGAGAAAATAGCGGTATTTTCTGGTATAAGATTTTTTTTAATTGATATTGCTAGAGATATAAATATAACTAAGATACTTAATATGGATATTGCATTAGAGGAGGCGGGGATATTTAATTTTACTAGTAATAAATAGTCTAAATATGAAAAATTAATACTTGAGCCCCCAATTGAGACTAGAGCTAGTGAATGAATCTTCGTTAGGAAGCAAAAACCTATACCAAAGGATAATCCCAAAATAGACCAACTAGAAATAGTTAAAAGTAAGAACCAGAGATTTAATTTGAGAGTCTTCTTGGAGGCCCACCCAAAACAATTGATAAATATGACAAGAATATGAAGGATATTAAAGACTGTATCTGTGATGATATAAAAAAAGTTATTAGTCATATCCTTTATACTATATGATAGATTATAAAAATGGGCGTTTTAGCAATTGATTTTGGATTAAAGAGAATTGGTGTTGCAGGTAGTGATGATCTAGGAATTGCTAGCCACCCAATAAAGCTGGTCTTCAATGATAGTAAAGAAGAATATTTTAATGAGATTGTTTCAATAATAAATGAAAGAAACCCCGAGTTAATTTTGGTCGGTTTGCCAATTAAAGACGATGGAAGATTGAAAATTCAGACAGATATAGAGAATTTTACTAAAAAATTAAAGAATCTAATAGATGTTGAGGTTAAATATTGGAATGAAAATTTTACCTCTAAAGAAGCTGATGAGATATTAATCAAGATGAACGTTTCAAGGAAGAAAAGAAAGAGTTTTCAGGATATGTTGGCAGCTTGCCTTATTATTGATAGTTACCTTAGGAGCTTAAGATGAATATCCTAAATACAAAGTTAGGTAGAATTAATTATGTTGTAAAGCATCAACCAAAAAAACCTTACATTTTCTTTATTGGTGGTCTTGGCAGTACTATTTCAAGCTGGGACGATCAGTTTGAATACTTTAAGAAATCTTTCTCAATGATTGCTTTTGATAATCTTGGCTCTGGTAAAAGCAGTAACATTGATAGACCTTTAACTATGGAAATTTATGCGGATAGTTGCTTAGAGATCCTTCAGCAGTTAAAAATAAAAAAGGTACATGTTATTGGGAAGTCTATGGGGGGCATGATAGCTCAAGTCTTTGCTGCCAAATATAGTAGAAAAGTAAAGAAACTTGTTTTGGCATGTACATGCTCTTCTAGAGACAGAATAAACCAGGAGATAATCGATGTATCTGAAAAAATAGTTTCTAAAGTAGGAATGAAGGAGATTTGGTTTAACGCAATGCTTCTGGGGTATTCAAGAGATTATGTTAAAGCGAATTTTTCAAAATATAAGAAAACAAAGTTTAGTGACTCAAAAGAGGAAATAAAAGGATACTTAAATCAGTGTAAAGCAATAAGTAAGTTGGACAATAACTACTACCTCTCACAGATTAAGTCAGATACTTTGATAATATATGGTAAGAATGATTTAATCGTACCCCCAGAAAAGTCTTGCGAAATGGCTAGGTTTATTAGCAATAATCAGGTTATATCTTTTCCAGGTGGACATGGCTTCTGGAAAGAAAATAAAGAATTAGTTAATCCTGAAGTGTTAGAATTCTTAATTAATAAGAGTTGAATTGCTATCGGGCGTTTCAATCTTACCGGATAGAATTTCTATCCTCGATTCTAATACGGCGATAATCTTTTCAGCTCTTATTCTTTCGTCAAGCTCCTCAAGGAGTGATTGTCTGTCTGAAGCTTTTGCAACCATGGAAGAGGAAAGAGAGTCTGTAATTTTTGAAAGGGTGGAACTATTTTCTATCTTTATTTTATAGTCATCTGTGTACCCATCTAGCAATAGGTTCCACTTGTTAATTAATTCCATGATTCTTTTTTTAAAAGCTTCAGAGTTATCAGAGTAAGTAGTCTCTATTATTTTAATCTCAACTTCTCTGTACGGCTTATCATATAGTACCTTAGTAATTTCTATTCTTTTTAATCCGTAAAGAATTATATTTTTTTTACCATCTTCGGATTCTTCATTATTTATTATTCTACCAATACAACCTGTAGTTGATAATGATTCAGAATCCTCATCACCCATCTCTGTATTTAGTAATGTCATACAAATTAAGTTATGGCTAATGGATGAATCTTGAACCATTTGTTTGTATCTATCTTCAAATATATGAAGGGGTAAGATAGTGCTAGGAAAGAAGACAACGTTATCAAGTGGAAACAAGGGAAGTTTCTTTGGCAGCGAGGAAATAATTTTGTCTTCATCAAAGTCTAAGAATAGAGTCTTCATATTATTATTATACCAACAGTTATAAAAATTTATTATAATTCTATTATGAAAAATAATATAGAAACAATTGATGGTAAACTTTTAATGGGACCTGGTCCTACAAATATCGATAGAAGAATAAAGTCTGCTTTATCAAGGGAGCCCTTGAGTCATTTAGACCCAGATTTTTTCTCAATTTTAGATAATATATCTTCTTCTTTAAGAAGAGTGTTTAAAACAAACAACAAGGTGACCTTTGCTGTATCCGGGACAGGTAGTTCTGGTATGGAGATGGCAATGACAAATTTAATTGAGCCTGGAGACGAGGTCCTAGTTCTAAAGAATGGGGAATTCGGAAATAGGATGGAGAATCTTGCCCAGAGGCTTAAAGCAAAGGTCTCAGTAATGTCTACTAAATGGGGAGAGTCTTTTGAACAATCTTTAGTTATAGAAAAGATTAAATCTATGCCTAATTTGAAATTAGTTAGCGTTGTTCATGCCGAAACTTCTACCGGAGTACTTCAGGAAATTGACTTAATAGGAAAGTATCTAAAGAGTACTGATATAATTTTTTTGGTGGATGCCGTAACTTCCTTAACTGGAGTAAATTTAGAAGTAGATGAGTGGGGAATCGATTCTTGTTTCTCAGGTAGTCAGAAATGTCTTAGTGTTCCACCTGGACTAGCTCCAATAACATTTAATGAGAAAGCACTCTTAAAGGTTAAGAATAGAAAGAATTTAAATAGTTCATGGTATTTTGATTTAAAAATGCTGATTAACTATTGGGGCGAGGAGAGAGTCTATCATCACACAGCACCTGTCAATATGCTTTTTGCTTTAAATGAGGGACTTTCTATTTGCCTGCAAGAAGGATTGGAAAAAAGATTCGAAAGACATAAATCCAATAGTGAATATTTCATGACTTTATTAAAACAAGTTGGACTCAAGTCTTTTGTAGATGAAGAAAAATTTAAAGCTCTTCCTGTTCTGAAATCCGTTATTATCCCAAAAGGAATGAATGACAAAGAGTTAAGATCAAAGATGTTAATTAATCATGATATTGAGATTGGTGGTGGTTTAGGCCCAACTAAGGGTCAGATATGGAGATTTGGTTTAATGGGATTTAACTCTAAAAAAGAATTTATAGATGAGCTTTTTCGAAAGCTAGCTTTGTATATAAATTAACTATTTGAATAACTTTAAAATTGATTTATCATTTTCTAACATTCCAAAATGCTTGATGAATCTTATATTGAAGAATTAGTTAAAAAAAAGTTTCCTTTAAAGTCCACTATATTTCCAACTGGAATAGGTGACGATGCAGCAGTATTTAAGATTAAATCTGATAAGATTGTTTTTTCTTGTGATTCACAAGTCGAGGGTATTCATTTTGACCTTAAATATCTAACCCCTGAACAGTTAGCATTTAGGGCGTTATCTGTAGCTTTAAGCGACTTATGTGCAATGGGTGCAAAACCTAAGTTCTTCTCTAACTCACTTTTTTTACCAAAAAGAACTTCAAAAGCTTTTATAAATAAGTTATTCAACGGTTTTAAGAATGGATGCAACTATTATAGTGTAGATCTTGTTGGTGGCAATGTTTCTATGTCCGAATCTCTCATGCTAGATATAGGTGTTTTTGGTGAAGTTTTAAATGATAGATTTAAAGAAAGGAAAGCAAGTAGAGTTGGCGATTTAATTTATGTAACAGGGAAAATTGGTGATGGATCCTTAGGCTTAGATTTACTTAGGAAAAAAAAGAGATTTACTTTTAAAGAAAAATTAATTATATCCAAGTATAAATCTCCACGTGCGAGGGTTAAATTAGGACTATTCTTGGGCCAGTTAAAATTTCTAACCTCAATGATTGATATCACAGATGGACTATCTTTAGATTTAAGAAGGCTTTTAGGCCCAATTTCTTCAGGTAGAGGAGCTACACTAATATGGGAGGATATACCTAAAACAGATTGTATCTCGTCTCCAGTGAGCACAAGTAAATTAATGAAAAGTGTTTT
Source organism: bacterium (assembly GCA_018654605.1). GTDB lineage: Bacteria > Desulfobacterota_D > UBA1144 > UBA1144 > UBA1144 > TMED58. The sequence continues at coordinate 64,152 of JABILG010000003.1, forward strand.
GAGTGGCGGCGATGATTATGAATTGTTGTTTACTATAAAAAAGACAAGAGCTAAGCATTTCGAAGATTTGTGTAAAAAAAATAATTTCAAAGTATTTAGGATAGGATTTGTTGATTCAACAGCAAATCTATCCTTGATTAGGGGAGGTAGGGCTATTAGTTTAAAATCCCAAGGATTTGTCCACAGATTTTAATGAGTGACCAGTATGTGTTTTTCTTAGTAATATCTCTACTAGTACTTCTTTCGGCTTTTTTTTCTATAACAGAGAGCTCTATCTTTTCACTTCAAAGGTACCAAATTAACTTAATAAAAAAGAAATCTTCATCTGGAAAACTTCTGGAAACTTTTCTGAATAATCCTGGAACAATTATCGCTACGATTTTACTTTTAGATGAAATAATTAATGTCTCTATTGCTAGTTTAATTTCTTCAAAATTACACAATTCTTTAGATGGAAGATTATCTAATCAGCTAATATCCGTAATTGCTATATTTGTTACTTCCATATTAATCTTGGTCTTTTGCGAAATTATCCCTAAGACTATTGGTGTAAAATTTTCTAGAAGACTTTCTATAGCTATTGCACCTATTATTTATTATATCAATAAAATAATGTTTCCAGTTACTTTTGTTTTTAATTCTCTTTCAAGGTATCTGATAAATCTTACAAGTCCTCTAGTTGTTGAATCTGAGAATATCCACGATAGTGATTCTAAGGTTACAAGTCTTATTGACATTGGTGAAGATGAAGGTTCCGTTAAAAGAAGTGAAAGTAAGATTATAGATAATTTATTAAATCTTCAAAAAATTAACTTAATTAAAATATTAACACCTGAACCTGATCTTTTAACTCTCCCTTATAATATCAGTAAGAGCTTAGCATTAGTCGAAATACAGAAGAGAAGATTATCAAGGATTCCAATATATAAGGGGGACAGTGATAATGTAATCGGGATTCTCCACTCTAAAGATTTACTTAATCATAAGATGGATGATATTGCTTCAATATTACATGAGCCTTATTTCGTGCCAGACAAAAAAAATGTTCTTGAATTACTTCAGGAATTTCAGGTGAAGAAGATTCATATAGCTATAGTTCTAGATGAATATGGAAGATTAGAAGGCGTTGTCACTTTAGAAGATATATTAAAAGAAATTTTTGGTCAAATTGAATATGAAAAACAACTTGATAGCAGCAATATGAACTATATTAATAATATTCTTGAAGTTAGTGGTGGACTAAGAATCAATGATTTTAATTCATCTTGCCTATATGCCGCCTTGAGACCAGGCGGTCTTAAATCTTTAGGTTATGAGATTGAGCGCTCCTTTCTTCCTGAAGATTTAGATATTGAAACTGTCGGTGGTTTTATTTTCACTAATATCGGAAGACTGCCTATGAAAGGTGAGAGTATAATAAGAGGCAATATTAAACTAACAGTACTTAAAATAGAAAATAATAGAATAACTAAAATCAAAGTCGAGAGGGTTGAAAATTAATATATATACTCTTCCAATAATTACTTTAATTTTATTATGTATCCAGGCTATTTTTGCAGGTTCTGAGATTTCTTTATTGTCATGCGACAAAGGAACAATTAAATCAAAAGCTGATGCAGGTGACAGCTCTGCTCAACTTGTAATGGGATCTATAAGTAAAATTGAAGAATATGTTGCAACTAGTTTAGTAGGCGAGAATCTATGTATTGTAATCAATACTGTTCTGGTTTCATCCTTTATAGAGAGAGCTTATCCTCAATTTGATCCGCACCTAGGGTCAGTCCTAATATTAACGCCGCTTATAGTTATCTTTGGACAAGTTGTTCCAAAGTCGATATTTCAAAGACAAAGCAATTTTTTTGTATTAAAGACAATATATTTCTCGAAATTCTTCAGAGTTTTGTTTAAACCCCTCTTGTTTCTAATAGAATTCTTAACAGATTTTATTGTGAATATAATTGGAACCAAGAATAAGCTTATTACTAGAGAAGAGTTGATGCATGAGTTGGAAACCCAGTCAGCTCTTGAAAATTCTTCACAGCAGTTTAGGGATAAGATTTTAAATAAAATTTTGTTGTTTGATAAGGTAACAGTCAAAGATATTATGATTCCAATCGATCAAACCGTGCTAGTATCTTTTAGCAAAAAAGTTCAAGATATCAAAGAGTTGGTTGCAAAAACAGGCTATTCAAGGTTCCCCGTATTCGATTTAAACAAATCCCAAATTAAAGGGACTGTGCACGCATGCTATTTGTTGGATGAAGATGATGACAAAAATATTAATTCGTTCTTAGATAAATGTTTTTTTGTAGATGAAGATTTGCTTGTTTCATCATTATTAGATGAAATGAAAAATGCAAGATCACACATGGCAATAGTCGGGACCCCTCAAAAAGCGATAGGTTTAGTAACCTTAGAAGATATATTTGAAGAAATATTAGGTGAAATTCAAGATGAACATGATTATGAAGACTAAATTGAATAATAATATTTTTTGGTTTAACATCAAATGATGGACAGAGTAGCAAAAGTTAAAAGAAAAACTAGTGAAGTCAAGGTTTCGGTTGAGCTGAATCTTGATGGTACTGGGAAGTATTCGATTAATACTGGTATTCCTTTTTTTAATCATATGCTTGAGCAATTATCAAAGCATGGCTACTTCGATTTAAAAATTGAGGCTGATGGTGATACGGAAATAGATTTTCATCATACTGTAGAGGATGTCGGAATCACCTTAGGACAAGCTTTTGATCAGGCTCTTGGTGACAAGAAGTCAATACAAAGATATGGATCAAGTTCTATACCTTTTGATGAGACTCTTTCTTCATCAGTGGTTGATTTGTGCAATAGACCTTTCTTTGTCTTTAACGTCGAGCTACCTGCTTCTAAAGTTGGTGAATTTGATGTTGAGCTTACGAAAGAGTTCTTTCAATCCTTTACAAGTAACATTAGGGCTAATATTCATATTGAATTAAAATATGGTGCAAATAATCATCATATTATTGAGTCGATATTTAAGTCCGTGGCGAGATCACTTGATTCAGCGACTTCGATTGATCCAAGATCTGATTTAGTACCTTCAACTAAAGGCAACCTCTAGTGATTGCAATAATTGATTATGGTTTTGGAAATTTAAGGTCAGTCTCAAAGGCCTTAAGTTTATTGTCTATAGACTCCAAAATTACTGATTCTAAAAAAGTAATAGAAGATGCGAGTTCTATTATCTTCCCTGGTGTTGGATCTTTTGGAGATTGTATTAAAAATTTGGATGATAAAAAGATTATTGAACCCATTAAAAGTTCAATTAAGAAAGGAAAGCCTTTCCTTGGAATATGTCTAGGTCTTCAAATTTTGTTTGAAAACAGTGAGGAAAGCCCAGGATCTATAGGGTTCTCTTTTTTTAAGGGCTCAATAGACAAAATTGAGTTTGAATCAAATAAACTCAAAGTCCCACATATGGGTTGGAATCAAGTTCTATTTAAAGGGAACTCCAGGCTTTTTAGAGGGATTCCAGATAAAAGTTGGTTCTATTTTGTCCACTCATTCAAGTCTAATATTAATGCTCATATAACAGACTCTATTTCTAACTATGGTGATGATTTTTCTTCTTCAATTAGCTCTGATAATATTTATGCAACACAGTTTCATCCTGAAAAGAGTAGTACTGTTGGACTCAAGGTCCTGAAGAACTTCTCACAAATTTCTTAGTAGTTATTTTTGTAATAGTGATAGCTCCTTAATAATCTCTTTACGTACCCATGTGTCTCTTTAAATGGAATATTCTCAACGAATTCGTCATCATCAACCCCCGCAAATCTTTTTCTCCACAACTCAACATTGTTAGGCCCCCCATTATAAGCGGCTAGTACACTAGGAATATTATTGTCGAACCTATTCATTAGTTTCATTAAATAGTAAGTGCCAAGATTGATATTATCATCAGGGTTAAGTAAGTTTGATTTGATATTTAACTCTTTATCTAATGAATCAGCAGTTTTATCCATAAGTTGCATTAAACCCTTAGCTCCAACCCACGACTTGGCAAGTGGGTTGAATAAACTTTCTTCTCTTATAAGTGCAAAAATTAAGTTAGAATCCACGTCATATTTCTTAGAATACTTGTTCACTATAGACTTGTATCCTCTTGGATACTTGTAGTAGTTGTCAGAATTGTAATTATATGAGATTTTTATGGATAAATTAAATTCACCTGCATCATCTAAAGCAGAGAGATATGAATTATAATTTGATGTATTAATCTTATTTCTTATATAGTTTTCAACTTCTTTTCTTAGTGGACTATATTGATTGGCGTACCTTAAGAGGGTAATGTCGCCAATATAGTTATTTGATTGAATTTTTTTAAAAATATTCTTTGAGGTCTTAATATTGATTTTTGTTGATGCAAGATATGAGTAATATCCAATCTTATATTTATTAGCTAGATCTTTATACTCTTTTAACGCTAAGGTTTTATCTCCTAATTTTAATAACGATTTACCAGTCCAAAAGCTCCCCAATTGTCTATAGTAAGATTCATCAGACTCTTTTAGGGATCTAAAATATCCTATCGCTTCTTTATAGTTGCCTAGCATATATTCTGAGAAACCAAGGCCATAAAATGATTTATCAATATAGCCCTTAGACTTTGTTTTAATTAGCCAGTTATATACTTTTATTCCCTGTTCGTATTCTTTATCGATTGTAAAGAGTCTTGCTGATAAATACCCTACAGCATTGTTTTTACTAAAATTAGGATAATTACTTAGAATAGACTGCAGTTCTTTTGCTAGTAATGAATTATTATCTGAACTTTTTAGTTTTAATAATATTATTCTATACTTAGACTCAGCAATCGCCTCTAGATTGGTTGATTGTGATCCAGAATCAGTAAATCCTCCTGCCGCTATTTTCTTTAAAATCTTCAGACCCTTTTCGCTATCTTTTGATTTAACCATTATTAAGGCCTTCTTTATTCTTAGTAGGACAGATAATTTATCATCATATTCTTTCATAAAAATTGAATACATATTTTTGCCATAAAGATTATGGAGTCGTGTGATTCTTTCATCTTTACTAAGAAAATATGAGTGATTATTTTTAAGTTTATAAAGAAGCTCGTTTACTTTTTTTGCTTTGAATTGAGGGTTGTTGATTGCTAACTGTTTAATTGCTTTGAAAGATTTATTATATTCCTGAGTCCTATAGAGACTAGAACCCTTTAAGTATTTGATTATTAGTCTATCTTTAGCTGATAGTTTATATTTTTTTATTATTTTACCAAGTGTTTCCATTAAACTTTTATTTAAGTTTTCATTAAGCAAAGCTTCTGCTTTTATAAGCTCGATTTTTTTGATTAGATTTGATTCAGGATATTTAAGCTTAAACTTATCAAGACTGATAATAATATCACTTGATTTAGTTAAGAGTTGGATTTTTTTAAAATCTATAAAGTCTTGAATACTTTCAAGATTTATTAAAGATTTCTGGAATTTGTTTAGATTTTTCAAAGCTTCTTTGCTTCGATTATTAGATTTTAAACATTCAGATTTCGCAAGATTATTATTTAATTTAGTACATCTTTGATAAGAGAATGATGAGCTCGTAAGAACAAAAAAGAGAAGAATAATTGTGTTTATGCTCATTCTGTTTTCTCCTTCATAAATTCTCCTATCTTTATAAATGTAATTGTGGAAATAAAGATAGCCAGACATGGGAAGACTATCAAATGAGGGAAGCTTCTGATGCCTTGCCAACCATTGTTTGCCATTAGCCCCCAACTTACTTCTGGAGGCGATATTCCTAGACCTAAGAAACTTAATGTTGATTCGGCGAGTATTGAGGAAGGAATAGTGAAACTAAAGGTAACAACTATAGGAGCTAATATATTAGGAAGGATTTCTTTGAAAACAATTCTAGCGTCACTAAAGCCCATTACTTTGGCACTTAGTATGAATGGCCTATTTTTAAGCTCAATAACATTTGCTCTAGTTATTCTAGCAATCCTCATCCAGCTTAATAAAGATAGGGCTAGTATAATTCCAGTTGTACCTCTGCCAAATAGCAAGATGAAAATGGAAATTAACAAGAGATCAGGGATAGAATAAAAGATATCAACAATCTTCATTAAAATCTCATCTATTATTCCACCCTTTATTCCTGAAAATAGTCCATAAATTGTTCCAAAAACTAAGGATATAACTGATGTAAATATGGCAACAGAAAGTGAAACTCTTGTTCCAAAGATAATACGGCTTAGAATATCTCTTCCAAGTTCGTCTGTACCGAACAAGTTTAATTTCGAGGGTTTCTGGAGTAGCTGATTATAGTTTGATTCTGAGGGAGAAAAAGGTGCAAAGGTATCCGGAAAAAAAGATAAAACTAATAGAACTATGAAGATTAGACCAAATATAAAATAGCTAACTTTTTTTCTTTCGGAATCCCTTTTTATACTCTGCTTCAACAATTGTCTTAATTCCTCCCCTTACATTGAAATCCCCAATTACTTTTGCATATTTAGGTTTACAAGCAAGGATAATATCATCTAGAATTTTATTTGTTACATGTTCATGAAACTCTCCTATGTTCCTGTAAGAATTAATATATAGCTTAAGAGACTTTAGCTCTATACACTTTTCATTAGGTATATATAGTATTTTAATTTCTGCAAAATCTGGTTGACCTGTTGCCGGACAAAGGGATGTGAATTCAGGACATGAAATATTAATTTCGTAGTCTCGCTTTGTAGCTTTATTCTTAAAACTCTTTAAAATACTCATAAAAATATTGTAAACAAAAAAAATTTAAGCTCAAGTTAATGGTACTTTCAAAGCTTCTTTACTTAGATTTTAACAAAATCTTCTTGTATTTATTAACCATCTTTTTTACATTCTCTTTTGATGTTCCACCATATGATTTCTTAGATGCAACAGAATTTTCAATTGATATGAAATTAAAAACATCCTTTTTTATAACTTTAGAAAATTTCTGAAGCTCAAGAAGACTTAAGGAGCTAAGATTTTTATTATTTTTCTCACAGTAAGCTACAATGTTCCCCGTAATATGGTGAGCTTTTCTAAAAGGTATATCGTTCTTGGCGAGGTAGTCGGCGAGATCTGTTGCAGTGAGAAAACCCAAGTTCATTCCCGACATTATATGCTTAGTATTAAACTCTATTGAATCAAAATTCCTTGTAAATATCTTAACACAGTCAATTGAAGTTTTTAAAGCAGAAAAGAGTGGAATCTTATCTTCCTGTAGGTCTCTATTGTAACTTAAAGGTAAACCTTTTAGATTTGTAAGGATAGATATTAAATCTCCATAAACGAGGCTACATTTTCCTCTTATTAACTCTAAAATATCTGGATTTTTCTTTTGTGGCATTATGCTTGAACCTGTTGTAAATTCATCCCCTATTTTAATAAAGTTAAATTCAGAGCTGTTCCAAACAATAAGATCTTCACAGAATCTAGAGAGATGCATCATTATAATTGAACATGAGTAAATTGTATCAATCACATAGTCTCTATCACTTACAGAGTCAATGCTATTTCTTGTTGGCTCTCTAAAACCCAATTTTTTAGATGTGTAGAATCTATCTATTGTAAAGGATGTTCCGCTACCAGCACAAGCACCAAGAGGATTTTGATTAAGCCTTTGGATAGTTTGATTAATTCTTTCTGTGTCTCTTAGGAACATTTCAAAAAAAGCTAATAAATAATGAGATGCTAATATGGGTTGAGCTCTTTGTAGGTGAGTATAGAAAGGTATTATAATATCTATATTCTTTTCAGATTTTTTAATAATGCTCTTCTGAAGCTTTATAATATCTAGCTTTAGAGATTCAGCCATGCTCTTGATGTAAAGTTTAATATCAGTCGCTACTTGATCATTTCTACTTCTAGCAGTGTGAACTTTTTTGCCGGCTGTCCCCACTTTCTTGGTAAGAGAGTCTTCTATATTCATATGTATATCTTCTAATTCGTGTGAAAAATTGAATTTATCCAGCTCTATCTCACTCTTTATTTTTTTTAAACCTTTTATGATTTTATTCTTCTCACCTCTTGAAATAATCTTTTGCTTGGAAAGCATCTCGACGTGAGAAATAGAGCCCAAAATATCAAAACTATATAAGTCTTTATCTACATCTATAGACGAAGTGAAGTTTTCAGCATCAGCATTAGTAGCATCTTTGAATCTCCCACCCCATAGTTTTTTAACCATAAAAAATAATAAAATATATATACTTTTAAAACAAATTATATTTTTTACATGTTTAGAAGGAAAGATAGGTTGTTTTAGTCTTCTTTGGCCAGATGGACGGTTCTTGTTGGGTACGCAAATCTAAGTCCTTCTTTTTCAAATGTCTCAAAAATTTTGAGTCTAATTTCATGATTTATTTCAGTTAAAGTTTCATAGTCTGGACTTAGAACATTGTAGGTTAGCTCAAAATCAAGTGAGAAGTCTCCAAAGTTTGTGAAGATTGCACGTATATATTCTGTTTTTGGGTTTGATTTAACGATTTCTCTTAATATCCCTTGGATTTTTTTTAATTCATTAAAATTGGTTTCATATATCACACCTATTTTCATAGTGCTTCTTCTCTTTTTCATTCTAGATTGATGATAATTTCTTAGCCTTGAATTTAATAGATCTGAATTCGATATAATAATCTCTTCGCCCGTGAGGCTTTCTAGTTTGGTGCTTTTAATACCAATTGCCTTTACATTGCCCATGAAATTGTCGACCACAACGTAATCACCAATTGCTATTGGCTTATCTATCATAATCGTAAGAGAAGCAAATAAGTCACCAAGTATACTCTGAGCAGCTAATGCAATTGCGAGACCACCTATGCCAAGACCAGCAACAAGTGCAGTTATATCTACACCTAAATTGTCCATTGCTAACATAAGAAAGATAAGCCAAATTATAAATTTGGATATCGCTGTGAGGCCGTTTATTGCAGTTACCCCATGCATATCATTATTTGTTTCTTTAATCTTCTTGTATTTAGTAAAGATTATATTAGCAATCAAGACAATCCATTTAGTTGTTTGCCAAAAAAGTATGAGCAGAAAGGCGTGACCTAAACCATTGTTCACGTTTTCATTTAATGTGATTATGTTGCTACCAATATTTATAGCACTTAAGAAAATAAAAATTCTTGATATCGAAGAGAGCATCTCAAGTAAATAATCATCCAAATTACTAGAAGTTTTCTCCGCAAATGTCTTCAACTTTTTCTCTGCTACCTTCTTTAAGAAAACTAAAAAGATATATATTGTTAAAGTTATTAAGATTGCTAAGATCCATTCCCAGACATAGTTATCCAAAAGCATATAATTGGTAAATGAATTATTAAGAAGATTCATGTTAAGTTTAATTATATTCTAAAATTAGCTATTTCAAATAATTAGTTAACATAGATGGTATGAAAGAATTTCATAATCCAATAAAATTAACAACCAAAAATGCCAGAATTCTTGTAACCGGAGCAACAGGGTACATAGGAGGCAGGCTTATCCCCAGGCTTTTAAGTAGCAATTTTAATGTGAGAGTGCTAGTTAGGGATAAAGAAAAGATTAGAAACAAATCTTGGTATTCCCAGGTTGAGGTTTTTGAAGGTGATTTAACTAAACCTGAGACATTAAGTAGATTGCCCGATGGTGTAGATCAAGCATATTGTTTAATTCATTCTATGTCTGACTCTCAAGACTACATAGCCCTCGACAGACTTGTGGCTGAGAATTTTGTTACTTTATTTAAGGACATTAAGCATGTTATTTATTTGGGAGGAATATCCCCAGATGGTCCCCAAATCTCAGACCATCTTAATAGTAGGATTGAGGTTGGCAAGATTCTTTCTGATAGCCTGCCGACAACTGAGTTTTGTGCTGGTCCAATTATTGGCTCAGGATCGGCTTCCTATGAAATGTTAAGGCACTTATGTGAAAAGCTACCTATCATGGTTGCACCCAAATGGATTAATCATCTTGTTAGACCTATTAGCATTAGAGATGTGCTTAAATACTTAATACTAGCAATCGATAAAACACCTATTAGAAAATTAGATATTGGAACTCAACCTATAACTTTTAAAGACATGATGCTTTCTTATTGTAGCTTTAGAGGCTTAAAAAGATTTATTATACCTGTTCCAGTATTAGCCCCAGGCCTTGCAGCTAGGTGGATCGGGTTAATGACACCAATAACAAATTTACTAGCAGTACCGATAGTCAAAGGAATTGTAAACAATATAGTTGGTGATACATCTAAGGCCTCAGAGCTTTTCCCTGAGATTAAACTCTTATGTTTTGAAGATTCTATCAAGTCAGCTTTTGAGAAAACTAAAAGCGAGTATGTTGAGACATCTTGGAACAAGCAAGATATTTATCCGGAGTATCAGATGTTCCAAAGAAGAGGACGCTTTGAAGAGATTAGAATTACTGAAACTGCATCATCTCCAGAGAAATTATTTAATGTGCTGAAGTCTTTAGGTGGGAAAGATGGATGGCTTGCATGGGATTTTTTGTGGACTCTTCGTAAACTTATTGATCGTATTATAGGGGGAGATAAAATTGAAGATAGTGATAGAAGTAATCTTAAAGTGGGCGACTCTATGGACTGTTGGAGAATAGAAAAATTTGAAGAAAACCGAAAAATCCTGCTTAAAATGACACTTAAATCACCTGGTGAAGCATGGCTTAAGCTTGAATCCATTCCTCATAATTCAAAAACTTTCCTTGTAATATCGGCAATCTTTGAGCCAAAGGGTATTTGGGGGTATCTGTATTGGTATTCGATTTTTCCTTTTCATAAGTACATATTCCGTGATCTGGGCTCGGCAATAATTTCTAAAGCTAAATAATAATTACCTCTTTTCAATCTAAAGCCTCTAAATTATTGATTTTTTAACTAAATAAAAAATTGATTTAAGATTTGCTTGACTCATACCACATATAGTGGTTTAATGAATTTATAATCACAATATATAGTTAATTGTGTACTAAAAGGTTGGATAGGTTTTAGAGTGATTATGGACTAACCGGGGCAAGGATTAAGTTTAAATTCCCCTTTTGCACCCCGTTAAGCTTTTCCTTGCCTCTAAAAATTCACTTAACGAAGGGAGACTACAGATGAATCAAATCGAACAGTTATTAGTTGTCAAAAGGTCAGGAGAATTAGTTAAATTTGATTCAGCCAGAATTTTAAACGCAATAAATGCGGCAATTAACGCGGGCAATGAAAGTGAAAACTCTGAGGCAAACTTAAGTGAGATAGTAGATAATATTGAAGAAGAAATTCAATCAAGATTCTTAGAGTTCTATCCTAATGTTGAAAATATTCAGGATATAGTTGAGAAACACCTTATTAGGGCTGATTTATTTACTGTAGCTCGAAGATACATCATATATAGGTCAGAAAGATCTAAAGAAAGAGAAAAGCAAAAAGAAAAAATATCTCAAAAAGCTGAGTTAGGTAAGCTCAAGATTAGAAAAAAGGATGGAGTAAATGTCCTCTTTAACCCACAAAAGATTAGAAAAACAGTTTCAAGGGCTTGTGAAAAATATCCGGATACAACTTCGGTTGATTCAATAGTTAAAGAATTGACTAGGAATATATTCGATGGGGCGACAACGCAAGACTTAGAGAGAGCGTTGATTTTGGCATCAACCGCATTTATTGAGAGAGACCCAGATTATAGTAAGGTTTCAGCGGCCCTCTTTTTGCAAAGACTTTATAAAGAGGGGATGGAAATTTCTATAACAGAAGATTCCCTAGAGGGTCAATACAGAGAATCATTTATTGATGGAATAAGACTTGGAGTGAAGAAGGGATATCTTAGTGATAAGCTCTTAGAGTTTGATTTGGAAAAGTTGTCTAATTCAATTGAAATAGAAAGAGATGGGCTTTTTGAATTTATTGGGATTCAGACATTGTACGAGAGATATCTGCTTAATCATGAAGGTAGGAAGTTTGAGCTTCCACAGTCATTTTGGATGAGAGTTGCTATGGGGATCTCAATTAATGAAAAAAATAAAGACTCAAGGGCGCTTGAGTTTTACAATAAGCTATCTTCAATGGAGTTTGTTTCATCTACTCCAACACTCTTTCATTCAGGAACGCCACATCCTCAACTTAGTTCTTGTTATTTAACGACTGTTTCTGATGACTTATCTCACATTTTCAAGTGTGTCGGTGATAATGCACAGCTGTCTAAATGGTCAGGAGGATTGGGAAATGATTGGACTAATATCAGAGCGACAGGTTCTCAAATAAAAAGTACTAACGTTGAAAGTCAAGGAGTTGTTCCGTTCTTGAAAATTGCAAATGATGTGACTGTAGCAATTAATAGAAGCGGAAAAAGAAGGGGCGCTACATGTGCTTATCTTGAGACATGGCACCTAGATATAGAAGATTTCTTAGATTTAAGAAGAAATACGGGCGACGATAGAAGAAGAACCCATGATATGAATACATCAAATTGGATTCCTGATTTATTTATGAAAAGGGTCATTGAGAAGAAAGATTGGACCTTGTTCTCCCCAGAAGAGGTACCTGATCTTCATGACCTATACGGAAGCAAGTTCGAAGAGGCATACTTGGGATATGAAGAGGGAGTGGTAAAAGGGAAGATTAAAAAGCATAAGAAGATTCATGCCCCCGATTTATGGAAGAAGATGCTGACCAGAATATTCGAAACAGGGCATCCTTGGATAACCTTTAAGGATGCGTGTAATGTAAGATCACCACAAGACCACGTTGGAGTGGTTCATAGCTCTAATTTATGTACTGAAATTACATTGAACACCTCTGCAGACGAGACAGCAGTCTGTAACTTAGGTTCTATCAATCTTTCTAAACACATTGTTAATGGTAAGTTGGATAAAGATTTACTTAGAGATTCTGTTAAAACCGGAATCAGAATGCTCGATAATGTTATTGATTTAAATTTTTATCCTACAGTTGAGGCAGAAAACTCAAACTTTAAACATAGGCCAATAGGTATGGGAGTAATGGGTCTTCAGGATGCCTTTTTTAAGTGCAACCTATCATTCGAATCTCCCAAAGCACTTAATTTTTCAGACCAATTGATGGAATTTGTTTCTTATAATGCAATTGAATCTTCTTCCGAATTAGCAAAAGAGAGAGGTTCGTACGAAACATTTAAGGGCTCAAAGTGGGATAGGGGCGTTTTCCCTCTTGATACATTGACAATTTTAGAAGAAGAAAGAGGGGACCACATAGATGTTAATAAGATAACTTCAATGGACTGGGAGGAGTTAAAAGAAAAGGTCAAAAAGCATGGAATGAGAAACTCTAATACGATGGCCATCGCTCCTACTGCGACGATTTCTAATATTGCTGGTTGTTTTCCATGTATTGAGCCAATATACAAAAATATTTATGTTAAATCAAATATAAGTGGTGAGTTTACTGTTGTAAATTCATATTTAGTTAAAGATTTAAAAGATATAAATCTTTGGTCTAAAGATATGTTAGAGAAAATAAAATATTTTGATGGAAATTTAGACCAAATTGCCGAAATTCCTGAGGACTTAAAAGAAAAGCACAAAGAGGCATTTGGAATTAGCCCACTTGCTTTACTGAAGCATACTTCGGTTAGAGGCAAATGGATTGACCAAAGTCAATCTCATAACATATTTATGCAAGGTGTTTCTGGCAAGCTGTTAAGTGAGATTTATACAGCGGCGTGGAAGCTGGGACTTAAGACAACTTATTATCTTAGAACTTTAGCTGCAACACAGATAGAAAAATCTACACTTGATGCTAATAAATTTGGTTATACTCAAAAAAGGGAATACAAAGACATTGATAAAGAAACTCAGGATAAAGAACCACAGTCAGAAAGACCAGGGTCAGAGGTCGCTAGCGCATGCAGTATAATGGATCCAGATTGTGAAGCCTGTCAATAATATAATTTAAGGAGTGCATAATGACTATTTTAAGTAATGATTCAAAGACAGATCCTAATAAGATTCTCCCGATGACATATATGTGGGCAAGGGAGCACTATAAGGACGGTGTTGCTAACAACTGGACTCCTGAAGAGATTTCAATGCAAAAAGATGTAGAGCAGTGGAAATCTCCTGATGTACTATCTGATATCGAGAAGAGAATGATTCTTTGGAATTTAGGTTTTTTTTCAACAGCAGAATCTTTAACAGCAAACAACATTGTTTTAACAGTCTACAAACATGTGACTAATCCTGAAGCAAGACAATATTTGCTAAGACAGGCATATGAGGAAGCAGTTCATACTGATACTTTTATTTACTGCTGTGATACCTTAGGTCTTGATCCCGAATATATATATAATATGTACGAAACTATCCCTTCCATAAAGGAAAAAGATGACTATGTAGTAGGTCTTACAAAATCAATTATGGATCCTAATTTTGAATTAAGAACAGAAGAGGATATCAAGATTTTCCTTAACGATATAGTTGGATATTACGTTATAATGGAAGGAATCTTTTTTTATGCCGGATTTGCAATGATGCTTGCTCTTAAGAGACAAAATAAGATGGTCGGAATCGGAGAGCAGTTTGAGTATATAATGAGAGACGAAAGTATCCATCTAGCATTTGGGTGTGATTTAATCAATACAATAAAAGAAGAAAATAAGGGCGTATGGACTGACGATTTTCAAAAGAAGATAACAGATTTAATCGTCCAGGCTGTTGACCATGAAAAAACATACGCGTTAGACGCAATCCCTAATGGTTTACTCGGAATTAATCCTGAACAGTTTTGTGAATATGTTGAGCATATTGCAGATAGAAGGCTCGAGAGAATAGGGCTTCCTAAAGTTTATGGAACGGACAATCCTTTTCCATGGATGTCACAATCTGTTGATTTATCAAAAGAGAAGAATTTCTTTGAAACAAGAGTTACTGAATATCAAACTGCAGGTTCTTTAGACTGGGA
>JABILG010000002.1 GCA_018654605.1 bacterium
AATCCTAGTGGCAGATTATCCAAGTATTACTCACCCGTTCGCCGCTCAGTAACTAGTAAACTAGTTCTTCGCTCGACTTGCATGTGTTAGGCGTGCCGCCAACGTTCATTCTGAGCCAGGATCAAACTCTTCATATAAAAAAATTTGTTAATATTATTGACTCGATATCACATATAAATGCAATATTTAAAAAACTCACACGTATCTTCTAATAAATTTTCAAACATCTTCCAGCATAATGCCGGAGCTATTAATCTATATTAATAAAGCTAATTGTCAAGAAGTAAGAAATATATTTTTTTATAAAGTAAAAATTAAGATATATAATAGATTAAATGCCGAAAACAATTGCAATAGTTAACCAAAAAGGTGGAGTAGGAAAAACTACCACTGTTATAAATCTAGCCTCTGGCTTAAGTCTACTTGGCAAGAAAAGCTTAATAATAGATCTGGACCCTCAAGGTAATTCTACAAGTGGTTTAGGCATTAATAAATCTTTACTTAACCAGTCTATATATAATGTTTTACTAGGCGAGCTTAACTTAAATGAAACTCTCAAAACTATAAACTTAAATAATAATAAAAAGATAACAATCTCACCATCTGTAGGAGACTTATCAGGCGCTGACATAGAGCTTTATTCTATTCAAGATCGAGAATGGATTCTTAAAAAAGCTCTATCCAATAATTCACTTAATGATTACGACTACATTCTAATAGATTGTCCACCTTCTCTTAGTCTTCTTACTATTAATGCATTTACTGCTGCAGATTCGCTTTTAATCCCTGTACAATGTGAATTTTTTGCAATGGAAGGACTAGCTCAATTAAACAAAACCATAGAGCTTATTATTAGCAGGTTAAACCCATCCCTTCAAATTGAAGGCCTTCTCTTAACAATGTATGACTCGAGGAATAATATATGTAAAACTGTAGCCTCTGAGGTTAAAGAATTCTTTAAAGAAAAAGTATTAAAAACATTAATCCCTAAAAATGTTAAACTTGCTGAATCACCTAGTTTTGGAAAATGCATTTTTGATTATGATAGCGAATGCTTGGGAGCAATTAGTTATCTAAATTTATCAAAAGAAATAATATCCAAAAATGGAGGAACTTTTATTGAAAAAATCACTAGGTAAAGGTCTGGGCTCTCTAATAAGATCGAATGATGCAAATTATATAAATAAAGACAGGGAAGAGCAAAAAAGTAAGTCCGAAGCTTTCCTTGTAGATATATCACCCAACAAAGAACAACCAAGGAAATCTTTTAATGAAGAACCTCTAAATGACTTAGCAGAATCCATAAAAGTTAACGGAATTCTTCAACCGATTGCTGTTAGAGAAGTTGGAAACAATAAGTATGAAATTATTGCTGGTGAACGTAGATGGAGAGCTGCTCAATTAGCTGGCCTGACCAAAGTTCCTATTATAGTGGCAAAAGCAACAAATGAAAAAACCTTAGAATTAGCAATTATGGAGAATATTCAAAGAGAAGATTTGAATCCAATTGAGGAGGCTTTGGCTATTAAGGAATTGATTGAAAAATATAGTTTCTCTCAAGAAAGAATAGTGTCTATCACAGGTAAGAAAAGAACTAGGATTGTTAATATTCTCAGAATATTAGACCTACCGGTTGAGATACAAAAGCTGATAGTAGAAGAGAAGCTAACGAGAGGGCATGGCTTAGCTTTGCTTTCATTCTCAGAAAATACTGACTTAATTAAGATTGCTAAAGTTATAATTGATAAAGATTTAAGTGTTAGGCAAGTAGAAAAACTAGGAAGAGATCACAAGACGAAGGTCGGTTCGAAAGAAAAAAAGCAAGATATATATATTGAAAATATTATCAAAATCTTAGAAACGAAGCTTGGTTCTAAGATAAAAATAAAAGGAAACTCGATAAATGGGAAAATAGAGATAGAATATAATAGCCTTGAAGAATTAAATAAAATCATAGGGCAAATTAAATAGGTTAGATGAGTAAGTTTAATATAACGATAGAGATTATGCCAATAGATAGCGTTCTTGATCCACAAGGTGAGGCTATAGAGCTAACATTAAAAAATAACTCAAAATATTTGGCAGCTAATTTTCGCGTCGGCAAGAGAATAGAGTTCACATTAGAATCAAAAAACAAAACAAGTTGCAGAAATACGGTAAATGACTTATGTGAGAAATTTCTTGTAAACGAAATAATTGAAAAATATAAAATAAAAATAGAAAATGAGAAAAATTAATTTCGGAGTAATACAGTTTCCTGGATCAAATTGTGAACAAGACTGTTTCTATGTTGTTAAACATATTTTAAAACAAAATTGCTCATATATTTGGCATGATTCAAAATCATTAAAGAATCTTGATTGCATAATCGTCCCTGGAGGTTTCTCTTATGGAGACTATCTAAGAACTGGCGCAATTGCTGCACAAAGCAATATTAGTTCAAAAATAAAAGATTTTGCTCATAATGGGGGTGTTGTAATTGGAATTTGTAATGGTTTCCAAATCCTAACTGAATTGAAACTTTTACCAGGCGTCCTTCTGAGGAATAAATCTTTAAACTTCATCTGCAAAGATGTCAATCTCAAAGTAACTAATAGCAATTCTATTTTTACCTCTGAATATTCTCACAATGAAATATTAAAAATTCCTATAGCACATGCGGAAGGAAATTTTTTCTTAAATAAATCTGAAGTTAGTGAGGTCAAGAAATTTAACCAAATTATCTTTCAGTATGTAAACTCTAAAGGATTGTGCGACATTGATTCTAATCCGAATGGGTCTATAATGAATATTGCTGGAATACGTAATAAGAAAGGAAACGTTTTAGGTTTAATGCCGCACCCGGAAAGAGTTTCCGAGAACCTACTTGGTGGACTTGATGGGAAAAAGATTTTTCAATCTATAATCAAACAACTAAGTTAATTAATTCTACAAATCTAATTTCTTTTTATGTTAAATTAATACGATGAGCTTAGGTTTAAACCCTTTACATAGGACTGACTCAATAATAGATTTAATTGGGAACACCCCTTTAATCCAGCTAAATAAATTCGCTGGATTATCAACTGACAAGAGCATCTTCGTCAAAGCAGAGTGGTTTAACCCTGGTGGCTCCATTAAAGACAGAGCGGCATTATTTATGATAAACGATGGAATAAGAAGTGGTAGGCTTACAAAAGAAAAAACTATAATGGACTCTTCGTCTGGAAATACTGCAATCGCGTACGCTATGATTGGCTCTGCTCTTGGGTTCAAAGTAGAACTCGTTACACCAGAAAATATAAATATCGAAAGAAAAAAAACACTAGAAGCCTATGGCGCAAAGATAATATATTCAAGCCCCCTTGAAGGTTCTGATGGAGCAATTCTGGAAGCAAGAAAGCTTGCAAAAGAATTTCCAGATAGATATTTCATGCCTGACCAATATAATAATACAGCTAATCCTTTAGCTCATTATACAACAACAGGACCCGAGATCTGGGAACAAACGAAAGGTAAGATAACACATCTAATTAGCGGAATCGGAACCAGTGGCACTGTTATGGGTACCGGAAGATATTTAAAATCGATGAATAAAGAAATAAAAATAGTTGGCGTGCAACCCGACGAGCCATTGCATGGACTAGAGGGTCTAAAACATATTCCTTCATCAATCATACCAGGCATATACAATGAACAAGAGCTTGATATATTATATAACGCTAACACCGAGGAATCTTATCTAATTATGGAGAAATTAATGCAACTTGAGGGTATGTTTGTTGGACATTCAGGCGGAGCTGTAGTTTTGTCAGCTTTAGAAATCCTTAAAGAAACAGACGCCGCTAACATTGTATGCGTTGTACCCGACGGAGGATACAGATATCTAAGTGGAGGTGTCTGGTGGTAAAGATTTCATTAGAAACGAATAATCAACTTGTAGATATATCAGAAAAAGGATTCCCATATGAGGTTTGTGGTTTTTTGCTTGGTGAAATAAGATATGGGGAAAAAGAATCCGACGGAATGGATAATGAATTTGATATAAAAGAAATTCTAGTATGTGAGAATATAAATAAAGAGACGCCTGAAATAAGGTTTGAAATGAAAGAAGGGGAGTACGAGCATGCAGAGGTTGTCGCAAAAGATAAAGGTCTAAGGATTATTGGGATTTATCACTCTCATCCCGATCACAAATCATATGCTTCTCCAACAGACAACTTATATGCACAGCCAGACACTATATATTTAATATATTCAATAATGAATGCCAAGTTTAACGAATTAAAAGGCTACATATTAAATACAAAAGATTGGGAGTTGCAAGAAATAAAAATTGAAACGACATGAAGAACAAAAAAAAAATTATTCTTATAACAGGGTCTGGAAAAAGGATTGGTAAGGAACTTGTCCTTGGACTCAGCAAGATTGTTAAAAGTTATAAATTCATTTTACATTACAATGAGTTACATAAAGAAGTTGAAGCTCTGATTAAGAGAATAAGTAAAGATGGGGGCTCTGCCAAGCCAATTAAATTTAACTTACTAGAGACTTCAAATATTGAAAGCTTTGTACTTAAGGCAGAGAAATTATATGGAAGAATTGATGTCTTAATTAATAATGCATCCATCTTTAAGGCAAAAAAGCTCAACAAGATATCTAATAAAGATTTAGATGAAATGATAGATGTGAACTTAAAAGCACCATTCCTTTTATCTAAATTTATATCCTCTAAAATGATTAAAAGGAAGAATGGGAAGATAATTAACTTTACTGATTCAATCGGTGTCTCCAAGACATGGAAGGACTATAGTCATTATTGCATATCCAAGGGTGGGCTTGAGACTATGACAAAGGTTATGTCCCTGGAACTTTCGCCCTACGTTCAAGTAAACTCCATAGCTCCCGGGAAAATCTTAAAGCCAATTAACTCATCAAAGAATCTTTACAATAATTCATATAATTCCAAAAATGCAATAAACGATATTGTAAATACAGCCCATCTACTTATTGAATCTAAGTTTATTAACGGTGAGAGCTTTAAAGTTGATAATGGAGAAAGCCTTATTTAGGATCTTAGCCTTGTAGTTCCTACCACTTCAGAGAGACTGCTCACCCCATCTAACTTCATTAATTCTATTAAATCATTATTAATCTTAGAAATTAGGAATGGTCCTTCGTAAATAAGCGATGTATAAAGCTGGACTAGGCTTGCTCCAAGTTTAATTTTTTTATAAGCATCGGCTCCCGAAGATACGCCCCCAACTCCAATAATTGGAATGGAACTCTTTGCAATACTATATGCGAAAGATAGCTTCTCATTTGAAAGACTAAGTATTGGTGAACCAGAGAGACCACCATCCTTAGGTATATTCTTAGATTTTAATCTGAACTTTCTATCTTTAGATGTATTACTTACTATCAAGCCGTTCATTTTATGTTTAATCGTTGCCTCTATTACAGAAGAAATTTGCTTATTTTCTACGTCTGGTGAAATCTTAATAAAGATTGGAGTATCGTCAACTCTGTTATTTTCAATTTCTTTTAAAAGCTCAGCTATATTAGAGTTTTCAAAATCCCTTAGATTTTCTGTGTTGGGAGAAGATACATTGATGGTAATATAGTCAACAACTTTACTAACTCTTCTTATGCCTTCCAAATAGTCGCCTATTCTATCAACAGAGTCTTTATTAGGTCCAAGATTGGCACCAATCTTTTGTGAATTATTAACTGACTTATTCGTCACTATATTCGAAACAAACTCATCCAGGCCAACATTATTAAATCCTAGTCTATTTATTAGTGCAAGGTCTTCCTTGAGTCTAAATATTCTAGGCTTTGGATTTCCATATTGAGGCTTAGGTGTAACAGTCCCAGCTTCAACAAATCCAAATCCAATTTTAAATATTTCATGGAAGATCTCAGCATTTTTATCAAAGCCAGCAGCTAATCCTATAGGTGATGGAAAATCTATATTAGCAACTCTTACTGCCAATTCCTCATCAGGACTACTATCAAAGAGGCTCAAGATGCCTCTTTTAATAAATAGCACTCCAATATTATGTGCAAGTTCTGGATTAAGACTAAATATCAGCGGCTTTATTAGCTTGTACATAAAATTATATTAATTCTAACTCCTAAATTTACTAATTCCAAAATTAAAGGTTGACTTATTTTTAACACTTCGCTATTTTCATAAATGAGTCTAAATGTTTAAATCAAAGGAAAAATTTTTAAATCTTATTAAAATTTTCTTTAAATATTTCTTCGCTCTCTTAGGAATACTAGTTTCACTCATATTGACCCTTGGAATTATTGTCAATCTTTTAGAGCTTTCTAATACTGGCTCGTTAATTGGTAACTTCGGATTCTTAATCGCAGATAAATTCTACTACTATTTTGGAACACCAGGTTTAATTGTTTCAATATCTGGCTTTATAGCATCAGCAAAATTTCTAACAAGTAGTGAGAACAAAGAAGTTTCAAAAAAAATCTTCTTTGTCTTACTGATTACCATCGCCACCGGGGGTTTGTTTAAAATATTTAAAGAACTGTTCTCAATCGCAGAATATAAATTTATCGGATTTATACCTAGTAAAATTACAGCTTTCTTGGTTAAACAAATCACTGGCTATCTCGGAACGAGCTTGTTTTACATATTTATTCTTTTCTTTTCAATACAGCAGCTAAATAAAGGTCCAATTTCAGGGCTTCTTAATAATATCATCAAGTATATAAGAAAATTCGTTCCAAATCCCTCCAAAAATAATGATGCTCAAATTAAATTTGACAACGATTCAAAGAATAAAATTAAAATTAATGTTGAGAACGATTTGAAGAAAGATCCGATTATTGAAATTAAATCAAATCCTGATGATCAAGAAATTATAAAGCCCAAGAATTTAACAAGCAAAGATAGTAAGAAATTCAATAATTTTACTCTTCCTAGTCTAAACCTGCTGGATGAACCCAAAGAACAGCCTATAAGCTATGACAAAGAAAAGGCCTTAGAAAAAGCGAAGAAGATTGAAGAAAAACTTTTAAATTTTGGAATTAATGGTCAAATAACAGAGATAAAACCTGGACCCGTAATTACACTATACGAATACAGGCCTGAAGCAGGTACTAAGATAAATAAAATATCTTCTTTATCAGACGATCTCGCTATGGCTTTAAAAGCAACAAGGATTAGAATAATTGCACCTATCCCCGGCAAAGATGTTATAGGAATTGAGGTTCCAAATGACTTAAGAGAAATCGTGTACCTAAAAGAGCTTTTATCTAAAGATCAATTTAAAAAGAGTTCTAGTCCTATAAATTTATCGCTTGGAAAAGATATTTCCGGAATACCACTTTTTACAGACCTTAAAACTGCTCCACACCTAATGATTGCAGGAACTACTGGGTCTGGTAAAAGTGTCTTTCTCCATAGCATAATTACAAGCATGCTTTATAAGGCTACGCCAAGAGAGCTAAAATTTATAATGATCGACCCAAAGATGCTGGAATTATCAGGATACGAAGAGATACCTCACTTACTTCATCCTGTAGTAACAGATCCTAAGAAAGCTTCTGCGGCATTAAAATGGGCAGTAAAAGAAATGGAGACTAGATACAAGCTATTATCAGATGTGGGCGTAAGAGATATTGATTCTTACAATAGGAAAATTGACTCTTCAACTGAGAGCCTTCCTTTTATAGTAATTATAATTGATGAGCTAGCTGACTTAATGTTTGTTGCTCCAAATGAAATCAAAGAGTCCATTACGCGTTTATCTCAAATGGCTAGAGCAGCAGGAATTCATCTTATAGTTGCTAGTCAAAGACCATCTGCAGATGTTGTTGCAGGTCTTATTAAAGCAAACTTTCCCGCTAGGATATCTTTTGCTGTTTCATCAAAAGTAGATTCTAGGATTATTCTTGACGCTTCTGGAGCAGAAGAACTACTAGGAAAAGGTGACATGTTGCTACTTCAGCCTCCAAATAATTTAATAAGAATTCAGGGTTCTATAATATCTGACAAAGAGAGAGAGAATATATCAAGCTATCTTAAAGAACAGGCACCCCCTAATTACAATTCTGATATAACAAAAGCATATGAGGAAGAAGAAGAGTCTCAATCAGCTATTACTTATGAAAAAGATGCTCTTTATGAGGAAGCTTTAGATATAGTGAAACAGACCAAGCTTGCGTCAATCTCAATGATACAAAGAAGACTCAAAATTGGTTACAACAGGGCTGCAAACATCGTTGAGATGATGGAAAGAGAAGGAATTATTGGTGAACAAGAATCTGCGGGAAAGCCTAGAAAAGTATTCTTATAAAGTAGACGAATTATAAAATTTTATGGCTAACAATATAGCCTCTTCCATGCTTGTGGAACTCGCCATATTTTTCCAAGCAATATCGTAAGCAGTCCCATGATCTGGCGAGGTTCTGATGAAAGGAAGATTTAATGTAACGTTTACTCCTTTATCAAACGCAACCATCTTAAACGGAATTAGTCCTTGATCGTGATAAATGGCATGAATCATATCAAACTCTTTTCTATTGCTCTCAACAAATATAGTATCTGCAGGATATGGTCCATTGATAGCTATTCCTTTCTTCTTTAAGACCTTTAATGCAGGAGCAATAATGCTCAAGTCTTCAGTTCCAATATTTCCATCTTCAGAAGCATGAGGATTTAAACCACAAATCCCGATATTCGGGGTCTTCTTCTTAAGATAGTTTTTTAAAAAATTGTTAATTATATCAATCTGCTGAATTATCAATTCTTTACTTATTGATTTGGAAACCTTATTGACTGGGATATGAATTGTAGCAAGAGAGACATTAAAATATTCTGAGAAGAAAGCCATAACAACTACTTCTTTCTTAAAAGCATCTTGGAGCAGGTCGGTGTGGCCTTTAAACTTTGAACCAGCTAATGAGATTGCTGTCTTGCTTATAGGAGCAGTAACTAAGCAATCTATGTCGTTCCTTTTAGCAAGATCAATTCCTAGGGATATGTATTCTAAGGATGCCCTACCTGAGTAAACTGTTGGCCTCCCTTCCGTAAGTCTAACTTCACAATTAGGTTCAAGAACTTGGATTCTTTTATCAATTTGGATATTTAACAAATCAGTAACCTTCCTACTTGCAATCAGGTAAGGATTGCACCTTTCCAAAATATCTTTGTTTTGCAAAGACTTGAGTGCAACTTCAGGTCCAATACCATTAAAATCACCAATAGTAATTCCTACGTTAGGTTTTCTCATAGTTTATAGAATTTAACTGTATTCCTCTTCAAATAACTACAAAAAATTTCTAAGTCCATTTTCTTTACTTTAGAAATACATTCTGCAATATAAATTAAGTTTTTTGGATAGTTGGTTTTACCTCTATTCGGATGAGGAGACAAGTATGGCGAATCAGTTTCTATCATCATCTTATTATTTGGAATATATTCGGCAACATCCCTAAGTTCGCTAGCTTTTTTAAATGTAACAATTCCGGTAAAAGATATGTAGGAACCCAAGTCTAGAAGCTTTTTTGCAATTGTCTTATCTCCGGTATAACAATGAACAACGAAATCTGATTTTATTTTTCTGGAACTCAAATAATCAACAAGCTCTGGGTACGAATCACGGGCATGTACAACAAAAGGTAGGCCTACTCTCTCTGCAATATCTATTTGATAGTCAAAGAACTCAAATTGATCTTTCTTATCGTTGCTAGAATAGAAAAAGTCCAAACCAATCTCACCAATTGCCTTATTTTTAATGCTTCTGGAAAGTTTTTCTATTTTATCTAAATCTAATATTTTATGTTTTATTATATCGCACGGGTGAACTCCGACGGAGCAAAAAACATTGTCATATGTTTCAGAAATTCCGACGTTCAGCTCGGAGGACTCCAAATCGGTAGAAATCGAAACAATAGCCTCAACTTTAGACTCTTTTGCCTCTGAAATAATTTCGTCTATATTTTCATAAGTATATAAATGAGCATGTGAATCAATAATCATTTAACTTTTCTTTATTAAAGAATCCAATTCGGACGAGAATTCTTCTAAGTTATTAAAAGATCTATAAACTGAGGCAAATCTAATATAGGCTACTTTGTCAATCTCATAAAGATGCCTTATAACAAGATCTCCAATCTCGCTAGATTTAACTTCTCTTCTTGAAGACTCTATCAATTCCTTTTCAATTAGTTGAACAACATCTTCAATCTGCTTCATGGAAATATTTCTTTTTTGGCAAGCACTAAACATACCCTCAATTATCTTTGTTTTATTAAATTCTTGTATAGTCCCGTCCTTTTTAAGAACAACTAATTCGTAGTCCTCTACTCTTTCGTAAGTAGTGAATCTTCTGGAGCAAGTTGCACACTCTCTTCTTCTTCTTATAGACCTAGAATCAGATCCCTGCCTTGAATCTATAACTTTAGTATTCTCAATGGTACAACATCCAGATTCTTGATAAGTCATGAACTGATTCTATCATAAAAATTAACTAAAATTGAATATAAAACTATAATAAATTAGGATAAATAGGGAACCTTGAACATAAATCATTAACTTCTTTCTTACATGAAGATAAGAGACCTTCATTATTGCAATCTGATAGAACTTTGGATATTAATTCAGCAATCTGACCAATCTCATCCTCTTTCATTCCACGAGTTGTAATACCAGGAGTACCAATCCTTATTCCTGACGCAACAGAAGGTGGTAATGGATCAAATGGAATAGCATTTTTATTGGTTGTGATTCCTGCAGAGGCAAGAGCTTCCTCTCCTTCCTTTCCTGTAACTCCAGAGCCTCTGAGGTCAAGAAGAACTAGGTGAGTGTCTGTTCCGCCGGTAATACAATCGAAGCCCTTATCTATCAATATACTTGCTAACAACCTAGAATTAACTAACACTTGTTTTTGATAGTCTTTAAATGAATCAGTTAGTGCCTCATTAAAAGCAACTGCTTTAGCAGCAATAGTATTCATTAATGGACCTCCTTGTGTACCAGGAAAGACGCGACTATTTATTATCTTTGAGTGCTCCTCTTTTGTCATTATCATCCCACCCCTAGGGCCCCTTAAGGTTTTATGGGTTGTTGTAGTAACAAAATCACAAAATGGAATTGGATTAGAATATAGGCCTGCGGCAATTAGCCCTGACGGATGAGCTATGTCTGCCAAGAGTAAAGAACCTGACTTATCAGCTATTTCTCTAAATCTCTTATAATCTAAATCTCTGGGGTAAGAACTCCAACCAGCGATAATTAACTTAGGCTTATTCTTAAGAGCTAAGTCTTCAAGCTCGTCATAATCAATCAAGAAAGTATCTTTATTTACTCCATATGAAATAGAGTTATAGACTCTCCCAGAAAAATTGACCTTTGAGCCATGAGAAAGGTGTCCACCATGGTCCAAGCTCATACCTAGCACCGTATCACCGGGTTCAAGAAAGCCTAAAAATACAGCCATATTAGCTTGAGCACCCGAGTGAGGTTGTACATTGACAGCTTCAGCCCCAAAAAGCTTTTTTGCCCTGTCAATTGCTAACTGTTCTGCAACATCAACAAATTGACATCCACCATAATATCTTTTACCTGGATATCCCTCAGCATATTTATTAGTAAGGACTGAGCCCATAACTTCCATTACAGCTTCGCTAGCATAGTTTTCAGAAGCAATCATCTGAAGCTCATATTCTTGCCTTTTGATTTCACTATTAATTAAGGAAGAAACTTCGCTATCTATTATTTTTGTTAGTGCCATGGCTTATCTTCAGACTACTCAAAATGTAAAAAAATTCAAGGAACTCAAAAAAATAGTTACTATAATAAAATAATGGAAAAGGTAATTACAATCGAAGGTGCTTCTTCAAATAATCTGAAGAAGGTGAACTGTCAAATACCTTGGTATAGCCTTTGTGTAGTTACTGGTTTATCAGGCTCAGGAAAGTCCTCACTAGCCATCGGTACAATCCATGCGGAAAGTAGAAGAAGATATCTTGAATCACTCTCAACATATGCAAGACAATTTCTTGAAAAGATAGAAAAACCACAAATAACTTCTTTAAACGGTGTTCCACCGTCAATATGCATAGAGAGCAGAAATACCGTAAAGAATTCCAGGTCAACCGTTGGTACTCTATCTGAGATTTATGACTATATGAGAATTGTTTACAGTAGAGTTGGTAGTATATTCTGTGTTGATTGTCATAAGGAATGTACTTCACTTAGTCCAGAAGGTATTTATAAAGATATTTTGAAGAAATTTAAAAATAATGAACTTTCTATAGCTATAGAAAATAATAGAAACATAGACGAAAAAGAATTAAGAAAAATTGGGATTTTTGAGATTATAGTTAACAATAAGATTAAACTTATCCAAGACAAAGAAGAAGGCAACTTTTCTTTTAAACCGCTTATTGACAAGGTAGTAATAACAAAATCAAATTTTTCTAGAATTATCGAATCTCTAGAATTATGCTTTTCTCTTTCAAACAAGGTCAACATATATGACAAGAATATGGTGCAAGTTTTAGATTATAAAAAAGAACTCTGTTGCCCAAATTGCTTGAAAGAGTACAAAAGGCCTGCTCCAAATAATTTCTCTTTTAATACACCGAATGGTGCGTGCAGAGAATGCAAAGGGTTTGGGAACACACTAACCCCAGATATGAATTTAATAGTCCAAGACGATAGCTTATCAATTATAAATGGTGCCATTTCTGTGATTGAGAGACCATCACTTGGTTACGAAAGAAGAAAGTTCTTAGAATTTTGTTTGAGGAACAATATCAACACTGAGTTGCCTTTCTCTAAAGTATCAAAGAAAGATAAGGCTTTAATTATGTCTGGTGACTCTACACACAAAGGAATCAATGGAATCTTTAAAAGGCTAGAAAGAAAGACTTACAAAATGCATATCAGAGTACTCTTAAGTAAATATAGAACTCCTACTCTTTGCAACGAATGTGGAGGCTCAAGAATTAATAAGATTGCTTCTAATGTTCGGCTAAATGGATTAACCATAAATGAACTTTGTGACTTAAGCATTGAAGAACTTGAGATTTTTTTTAATAAGTTAGAGATTAAAGACGTTGATACTAAAATAATAGATGAGCCCTTGAAACAATGTAAATCTAGACTCAAATTTCTAATAGAAGTTGGACTAGAATACTTATCACTCAATAGGTTAGGTAGAACCTTGTCTGGAGGTGAAATTCAAAGAGTTAATCTTTCTCAGCAACTTGGGTCTGAACTTACTGATACTTTATATGTTTTAGATGAACCATCAATCGGACTTCATGCCAAAGATATTAACAATCTGTACAAAACTATTATTAACCTTAGGAATCTAGATAATACTATTATTCTAATTGAGCATGATTTAAGTATTATATCAAAAGCTGATTGGATTATTGAGCTAGGACCAAGATCAGGAAAAATGGGGGGGGAATTAATTCATTGTGGTGACTATAAGTCACTTAAAAGAAATAAAGAATCAATTACGTCAAAATATCTAAACAAAAGAATTCAAATAGAAAAATCTATATCAAAAAGTCTTTCAAAAGATAGGATAAAGATTAAGAACGCATCATTAAACAATATCAAGAACGTCAGCTTTGAAGTACCTTTAGGGTGTATTACATGTGTCACGGGAGTTTCCGGTTCAGGTAAAAGCACACTTATTAAAGACTGTTTCTATGGAAATGCCTGCAAACAATTTGGGCAAACTTACACAAATCCAGGTTCAGTAGATTCTATTTCAGGTTTATCGAAGATTAATGAGCTGATAATGATAAATCAAGATACAGTTGGAACTAGCGCAAGATCAAATCCAGCAAGCTACATGAAAATCTATGACGATATTCGGTCGATAATATCTAAGGTCTCAGAATCTAAATCACAAGGATTAAAGCCGGGGGATTTTTCTTTTAATACAGATGGAGGAAGATGCGACGACTGCAAGGGTGACGGAAAGAAGATTGTAGAAATGCAGTTTCTTTCTGATCTTGAAGTTGTTTGTGATTCTTGTAATGGAAAAAGATTTAACAACAATATCTTAAAAATTAAGTTCCAAGGAAAGAATATAAATGAAATATTAGATCTCACTACCGATGAGGCAATTGTTTTCTTTCAAAATCACAACAAAATAGTTAGAAAACTAAAGATTTTATCCTCTGTTGGTCTAGGATATTTGTCCCTCGGGCAACCTACTAATACTTTATCTGGGGGTGAATCACAAAGGATTAAAATTGCAAAGTCATTGCTTGCAAAGAACACAAAGAATGTTCTTTACATCTTAGACGAACCATCAATAGGACTTCACGTTGATGATTTAAGAAATTTGATACAAACCTTTGAATTTTTAGTTGGAAGCGGAAACACTCTACTTATCATAGAGCACAACATAGATATAATAAAAATTGCAGACTATATAATAGACATTGGCCCTGGAGGTGGCAATAAGGGTGGAAAGATTATTGCTTCAGGAACAATAAAAGAAGTTATGAAGAATAATTCCTCAATAATTAAAAATTACCTTTAGTGCTAAACTTGATTAGATTTAATTTCGACCAATAATTTCTTAACTAAGTATTTATTTGCGGATATCAGACTTTTATTTTCTAGTATATTAAATTTTTTACCCTTGGAGTTGATAACTTTTCCCCCGGCTTCTTCTACAAGTAATACACCAGCAGAAGTATCCCAACTATTAAGCCCAAGCTCCCAAAAACCATCCAATCTTCCACACGCAACATACGCTAAATCTAGTGCAGCAGACCCATCTCTTCTAATTGATCTTGCTTTAAATACCAATCTTGTAAAGTTGCTAATATTTTTCTTAGCATAAGATACCTTAGATGTAATAAATCCTGTGCATAACAAAGAATCAGACAACTTCCTGATTTC
The DNA here is from genome assembly GCA_018654605.1 of bacterium. Classification (GTDB taxonomy): domain Bacteria; phylum Desulfobacterota_D; class UBA1144; order UBA1144; family UBA1144; genus TMED58. The sequence goes on from JABILG010000002.1 coordinate 14,888, forward strand.
ACTAACTTTAATTCTTTTTTCATTCATGAACGCACCATGATCTTTTTGAGCATAAAAGAACTCTTCTCTTAAAGGGTCATAAACTGCTCCATGGGTCATCTCACCTTTTATCATCACACCGATGGATGTACAAAAAAAAGGGTAGTCATGAATATAATTATTTGTTCCGTCAATAGGATCTATAATCCAAGTCATATCCATTTTTTTACTAGATACTCCAGTCTCCTCTCCAATAAAAGCTGAGTCAGGAAAATCGCGCTTTATTATTTTAATTACACGTCTTTCTATTAGAATATCTTGCTTTGTTACCCAGTCATTTCTACCTTTAGACTTTACACTTTTTATAGTTCCATAGTTCTTTAATATTACTTTTCCTGCTTCTAGACAAGCTAATTTTAGAACTTTCTTAATTTTATTATTCATTATAGACATATAAAATTCCTATTAGATAATTTTTAAAGTAATATAAAAGAAAAGAAAGGTAAAAAAAAGTAATGATAAAAAATATTCGCTTTTCTATTGGCGCAGACAATAAGTCTAAATGTGTATCCATCGCGAAAGAATATCTTCTTAAGAATAATTATCCTCTTATAGAATACGGAAGCTTGGCCGGTGATGGGTTAGATTGGGTAGAAATTGCAAAAATGGTTTCAAAAGATGTCCAAGAGAATAAATCAGACTTTGGGTTACTTTTTTGCTGTACAGGAACAGGTGTTACTATTGTGGCAAACAAATTCAAAGGAATTAGAGCTGCCCTTTGCAATAGCGAACAAGTAGCAGAAGGTGCCAGAAAATGGAATGATGCTAACATATTAGGAATCGGATTAATGAGTGTAAAAGAAACTGATATAGAGGGCATACTCTCAACATGGGTAAACACAAAAGTTGATAATCTAGAATTAAAAAATATAGAAAAAATAAGTGAGATTGAGTTATGAGGGTAGCTATTGTTGGTGCTAGCGGAGCAGTTGGGCTAGAAATTATAAAGATTCTTCAAGAAAGAAAATTTAAGATTTCCGCATTGTCACTGTTTGGCTCTAAAAGATCTGCAGGTAAATCAATTTTCTACAAAAGAAAGCCAATTACAATAAAACAATTAAAAAGTTCCTCTTTAAAAGATTTTGATATTGTCTTTTTTTCTGCGGGAGCAAATATTAGCAAAAAATATGCTCCAATAGCTGCGGCAAATAATTGCGTTGTCATTGACAATAGCTCTGCTTTTAGAATGGAGAAGAAAGTGGCATTAGTGATTCCAGAAATTAACTCCACCCATATAAGTAAATACAAGTCTAAAATAATTGCTAATCCTAACTGTACAACCATCATTTCATTAATGGCCATAAAGCCTTTGTATGATATAGGATCAATTAGGAGAATTGTTGCAACTAGCTTTCAATCTGTTTCAGGTGCCGGAAATGCAGGTATGACAGAATTAATATCAGAGACAAAAAGATTCTTGTCTGGTACCAAAAAGTCCAAAAATAAGGTCTTTGACCGTAACATTGCCTTTAATGTTATACCCAAGATTGGATTAATAACTAAAAATGGCTATTCAGAAGAAGAAATGAAACTTCACAATGAATCTAGAAAAATACTTTCTGATAATAGAATCCTGATTTCGGCTACTACAGTTAGAGTTCCTGTATTAAGGTCCCATAGTATCAGCATAAATATTGAATTCGAAAAGAAAATAAGTTTAGCCAAAGCTCAAAGAGCATTGAGCAAATTCCCAGGAATACAGAATATTAAAATTGACAATCCTATGTCGTACCCAACGCCAATAGATTCTTCAAATAAAGATGACTGTCTAGTAGGCAGGCTTAGAACTGACTACTCTACAAAGAATGGATTATCCTTATGGGTAGTTGGTGACCAAATTAGAAAAGGGGCAGCTCTTAATGCTGTTCAAATTGCTGAATGTTTACAGGAAAAGTAATTTTATAGTACTATATATTATAAATGTCTATTATTCACGGATGCATAACTGCTCTAATTACCCCATTCAAGGCTAATGGAAAGTTAGACGAGATGGGACTAGAGAAACTAGTTCTCAGGCAAATCAAAAGCGGAGTTCATGGAATAGTCCCATGTGGTACAACAGGAGAGTCACCTACCCTTAGTTACGAAGAGCATCAAGAAGTAATCAAAATAGCAATCGATATTACCAAACGAAAGATACCTGTTATAGCAGGGACAGGGTCCAATTCAACTTATGAAGCTTTAGAAATGACTGCAAGCGCTGAGAAGGCTGGAGCTGACGCTACACTTCAAGTAGTACCTTATTATAACAAGCCTAACCAAAGTGGTTTGTATAAACATTTCTCTAATATTTCTAATAATACTTCTCTACCCGTAATTCTTTACAATATTCCCGGAAGATCAGTTGTCAGCCTTAAAATTGAAACCATAAATAAGTTAGCTTTAGAAAATAAAAACATTGTCGGAATAAAAGAAGCTAGTGGAGACATAAGTACAACGAAAGAAATTAAGGCGTCCTGTCCTGAAGATTTTATCATACTATCAGGTGAAGACTCTTTAAATCTCTCGATACTTGAAGAGGGAGGGTCAGGGTTTATATCTGTAACATCAAACTTGATACCTGAGGAATGTTCTATGTTGTACAATTCATTTCAAAAAGGTGAAGATTCAGTAGCAAAGAAAATTAATTCAGATATCGCTAAGCTAAACAAGCTCCTTTTTATAGACACAAACCCAATTCCAATTAAGTTTGCGATGAGCAAGCTGGGGTTATGTATCAACAGTCTTAGGCTACCCTTAACTACATTAGATGATGAAAAAATCTCACAACTACTAATTGAGCTTAAAAGTATGCAACTTATTTAGATGAAAGAACCCCATCTAATTGAAATCGAATTACTCAAGAGTGGCAAACCAGTGATTGGCATTGATGAAGTAGGGAGAGGGTCAATCGTAGGTCCCGTTGTAGCGTGTGCCTTTATCTTAGACTTATCAAGCAAAGATATTGAAGTAAATGACTCTAAAGTTCTATCAAAAAAGAAAAGAGCCTATGCATTTGCGCAATTAATCAACTGCGAATCTATTTTTACACTAGGTTATGCATCTCACAAGGAAATAGACGAGATAAACATATTAAATGCAACCAAGCTTGCAATGAAAAGAGCGGTTAAGAAGCTGGATACAAGAAATGCTACTTTATTAATAGATGGTGATAAAAAGATAGGAACTGAATTTGAAGAAATCTGTGTAATAAAAGGTGATCAAAAATGCAAGTCTATTGCTTCAGCATCAATAATCGCAAAAATCACCAGAGATTTTATATTAGAAAAGATTTCTCAAATATATCCCTATTACAATCTCCAGAACAATAAAGGCTATGGCACCAAAGAACACATTGCCCTAATTAAGAAATTTGGCCCCAGCCCTTTCCATAGAACAACTTTTAAGATTAGATAAAATTGACATTAAAAGTTAATTATTTTACTTTTTTTTCATGGAACACAACTATGTTAAAGAGAACAAGTTCTTCTTTAAAATAGGTGAGCTTGTTGAAATAACCGGGATACCTAGTAATAAAATTCGATATTGGACTAAGAAATATAAAGAACTAGCTAATCAATTAAGAAGTAACAGTGGTACGAATCACAAGCTATATCATAAAGATTCAATACAAATAATTCTAGAAATTGATAAATATATAAAAAATATAGAAATCTTAAGTAATAATGAAAATATTAATCAGAAGCTAAACAACAAACTTGATACCCAAATTAAAGTTAGCGAAAAACTTAAAAGACTCAGAGATAAATTAAGGAATCTAATAAATGTAAGTTTATGAAAGATTTCTATTTATCTTAAAGCATAATTAAATAAAATTGGTTAAGATGTATTAATGAAAATTCTTTTAACAAATGATGATGGTATTGAGGCAAAAGGTCTTGTTGATATATATGAAGTACTATGTAATTTCGGAGAAACAATAATTGTTGCTCCCGAATACAACCAAAGTACAAAAAGTCATTCTCTAAGTCTTAATACTCCTTTAAGAGTTAGAGAAACTGAAAAGAATAAGTATGCCTTACTGGGTCTTCCTGCTGATTGTGTAAACTTTGCTATAAATTCAAAAATAGGTAAGAAACCTTTTGATTTAATTGTTTCAGGAATTAATGATGGAGCTAATATAGGAGATGATATAAATTATTCAGGAACCGTAGGAGCGGCAAGGGAAGGATTCCTTCATGGGATTAATGCAATTGCAATTTCAATTGCTAACAAAAAAGATCCAAAATATAAAGACTGTTCGACCGCTCTAAGGGGGATATTGGAGAGAATAATCTCAATCAAACTGAAATCTTTTCTGCTAAATATTAATTATCCAAATGTAGTGCTTGATCAGATTAAAGGAATAAAAATGACGAAACAAGGTTCAAGAGCATATGGACAAACGATTATTCCTAAAAAAGATCCTAGAGGAAATGAATACTTTTGGATTGGTGGCAATGATTTGGCTTATAAATCAAAAGTTGGTACTGATATTCATGCAATTAGAAATAATTATATTTCAGTCACTCCATTGATAACAGACTATACAGACACAAAGAGGTTAAAATTAAAGCTATGATAGATAAACTATATCAATATATCTTAGAGATGTGTAGAGGACCCAGGGGTGGAATGATAATGTCGATAGTCTCTTTTACCGAGGCTGTTGTCTTTATAATACCCCCAGATCCTTTTTTAGGGCTACTTTGTATAAAAAAAACTTATGGAAGAGTTGCAAGATTAGTCTTCCTATGCCTTGTATGCTCAGTAGCTGGCGGCTGCCTTGGATACTACTTAGGAGAGGAAATAGTAGCCTTTGGTCTTAAGAATGATATTGCAATTATATCAAACAATATAGATAAAATTAATTTAATTAGAGAAAAATTTAACGGGGGTACTTTTTTACTAATGATTACTTCTGGCTTTACACCGCTTCCATTCAAACTCTTCTGTGTAACAGCAGGTGTATTAAATGTTGATTTCCTCCCTTTTCTTCTTGGCTCTATAGTAGGAAGAGGTTTAAGGTTCGGTTTAGTTGGCTACTTAGCAAAAGTATTTGAAGAGCAGTTTGACCAGCTGCTAAAAAGCAAAAAAGTTTTTTACTTATCAATTAGCTTAATACTAATTTTAATTATATATTTAATTATAAAATGGATATAAAAGAATACATCAGAGATATTCCGGATTTTCCTAAAGATGGGATTCTATACAAGGACATAACTCCACTACTGGGAGATTATAAAGCATTTACTTTTGTAGTTAACGAAATTTCTAAAGATATACCAAAAGAAGTAACATCAATAGTCGCACCAGAATCAAGAGGATTTATATTTGCCTCAGCCGTCTGCTACAATTTAAATAAAAACTTGGTACTTGTCAGAAAGAAAGGAAAGCTTCCGTATAAAACTTTTGAAGTCGACTATGAGTTGGAATATGGAACCGATACATTCGAAATTCATACAGATTCAATAAAACCTGGTGAAAAAATTGCAATAATTGATGACTTGCTTGCAACAGGTGGAACAATAAAGGCAATCGAGGAATTAGTTGAGAACTTTAGTTGTTCAATAAGTTCTATATCTTTTGTAATTGAATTGGAAAGTCTAAAAGGAAGGAATAACTTGAAATGTGACAACGTATCATCGCTTATAAGTTTTTAAAGACATGAAAGTAATACACAAGGAAGTAGAAAATTCATATACAATTAGATTTAGTAAAAATATTAAATCTTTTATCAACAAACAAAAAAGCATTTATTCTAAAATTGCTATAGTCTCTGACACGAATATTTGGACTCTTTACAGTAAGTCTCTTCCAAGTAAGGGAATACTAAATATAAATATTAAGCCTGGTGAAAAGAGTAAGTCTATCAGAGTCAAAAATCAAATAGAAGAAGAACTACTAAAGAACAATTTTAATCGTAAAAGCCTTATCATTGCTATTGGTGGTGGAGTCGTAGGAGACCTAACTGCCTATACTGCGTCCACTTTTATGAGAGGTGTTGACTTAATTCATATACCAACTTCGCTAGTTGCAATTGTTGATAGCTCAATTGGTGGAAAAACTGCGATTGATAATAAATATGGAAAAAACCTAATAGGAACTTTTTATAACCCTAAAGAAATTGTCATCAATATGGACTTTCTTTCATCCTTACCAAAAAAAGAAATAAGACAGGGGATAGCCGAAATAATAAAGTACTCCATTATTGATGATAAAGAATTATTCTCTTTACTGCGAACAATCAATAAGGACTTTCTGTCAAATACAAACAAGAATGTGGTCAAAATTGTGAAGAAATGTATAGAAATAAAAATTAAGACTATCCAGGAAGATTTCAAAGAAGGCGACAAAAGAATGATACTGAATTTCGGTCATACAGTTGGTCATGCGATTGAAAAGTTATATAACTATTCAAAATCACACGGGGACTGTATAGGGTTGGGAATGCTAGTAGAGGCTAAAATAGCGCATGACATAAAAGAATTATCCTCCGCTAACTACGAGAAAATCAAAGAGTTACTAATGATGTATGGTCTTCTAGAATTAAAGCTTAATAAGTCTGATGCTAAAAAACTTATCTCTTTTATGAGGCTGGACAAAAAGAATAGCGATAATAAAATTACTTTTTCTATCCCCAAGAATATAGGTAAGATGAAGACGACTAAAGGTAGGCACTCAATACAAATAAATGATAAAATTATATTGAGTGCGTTGAATAAAGTTATTAATGAAATTAAAAATTGATAAATTCTCTAAACACTTAATTGATTTCACAACAGTTGATTTTGAGAAATCCTTGCTCAAGAAGAATACTATATTAGATATTGGTTGTGGCGAAGGTGAATTTATTGTAAAACTTGCATCTTTATATCCAAAAAGACAATTCATCGGCGTGGAAATTAAATATGGAAGAATTATCAAGTGCCTGAAGAAGGCTCACGTCTGCAAACTTGATAACCTTAAATTTGTTTTATGTGACGCAACACTATTTACTACGAAGATCTTACATAGCAAATCGATAAATAAAGTATTTATCAACAATCCGGACCCATGGCCCAAAGAGAAGCATCAAAAGAACAGATTAGTCGACCTAGAACTTTTAACTGGGATTTATGAAAAATTAAAAAGAAGAGGAAGCCTCGTTATTAAAACTGATAGCAGTGAATATTTCAAAGAAATTAAGAGAAACATCTTAAAAACAAATTTTTCTATCGATAAATCTCAAGATAGGCTTGACTCTTCTACCTCCTTAACCAAGTTTCAGAAACTATACAGAGAAGCCAATAAAAAGATTTATTCTATTAAAGTCCAAAAAAAATAGTTTATAAGTTTTCGTTAAAAATTTTAAAAGTTCCTTCCCTTAAATCATTAATACCATCTTTGTCTGAACTATAAGCAGAAACATCAATTTCTTTAAGAAATCTAATAGTAATTGTCCCAGGCTTTATGATAAGAGATCCTTTGTCAAGTATATCTCCGGCACCATCTATAATCATAGGGACAATATTAGTCACAGTTTTTCTAGCTATAAAGAACCCTCCTGTCTTAAACTCTAACAATCCCGGATTTGGATTCCTAGTACCTTCAGGAGCAATAAAAACAATTCTACCGTTCTTAATTTTCTTTAGCATTTTAACAACTTCTCTTCTATCTTCAAAAGATCCGTCTCGAGCTACAAAATAGTGTCCCATAATCTTTACTGCTTGACCAAAGACTGGGAAATTTAAAAGTTCTTTCTTCATCATAGCTCTCCAGTCATATGGCATAAACGAGCTAAAACAAAAAATATCGAAAAAACTTTTATGGTTATACATAACAACTAGTGGCTTATCTGATAGATTATCAATTCCACTTATATTTAATCTAATATTACAAAAAAATAATATTAACTTCCCCCATAATTTTACAGTTGATAAACAAGCTAGCTTAGGAGAGAAAAGTGACACTAATATAGTTAAGAGACCAAAAACAACCGTCAATAGGGCAATTACTAACCATTTAAGGATTGATATAATCTTACTTGTAAAATTAATATCCATAATTTTCCTTAATTAATTTGATAAAGATACTTTTTTCCATAAAATACTATATAGCATCGGAGGTTTATATGATAGTTGTTTTAAAAAGTTCATCTACAAATGAGGAATTAGAAAAGATTATAGCGGCTGTAAAAGACTACGGGTATACAGCGGAAGTCGTTAAAGGTAAATCTAAAACTATAATAGGTGCCGTTGGGGACCAAAAGGAAAAGCAGCAACATATGAATCTTTTGGGTCAGCTTCCTGGAGTTGAAGCTGTAGTCCCTATAATGCAACCTCACAAACTTGGTAGTAGAGAGTTTAGGAATGATGACTCAGAATTTAAAGTTGGAAATACAACAGTGGGTGGTAAAAGTTTAACTCTTATAGCTGGTCCATGTTCAATCGAATCAGAAGATCAAATACTAGATATAGCTAAATCTGTAAAAGAAAGTGGCGCTACAATCCTTAGGGGTGGTGCATTTAAACCAAGAACTTCACCTTACACTTTCCAAGGATTGGGCGAAGAGGGGTTAATATTACTTAGAAAAGCTGGTGACGAATCTAAGCTACCAATCGTAACCGAAGTTTTAGATGTAAAAGATTTAGACTTGGTTTGTAAATATGCTGATATGATACAAATTGGAGCAAGAAACTGTCAAAACTATGCTCTACTTAAAGCTGTTGGTAAAACGAAAAAACCGGTGCTCTTAAAAAGAGGAATGTCCACGACAATAAATGAATTTTTACTTTGTGCAGAATATCTGCTTGCCGAAGGTAATATGAGCGTTGCTTTATGTGAAAGAGGTATTAGAACTTTTGAGACAGCAACTAGAAATACTTTTGATATAAATGCTATTCCCGTTTTAAAAGAAAAGACTCATCTTCCTATAATCGGTGACCCTGCTCATGGGACTGGTTACTGGCAATATGTTGCACCAATTGCATATGCGGCAATTGCAGCAGGAGCAGATGGACTAGCCCTTGAAGTTCATAATAAACCAGAGATTGCCTTAAGCGACGGTGGCCAATCCTTAAAACCAAAGAAGTTTGCTGAGATGGTAAGTAAAGCAAGAGTTATAGCCAATGCAATTGGAAAGAAAATCTAACTCTTTATCAAGACTCTTCTACCATTAAGAATGCATTTATCCTCTGAAATAAGTTGTATTGCCTTAGGTAAGATTTCGTGTTCTTTTTTGTGAATCTTCTCGATTAGAGTTTCTTCAGTGTCATTATCATCAATTTCAACTAATCCTTGAGTTATTATTGGTCCGGTGTCGATTCCCTCATCAACATAATGAACAGTGCACCCACTAAACTTCGCCCCATAATCAACTGCTTGTCGTGGTGCATGTAATCCAGTAAAGGCTGGCAACAATGAAGGATGGAGATTAATAACTTTCTTTTCATAGTGAGAAGTGAAGAATGGAGACAATATCCTCTTAAATCCTGCCAAAACAATTAATTGGATATTATACTTCTCGATACGAGAAATTATTTCAGTTTCAAAAGCTTTTCTAGAATCAAAATCTTTATGTGAAAGAAATAGTGACTCTATCGATAGTTTTCTAGCTCTTTCTAAAACATATGCATCTTTCATATTACAAAAAAGAAGAGACACTTCAATGTTTGGGATATGTGCATTTACAATTGCTTCAAAATTTGAACCATTACCAGATGAAAAGATAGCTATTTTAAATTTGTCAGACATAAGAAAAATTAACTAGGCAGCTACCTACTTTCCCAATACCAACGGGTATCAGTATCATCGGCCTCTGAGGACTTAACTTCCGGGTTCGGAATGGAACCGGGTGTACCCCCTCCAGTGTGGCCACCTAGAATCTAAAATCTTATACAAAAAAAGATTGATGTCAATATTAAAATTGATTTTTTAATCTAAATAGCTTAATACTGGCGATTTGCGAAGTTTTTTTAACTTTTTTAGAGCTTTTAATTCTATTTGTCTTATTCGCTCACGCGTAACATTAAACTCCTTACCGATTTCTTCTAAAGTAAAAGCTTGATCTTCATCAATTCCAAACCTTTTCTTTATAACATCCTTCTCTCTTTCACTCAACACCTTGTGCAGAGAGTCATTAATCATATCCTTAAGCTCATTATCTTTAAAAGAATCATACTGAGATGGTGTTTTATCGTCACCGACAGTATCCATTAGAGTTTGAGAAGATTCATCATCATTAATTGGGGAATCTAGAGCTATAGGATCCTTTGTGACTCTAAGTATCTTCTCTACTTTGCTTAAGTCATAATTTGATTGAACTGCCAATTCGCTGGATGTCGGCTCTCTTCCAAGCTTTTGTACCAAAATCCTTGAAGCTGAAGATATTCTATTAATTTGCTCGGTCATATGAACTGGGATTCTGATTATCCTGGCTTGGTCTGCCAAAGCTCTAGTTATTGCCTGTCTAATCCACCATGTAGCATAAGTAGAGAACTTGTAACCTCTCTCATACTCGAACTTTTCAACAGCCCTAATTAATCCGATGTTGCCCTCCTGTATTAAATCCAGAAATGGTAATCCCTTATTTGTATATCTCCTTGCAATACTTACTACTAATCTTAGATTTGATTCAACAAGCTTCTTTTTTGATACAACATAATTAAACTTTGCTTTTTTAACATTATCGATGAAAGTGTTTGGATACTCACTTCTTTTAATAAACACAATTAATGACTTAAGAAAATCTGATGAAAATTCAATCTTTAACATTTCCTCTTTTAGCAACTTCTTGTCCTTAATTGGCAATTTCTTCTTAGATAATGCTTTGTCTATAACATCAAAAACATTAACAATTCTCCTATTAAGGCTCTCACTGTTTGCACCATGGACACCAATCTCTTCTATGTCGAGATCATAAGGCTCAGAATTAAAAGAAGTGGACAAATAATTTTCCGAAACAAATCTCAGCAATATTAAATCTGACACTAACGATTCACATAAAAAGCTTTTAGCAATACTTAATCTTGATGCAACATCTGTTTCTTCTGATTTCTTTAATAAAGAATGAAGAGCAATGGTATTTAAATAACTTTTAACTGGGTCATCTGTAGATTCAAGCTGCTTTATGGGGGCTCTTATTTCAAACTCTTTTCTTAACTTTTTGTCGAGCTTTATCTTGGGCAGAATCTTATCTACGAAATGAGGGAGGAAGTCTAAAGCTATGGGTAGTACATTTTTATTATACATCTGGACCTTAGTATAATATTAACTAATTAAGAAGAAGATGACCACAAATGATGCAAGACACCCTCTAAAATAAGGACTTCTCTTTTTCGATAAGATTTCTTAAATCGTTCAACAAATGCTTTTCTTCTTCTTCAGGTATGTCGGCATTCTTACTAAGCTTTAGATTTATTAATCGCTTTAAGTCTTTAATAGAATCTAGCTCTATCCTTTTCAGGCAATCTTCAATCAGTTTTTTTCTTGATAGTTTTTCTTTAGGAATGTCATAAGGTGTAAATATTAAATCTGAGATCATACTACTTACAGCTTCTTCGTTAATCTTTCCTATAAGATTAGATGCTTCAGCATTTGGATTGTCAGTTAAAAGCTTTAAAATCTCCACATGAAAATTATTAGAAATAATTGATGAATATTTAAGCATTAGAGATGAATCCCTGGAATCTAAAAACTCTATAAAAACTTTTAAGATTATATCTTCTGGACTAAGAATACGGTTTATAGATCTTACCTCTTGATTAGAATCAATCTTAATAAATTCTTTATTTATCATATTTTCGATTTTTATTTTAGTAATTTGAAAAGACGAGGCAAACTTATTTATAAACTCATCTCTTTGTATATAATCTTGAACATATTTAATCTTTCCAATAAAGTTCCCTACAACTTCATTAATGCTTAATTCCTTTTCTATATATTTATCTTTTAGATAATCCATATATTCATCCATTATAGAGTTAGATTTTTTAGCTTTCTGAACAAATTCGTCTCTTCCATATTTTTCTAAATAAGAGCAAGGATCTGTACCCTTTTCCAATCTTAAGCTAAAGATTTCAATTCCAAACTGGTATAAAGGCTCAATGTTCTTGAATGAAGCGTCAATTCCCGCAGTGTCAGAATCATAGCAAAGAATTACCTTGTTACATATCTTCTTAATCTCATTAGCATGTTCTAGAGTCAAAGATGTTCCCATTGTAGCAACTACATTGTACAAACCACACTTGTTCATCATCAAAACATCAGTATAGCCCTCAACTATAAAAATATATTTGGGTTTTCTGCCATTTAGTTTATTAAAATTACCCAAGCCATAAAGAACCTTACGTTTTAAAAAGATTTCGGATTCCTTAGAGTTTATATACTTAGCTTTATCATCACCGATTGTTCTTCCGGCAAAAGCTAAAACATTTCCCTGCCTATTCTTAATCGGAAAAATAATTCTATTCCTAAAAAAATCGTACAAGTCTTCTTTGCCCTCTTTTTTATTTACAAGTCCTAAAAGTAGAGCCATCTCAGCAACATCTTTTTTTTCTGATACTAAAGATGAAATTGAATCCCAACTGTCCGGCGCAAAACCTAGCGAATTCTCTTCAATATCTTTAATAGTAAAGCCTCTTCCTTTTAAGTATTTAATTGGTTTCGAATTTCTTTGATTATCAAGAAGGCACCTAGAAAAGAACTGCGAGATTTTATTGTTAAAATCATACATTTTTTTGCTTAAACTAATATCTTGTGATGGCTTGTACCTGTTCTTAGGTATCTTAATATTAAAAAAACTTGAAATATCCTCTAATGTCTCAGGGTAGGTTAAATTTTTAAATTCTTTAATGAATTGAATCAAGTTGCCACCGGCTTTGCAAACAAAGCAATGATAAAGACCCTTATCTTCGCTAATATGCATAGATGGAGATTTATCGTCATGGAAAGGACATAAAACTTTATATCCACTTCCAGATTTCTTACATTCAGACCAATTTTTATCTATGTATTCTTTTATTGAGGTTTTATTTAAGATGTCGTCTTTATCTGAGTATTTTTCATATAGTGACATTTAATTGCTTTAATATCTTGGTTTTCTAACTTTTTTATTCATCCTTTTTTTTGCAGCAAAAAGCTTCTTCTTCTTTGTCTCACTTGGCTTCTCAAAATATTCTTTCTTTCTTGCATCAGACAAAACACCGCCCTTTTCAACTTGTCTTTTGAACCTTCTAAGTGCATTTTCTAAATTTTCGTTACTACCTACATATATACCTGGCATAAATATCTCCAATGAATAGAAAAATTTATATTAGTACCACTTTAAAGTCAAGAAATTAATTAGGAGAGTATTTTAAGAGCCTTCTTAATAATTTCCCTTTTATTAATCTTAAAATACTTATATAAATCATCTTTGGGGGCACTAGCACCAAAAGTCTCGATTGAAACAACATTTGAAAAATCTTCATAAAAGCTTTTCCACCCGAGAGAAAGTCCTGCTTCGATAGATAGGATTGGAGAATTACCTAAAAACTTAGACCTAACTTTAACAGGCTGGCTAAAGAATCTTTCTGAGCAGCTAATCGATACAACTGTAGCTTTTATACCCTTCTTGTTTAATTCTTCAGCAGCAGAATAGGCAATCTCGACCTCAGAACCAGACGAAACAAGAACTATGTTCTGGTTCTTAGTAGATCCATATATCACCTGAGCACCTATGTTTAATAATTTTTGATTCAACTTCTGTGGAAAATTATTTATAAACCTTAAGTCCTGACGACTTAAGGCAATTAATGAAGGATTGTTAGACCGTATAGCATCAACCCATGCATGAAAAGTTTCATTGATATCACAAGGCCTATAGACATTAAGATTTGGGATTGCCCTTAAGCTTGCTAAATGTTCAACAGGTTGATGAGTAGGACCATCTTCCCCCAATCCTATGGAATCATGAGTCATAACATATATAACTTTTATTCCCATCATTGCAGACAGTCTAATAGATGGCCTACAGTAATCTGAAAAAACAAGGAAAGTTCCACCATAAGGAATAATCCCTTTATGTAAAGAGAGGCCATTCATAATAGAGGCCATTCCATGTTCTCTGATACCATAGTGTATATAGTCTCCAGAGTAGTTCTTTGAGCTAATATTGGACATTGACTTAACCTTAGTATTATTTGAAGGTGTCAAATCTGCAGAGCCACCAATCAGTTCAGGGATAAAGTCTTTAAAGATATCCAAAACCTTTTCACTTGATTTTCTTGTGGAAATTTTTTCAATATTTGGATTGTTATTTTTAAACTTTGCATACAATTTTTCTAAGAAAGCATTAGAAAAAGTTCCTGTCAAGCTTTTGTTGAAATCTTTCTTTAAATTACTATCCTTCAGATTCAACTCCCAGCTTATTCTTTTCTTTTTCGACCTCAACCCAGCCTTACGCCATATTTTTAAGATTGTTTTTGGTATCTCGAAAGGTTTATATTTCCACTTTAGATTCTTCCTAGTCTCAAGAACTTCTTCTTTACCTAATGCAGCTCCATGACTTCTCTCGGAACCTTCTTTGTTAGGTGAACCAAACCCTATCTTAGTAGAGCAAGCTATCATTGTTGGCTTATTAGATTTCTGAGCTTTCTCAATTGATTTCCTGATTTTAGATGGGCTATGGCCGTCAACATTAATATAATTCCAATTATAGGATTTGATTCGGCTTCTAGTATCATCAGAGGTTGAAAGATTAGTAGGACCATCGATTGATATATTATTATCATCAAAGAAAACTATTAATTTATTTAATTTTAAGTGTCCTGCTAAACTTAGAACTTCATGACTAAGCCCTTCCATTAAGCACCCGTCTCCAACAAAAGCATAAGTAAAATGATTAACGATTTTATCTCCAAATTTGCTATTTTGTATTCTCTCGGCAAGTGCCATTCCAACAGCATTCCCTAAGCCTTGAGCAAGAGGTCCTGTTGTAGTCTCAATCCCTAAAGTATGTTTATATTCTGGATGGCCTGGGGCCTTTGATCCTAATTTCCTAAAGTTCTTTATTTCTTTAAGTGATGGCTCAGAAAATCCTAGAAGATATTGTAAAGAGTAAATCAACATCGAACCATGGCCATTAGATAGAACAAATCTATCTCTATCAGGCCAATTAGGTTTAGTAGCGTCAAACTTTAAATACTCAGTAAATAATACAGTAGCAACATCTGCCATTCCCATGGGCATGCCCGGGTGTCCTGAGTTCGCTTCTTCTACAGCATCTATAGATAAAAATCTTAGAGAATTAGGAATTCTTAAGTCCATAATTTAAAATACATTATCTTAATACAAGATGATTTCAAATTTTTTTTATATCTTATGTTGAAAAAAAATTCTCCTGATATAGAATTCAAATACTTAAAAAAATGGCTAAAATAACATATTTAAAAGGTAGACAAATTCTTGATTCTCGCGGTACTCCTACTGTAGAAGTCGATATGTCTATTGATAATGGACAAATTTGCCGAGGATCAGTACCATCTGGTGCTTCAACTGGCTCACATGAAGCAATAGAACTTAGAGATGGTAACTCAGAAGAATTCAATGGAAAGGGTGTTAAAAATGCTATTAAAAATATTAACTCATCCATAAAATCCAGTGTTACGGATATTAACTTTGGGTCTATAGCCGAATTTGATAATTTCTTACTGGAACTAGACGGAACCCAAAATAAATCAGAATTAGGAGCAAATGCAATACTGGCTTGTTCTATTACTTTTTTAAAATGTTTAGCAAAAAACAATAATCAAGAAGTTTATGAGTACTTAGGTAAAGATAAGGAGCTTAGTTTGCCTACGCCGTTAATGAACATAATAAACGGAGGTGCCCATGCAAATAATGGATTAGATATTCAGGAATTTATGATAGTACCTGGGGGTTTCTCTTCTTTCTCTGATTCTTTAAGAGCAGGAGTGGAAATATTTCAAGAACTCAAAAAATTGTTAGACGAAGAAGGCCATTCAACTGCGGTTGGTGACGAGGGCGGTTTTGCCCCAAACCTAAATTCAAATGAAGAAGCACTGAATTATATATCTAAAGCTGTTTCTAATTCAGGATACGAGCTTGGAAAACAAATCTTCTTTGCATTAGATGTTGCGGCTACTGAGATTTATGAAAATAAAAAATATAGGATTGATAAAAAACTCTTATCAATCAAAGAAATTTCGCAATATTATCAAGAATTAATAAACAAATTTCCAATTATCTCAATTGAGGATCCTTTAGATGAAGATGATTGGGAAGGATGGAGTATGTTAACTGAACTAATAGGTAGAAAGGTTCAGCTTGTTGGTGATGATCTTTTTGTAACTAACAATTCACGACTACAAATGGGGATAGATAAGAAAGCTGCTAACAGTATTTTAGTAAAAATAAATCAGATTGGCTCTATTTCTGAGACTATCCAAGCAATTGAGTTAGCAAAGAAGAATAATTATTCTTATATAATATCTCATAGATCGGGTGAAACTGAAGATTCAATAATTGCAGATATAGCCGTAGCTACCAATGCAGGACAAATAAAGACTGGTTCGTGTTCCAGAACAGATAGAACAGCGAAATATAACCAGCTTCTAAGAATAGAGGACTTCTTAGGTTCAAATAGAAAATTTTCTAAATTAAAGACTTTTAATAGTTCTTTCTAATTAGGTATTATAATATCTTCATATGAGACCCAAGACACTTTTTGATAAGATATGGAACAAACATATAGTTCATGAGGAAGAAGGTAAGCCAACGCTTCTTTATGTTGATTTACATTTAGTCCACGAAGTTACTTCCCCTCAAGCATTTGAAGGACTGCGAGAAGCGGGGAGAAGAATTAGAAGAACAGATAAGACTTTTGCAACTATGGATCACAATGTACCTACTCTCGATAGGCACAATATTAAAGATCCAATTTCTCTCCAACAAATTGAAACACTTGCATCAAATTGTAAAGAGTTTGGAGTTGAGCTTTTTGATTTAGCAAGCCCCTACCAGGGAATAGTACATGTTATAGGTCCAGAACAAGGATTAACAAGGCCTGGAAGTACAATAGTATGTGGAGATAGTCACACATCAACACATGGTGCTTTTGGTGCACTTGCCTTTGGAATTGGAACAAGCGAAGTCGAACATGTCATGTCAACCCAGTGCTTATGGCAAAACAAGCCTAAAACTTTTGAGGTTCGAGTTGGTGGTAAGAGACCACAAGGTGTGACAGCAAAAGATATTATTCTAAGCATAATTGGTACAATAGGAACTGCTGGAGCCACAGGATATGTAATTGAATATACAGGCGAAACAATTAGAAGCCTCTCTATGGAACAAAGAATGACAATATGTAATATGTCAATCGAAGGTGGAGCTCGAGCTGGAATGATTAGTCCTGATAAAACAACAATAGATTATTTAATAGATAAGCCTAGAATTAAGTCAGAAGAAAACTTAGACAACCTTACCAAAGAATGGTTAAAGCTTGCATCAGATGAAGGTGCCACTTTTGATGAGACACTAATTCTTGATGCCTCTAAAATCGCTCCGCAAGTAAGCTGGGGAACTAGCCCTGGAATGGTGACTGGGATTAAAGACAAGGTACCGAATCCGAAGGAGATAGAAGACCCTGTCAAAAGAAAGTCGATTGAAGATGCTCTTAATTATATGGGACTAAAGGCAGATACACCTATTGAAGATATAAAAATTGATACAGTATTTATAGGTTCATGTACGAATGGAAGAATAGAGGACTTAATAGCCGCAAGTAAAATAATAAAAGGGAATAAAGTATCTTCAAGAGTTAAAGCAATTGTTGTGCCTGGTTCACAGGTTGTAAAATATCAAGCAGAAAAGCTAGGGATAGATAAAATATTTAAAGATGCAGGATTTGAATGGAGAGAATCAGGGTGCAGTATGTGCTTAGCAATGAATCCTGATAAATTGTCACCTGGCGAAAGAGCTGCTAGTACTTCCAATAGAAACTTTGAAGGTAGGCAAGGAAAAGGTGGGAGAACGCATTTAGTAAGCCCAACAATGGCTGCTGCTGCTGCAATAAAAGGAAGATTCACAGATATAAGATCCTACGACATAGATTTAGGTGAGTACTAAAAAATGGAAAAGTTTAATACAGTTATAAGCCGTCCAGCCCCTCTTGATTCGTCCAATGTAGATACTGATCAAATAATACCGAAGCAATTCTTAAAAAGGATAGAGAGAACCGGATTTGGAGAATTTCTATTTTTTGATTGGCGCTTTAATGATGATGGAACAATAAATAATAAATTCATTTTGAATGAGAAAAGATTCAAAGATTCAGAAATTTTACTTTCTCAAGAAAATTTTGGTTGTGGTAGCTCTAGAGAACACGCTCCATGGGCATTAAGAGATTATGGATTTAAGGTTATAATTTCAACATCATTCGCTGACATACTCTTCAACAATTGCTTTAAAAATTGCATACTTCCAGTAGTTGTTAATGAAAAAGAACTAAATTACTTTTTTAATTCAACATTAAATCTTGAAGACTATGAATTAGAAGTAGATCTTCAGAATATGGTATTAAGTGACAACAAAGGATTCTCTCAAAATCTAGATGTAGACCCATATAGAAGAAAGTGTCTTTTGGAAGGCCTCGACGACATAGCCCTTACACTTATACATGAAGAAAAAATTACTATGTACGAAAATGCTCTATCAAACTAGTGTCTTAATTGTTCGATAATCAATACATTAAATGATAATTAACAAGTTATATGTTATTTATTTATTTAATGGTTTTTTGAATGGTTAAAATAAATCTTAAGCAGAAAATAACTCAAAAAAATAAAGGCTATCTAAGTCTTGAATCAAAACTTTTTATAAAACTTATTAAGCTAAATATCAATGAAATCAATGAATTACTAGAAAAAGAAATTAACGAAAACCCTTGTCTAGAAGAAATTGGCGAAAATGAGATAGTCTATGAAAAAAAAATAATTCAAGCTGATCACAATGTAGATAATGAAAAAACGATAAAATACGATGATGACAATATTGCGAACTACCTTATTAGGCAAATTAAACAACTGAATATTAAGAAAAATGATAAAAAAATACTTGCATGTTTAATCTATTTGTTAAATGATAAAGGCTTTTTGCTTTATCCGAACGATGAAATTAAAGAAATTCTTTTTGAACAAGAGAGAATAATTGTCAGCGAAGTAGATATTGAAGAACTTATAATAAAATCTCAAAGTCTTTTAGATCCTCCTGGAATACTGGCTAGGAATATTAAAGAGTCGTTAAAAATTCAATTAAGACTTTCAAATAATAAGCATTCTAGCCTATGTTCCGAGATTTTAGACAATCACACTGATAACCTTAAAGCCAAAAACCTTAAGAAGATTGCTACCTCCCTAAATACATCTGTCCCTCGAATAAAGAGATGCATTAAAGAAATATCACAGTTAAATATTAATCCTGCAAATATATTCTATTCAACAAATTCCACTATCAGGAACTCTAAACCAGAAGCTTATGTCTATTATCAGAACAATAATCTGGTTGTGCAGTCAAATAAACATGTAAAGAAGCTTAAGGTCTCAAGCTATTACAAGAGAATGCTTAAGCCGGGCGGCGGTATTGATAATGAAGTTAAGGACTATCTAAAAGAAAAGATTAAAAATGGTTCACTTTTGATAAAAACAATAGACGAAAGAGAGAGTATGTACCAAGATGTATTCAATTTGTTAGTAGAAATTCAGAAAGATTTCATACTAAAAGGAGAAAGATATCTTAAACCATTAAAATTATCTGATATAGCTTCACAGCTAGATATTCATGAGTCAACTGTTAGTAGAATAACTAGTAATAAATACATCAGCACACCCCGTGGTATGATAAACATGAAATCTCTTTTCGATAATAGAGCTAATCCTGAATCAAAAGAATCTTCAACTGCAGTCCAAGACATCATAAAAGAGACAATTGACAATGAGGTCAAGAGCTCTCCTTTGACTGACGAAGGGATAAAGATATCATTAAAGAAGAAAGGTATAACTATAGCAAGAAGAACTATTGCAAAATACAGAAATATACTTAAAATACCTTCATCTAATAAGAGGGCTAATAAATGAAATTAAATGAATTACTGGACTCTCAATTAATCTTTACCGAACTTGAATCTTTAGAAAAAGAAGAATTCTTAACAAAATTTATATCTAAAATTTCAGAAGTCCGAAGCAGTATAAAGAAAACCATCGTAACCGATTTAATACTCAAGAGAGAAAAACTTTGTAGTACTGCGCTTGACAACTTCATAGCCATACCCCACGCAAAGGTACCTGGCATAGATAAAACATATATAAGTTTGGGCATATCTAATAATGGGATAGATTTCGGCTCTATTGATGGTTTAAAGACTAAAATATTAATATTAATCTTACACCCCGAGGAAACGGGAAATAGTCATTTAGAGATTCTAAAATCTGTATCAAATTTATTTACAAAAGAGAATCTAATCAATCAGATACTGGGCATGAAAGATCCTGGAGATATAATCAATTTTATAAAAGCTAATGAAAAATGATTCTTTAAGTAAGCATGGGGTTTTAGTAAATCTTTTAAACAAAGGTGTACTAATAATTGGTAGGAGTGGTGTTGGTAAAAGCGAATGTGCAGTAGAGCTTCTTAATAAAGGAGCATTTCTAGTTGCTGACGATGTAGTCTTAATTAAGGAAGTTAAGAAAAAACTTATTGGCTATCCCCCCGAAACGATTAAAGATTTAATAGAAATTAGAGGAATCGGGATTATTAACGTCAAAGACATATTTGGAGAAGAGGCAATTATTAATAGTTCTGATATCAATCTAATGATTGAACTTGTTGACTTTAAAGATGATTTTAATTATGAAAGACTAGGATACGATACCAGCTATACCGAGATACTAAATATTAAGATACCACATATGAAAATACCTGTTAGCCCAGGTAGGAACTTGTCAACACTTATTGAAATTGCTGTAAAAAAAATCATACTAGAAAGTTAATTTTGTAAAAAATAATTAATATATTAAAATTAAATTATGTTCAATATATTAATCATCACACATGGTGAACTATGTGAAGAATTAAAATCATCCTTAGAGTTTGTCTTAGGTGAAAAGATACTGAGAAATATTTATACGATAACTATAGACAAAGAATCAAGAGACTTTGATACATATGCAAGCAAAATATCAAATTTCATAATTGATGATGAAAAAACTATAATATTCACTGATATGTTTGGGGGCACACCTTCAAATATTAGTCTAACTTTCTTTAAGAAAAATTATGTTGAGATTATATCAGGGGTTAACCTTCCAATGCTTATAAAAGCTTCAACGATAGAAAAGTATGAATCTTTCGAAGAAGCAGTTAAGATAATAAGTAATTCCGGTCAAGAAAATATTATTGTAGCAGGAGATTTAAATATTTAAGATATGTCAGAGCTAAATCACAAAAAAATATTAGAAGAATGGTCAAAGGTATTCCTTGTTAACGATTATGAAGATTGGACAATCGACATTTCACCAGAAATAAAAGATGACTTTGTAACTATCGCTTTATTCTTAGACTACAAAACTGCCAAATCCTCTGGTGAGGAGAAAGAAGTTTATGAAGGTATTAAAAAAGCTTCGTTAATAATATTAGATTTCCTAGGAATACAAATTGTTGACAACAAAGAAGAAAAGAAGATTCAACTAATTAGAAAAGAATCATCAAGGGTCAGAGATGAAAAACTAGCTAAAGAAATTTGGGGATGAGAACTGTTTTTTCAAAATTTAAAGGTTTCATAATCGATTTAGATGGAGTTATATATTTAGATAAAAGACCTATACCCTTTGCTAAATCTTTTATTTCTTATCTCAGAAAAGAAAATAAGCAATATGTCTTCTTAACAAATGACTCTTCTGTTTCACCTGTTGAATACTCAAGGATTCTATCAAGACTTGGAATAAAGTGCAGTGATAATCAAGTGATAACTCCCATATCTAATTTTATTGAAATTATAAAAAAAGATTCTGCTAAAAAAGAAAAAATAATGATTTTTTCTAGCAAAAAACTCAAGAGCTATATAAAAAAACAAGGCGTTAAGATTATTGAAGACTTATCTAGATTCAAAGAGACTAAAAATATTCTTGTTTCAGGGAACATTAATTTTAATTATAAGGATTTAATGTATGCGTCATTATGTATTCAAAATGGTGCAAATCTTTATGCAACAAGTATTGACAATAGTTACCCGACAGAACTAGGTAATGTGCCAGCGACTGGTGCTATTGTTACAGCTATCACTAAAACATATCCAACACGTGTAACAAATCTTGGCAAACCCTCTAAAAAAATATTCAAGTTAGCTAGAGAAAGATTAGGTCTCAGAAAATCTGAAATACTTACTATTGGTGATAATATTAAGACAGATATCGCAGGATCCAATATTTCTGGAATAAAAAGTGCGCTTGTGCTTACCGGAAAAACGTCTAGATTGATTGCAAAGAAGTCTAGAATAAAGCCAACTTACACTATAAAAAATCTTAAACTTTAGTGCCCTGAACTAAGCAAACCATCTTACCTGAATGTTTATTTTCATACATCAATTGGTGAGCCTTGGGAATTTCATCGTAGTTAAAAACCTCTGACACAACAGGATTGATTAACCCCGCATGTACTAACTCGTTAGCTCTAACGCATTCCAAAGCATTTGCAAAATGAGAACCTAATATTTGTTTTTGCAACATCCACAAATATCTTACATCGAAGGAGCAATCATATCCTGAAGTACCTGCGCATATTACAATTCTTCCGAACTTTTCGCATACAAAGACGCTGGCAGGGAACGTTGTTTCTCCTGGATGTTCAAAGATTACATTTGGACTTTTCCTTTCTCCAAGGATTTCCCAAATCTTCTTACCAAAGTTCTTCATTTCTTTAAATCTCGAAGCTGTTTCCTCGGGAGTCTCATTTTTCTTATACGCTAAATTAGGAAAGTCCTTTCTATTAATAACACCTACTGCACCTAAATCTTCACACATCTTAAACTTGTCTTGAGATGAAACAACAGCTACTGCTTTAGCACCAAGCATCTTACATATCTGAAGGGCAAAAACTCCTAATCCACCTGCTGCACCCCATACAAGGACTACTTCACCTGGCTGAATATTAGCTTTAGTAACAAGCATTCTGTAAGCAGTAAAATAACAAAGCGCATATGAAGCAGCTTCTTGCCAATTTAAATGTTTCGGCTTCTTTAATATTTGTTGCGCTTGAACCTTAGTAAACTGAGCAAAACAACCATTTGGAGTCTCATATCCCCATATTTGAGCTCCTTTGCTAACCATAGGGTCATAACTAATAAAATCTCCATTAGACTGGGTCATATTTGAATGTGGCTCTTCGCTTTCGACGCCGCAATGAATGATAACTTCATCACCTTTCTTCCAACTTTTAACATTAGAACCTATGTCCCAAACAATTCCTGAACAATCACTACCCGCTATATGAAGATCTTGTTTGTGAACATCTAAGACAGATATTGGCTCCCCCAAACCTGCCCAAACTCCATTAAAATTAATTCCTGTTGCTACGACCAGGACTAGAACATCATTAGGTCCACATTCTGGGACAGGGAGCTCCTCTTCCTGGAAAGATTTCATTGGCTCACCATGTCTATCCTTTCTAATAACCCAGGCTTTCATTTTTTTTGGTTTAAAATTTAAATCCTCAGGTATAACACCTATTGGTAATGGGTCTGAATAACTCATAAAAATTCTCCTTATTTAAAATTAAGACTCATAGCTTCTTTAATAAGCTCAAGATTCTTTCTTGTTGCTTCCCTTGCTCTTTTAGAACCTTCAATGATTATATCTAAAATTTCACTTTTATTCCTTAAAATTTCACTTCTTTTTTGTCTAATTGGATCTAAAAAGTTATTAATATTTCTAACTAACGAATCCTTGACCTCAACGTCACCTATCTTTCCTCTTTTATACCTATCTTTAAATTCCTCTAGCTCTGCCAGATTGCTATTAAAAATATCATGATAAATAAAAAGAGGGTTTCCTTCTACTTTTCCTGGAATATCAGCACTTGTCCTATTAGGATCAGTGAACATTTTCATCACCTTCTTCTTCACTACCTTCTCAGGATCAGATAAGTATATAGAATTATTTAAGGACTTACTCATCTTACCTTGACCATCTGTTCCTACAAGTCTAGAAACTTTACTAATCATTGGATCTGGTTCTACTAAAAGATTTTTATAAGTTGAATTAAACCTTCTAGCAATTTCTCTTGTAAGTTCGACATGACTAAGTTGATCTTCGCCTACTGGAACAACTGAAGCATTAAATGCCAAAATATCGGAAGACATTAGTACGGGGTAAGAAAGCAAACCTAAGGAATAATTATCGTTTAAGTTCATTGACGTTATCTTCTCCTTAAGGGTTGGTATACGCTGAATCCTTGGCACAGAACATAGCATAGATAAAAGCACGGTTAGCTCTGAAATTTCAGGAATTTTTGATTGCAAGTAAAAACAAGACTTATTCGGATCAAGTCCAACGGACATCCAATCAACTACTAATTCTATAATATTATCTTTTAAATGAGCGACTCTATCCTGATGCGTTGTTAGCATATGTAGGTCGGCGATTAAAAAATAACAGTCAAAGGAATCTTGAAGTTTAATTCTATTTTCAAGAGTTCCAACATAATGCCCAAGATGGAGATTACCTGTAGGTCTATCGCCAGTAACTAAAATTTTCTTTTTATCACTCATAAATTATAATTAAATAGAATATCTTAGGTTTAATAATAAGAAAATATATAATGAAAAAAATATCAATACAACAACTTGCCCCTCTTCTAACTTCAGGTAGAAAGAAAAGGATAGATGAAGTCTTATCTAAAAGAACAAAGGGAATTTGTGTACTCTTAGAAGATATCTATCAAGGTCATAATATCAGTGCTGTTTTACGTACTTGCGATAATTTAGGGATTCAAAATATCTATATAATTCAAGATTCAAATAAAATAACTCTCTCGAAAGGTATCTCATTAGGCTCAGAAAAATGGGTGACGATGGAGATAAAAACAAAGAACCTGTCAAAAAAGGAATACATCAAGTCTCTAAAGAAGCTGGGTTTTAAAATCATAGCCACAGTTCCCCCTTCAAAAAATAAATCTATTTCGTTAGAAAAGTTTAAGATTAAGAAGAAAATGATTGTTGCATTTGGCAACGAAGAAAAGGGTCTTAGTAAAGATATATTAGAAGAATCTGATTCATTGATAAGTATTTCGATGGATGGGTTCAATGAGAGTTATAATATTTCAGTTTCTTGTGCGATTGTAATGAATCAACTTATTTCGGAGGCAAAAAAAAGCAATAAATTAACTTATCTAAGTAATAATGAAAGGAAAAAACTAAGATTTGACTGGTACCTAAAGTCTCTAAAAAACTCATCAAAAGTTATCAAGAATTTAGCTAAATCAAAATAATCGCGCCTGGAAGGACTCGAACCCTCGACCTCCAGAGCCGTAATCTGGCACTCTAATCCAACTGAGCTACAGGCGCATATTAGCTCGGAGAGAGGGGGATTCGAACCCCCGGTACGGATTTACTCCGTACGGCTGATTAGCAATCAGCTGGTTTAAGCCACTCACCCACCTCTCCATACGCTACTATTATGGCTGATGAATTGATAAAAATAAATCTGTAAAGTTCTTAACAGGTGTAAATGCACTACTTGGTATTTCTACAAAAGTAGTATGCCAATAGTGCATTGAACCATTCCAAAGCCCTGGACGTTCAACAAACCTACAATCCTTACCCATTATATTTCTTTTCACGTTCATTTTTAGTGAATCCTCAGAAAAATCTTTTAAATTGAACTTATTACCTGAATAATCTTTAATGCTGCATATCATCTCTACTGGATTAAAGTAGGAGCAGCTATCCCAAACTTTTTTCTGATTTAAATCATCAAAGTCTACTTGTGACTCCTCAACTATTTGAACAGACTCAGAATTTCCATCATAAACCCAAAAAGGCTTCCCTCCTTTAGAATCTTCATCTTTAACTACCCCACATACCCTTATAGGCTTGTTCAACATTTGTATAATAATATCTACTTTTTCCTCTATAGTTCTCTCTTTAAGCTGTGAGGGTAGAATATTCTCAAGCTGTGCAATTGAAGGTTCAAGAAGTGAATAATTTTTCTCACTAAAAGTTTGTATCATCATATCGAAATTCTTCTTCGTACTCATAGCTATATTAAAAAGTGACTTTGAAATTTCATGTCTAAGCTGAATAGTCTTGGGTGAGATATTATCAATATTATTTATAAAAATAAAATCAGCATCAATTTCGTTTAAACAACCCAATAAAGATCCATGTCCTGCGGGGTGTGTATATATGTCACCATTGGCAGCTCTAAGCAATTCACCTTCACTATCCAAACAAATACTATTTGTTGATTTCGATTGAACTATAAAGTCACATATTGACTCCTGTTCATAATCTTGAAGAAAATATGAATTAGTAATTTTTAAAGAAAACTCTTCCCTAAAACCATCTTGAATAGTAAAAAAGATTTTCGAATTTGATATATCCTCAAATGAATTAACTACGAACTGCTCTAATGGAGAAATAGGTACATTTTCTATTAAATGAAAATCAATTAAAGCTTTGGGTTGTGATTTTAGATTCATTAAATTTTCATTCAGTAAAAGGTTTTTTAATTCTTCAAGATCCTTATCTTTTAGAATCTTTTCTAAATCAATCTGATTCTCTGAACAATATCTTTGAATTCCAGAATAAAATGGAAGGAGGTTTATTTTATTAAAAAAATCACCATCTATTCCATCAAAGCTGAACATTCTTGTTGCAGACCCTGAAGAGGGTACAAACCTAGAAATTAATATTCCTGGCATAGGTGGTCCAGATTCTAAATTAATCCTTTTCACTTCTTCTGGTGGAAGTACACCGTCATTATGAATACATGGTCTAATTAAAGTGAGATTCTTGGGCTCAGTTTTTCCTTCAAGAAAATTAACTTGATTATGAGCCTCTTCTTTGCTTATCCCCAAGGAGGATAAAAAAACTAAATCATTTTGATTCAACATCACAAATAATATTATTCTCGGGGTCGACGGGATTCGAACCCGCGACCTCTGGCGTGACAGGCCAGCGTTCTAACCAGCTGAACTACGACCCCCAAAATATGGGCGCTACAGGATTTGAACCTGTGACATCTTCCTTGTAAGGGAAGCGCTCTCCCGCTGAGCTAAGCGCCCCGAATAGATTTTTATACTATATGCAGACAAGTAAATGTCAAGATAGATTCAAAGGCTTTTCTGCTTCTGAGACATCAACACCTAAAGGCATATCAGACAAAACAGCATCTTTCAGTATTGCCTCCTTAGATATAATTGCGTGAGGTATAACATCATCCATGTGACTAACGGGAATAATATCTATATCTTTTAGAACTTCTTTAGGTATGTCAATCAAATCTTTCTCGTTCTCTTTAGGAATCAAAACAGTTTTAACTCCGCCTCTATGGGCTGCCAATATTTTTTCTTTTAGCCCTCCAATTGGAAGGACCCTTCCTCTTAATGTAATCTCTCCTGTCATGGCCAAATCCCTTCTGACTTCTTTTTGAATGAGGCCAGACAATATAGCTGTAGCCATTGCAATACCAGCTGAAGGACCATCTTTAGGCTGTGCGCCTTCTGGAACATGAACATGTATATCAATTTTTTGATAAAAATTTCTATCTAATCCAAGCCTATTACCTCGGGATCTAACATAACTCATAGCAGCCCTAGTGGACTCTTGCATTACTTCTCCTAATTTCCCAGTAACCGTAAAATTACCCTTGCCAGGAACTATCGTTACTTCTATGTTTAACAATTCTCCGCCAACTTCTGTCCATGCCATTCCAGTGGACATACCTATTTGATTAGTATCTTCTATCTCACCGTGCTTAAATTTAGGTGAGCCTAACAATTTTTGTACAACTTTTGGAGTTACGTTTAAAGAATAATCTTTTCCATTTGTTACTACTTCTTTTGCAGTTTTCCTGCAAAGAGTTCCAAACTCTCTTTCTAAAGTTCTAACGCCAGCTTCTCTTGTATATCTTTGAATAGTAAAATTAACAGCCTTATCGGAGAATTTTACATTTGAATCCTTTAAGCCATTGTTCTCAAGTTGCTTAGGGATTAGATATTTCTTAGCAATTTTATTTTTCTCAAGCTCTGTATATCCTGATAATTTAATAATCTCCATCCTATCTTGTAATGCCCAAGGAATTGTATGTAAGACATTTGCAGTAGTAATAAATAGAACTTGTGACAAATCATAGTCAACTTCTAAGTAATGATCATTAAAAGCAGAATTCTGCTCAGGATCTAACGCCTCTAATAATGCAGAAGCAGGATCTCCCCTAAAATCTGTACCAACTTTATCAATTTCATCTAGAAGAAAGACAGGGTTCTTTGAACCCGCTTTCTTCATCCCTTGAATGATTTTACCAGGTAGGGCTCCGATATAAGTCCTTCTATGACCTCTTATTTCAGCCTCGTCCCTAACGCCACCAAGCGAAATCCTGACAAATTTCCTACCCATAGCTCTTGCAACAGACTTTGCCAAGGATGTCTTACCAACTCCGGGTGGTCCAACTAAGCACAATATAGGACCCTTAAGCTTTTCAGTTAATGTTCTAACTGCGAGGAATTCGGTGATTCTTTCTTTCGGCTTCACAAGGCCAAAATGGTCCTCGTCAAGGACTTCTTGAGCTTTATCTAAAGAAACTTCATCTTCAGTTAAATCAGAATTCCATGGCAAAGCAACTAACCAATCAATATAATTCCTCACAACAGTTGCTTCTGCGGACATTGAAGACATTCCTTTCAATTTTCTTATTTCCTTTTCTATTCTCTTTCTAATATCTTCAGGCATATCCTTAGATTTCAGTGCCTCTTCGAACTCTAAAATTTCAGTTTTTAGATCATCCTTATCGTCGAGCTCGCTTTGTATGGCTTTCATTTGCTCAGTTAAATAATATTCCTTTTGGGCCTTTTCCATTTGTTTCTTGACTCTATTCCTTATTTTCTTCTCAACTTGCAAAATCTCCAACTCTGACTGGATTTTTTCAAATAACATCTCGAGTCTCTTGGAGCAATCCAAACACTCGAGAACTTCTTGTTTGTCAGAGAGTTTAAAAGTCAAATGAGAGGCAATCGTATCAGACAATTTACTGGCGTCTTCAATCGCAGAAATTGTTACTAAAGTTTCGGTTGGGACTTTCTTGTTAAGTTTAGTATAGTCCTCAAATGCTTCAATCAAACTCCTCATAATAGCATTTGTTTCAACGTCTGACTCTGTGTTTTCTGCTAAATCTTCAACTTCAACATTAAAAAATTTATTTTCTTCATCAAAACTAATAAGCTTTGCCCTACTAAGTCCTTCAACTAAGATTTTAACTGTTCCATCAGGAAGTCTTAACATCTGAACTATAGTTCCTACTGTTCCAATATTATATATATCTTTAGGTCCTGGATCATTTGTTTTTGCATCAATTTGGGCAGACAGCAAAATCTTCTTGTCTGTTTTCATTGCTTCTTCTAATGCTCTAATTGATTTTTCTCTTCCAACAAATAATGGTGCCACCATATGAGGGAAAATAACCACATCTCTTAAGGGTAATAATGGAAGTTTATAGTTTATACTCATGAAGTCCTCCGAAAGGCATTATTTTATTAAGTTAACCATTAAATCTTCTTTTGCAACAAAAAAACATTAAAAAACTATAAAAGTGGGGGAAAAAGAAGGAAAAAAAGCTAATTTAAGGCACTTTTAGATGATTTAGTTTCAAAACTGAGCATTGGGGCTTTACTATTCATGATTACCTCTTCCGTTATGACGCACTTCTTTAAACCATCTAAAGTGGGAATGTCATAAATTAAATCGAGGATAGAGTTCTCAATTATAGATCTTAACCCTCTAGCACCAGTCTCTCTCTTAATAGCTTCCTTTGCAATACAAATTAGAGATTCCTTAGTAAATTCAAGCACTACATTGTCATTTATTCTAACTAACTTCTGATATTGCTTTATTAAAGCATTTCTTGGCTCTGTTAATATCTTTATAAGTGCTTCTTCATCCAATGTATTTAGATATGTTATAACTGGGACCCTACCTATAAACTCAGGAATGAATCCGAAGCTGACTAAGTCTTCTGATTGAATTGACTTAAGAAAATCATCAGAATCTAATCTTTTAACTACTTGCTGCTCGCCCTTCTCGAAGCCTATTGAATTCTTTCCAATTCTTTTAGCAATTATTTTATCTAATCCGCTAAATGAACCACCCAGAATAAAGAGGATATTGTTAGTGTTAACTGGTATGAATTCTTGTTGTGGATGTTTCCTTCCACCTTTTGGGGGAACATTGACGATTGCACCCTCGATAATTTTTAAAAGAGCTTGCTGAACACCTTCTCCTGAAACATCCCTAGTAATAGATGGACTATCTCCGCTCTTTCTTGCAATCTTGTCTATCTCGTCAATATATATAATTCCCTTTTCAGCCTTGCTGACATCAAAATCAGATGCCTGTAAAAGACTAACAAGCATGTTTTCGACATCTTCACCTACATAACCCGCCTCTGTGTAACAAGTAGCATCAACAATTGTAAATGGGACATTTAAGAATTTCGCCAATGTCTGTGCCAGTAATGTTTTCCCAGAACCTGTAGGGCCAATTAATAGGACGTTACTTTTTTGTATTTCAACTTCTTCTGATTCACTCTTTTTCGATTTGTGCTCATTATTAGCACTAATTCTTTTATAGTGGTTATAAACTGCTACAGATAAATATTTTTTTGCCTGGTCTTGATCGATAACGTAAGAATCTAACTGGCTTTTAATTTCATGTGGTGGAGGAATATATTCTATATCTTCTGGATTAACTTGCTCCCCTTTCTCGTCCTCTATTATCTCGGTACACAAATCAACACATTCATTACAGATATAGGTTTGTGGCCCTGCAATAAGTTTTTTCACTTCTTTTTGATTTTTGCCACAAAAAGAACAACTTAAATCATCTTTTGATGTACTCATTTATTTATCATCCTTTTGAGTAATTATATTATCTACAATTCCATAGTCCAATGCTTCTTGTGAAGTTTGATAGAAATTTCTTTGTATATCCGTCTTTATTATATCTAATTCCTGATTAACATGTTTTGACAATATTTGGGCTAATATCTCCTGCTTCCTTCTAGTTTCGTCCATTTCTTTTTCTAGGTCGTAATATTGGCCTCCTAACTGGGTCCCCACAGAATGTAGCATAATTGTTGAGTTAGGAAGAGAGTTTCTTTTATTCTTTGCACCGCTTGCCAAAAGTACGGCTCCCATACTCGCAGCAAGGCCGAAGCACAAAGTAGAAACGTCAGGGGCAACATACTGAATAGCGTCATAGATACCGAGCCCAGCAGTAACACTTCCACCGGGTGAATTGATATATAAATTAATATCTTTCTTACTATCAACCGATTCAAGAAACAATAATTGGGCGACTACTAGATTCGCAAGGTTATCATTAATTTCGCCCCCGATAAAGATTATTCTTTCATTTAAAAGTCTAGAATAAATATCAAAAGCTCTTTCACCTGAAGAACTTTGCTCTACAACCATTGGTATAAACATAAAGTGATTGTAATTTAATCAATAATTTTAGTCAATTAAGAAGAACGCTTAAGTTACTTGACAACATTAGGTTTCACTTCTTTAATTTTAGCTTCCGAAACTAAGAATCTTATTACCTTTTCATCAGTTAGCTTAACCTTAACATCGTCCATTAAATTATTATCTTTATAATAATTCTTTACCTTACTAACTTGAGTATTTTGAGATTTGGCTATAGAGGAAATAACTTGCTCAACCTCTTCTTCTCCCACAACGATATTCTCAACTTTAGAAATTTCAGCAAATATAAGAGCCAACTTAACATTTCTTAAAGCAGACTCCTTAATTAACTCTTTTGTCTTTTCGTCAACCTCATTCATTTTAATTCCTTTCTCATTCATCCGACCTAAATATTCACTTTCCAGCCTCTTCTCTTCATCACTCAAAAAAGATAAAGGGAACTCAAATTGATTATCATTTATTAATTTATCACCTATATTTCTTCTCAAAGATGCTTCTGATTTTTCATTAGAGGATCTTTCTAGGTCTGAAGCTACTCGCTCCTCTAACTTCTCTTTTGACTCAATGCCCAACTTAGCCATAAAATCATCATCTAGCTTGGGAATTACTTTCTTATATATTTTATTAATTAGAACTTTACAGCTAACCACTTTTCCTGCTGCTTCAGCAATTGGAAAATCTTTTGGGTACGTTACATCAAAGATTTTTTCTTCATTTAGTGTCATCGATTTTATCTTTATCTCTATGTCCGGTATTAACGAATCATTTCCAAGCTCAATCATTGCATTTTCTCTTACAAGATCCTTAACTATAACTCCTCCAACTTCACCTGAAAAGTTTATAGATAGTATGTCTTTCTTTTGTATTTTCTTACGTTTCACGACCTCTTCATTAGATGCAAAATTCACCAACAAGTTTTCTATTGCCTTATCAATATCTTTCTGTTCAATAGAAAAGACTTCTTTTTCAACCTCTAACGACTTATAGTTGCCTAAATTAATATCAGGTATAAGTTCAAAATTAAAAGAAAACTGAAACTTCTTGTCTTTATCGAAATCTTTAAATTGTAGATTTGAAGTCTTGACTATATTTATTTTTTCTTCTGCCGCCAAAACTCTTAAATTATCATTAATAATTCTAGTCTTAATCTCTTCATCAATCTGTTCTGTATATATAGACTCAACAACTTTCAAAGGTACCTTTCCTTTTCTGAATCCTTTTAAATCAGCATCTTTCTGAAATAATTTAACAACACTTAAATATGTTTTGGCTACTTCATCTTTATCAATATCAAATAAAGCTTTCTTCTCAGTTGAACTAATTTCTTCAATCTTAAAACTCATACTATCTCCATTTGGGAGCGGGGGGACTCGAACCCCCACACCCGAAGGCGCTAGATCCTAAATCTAGTGCGTCTACCAATTCCGCCACGCTCCCATCCAAAAAATATTTTTTTTTGAAAGGATAAATATACTGATTACCGTATCTAAAATCAATGTTGGGAATTATGAGGGCTCGTAAGCAACGATAACCTTATTACAATCACCAAGGTACTTTAAGATGACTTCATTAACTTCATCCAAGGTTACATTCCTTATTTTTGAGGAAAATTCAAATGGTTCTTCAGAGCCAAGTCCAAAGAAAGAACCTTGAGATATCCTGGCATTTATACTAGCATTTCTTTGTAGCGAAATATCATTCCTGCCTATCAGGTAATTTTTTGACCTTTCAATTTCTGATGATGAGATACCCTCTGTTGCAAGCTTGCTAATCTCTTTATTAATAGCTTCTATACTTTCATCTTTCTTCTCAGGAGAGCACCCTATATAAACCCCGAAATGACCAATGCTTGGTGAAGGGCTATAAAAAGATGAAACAGTATAGGCTAAACTTTTCTTATCTCTTAGTTCAATAAATAGTCTTCCTCCCATGCCAGAGAGGCATGAATTCATAACTTGGAATGCGTACTGCTCTTGGGACTCCATTGATGGTCCATACGTACCAATCATTATATGTGACTGCTGCTTATCTCCTAACTTAGCTTGAAAAACTTTATCTTCATTGATTGGAATGAAATTAGAATCTTGAACTTTTAGAATATCTTCGCCTGATATATCAAGAGTAGAATTTAAACATTCCACCAATTGATCAAGATCAAAGTTTCCAACAGCTGAGAACAATACATTGCTCTTTGTTATAGTCTCCTTGTAAGCCTTAGATATCTCGACCTGAGATATATTAGCCAGGCTTTCTTCAGTCCCGTACTGATTCATTGAATAAGGGTGATTCGGAAACAACTTCTCATAAAACTTGTCAGCAGTTAAAGCTGCATAATTTTGCTTCTTTCTATTGAGGTAAGACATAGTATCTCTTTTAACAATTTCCAATTCCTTGTCGACGAAAAGTGGTTTTGATATTACATCCGAAAATATTTCAATTAACTCTGGCAAATTGGCACTGGGGCCCAATAATTTTAAGCCTAACGTATTTTTGCCCGAATAACCCTCTATATCAGATGCTAACAACTCTGTTTTCATAGATAATTGATCTTTAGAAAAATTCTTTGAACCTCTTTCAAATAACTCGGCAAGAATACTAAATTTACCATTGGAAGCTTTATTTTCCTGCCTTAAGCCCCCCATAGAAACGGATCTCAAAGAAAAAAGTGGTGTCTTTGTATTCTGAAGAACTAACAAGTCTGCGCCACAATCAAGCCTTACCTTAGAAGGTTTATCATGAACTATCTTGGACATTGAATAATCCTTTGAAACATATGAGCTTAAATCTTTAATCGTAGAAGTCTTAGGCTTAACATTAAATATATCCGAGACAATCTTACTTAAATGCTTCTCTCCTTTAAACTTAATTTTCTTCGGAAAAATTAAATTTAGATTTAAATTTTCAAGAACGAAAAGCCTTGATGATACCTTTGATATTTCTTCAGAAGTTATTTCTCTGATTCTTTCGAGATATATTTGTTTAGAATTTATGTCTCCAGTTAATGATTCTAAATAACCTATAGATTGTGCTTGGCCCTGAACAGTTTCGTTTTCATGAAGATCATCTGCAAGAATTGAGTTTTTTGCTCTTTCAATCTGAGCTAAGTCAAAATCTAAATTAGAAATTTGTTTAATCTTCCGGCAAACCTCTTTAATAACTTTATCGATATTATCATTTAAGAATGTCCCAGTTATCATAAAAACTCCAGAATGTCTCATTGAATAATTACTAGAATAAATTGATGTAACTAAAGACAAATCCTCTTTTAGCTCTTTATAAAGCAAAGAGCTTGTTCCACTTCCTAGAATATGGCTTACTATATCAAAAACTGCGGAATCTGTATCTGTGGCCTTTTTAGATTTGAAAGAAAAGGCAAAGTAGACTTCATTAACCTCATGAAATTCACTATTAATTTGAAAGCCTAACTCCTGCTCTTTTTCTATAAATTTCGGTCTTTCAACATTGTCTTGTCTTATTTTATTAAATACTTTTTCAATTTTAAGCTTTACATCGTCACTCTTAGCACCACTTACCACAACAAGATGCATATTTTCAGCCTGATACCATTTATCATAAAATGCTTTTACATCAGACCTTGTAAAACTCTTTACACTCTTAGGAGTCCCTATAATAGGAAGTCCATAAGTAGAAGAAGAGAAAGTATGCTTAAACATCATTTCGCTTAAACAATTTGATGGAGAATCGTTACCTCTCTTTATTTCCTCAAGAATAACTTCTAGCTCCTTTGAAAGTTCTTCTTCGTCAAAAGTAGCGTTAGACATACAATCTGAAAGTATGTTTAAGCCAACATCGATAAATTCATTAGAAATTGTCGTGTAATAAACAGTCTCATCAAATGAAGTAAATGCATTAACTTCTCCTCCGTGGGCCTCTAGCTGTTTAGAAACTTCCCCTACTTTCAAATTACATGTTCCTTTGAAAATCATATGCTCATGTACATGAGCTAAACCTCTTTGATTATTTTTCTCATAAGCGCTCCCAGTGTTAACCCATACAAAAATTGAGCTTACGGGAGAATAAGGATCTTCTTTAAGAAAA
This sequence comes from bacterium, assembly GCA_018654605.1. Taxonomy (GTDB): domain Bacteria; phylum Desulfobacterota_D; class UBA1144; order UBA1144; family UBA1144; genus TMED58. The sequence goes on from JABILG010000002.1 coordinate 50,696, forward strand.
ACTTTTAGACCGTTGTCTAGGTAATATTTCTGAATATCATACATAACAAATCACAGAGTGGTATTATATTTTATAAAAATATGCTTGCCGACTGCATACAACAAGTAAGTGTAGAATAGTATAAAAGATCCAATCTCTATATGTGTAAGTATCGCAATAAGAATTATGGATAAAGTGATTAGTGCATTAAACTTCTTCATCTTATTAAGAAAAGTTTTCTTTGGGAAGGCTATATTGCTAACCATTAAAAGTCCTGTAAGGGGTAAAAAAATCAAAAAGAAGAAGCTTACAATTTCACTAGGAAATAAATTAAATTTATAATCATTAAGAACAATTGATATGAGCAAACCCGCTGCCATAGGGCTTGGAAGACCAACAAATGTTCTATCTTTATCTTCTTCAGACATAATATTAAATCTGGAAAGTCTAAGCGCAACACAAACTGAATAGAATATTACGCACATTATTCCAAGATTATTAAAGGATGACAAATATACTATATAAATTACCACTGAGGGTGCGATACCAAAACAGACTAAATCAGAAAGAGAGTCATATTGTGCACCAAATTCAGAATCTTTATTTAGAAGCCTTGCTATTTTTCCATCAATGAAATCTATAAAAGCAGCTATATATAAAAAAATACAAGACCACCATAGGGACTTCTCAGTTAAGGGATATGTTTCAATCCCCAAAAATTCTCCATCAACCAGTGGGAAAAATTTAATTAAATTAAAAATAGATAAAAGCCCAAAAACCATCGCAAGGGTTGTTAAGAGATTTGGTATAAGTGAGATAATCCTTCTATTTTTCATTCTTCTAGACTAGCTTCTCATTAATTTTATTAAATAAAATGCTCTCTCCCGCAACTACTTCGTCACCTGCTTTTAATTCTGTAACATAATCAGAAGGAACATAAATATCTATTCTAGAACCAAACTTAATAATCCCTATTCTTTGACCGATTTTAAGGATACTGGTTCTTGACACAAAAGGAACAATTCTTCTAGCAATGAATCCTGCAAATAGAATTAAAACTACGTCTCTATTATCTTCTGTTTTTAAATGCATGTACAATCTTTCGTTCTCTATACATTCTAAAGAGTTAGCAAATTTGAACTTTCCCTCAAAATACTTTGTCTCTACTACTTCGGAAGAAACAGGTGATCTTGCTATGTGGCAATCAAACACAGAAAGAAAGATGCATATTCTTTTCATTTCACTATTTGTAAACTCATCTTCTTTAACTGTATCGACTGCAATAACTTTTCCATCAGCAGGGGATATTATCCCATCTGTATTAGGTATAATTCGTTCAGGATCTCTAAAAAAATGTATAATCAATAGAAAGGTTATTAAGAGTAAAATTGATAGTATAGATACTCCAAAGAATGCAGTCCCAAGCCAACAAATTAAGAAGGAAACCAATATAGGTTGGTATCCTTGTGCTGAAACAGTCCATTTATAATCAATCTTCATTAGTTCTTTTCTTTGTCAACAAGTTTCTTTTTAAATAAGGCTGTCATCATAGATCTAAGAGTGGTTCCAATATCTTCAATCGGGTGTGTTTCTCCTTCTTTTAGTAGACGATTATAGTTAGGTCTTCCAGACTCATTCTCCTTAATCCACTCGTCAGCAAACTGTCCACTTTGTATTTCATCAAGAACTGTTTTCATTCTTTCTTTAACAGAAGCATCTATAAGCCTAGGACCTCTAGTTATATCACCATATTTTGCAGTATCACTAATTGAATACCTCATATTAGAAATTCCACCTTGATAAATTAAATCAACAATTAGTTTAACTTCATGTAAGCACTCAAAGTAAGCCATTTCAGGTGGATATCCAGCCTCAGTAAGTGTTTCAAAGCCGGCAAGAATTAAGCTTGAAACACCGCCGCAAAGAACAGACTGCTCACCGAACAAGTCTGTCTCAGTTTCATCTTTAAATGTTGTTTCTATTATTCCTACTCGAGATGAGCCGATGCCTGCTGCATATGCAAGGGCAATATCTTTTGTATTAGAGGAAGGATCTTGATGTATAGCTATAAGGCCAGGTACACCTGCTCCTTCTTCATAAGTACCTCTAACTGTGTGGCCAGGTGCTTTAGGCGCAACCATAAAGACATTAACTCCTTCTTCAGGAACAATCTGGTTGTAATGTATATTAAACCCGTGTCCAAAAGCTAAATACTTTCCAGGCACAATATTATTTTTTATTGAATCTTCATAAATTTTCTTTTGACTAGTGTCAGGAGCTAAGATCATTATGATGTCAGATTTCTTAACTAACTCGTCAACTTCAACAACATCAAGGCCAGTTGCTTCGGCCTTTTTCCAACTTTCACCAGTTTTCCTTAAACCAACAGAGACTTCAATTCCAGAATCTCTAAGATTTAAAGCATGTGCATGACCTTGACTTCCAAAGCCAATAATACCAACATGTTTATTTTTAATTAAGCTTAAATCACAATCTTTATCGTAAAATACTTTCATAATAATTCTCCATTACTTCTTTTTCTCTCTAGCCACTGAAACAAGCCCAGTCCTAGTTACTTCTTTAAGACCTAAGGGTCTTAAAATTTCAACAAATGCCTCAAGTTTATCTTTAGTGCCTGTAAGCTCTAGAGTATAAGACTTTGGGCCTACATCTATAACATTAGATCTAAATATATCCGCTACTCTTAGCACCTCGGATCTGCTAGTCTTAGTAGGAACTACCTTAGCAATTAGCAGTTCTCTTTGAATACTCTCAGATTCTGTTAGATCTACAACCTTGATAACATTAATCATGTTTTCAAATCTCTTTATAATTTGATCAATAATCCAATCTTCGCCTGATGTAACTAATGTTAATCTTGAATAAGATGCATTTTCAGTTTCTGCTACACACAAACTCTCAATGTTGAAACCTCTTGCCGTAAACAATCCTGAAACACGTGCTAAGACACCTGGTTCGTTATCTACTAAAATTGATATAATATGACGCAATATCTATCTCCTTTAAAGGAACTTATAATAAACTAATTTTAAACTATTTCTATGTTTTTAGTAACTAAATCCTTATTTCTAGAAGGACTAGGCCTTTTAAGTTTAAGGTTTTCTTAAGGTTTGAATCTACTTTTGAATCGAAATCAAATTGATAACCTTTAGCCCCAAATGATTCAGCTAAAGACTTATAATCAGGGCCTTTATACTTAAGACCTTTCTTTGAATGTTTTTCATTTAAAACAATGATTGTTAAATTAAGATTTTGCTCGAGGGCGACAATCATTTCTTGCATGTTGAACTGAAAATTGGTTCCGCTTGATATACTCACAACCTTAGCCTTTGGCCTAGAAAATGTAGCTCCAATTGCTGCAGGAAACCCGTAGCCTGGTGTACCGGTTCCGCCAGACAATATATTGTTCCTATAGTCATTAAATTTATAAAATTGTTGAAGATTTACATCTTCATAGCTAAAATCTGAGCAAATAACTGCTTTTTTTCCTAAAATATCTGATATTTTATTGAAAATAGATGCTTTTTTATTTCTAGAAATCTTATTATCTTCATCTTCCTTATTTCTGGCTCTCATATTTGCAAGAAAATCAGCTGACCATTCAGCCTCATATAGACCAATATCTTTCGCCATAAAATCTATAAAAGTGACAGAGGAAGAATAAATATTTAAACATTGTTTAATTGCTGGATCAAGTTGAGTTTTATCTATATCTACGATAGTCATTTCTTTCTTTTTGAAAGATTTTTTAGGTAAGATTTTACTTATATCACAACCGACAGAAATAAGATGATCTGAATCATGAATTAATTTACTTGAAGCATAAGAGCCGCTTGAACCTATCATTCCAAAAGAAACATCACTTCCTACTAATCCTAGAGATAAGAGTGATGTAAGTGATGGTATTTTAAATTTCTTCAAAATAAAAGAAATCTTTTTAATGTTTTCCTGATAGCAAGCCCCTCTACCAAAAATTAAAAGCGGTTTTTTTGATTTTTTAAGCTTAGCTTTAAAGTCTCGTAATGATTTCTGAGATATTTTAGGCTCATCAATATAATTTGGTAGATTAATTTTCTTAGGAATCCTGAACTGACTCTCGGCTAATAAAACATCCTTAGGCATATCAACTAGAACAGGTCCTTTTCTTCCGGTATTCGAAATGTATAAAGCTTCAGCTATTGCCTTAGGTAAATCTATTGCTTTTCTTACTAAAGTATTATGCTTAGTGGTAGACCTAGTGATTCCGATATGGTCAGCCTCCTGAAATGCATCACTTCCTAAGAATGGAGTAGGGACTTGACCAGTAAAGATTAAAACGGGGACAGAGTCCATATAGGCAGTTGAAATTCCGGTTACTGTATTCGTTGCTGCAGGACCTGAAGTACAAAGAATTATCCCAGGTAGCCCACTAGCCCGAGAGAACCCATCCGCCATGTGCGTTGCGGCTTGTTCATGCCTTGTAAGAATATGATTTATCTTCTTTGCATATGCTGGCATCACATCATAAATCTTAAGTACATACCCACCAGGTAATCCAAAAATAGTTTTGACACCTAGCTTATATAAGGATTCAAAGAATAGTTCTGCGCCTAAAAATTTTTTCATTTCGATTATTATATATTAATTTATCATTTTAACTAACAAAAGAAAAAGTATTAAAAGGCATAAGGGGTATATTCTCAAAAATATGATCCGAGTTAAACTTTAAATTAACTTTAGCTAGCGAACTTGAATCTATTTTAAAGCTTGAATCGATATTTAATCCCAAATGTTTATCAAAATCCTCTATCTTGACTTTATCAGAACCAGTCCCTATCAATGTGCAATCGTTCATATCGATACGCACAAGGTCGTCATGTGTTAACTTGAAACTTTGATCAGCTAAGATTAAATCTTGGTCTTTTCTGACGAATCGAGCATAAGCGAACAAGTTATTTCTCAAATCGAACAATGTGACAAGGTTTTTAGATTTAGATTGGTATGAGTGTGCATAAAGGGCAAAAGATGAAATTCCATATACCGGAATTTGTGCAAACGAACCAAAACTATTTGCTGTTGCGATTCCAACCCTAAGTGATGAAAGGTTTCCAGGTCCTACGTTCACTCTAATTTGCTGAACATCATTTAGATTAAATGGAATGCTTTCAAATAGGTCTTTAATTAAAGGTGAGAGAAGCTCGCAATGATTTGGCCTTTCAGAATCTACATTTAGGATATTTTTAATCTGATTATGATCTGAAAGTGAAACACTTGTTAAGTTCCTGGAAGTTTCAATATTTAAGGACAACATAGAATAATTATTTCGAGCTGATTTTTTCTCTAACTTCTTTTTCTAATTTAAGACCTAAGTCTGCATTAGTTTGAAGAAATTTCTGAGCATTATCTTTTCCTTGCCCTATTCTTTCCCCAGAATATGAAAACCAAGCTCCAGCCTTCTCAACAAGTCCGAACTCTACTCCAAGATCAATCAATTCTCCAAACTTAGAGATTCCTCGTCCAAAGATTATATCCATTTCAGCTTCTCGGAAAGGAGGTGCAACTTTATTCTTAACAACCTTTACCCTAACCCTATTACCTATAACACTTTCTGAAGTTTTCAAAGAAGCTATTCTTCTAACATCAAGCCTAACAGAGCAGTAAAATTTTAATGCATTACCTCCTGAGGTTGTTTCTGGGCTCATATAAGAAGGAACACCAATCTTCATTCTAAGTTGGTTTATGAAAATAACGGTTGTCTTAGATTTAGAAACAGTTGCTGTAATCTTACGTAACGCCTGTGACATCAATCTAGCTTGAAGACCAACATGAGTATCACCCATTTCACCATCTAATTCAGCCTTGGGGGTTAAGGCTGCTACAGAGTCAATTACAACCATATCCACAGCTGAACTTCTAATTAATTGGTCAACTATCTCCAAAGCCTGCTCTCCGTAATCTGGTTGTGAAATTAATAAATCCTCATTCTTTATCCCTAAACCTTTCGCATAAGTTGGATCAAATGCATGTTCTGCATCAACAAAAGCCGTAATACCACCACTCCTTTGTGTCTCAGCGATAGCATGAAGTGCCAAGGTGGTTTTTCCTGAAGCTTCAGGGCCATAAACTTCGATAACTCTTCCTCTAGGGAAGCCACCTACACCCAATGCATGATCCAAGGCGATAGAGCCAGTTGAAATAGCTTCTACGTTTTTAACCGAAGATTCATTGTCTAAACGCATAATAGAACCTTTACCAAATTGCTTTTCAATGGTCGAGATGGTTGCGTCTAAAGCTTTTTGTTTATTTTCGTCAGCATCTTTTGAGGGTACTTTTTTCTTATTTTCAGTCAAATGACTACTCCTTTAAAATATATGAAATAATATAAATACTATACTTAATCTAACATATTCTACCTATTAGTTTGATTTTAAAGAAATAAATCTTCTAACTATATCCAAGCAAGATAAAGAAGTTCTAAGTTTGAACATTTCCCTAGAGCCAGGGAAAAAATATCTCTTTACAGATGTCTTATCTTTATATGAAACTCCAATAAAAACAGTTCCTACAGGCTTATCCTTTGACCCTCCAGTCGGGCCAGCTATTCCTGAAACAGCGACAGCTATATTAGACCCTGAAATCTTTTTAGATTTTACTGCCATTTCTTTAACACATTGACTACTAACAGCTCCATATCTTGAAATAGTTGAACTATTAACACCGAGAATTTTTTCCTTAGCATTATTTCCGTATGTTACAAATCCGTAATGAAAACAAGCGGAAGATCCTGGTACATTAGTAATCATGCTACTTAAGAGTCCCCCAGTGCAAGATTCAGCTGTAGAAATCAATAAGTTCTTTTTTAATAGTAACTTTACCACTTCAGAGGCTAGAGAAGTCTCACTATCCGAATAGATATAAGCACCAATAACTTTTCTAATCTTCATTTCTAAAAGTTTATTATCTTTCTTTGCAGATGAAATCTTATCACTACTTGATATTAACCTAATATGAATCTCATAATTATGAGGCCTATAGCCTATATATGATTCTTTAGATGCAAAGCGTTCAATTCTATCTGCAACTTCAGATTCTGACAAACCAAAGACTTTCAACATTTTAGAAGAAACAACTTTTGTGGATTTCTTCTGCTCTTTTTTTAAATCTACAAAGAAAGTTCTTTTAACCATTTCTTTAAATTCTCTAGGTACGCCTGGAAAAAAATAATTTTTTGAATCTCCCTCTGTAATTATAAATCCAGGAGCAGTTCCCAAAGAATTTAGAACAATTTCTGCTCCTTTAGGGAAAAAAGCTTGTTTCTGATTTAATTTACTATATCTTCGCTTTCTAACCTTAAATAGATTTCTAATATTGGTTTCTTCTTTTTTATTTAAAATAAGTTGTTTATTAAAGAAAAGAGAAGCCCCCTCTCTTGTTAAGTCATCGCTAGTAGGACCAAGGCCACCTGTAACTAAAACATAGTCGGACCTACTATTTGCAACTCTTAAAGCGTTAGCTATATCTTCTAGTGAATCACCAATGCATTGCTGGTAATTGACCTTGAAACCATAGCTAAAAACTTCTTTAGCAAACCAAAAGAAATTAGTATCTTGAGTTATACCCGAAAGGAGCTCTTCGCCGGTAGTTATTATTTCAATAGTTATATTTTTCATCTAATATCCTTATGATACCTTGAATATAATAATGTAATACGTAAACTCTCTATAAAGAAAATAATTTAATTAGGAGTAAGTATGAAAATTGATAATTGGTTAGAAGGTCATTGGGCATTAGTTCTTGGAGCATCTAGTGGTTTTGGTGCCGAAGTCTCTCAAAAGCTGTCTGAATATGGAGTCAACATCATTGGAGTTCATTTAGATAGGAAGGGAACGATGGCTAACGTAGAGAAAATTATTTCTAGAATTGAATCGAATGGAGCTAAGGCGAAGTTTTTTAATATTAATGCTGCTGATGAAGAAAAAAGAGACAAGGTACTTGATGAAATATCTTCGTTAATTTCGAAGGATGAGAAAAAGATTAAAATACTTCTTCATTCACTAGCTTTCGGATCGTTAAAGCCTTATCTCGATCATGACTCTTCCTCTAATGTAACCCAGAAAAACATGGAAATGACTATCGATGTAATGGCTAACTCAATTGTCTATTGGACTCAGGGAGTTGTAAAAAGATCTCTTTTTAGTCCTAATGCGCGAATTTATGGAATGACAAGCGCTGGCAGTAGAAAAATATGGCCAACTTATGGTCCTGTCTCTGCGGCGAAGTCTGCACTTGAATCTCATATACGACAAATGGCTGTAGAGCTTGCTCCACAAAGAATAACTGCAAACTCTCTTTGTGCTGGTGTAACACTAACCCCTGCTCTTGATAAAATTCCTGGGAATAATGATATTATAGATGAAGCAACAAAAAACAACCCTAGCAACAGACTGACCCTTACTAGCGACATTTCAGGAAGTATAATAGCCCTATCTCATCCAGGTGCTGATTGGATAACCGGAAATGTAATAATGGTTGATGGTGGAGAAGAATTAACTTAATGAATAAAGATTTATATATATTTAATTCTTTAACTAGTAAAAAGGAACTCTTTAAAAGTATTATACCAAATCAAGTTTCTTTATATGTTTGCGGACCAACAGTTTATAGCAGTTCACACATGGGGCATGCTAGGTCAGCTATAGTATTTGATTCTATTGTAAGATTTTTAAAATATATTGGTCTAAAAACTAAGTATGTGAGGAATTTTACAGATATAGACGACAAAATCATTGCTAGGGCTAACGAAGAAGGAAGAAAACCTGAGGAAATTTCTGAGAAATACAAATTAGAATACATACAAGACATGAAGAGTCTTGGCTGTAATGACCCTGATCATCAACCATCTGTGTCTGAGAATATCCCAGAAATAATAAACTTAATTAAGGATATAATAGAGAAAAAATTCGGATACGAAAGCAATGGGGATGTATATTTTAATGTTCAGAAATTTAAAGAATATGGAAAACTTTCAAATCAAAGCATCGATTCTATTCTTTCAAATACAAGACTAGAAATAAATCCTAATAAAAACTATGAACTTGATTTCGCCCTGTGGAAGGAAGCAAAACCAAATGAGCCATATTGGGAAAGTCCTTGGGGGAATGGCAGGCCTGGATGGCATATTGAATGCTCTGCAATGAGTAGAAAGTATCTAGGAGAAAACTTTGACATTCATGGTGGAGGTAGAGATCTAATATTCCCTCATCATGAGAATGAAATAGCACAATCAGAATGTATCTCCGGTAAGAAATTTGCAAATTATTGGATTCATAATGGTCTAATTAACATAAATAAAGAAAAAATGTCTAAATCAATTGGCAATATAGTTAATATAAAAGAAGGGTTAAAGGTTTGGGATAAAAATATCTTTAGAATCCTATTCCTAACTCATCACTATAGGACTCCGGTTGACTTATCAAATAAAAAACTAGCAGAAGTTGGAAAAAGTTTACTAAATTTAAAGAAGAAGCTTGAAATAAATGAATCCTCATCTAGCAATTTTAAAGAGCTTTGGGTTTCTGCGATGCTTGATGACTTTAATACAGCAAAAGCTTTAGGATACTATTTTAAATTTATCAATGATGGAAAACTCTCTAATAAATCGACTGTTGAGCTAGAGGAATTTGAAGAAACGATGGGAATCTCAGGTTGGAGGAATGATATTTCAAATCCTACAGATAAAAACCCTATAAACAAAGAAGAAATAGAGGAATTAATAATAGAAAGAAATAAAGCAAGAAGTGAGAAAGATTGGGTTAAGGCTGACAAACTTAGAGAAAGAGCCGAAGAACTTGGTATCAAATTATTAGATAACGATGAAGGTACTATTTGGGAATAAGACAACCTAATTAGATTAAATCTTAAATATAAATTAAACTCCTATCAGCTCTCGTCCCTTTGCAATTACCGGAGCTTGAGTTTCACCTCTACATCCAAACCAACATGTTGTACAATTGGTCTTTGTAAAGTAATTAGGCTCATAGTCTGTATAATGACAAACTGCGGGCATCTCAGAACACCTCTTAATGTGTCCATCTGGAGTAGCCGTCAAGAAAGAAGAGCCCGCGTTACATGGAGGTCCATAACCATTTCTAAAAAAGATTGGAATCTGACTTAAATAATATTCGCTAGAAACTATAGTATCTCCCCAATGTTTCTTTAATGAAATCAATTCTTTTACAACCTCAGAAACTTTCTTCGTCTCATCAGAAATAAAATGCTCCTCATTGTTTGCCTTCATAACTGAGTAAGAGCTAAATGAGATATTGGCACCCCACTCTTTGGCTCTTTTAGCCATATCAACAATTTGCTCCAAATTATCATCCATAATTATGGTGTTAATAGAGATTGTTCTCTTTAACTCAGTAGATATTTTGGGAATCAGTTGCGAAACATGATTCCACAAACCATTTACACCTCTATTTTCGGAATGTCTGTCCCCTAAGAAATCTAAAGATATTGCGATTTGGTCTATCCCTGCAGCATATAAAGCCTTAGCTTTATCTATATCTAGCATGTCACCTTTTGTTATTATGCCAGTATAAGTAAAATAGGATGCTGCTTTAATTTGACTAATAATATCAACAATATCCTTTCTCATCATAGGTTCACCACCAGTAACCATAACAACTAATGGATTAATCTTTTTAATCAGATCAGTATAATCATCAAGCCTTTCTTCATGCTGTGTCTGCCAATAATCACAAAAGTCACATCTTGCATTACACTTCTTAGTAACTTCTAAGTTTACAAGTTTTGGGGAATTGGTAATCTTAGTTTCTACTAACTTGGTCAAACCTAGCAAAGCAAAATTAAATGACTCGATATAGGATTTGTTCCTATCTAGCATAACTTAGAGATAAATTCCTGTAAAAGCATCAATCATAAAGTGATTGTAATTTATTAATTTTTATAGTCAATTAAGGAAAATCCTTAACTTTTATGGATTATTTAAATAATAATATTTGAATGAGAATCCAGTTGGTTTATGATTTTTATTATGAAGTTAGCTAATTCGAAGCAAATTAAAGAAATCGATAGATTGTCATCACATAAGTATGGAATTTCGAGTCAGATTAGAATGGAAGTGGCTGGGCTTAGATCTTATGAGATAATCAATCAAGAATATGCCCCAAAGAACACTCTCCTAATTATAGGTACAGGCAATAATGGAGGTGACGGCTTAGTCATAGCAAGATACCTTAAACTCAATAACCACAAATGTTCTATATTTATAGTTAATACTTCTAAAATAAAATCTAAGGATTTCATAGATAATCTCTCAATAGCAAAGAAGCTAGGTGTAGAAGTGGTTAAAAATTGGAAGGATATAAAGTTAAAGAGGTATGATCTAATTGTAGATTCAATCTTTGGCGTTGGATTAAGCAGGCCTATAGAAGGTGTTATAAAGAAAATAATTAGCAGACTGAATAAATCTGAAACACCAATATGTTCAATTGATATCCCATCAGGGCTAAATCCAGATAATGGTCAAATTTTTTCAACATGTATAGTCTCAGATTCTACGATTACTTATGACTTTGCTAAGCCTGGACTTCTAACAGACCCAGGAACTAAATTCTCCAGAAAGGTTTTTATAGTAAAGCTACCAACCCCAGATATCCTGGCAAAAGATCTTGATAATCATTTTGTTGAAGAAAGTTACTTTACAAATTTCTTCAAAACCAGAGAGAATTCTTCAAACAAGGGTACTTTTGGTCACGTAATGATAATTGGAGGCTCAAAAAATATGTCAGGAGCAGTAGCTCTATCCGCACTTGCTGCTTATAAATCTGGAAGTGGTCTTGTAACACTTTGTGTACCAAGAAGTATCAGCAACACTTTAAAAAATAAACTCCCTGAAGCTATAATCTTAGATATTCCAAATTCGTTAGATGCTCAAACCATGGATGAAAATAAATTCTTAAGAAGCTTGAAGGATAACATCAGAAAAAAACCATCTTCAGTCGTTATTGGCCCAGGACTTGGTAATCGTAAGGGTTTATTAAAAGTTATTGAGGATTCACTAAGCTTCTTCGACTGTCCTATAATTATTGATGCAGATGGTCTAAATTTAATTTCTAAAAATCTTGATATTATAGGTAAATATAAGAATAGAATTATAATCACCCCTCATCCAGGTGAGATGTCAAAACTATCAAAGAAGTCAACTAGATTCGTTCAAGAAAATAGAATCAAAACTGCTATAAGAATATCTTTAGAAATGAAATGTATATCTATACTAAAAGGATATAGGACAGTAACCTCTAACCCTCTAGGGGAAGTTTATATAAATAGTTCGGGGAATGTGGGTATGGCAACTGGTGGAATGGGAGATGCATTAACTGGAATAATAGCAAGCTTTATTGGACAGGGTTATTCAACTATAGATTCATCAATTCTGGGAGTCTTTGTTCATGGAAAGGCAGGTGATAGAATCGCAAATAAAAATTCAAAACGTGGGATTCTTGCCACCCAAGTAATTAAAGAGCTACCCAAAATAATATCTTCTCTTGAAAAAAATAATACTGTTCCAGAGTTAACGAAAATATATAATGAATAAAAATATTAAAAAATTCGGAATTGAAGATACACAGCTTTTAGCTTCTAAGATATCTAAAAGAATTACCGAAGGTAGTTTAATCCTTCTAAATGGTGAAATGGGATCTGGTAAAACACAATTTGTTCGATTCTTGTGCGACAGTTTAGGAGTTATAAGCAACGTATCTAGTCCAAGTTTCTTGATTTTGAACAAATATGACACTAAGACCAACTTGGAAATATTCCACTTCGACTTCTATAGGATAAAAGATTCTCGAGATTTAGAAGAGATAGGATTTTTTGAAATCCTTGAATCTAACAAAGGTGTTGTGATAGTTGAGTGGGCACATATCTTCAAGGAGCTATTTTCAAATAAAAAAAATATAATAGATATTTATTTTAATTTTATAAAGGATAATATAAATCTTAGGGAGATTGTCGTTAAAGGATAAAAAAAGGTATGGATCTAGTAGTACAAAAGTATGGTGGTACAAGCGTTGGAAGCGTTAAAAAAATTAATTTTATTGCACAGAATATCCGCAAGCTTAGAAAACAAAAAAAATCTGTTGTTGTAGTTGTTTCTGCTATGGCTGGAGAAACAGACAGGCTAGATAAAATAACTAAGAAGATTTCTAAGATTCCTGACGAGAAAGAATATGATCAAGTAATTTCAACTGGTGAAAAAATATCTGCTGGACTCTTAAGCATTGCATTGATAGAAATGAACGTTAAAGCTATTTCTTTAGATCCATCTAAATTCAACTTGCTAACAGACGACTTACATTCAAAGGCGCAAATCTTATCAGTGGGGACTGAAAGAATTAAAAATCTTCTAAAGAAAGGTTTTGTGGTGGTTGTGCCTGGGTTTCAAGGTGTAAATTCAAAAGGTGATGTTACTACACTAGGAAGGGGAGGGTCTGATTTAACTGCTGTTGCTTTAGCCTCTGCATTAAAAGCCACGCACTGTGAATTATTAAAAGATGATGTGGATGGAATCTACACTACAGACCCTAGGCTTTACAAAGGGGCAAAAAAAATAAATTATATCTCTTATCCTGAAATGTTGGAGATGTCGAGTTTAGGATCTAAGGTATTACAGGCAAAGGCTGTAGAGTATGCAAACAATTTGCAAGTTAAATTGTATGTTAAGTCTACTAGTAAAACATCAACTAGAGGAACATGGGTCATGGATGAAAAGAATATACCAATAAAAGAAAAGAGAATTATTACCGGGATTACTCATGATTTAAAACAATCTAAAATTACAGTATCTGGGATAGAGGATATACCTGGTGTTGCTTCCAAAATTTTTAAACCTATTGGGTCTGCAGGAATCGTTGTTGATATGATTGTTCAAAACATAAGTACTAATAAAAAGACTGACTTAACCTTCACCATACCTAAGGATGATTTGAATAAAACAGTTAAAATTTTAAAATCAAATATGACAAAAATTAATTATAAAAAAATTATACAAGACAAGAATATCGCTTTAATCTCAATTGTTGGGGCTGGGATGAAGACTCATACAGGTATTGCTACTCGTATGTTTGATTCTTTATCAAAATCGAAAATTAATATAAGCATGATTAGTACTTCGGAAATAAAAATTTCATGTGTAATTGAACAAACAAAATGCAAGAAAGCAATTCAGTCTCTTCATAAGGAATTCAAGCTAGGATAACTTATGTCTAAAAAGGTTGTAATATATGATGTAACACTAAGAGATGGGACCCAAGGTGAAGGGATTTCTTTTTCTGTTCTAGACAAAATTAAAATAAGCCATGAGATCGATGAACTAGGGGTTGAATACATTGAAGGTGGTTGGCCTGGTTCTAACGAGAGAGATGAAGGTTTCTTTAATCAAGCCAAAGACGAGAAGTATGTTAATTCTAAAATTGTGGCATTTGGTAGCACTAGAAGAGCAAAAAGTTCATGTGATGAAGATTTAAACATTCAGGCTCTATTAAGATCAGCAACATCAGCTGTAACAATAGTCGGAAAGACTTGGGATTTTCATGTATCAGAAGCCCTAAGAATCACAAATGATCAAAATCTGGAGCTTATTTCAGATTCAATAAGTTACCTATCAAAACGAACAGATGAAGTTTTCTTTGATGCAGAACATTTTTTTGATGGATTCAAGGCGAACCCCAAATTTACTTTAGATTGTATTAATTCTGCTGTCGAGAGTGGCGCAAAAGGCGTAGTACTTTGCGATACAAACGGTGGTACAACTCCATGGGAAATTACTAAAATTGTTTCAAAGATAAAAGATACTCATAGTAAAATAGTTCTTGGAATCCATACTCACAATGACTCTGGCCTAGGAGTCGCAAATGCATTAGCTGCAGTTCAAGCAGGAGCCAATCAAGTGCAAGGTACAATAAATGGTTACGGAGAAAGGTGCGGAAACGCTAATTTGTGTACCATTATTGCCAATCTTAAACTTAAAATGGGAATTGACTCTATAAGTGACGAACAACTAGAAAAGCTATATGGAGTTTCAAATTTTATTAGCGAAATGGCGAACATATCCAACGATAATAAGGCTCCATTTATAGGCAGAAGCGCTTTTGCTCATAAAGGTGGTATTCATGTTAGTGCGATAGTAAAAAATAATCTCACATATGAACATGTCTCACCCGAAAAAATAGGAAACTCAAGAAGAATTCTTATCTCGGACTTGGCAGGTAAGAGTAATATTCTATATAAGCTAAAAGAACTAAAAATAGCTGAAGGTGTTAGTGATGAGAATATCACAGAAATCTTATCTAGACTTAAAAAATTAGAAAATGATGGATACGAATTTGAAGGAGTAGATGCTTCTTTTGAATTACTTGTTAAAACAATTTCATCACAATATAGACCTAAAATTGAACTCATAGAAACTGAAATCAATACACGCCAGATTGTTCCTTCAAATGAGTCTTCTGCAAGAGTTGTAATAAGAATTGACAATGAAGTGATTGAGAATACCGCCTCTGGATCAGGTCCTGTCAATGCCTTAGACCTTGCTCTAAGAGGTGCTATGGTGGACAAATATCCTTTCTTAAATGAAGTTGTACTTACGGACTATAGAGTTAGGGTTGTTGGAGGAAACAAGGGGACTGAATCATTGGTTAGAGTAATTATCAAATCAAGTGACAAGTCCAACACATGGTCTACTATTGGTGTTTCATCAGACATTGTGGATGCAAGCTGGAAAGCTCTAATAGATAGTATTGAATTTAAGCTGATGAAGATTTCTTCTTAGACTTCATGTATGAATCCAAAGAAGTTCTAAACTCACTTTGTACTTTTTTACTAGCTTTCTTAATTGGTCCTACAACCATGCTGTCATAAGTTTCGTAGGCTGAATCTTCTAAAACTTTATCTTTAGAGGTTCTTGCTAATTTTAAGCAAATAACAGTAATGTAGAAGATAGACTTAAAAAGGGATTTCCTAGCCTCATTAACATTATATTTTTCTAAATATTCGTTGGATTTAAGAAGAGCTGTGAATCCTTGTCCTGCGAACAAGCTCATTATTTTTGACAATTCTTTAGAATTCTTAGTCTCTATCACTCTAATCAAAGGCGCCTCTAGTGCCGCTGAAAGCTGATCTGAGCCCTCTGTTAAAACTTTAGCTAATTCCTTCAACTTACCCTTATCTTGAGTTGCTAGCATTTCCTGAATTGAATTTTTAACATAATCAAGAGCATAAGTATCTCTAATCTCATCAATCTCTAGACCTTTCTTTTTTAGCTTTTTAATCTCAATTATTTTTTGGAGAGTATCATGAGGATATAATATTTCTGGTGATGAAGCATCAGAATCAAGCACTTTAAATTTTGCAGGAGGTATGAGTCCTAATTCAGAATACATACTAATGGTTTCTTTCGGATTTGGTCCCAAATCAACTTTTTTCTTTTGTAGAGAAACTATGAGGTCGTGTAAATTTATTTTCTTCATTTATACAATTATTCACCTATCAAAAATAAAGTCAAAGGAATGTAGCTAATTTCTAGAAAGAAATCCTACCCAACAAATATTCGACATAGTCTTGCCCCAAAAAGGAACATACGACTTCAATGAATAATCAACAACTTCATGAGAAAAAGAAATGTCAAATTTTTCCTTTGAGACATATTTAGACTCGCAAGATGCTTCTATAGCTTGGTCTAAAAAGAGAGGTTTTAACTTTTCTTTTAAGAAATAGTCCTCCAGAATATCAACTTCTATCATTAAGATTTCTTTATACAATAGGAAATCCTTACAATTAGGAAGAATGAAAGTCTTATTTAGCCTATTGCCGATATTTAAAACACAATACGGCTTACTTCCTAATATATAATATCTAAATTCCATCATTCTAATTACTTTCTTTCTATGTAATTTACTATTCCATTAAGAACTAAGCTTGTGTGGTATTCGTAATCTTCGAAAGCATCTAAAAATAGGTTAGAAATTCCACCAGTAATTAATATCTTAAATTTTAGCCTAGATGAATCTCTTATTTCTTTAACAATTCCTTTAATCATATGGACTTGACCGTTAATAAAGCCTGAAGATAAAGATTCACTTGTTGAACAACCCAGCAGCTTATTGGTTAATATAATTTCTTGGCTTCTTATCATGGAAGTATTCTTTATTAAAGAATAATGTGCGGTCAATGCCCCAGGTAGGATTATACCACCTATATGTGTAAGCTTTTTGTCTATTACGTCGAAAGTAGTAGCAGTTCCCATATCGATAATAATTAAGTTATTTTCTGGATATAAAAGATTCCCGCCTATGCAATTAAAGAATCTATCTAAACCAAACGTTGCGGGATTCTTATAACTAGACTTAAAGTTTTTAAACTTCCTCTTTCTTAGGAACTTAATGGGGACTTTATTGAAAACATCGATTAAGATTTTCTGTAATATTGGCTCTATTTCTTTATTTACACTAACTATAAATATTCCTCTTATTGGGAAAAGTTTCTTAAGCTGTTTAACTTTGAATTTTAAGTTTGACATGAATAATGAATCACTCGAATGGTCAATTGAATAGACTTCCTCTATAATTGAGCCATCACTAAAGGCTAGTTTCACACTAGAATTTCCGCAATCAATCAATAAGTTCACACAGATATTATATCATTGACAAAGGTATTTATTTAGTATTCAATTACCTTCTAACGGAGGATTCTTATGAATGAAAAAGTAGATAGAATTTGCTGGGACTGTCCAGATCAACCAGTCAATAAATGGGAAGTCAAAACAGCAGAGAAGAAAAGGGAAGGATGTTTGTATACAATCTCTTGCTCTAAGTGCAGCAAAGAATCTCAAGTTTTCGGTTGGATGATAGGCTGCGATTGTGATTCTTGCAAAAATCAAATGGTTGGCGCAGCTAAGTAAAATAAAAAATAAAAACTGAGGTTATACATAATGGATAATAGATCTATTGATAAGTTTGATTTAAGACTTAGAAAACAATTTATAGAGAATGAAAGTCTGTCTGTCAAAGAAATAGACACATATATTGAATCTCTAGAAGACCAGTCTGACAATATCGAAGAAATTATCATTGAAGAAAAAAAAGAATCAGCGGAGTAATCTGAATGCAATTTCAATATAAGGTCTTAAACATTTCTGACTTTACCGCAGGTAATGATGAATCGTCTCATGAATTAATGATTGAAGAAAGTGCTCAAAAAGTTCAAGCTAAGAAACATTCTAAACATACTCAAACTAAATTAAATGAGCTTGGCCGAGAGGGTTGGGAGCTAATTTCTATTACTAACGAAAGGCTTTTTTTTAAAAGAGCGGGTTAATTATTCTTTTTCTTGTAAAACTTTTTCAATTTCACTTGCAAGGTCAGGATCAACTTTTTCAACCTCTTTCCACGTATAAAAATTATTCTTTACATTCATGGCAATATTATTAAGATGAGCATCATAGACTTTTTTAGCGCCTTCAGCAACTTGCCTAAAATCCTCTTTTTTATCATCTGAAAGATTTGGGGACTCAAGTTTTTTAGTAATTTCAACTTTATCTTTTTTTAATTTAAGCCAAATTTCTCTTAATTGAATAATAATATTTGTCTTTGGGTCCATAAATAGATATTACCTTAATAAACAAAAAAAAATCTTATTTTACTTTTCTAATTGTTACTGCCCTAAGCTTGATATCCGAATCAGTCACTTTCGCTTTAAAGACATGTATCCAAATGGCTTTTAATTTCTTAGCCGAGGCATTCTGTTTCAAAGAAAAGATAAAATTTTCTTTCTTTCTAAATGACTTGCCCCATTGAGTTATATTAAAATCATAAAAATTACTATCTGAACCTAATTCATTGTTACTTATAATCTTAATCTTGTAATCACCCTTCTTTAAAGTACTATGAACCGCTATTGAAAGAATGGGACCGACATAATCCTTTTGTATTATCATCTCACCATTTGACCATTTTACTTCGGGGTAAGTATTAATTTTATCGTTAGAATAGTAAAAAAACTCTTTATTGTTTATGTTTTTGACATCACAGCCTTTACTCTCGTAAACTCCGCTCTTATTTAACTCATTCAATATAAATTTCCTTTGAATTAAACATGGAGACGGAAAGAGCCTTGTAATATTGTCAACTTCTTTGTCTCGAAATGTTTTTGATGCAAGAATCTTATTTATTGGATTACCTTCAACTGGTTCAATTCTTATAGAGTTGTGTTTTTTATTTTCAGATTTTATATTAAAATAAGCATATTCACCAAAATAGGAACTTGCTCTACTCTGAACTAAAGGTTCTAATCCCAACTTTTCATTTAAATCATTTATAATTTTTGCACCATTATCTAGATAACCTTTTTTATTAACTATTACTCCTGTGTATCCATAATAAGAAGCATATTTGATCATTTCTTCAACATTACTACTCATTGAACTTATTTGACTATTAATCACACAAGCGGTCCCCTCTTTGAATGCCATCCAGCTAAACCTAGTCTTTTTATCTATCATTAGATAAGACCAAAGGTCACCATAATAAGAGCCATTAGCATGTCTTGTTTCTGGGAAGCATCGATAGGGTATCTTTAAAATCATATCATCATCATCAATTTTTGAATTAAGCTCTTGATAAAATTCCTTCTGTGGATGATATACAGTTGCAAGATTGCCTGCGATTGGTTTAATAGCAAAAGGAGCAGAGGTCCCTCTAAAATCTAAAAGAGATAATGCAATCAGACTGATAAAGAAAATAGTAAAAATTGTTCTAGAATAAAAATATAATACTGGATTATTCTGTAAATTATTCCAACCATTAGTCAAATTATAATTTATTCTAACTCGATCAAGTATAATTGCCCCGACAATTAAAGATATGCAGCTTACCCAAGGGGCGACTCTATAATGTGAACCAAGTACCATAAAATCAGTGAACAAATAAAAGGCGGTCATTAAACCACCTCTATAAAAAAATAGAAAAATGACTATTAAAAAGATTCCAAGAAATCTTACTTTCCTTCCAAAGACATCATCCTTTTGTATATCTTTGAATGAATAGAATATTGCAGTACAGAAAGAAATAATCCCTAAGATGCCTAAGTAAGAGGAGAGAAAGTTTACTTTTATCGTTGTATTGTCCATATAAAGTCTACTTAAAAATCTAAAGTGGGAGATTAGATGGTCTAAAACAGGAGTGAAAAATTCTACAATTGAGATTCCATATACTGTAGAATGACCAAAATTTCTTGTCATATAATCATACGTAAAATGCGCATTAGACTTGAAAATTAGATGAGGATAAATATTAAAAAATAAGGTTAAGATTCCAACGAGAAAGAACAATGAGAAGACATAGACCCTGGAAAGATTTCTACTAGATGAAATGAGTTCTTTTAAAATAAAAAATATTAAGAATAGAGATGTATAAAAAGTATTATATACACTCAATGACATTCCAAAGAAAATAATAATCAAGCCAACAAATACTTCACGTGATATAAGACTTTTCTTAAGAGACACTTTAGGAAATTCTTTATTGTAAAAATGATAAATAAGTCCTATCAACAAAGGTATGCCAATACTATTTATTAAGACTGAAGTGTGCACGTTGTGAACAGTCATGAATGGAATAAATGAATATAGGACTCCAAAACCAAGAGCAATCAATATTGATGTTTTAAAATAGAATCTTAGAGACAGATACATTGCAAGTGAACAAATAGGGAATAATACATAGTAGTAAGTTTTGTATACTCCAAGAATATCTCCCTTAAAAAGACCTATGATAAAATAAAACAGTCCAAGTACAGTTTGCCTCCATGGCCAAAAATCACTACTAATTGAAAGTGGAGCGCCCATATCTGGATTCGAATAAACACTCTTAAAAATGCCCTCAGAAAACAGCTTCATGTAAGTCAATTCCCATGCGGCATCAGAGTGAAGAGAGTATTCAAGAAAATACTCACCAACCATATATCCAGTTAATAATATTGCCAACAATGGGGCTAAAACTATTCCTGAAACTTCATAAAATTTCGAAAGAATGATTGCTCTACTGGATATCATTTATTTACCTCAATCTTTCTGATAGTAATTGACCTAATAACGATATCTTTTTCCGAAATATTTTTCCTAACAGAAATAGTTAATGGACTTAGCTTTGTCCCTTTAACCTTCTCTGTTAAAGTAAAAACTAAATTCCCATCAGAAAGAAAACTTTTACCCCATTTTGTTACAAGAATAGAGAAAAGGTTCTTATTGTTAATTGTTCCATTATTACTCTTAATAAAGACCTGATAGGATCCTGGATCAACAGGGATACCTATGTTAACTGACAAGGCATTCCCAGAATATTTATTCTGAAGATTTATTAATCCATTTTGCATTGTTATACCAGGTGCGGTTGATATTGTATCATCAGAGAAATGAAAAAAATCTTTATTGTACATGCTATTTGCATTGCAATTGATAGAGTTAAAAATTATATAGTTCTCTAATCTTGTAGATGCTTTTGGATTATCAAGAATTTGAGACGCGCTTTCGTCAACACAAGGACTTGGGAATAATTGCACAATTTTTTTAATTTCATTAGCTATAAGATTTTTACTTGTATAAGATCTTATACTTTGGATAGGATTACTATGTGAAGGAAGAATATTTATAATACTAAACTCCGTTTTTAAATTTCTAATATCATAATATAAATAGCTCATATTAATTAACGGTTCTAAATTAAATCTTTTCTTAATGTCCGCTGCAATACTTTCTCCCTTATCGCTAAATCCTCTTTTTTCAACCATAAGACCTGTGTAACCATAATAAATGGCATGCTTAATCATCTCACTTACATTTTTAGACATAGAGCTTAATTGGCTATTGATATTACAAGGAATCCCTTCTCTCATAGCCATTGCTGCGAATCTAACATCTTTATTAATTAACAGATAGGGCCATAAATTTCTGTAGCTTGTACCAAGTATGTCTTTTGTTTCCTGAAAACAAACATATGGAACCTGAAGGATCATATCCTTTTCATCTATTATCTTATCTAGCTCTTCAAAGAATAATTTTTCTTCTTCATAAATTGAACCTTCACTTGGTATATTTTTTTTATTAAAGTGTGGCTTGCTACCTCTCATATCGATTAAAGAAAAGGACACAACAACTAAAAATAATAAAACTGACAAAGCATTTAAGTAAGGTTTAGTAAATTCTTTAATCAGAAAGTTATTTCGCTTAGACATGCTATATAAAAGTTCTAATATAATTGCCCCACTCATTAATGATAAGCAGAGAATCCATGGGGTTATCCTGTAATTTGATCCTAGAACCAAAAAATCAAAATATAAATAAAAACTGGTTAAGAAACCACCTCTTACAAATACTAGTATAAGAAATATTATTAGCCCACCGATAAATGCGATTCTCTTAAGAGGTGAATCATCCGAACTAAACTTCTTAAAGAAACATATAATCGAAAAAAGAAAACAGGATATTCCAAATAGTCCTATATATGAAATATTAAAGAAATCTCTTATCTGGGTTCCTTGAGAATAAAGTTGAGAATAAAACTTAAAGGAATCAAAAACATGGTTTTTTACTGGAACAAAGAAGTCCACTATTGAGACAGAATAAAGAGTAGTATGGATAAAATTACGTGTCATATAATTAAACGTAAAATGCGAATCCAATCTAAATAATAAATGTGGATAAATATTAAATAAAATTGCTAGTAAATTAATTCCAATAAAAAATAAAATTAATCTCATTTTTATAAAATCTTTTTGCTCCACAATTAATTGCTTGATAAGCAAGAAAGATAACAATATCAAGGTATAAAAAGCACTAAAAAGACTTAATGTAACGCTTAGAAAAAGGATAGTCGCAATAAAGATAGTTTGCTTAGATTTTAACAAATTTATAAAATTAAAATTTCTAAAATCTTTAAAATTTATATAAAAAATGGAACCTAGAACTAAAGGAACAAATATGACACCTACAAGAACAGTTGCATGATGTATGTTGTGCACAAACATAAAGGGCATAAATGAATAAATTAAGCTGATACCCAGTGAAACTAAGTTCGAGACTTTAATAAAATGTCTTAAGGAGATAAACATTGAAAGAGCTGATAGCGGAAAAAGCGAATAATAAAAGATTCTATATATCTCTAATAAATCATTCTCAAATAAACTTATTATGAAATAATAAGACCCTATTCCAATGTTTCGCCATGGCCAATAATTTTGATCAGATATCAATGGAGCTCCCATATGGGGATTCTCAAAAATATGATTGGTAAGACCAGATGTATACAATTTTAAATAAGAAAGTTCAATTGTAGTATCAGAATGTCCACTAGCAAGCAAAACATAGTCTAAGAAATGACTACCAGCAATATGTTCAGATAACAAAATCGTGATTATAGGTACAAGAAAATAACAAATCTGAGTTGCATATCTCTGAATGAACCTTTGCATACTGCAAATATACCACATTGAATTTATTGATTAAGCTTTAATTCTTATAGTAGAAAAAGCTTCTAGAGCTCTATCTCTTGACTTGGTTAGTTCAACTATAGGTTCGGGATAATCAGATCCCAATTCAATGTTTGCCTCGCTAAGAACTTCTATTGGTGCTTCCCATGGGCTGAATATGTATTTATTAGGAAGTTGTTCTAGCTCAGGTATGAACTTCTTAATATATGTTCCATCTGGATCAAATCTTTTACCTTGGAGTATAGGATTAAAAATCCTAAAATATGGAGCTGCATCTGCACCAGAACCCGCAACCCATTGCCAACTAGCACTATTACTTGCCAAATCGGCATCTATTAAACAATCCCAGAACCACTCCTCACCTTTATGCCAATGTAACAATAAATTTTTAACTAAAAAGGAGCCTACAATCATGCGAACTCTATTGTGCATATACCCTGTTTGCCAAAGCTCTCTCATTCCAGCATCGACTATTGGATACCCAGTAAGTCCTTTTTTCCATTTATCAAACGAGATTTCATTCTCAATCCATGGGAAATTGTCGAACTTTTTTTGTAAATTTTCTCTAGGCAATTCAGGAAAATGAAATAATAAATTATATGAAAACTCTCTCCAACCTAATTCACTTAGAAAATGGTCTAAATCTTTTTCAATTCCAAATATCTCTTTTTTAAGTTTTGCTCTGTGCCATACTTGATTCGGAGAAATCTCACCATAATGCATATGAGCTGATAGTTGTGATACGTTTTTCTTCGATGGAAAATTTCTACCCTCTTTATATCCTAAAAGTCCGTCGCTTAAAAAACTCTCAAGCTTCTTATGTGCTCCTTTCTCTCCTGGCTCCCAATGCTTTTCCATTTCTTTGTACCACTTAATTCTTGGTAATAAGTTTAAATCATCTAATTGCAAGATATTCTCTTCATCCTCAAACAATGTATTCAAATTAGGGGCGGACAATGGCTCCCTTGGTGGTTCGGACATTAAGCAGCCCTTTCTATAGTAAGGAGTAAATACCTTATATGGTGTATTATCAGATTTTAGAATTTCCCAGGGTTCCCACAATAAGGCTGAGTTAAAAGTTTCTACAATTATATTTTTTTCAATAAATTTAGATTTTATTCTCTTGTCTCTTTCTATTCTCCAAGGTTCATAACATCTATTCCAGAAGATTCCTTTAATATTAAATCTGGAAGATAAAGATTCTAAGATTTCTGAGGGGTCTCCTTTGTAAAGAGATAATTTATTATCTAGATTTTTATTTAATTCTCTTAATGAGTTATGAAGCCACCAACGACTTGCAGCACCCATAGCACAATCATTGGAATTTGTATCATCTAAAATATAGATAGGAAGAACTTTGTCGGACGTTAATGACTTTGATAAACCCGGATTATCTATAATACGCAGGTCTTGTCTAAACCAAAAAATTACAATGTTTTCGTTAGTATTCATTTAATAAAACTATAACTAATAATGCTGCTTATTAATAAAAGTAAGATTGAAATTTTATTTTAGTATTAATTGGCTAAAATATTTATATGCCAGAACCAATATATTGGAAAAAAGCACAAAAATACTTGTCTATGAAGGACAAGAAGCTTTCTAAAATTATTTCACAATATAAAGGGCATATTAAAACAAGAAATAATCCTTTTTATTCATTATGTAAAGCTATAGTTGGTCAGCAAATATCCGTTCAATCAGCAGATTCCGTTTGGAAAAGGTTTAGCAATAAGTGCAAAAGGGTCTCCCCTAAGAATGTTGAATCTTTAACCGTTCAAGAAATTAGAGATTGTGGTATAACAAGACAAAAGACTGAATATATAAAACTACTTTCTATTAACTTTATAAATAAAAATTTCAAAACTTCAGAATTAAAAAATTTAAATGACGAAGAAGCTATTTCCTACTTGTGTAAGAATAAAGGTATAGGCAAATGGACTGCTGAAATGTTCTTAATATTTAACCAAAATAGACAAAACTTATTTCCCATACAAGACATAGGGCTACTAAAAGGAATATCGCGGACGTACGCAACCCCCTACCCTCCATCACAAAAAGACTTGGATAAATTTAGGAAAAAGTGGAGTCCGTTTTGTACAGTAGCAACATGGTATATGTGGAGAAGCGTTGACCCTGTGGAAGTTGAATACTGAAAAGATTAGTTCTCTATCCAATTGCAGCCGGGTCTACCTTTTGTTTTTCATTTAGGCTTATAAAGAGAGGGGGTCTTAACTTCACTTTTTAGGTAATTTGATTATATTTTTTTTTGACCTACATTGATTACTGCAATATATAACCTTATCCCAAATTGCCTTCCATTTCTTCCTGTTTTTGAATTCTCTATTACAAACAGGGCAAATTTTAAAAACTTTATTCATAGTTTAAATATACTAAGTTTTATAAACTTGAGTGGGTTCCATCACATAATCCATTATTAGATGAGTTCTTACAGCCACAAAAATAAACTTTTTTGCTTTCTTTTGCTTCGAACTTTAATGGGGTAAAACCTGTACCTTTGTGAGAACCATTACAGAAAGGTTGATTTTCGCTGAGACCGCAAGTGCAATAAAAATAGGTTTTACCACTCTCAACTTTTACTGGAAAAGGGGACTTTTGAACAATTTTAGCTTTCATGTAGTAAAGTTAACTATATTTGAGAAAAAGTCAATGTTTTAGGGTACTTATGTGGACATCATAGGTCCATAATTATTAAAAAGCTAGGGACTGTCCTTATCAGTAAATATATTATGGTCCAATTGTATTTTGTTTAATAAATTTATCAGCTTCGGATAATATAATTTTTTTCCTTTTATCTTGCATTTTATCAAAAACTCTAACCATCATTGATAATCTTGCATTCTTTAGAAAATATTCTCTATTTTTGTCAATAAATCTCCAATAAAGACCATCCATCGTATTACACCATTCCCCCTTTTTAAAATCCATCATCTTTAATAAATAACTTGAGCCACAGACATATGGTTTAGTAGAAAAAATTCCCCCATCACTAAACAAGCCCATACCGTAAACGTTAGGAGCCATGACCCAGTCTGATGAGTCTACAAACATTTCCATAAACCATTTATAAACATAGGTTGGTTTTACTTCACAAAGATTCATTATATTAGATAAAATCATTAATCTTTCAATGTGATGGGACCAACCATAATTTATCGAGTTTTTAATTGCATAATCAAGTGGCAATAAACCAGTCGTTCCTTCGTACCAAGATTTGTTAATTTTTCTATTGTGTTTAAAGAAGTTCCTGGTTTCCATTTTATTTGAATAATTTTGATAGATTCCACGCATAAACTCTCTCCAACCAATTATCTGCCGAATATAGCCCTCAAGTGAGTTCATTCTTATTTCGTTTTCTTTATTAAAATCTAAAACTTGTTGGACAATAAAATCAGGGGTTATTAAGCCCAAATTAATATATGGGCTTAATGCACTATGAAACAAAACATTATCTTTTTGATCAACAGCATCTTCATAGTCACCAAAAAGATTTAGTTTTTCTTTTATAAAAAACTTTAAGAGTCCAACTACATCATGATAATCTGTTGCTAGCCAAAATTTATCTGTACTTCCAGGATGATCTTTAAATAATCTTTCAATTATTGGCTTCAATCTTTTAGTGTGATTAGTTTCATGAATCTTTGGAAGTTTTGGGATTAAAATATCTTTAGGTAATTTTTTTCTATTGTCTTCATCAAAGCTCCATTTCCCACCAACTGGTTTGCCATCGGCACTCATTAAGAATCCATACTTTTTTCTGGTTTCCTTGTAGAATGTTGCCATTAGAGGTTTTTTTGATTTCCCTAAGTAGTCTTCGAATTCACTCCTTGAATTTAAAAACATTGGTGTTTGAATGATATTCCAATGAATTTCTTCTCTTGATAAAAATTGTGAGATTTTTTTTTCAAAAGGTTTATCTTCAACTTCAAAGCTAGTAATTTCGCTTATTTTCTTTTTAGTAATTATTTTTTTTAATTTTCTAAAATAATCATCTTTAAAATCTTTATCTTCAATCTTTATATAAGTTAATTCATATTTGTTCTTCTTAAGTCTATCAGAATAAGAACGCATAGAAGATAAAAATAACAATATTTTTTGCTTATGATGTTTTTGATAAGTACATAAACTATAATCTTCTGCCATAAAAAACTGATGATCTTCTTTGAAAGAATTCAAAAACTTTAATGGAAATAGTTGATTGCCAAGTATAAAAAATAGTTTCATAATAAAATTTTCTTAAAACTCCCACATTATTGTACCTGGTAAAATTTACTCCAATGCACAGATGTTTTAGAGTGAACTTCATAGCTTTCTTGATAGAAACCATGATGTTTCTTCAGTTTTTCATATGTTAATTATATCAAAAATGTGAAGTTTTATGCATGTCACACCTGCCTTTGTATGATACAGGGGACTTTATCGTTTCAAGGAACACAAAAAATCTAACTAATTGTAATCATTAATTTATTTAAATCGAAATAATGCAGTTCTGCACAACTTTATACAAAATTCAAAACATAGGAAATGGTTATATTAGATAGTGTCTATAGGGTGTTTAAGAGATTAGAAGTGTGTTCTGATTATAGAATCTTTACTCCCATTTACTCATAGGGGGCATGAGAAATATTTTAACCGATTATTCCCCTTTATTCATGGGGTGTTTGGAGTGTTTTTTTTCAAGTTTTGAAAAACTGAATACTTTATACAAACTTTATACAAAAAATTTTTATAGTATATGCACTATAATGTTTTGCTATAATTATCAAATGATACCCTATTAAATATTAAACATTTAACAGGAGAGACTTTTACATGATGAAGAAAATTGTACTCATAGTAGCATTATTTTTTACACCATATAATGCTTTTAGTGATTTTATAGATGCAAAGTGGAAAGTAGTTGGTTTTTCTGGTGAAGCATGGTTTGCAGATCCACAATTAACCCTAGGAAAAACCCAAGAATTCAACCAGGGATATGCAGAGGGTGTTTTCTACTCATGCAACTTTGCGGGTCAGTCAGCGACTTACAATGTCTATACACCTGAGAAATTTCTTGCAAATAAAGAGTTTGAAAATTTTAAAAAATTAAATATTAAGTTTGATAGTAATAAGATTTTTGTCCATAGAATTACATGTAATGGTAAGAAAGGTTCTGATAGAAGATTGATGTATCCTTTTGTTACCCAAGACAATTCAAACAAAGGTTACTATCTCTTTGAAGGTGCAATCTATCATCTTGAATATGATTTCTAAATTTTAGAATTTTTTATTATATCAAAAATATGAAGTTT
Source organism: bacterium (assembly GCA_018654605.1). Classification (GTDB taxonomy): domain Bacteria; phylum Desulfobacterota_D; class UBA1144; order UBA1144; family UBA1144; genus TMED58. Next base: position 79,549 of record JABILG010000002.1, read on the forward strand.
TTAGGGAAAAAGTATCATTCCCACTTTCTTGTCCTATGCATGAGAAATATTTTAACCTATTATTCCCCTTTATTCATAGGGTGTTTGGAGTGGTTTTTTTCAAGTTTTGAAAAACTGAATACTTTGCACAAACTTTGCACAAAAATTTCATGAATTTTAATAAATATCAAAAACTATAGGTAAAGAAAATCTATTCAACTAATTCTCCGTTTTTCCACATACCTTCATCTTTTGAACCATCTAGGTAAATATAAGTTCCCCTTCCGTGCCTCACATCATCTTTCCATTCACCTACATATTTATCACCATCTACCCAAATATAAGTCCCCTTTCCGCTCCTCTTACCATCTTTATATTCACCTACATACTTTTCACCATCTGGATAAGTATAAGTTCCCTTTCCGTTATACTTACCATCTTTATATTCACCTACATACTTTTCACCATCTGGATAAGTATAAGTTCCCTGTCCGTGCACCCTATAATCTTTCCATTCACCTACATATTTCGAACCATCTTCCCAAGTAAAAGTTCCCTGTCCGTGATACTTACTATCTTTAAATTCACCTTCAAATTTTCTACCATCTGCCCAAGTATAAATTCCCCGTCCATGCCTCACATCATCTTTCCATTCACCTACATATTTTTGACCATTTGCCAAAGTATAAGTTCCCTGTCCGTGCCTCTTACCATCTTTATATTCACCCACATATTTTTGACCATTTTGATAAGTATAAGTTCCCTCTCCGTTCCTCTTACCATCTTTAAATTCACCTTCAAATTTTCCAACACCTCTAATAATATAAAATCCTACACAATTATCCCATTTGATTGAAGGAAACTTACATTTAGGTAAAGAATATGAGTTGATTGAAAATAAGAAGAAGAAGAATAATAGAAATAGATTTAAAGTTCTCATAAGATAACTATATCAAAAATTTGAGGTTTTGTGCATGTCACACCTGCCTTTGTATGATACAGGGGACTTTATCGTTTTTAGGAACACAAAAAATCTAACTAATTGTAATCATTAATTTATTTAAATCGAAATAATCCAGTTCTGCAAAACTTTATACAAAGTTCTAAACATAGGAAAAGGTTATATTGAGTTGTGTTTATAGGGTATTTAAGAGATTGTCGGACTCTTCTGATAATACATTCTTTACTCCCATTTCATTGTCCAGGGTGTGAGAAATATTTTACCCCGATATTAACCTCTATCCATAGGTGTTGTGGAGTGTTTTTTTTCGAGTTTTGAAAAATTGAATACTTTGCACAAACTTTGCACAAAATTTTATGAAAAATAGTGAGTGTCGTTAAATTGTAATTTTTATTTTGTAGGGGTTAAATAAACATCAAGTTTTATTGATATTTTACACAAAATTTTAGCGAAAGTTTTGTTTGTATAAAGTCGAAATGGATGATTTAATTATCCCCAACTGCAAATGCCGAAAAGATAATCCATCTTACAACATACAAATGTTTTACCAGTATAATAACGCGGCAATCCCTATAGCAACAAAGAAAGAAACTACCGCCCAAATTATACAACCCATCT
>JABILG010000001.1 GCA_018654605.1 bacterium
AAAGTTAAATGAGAATGATATTGTAGTTATATCTGAAGCTGAACATCATGCGAATATAGTCCCTTGGCATATCATTAGCGAAACTTTTGGATTAAGTATTATTCTTGTTCCTGTTCTAGAGGATGGATCCATCAATCTAGAGGTTTTAGAAAAGACGTTAAGGAAGGCTAAGGGAAAATCTATTATAAGCATTAGTCATGTTAGTAACACTATAGGCTTTGCAAATAATTTGGAGATAATCTCAAGTCTAATTAGAAGAGAAGATACATTCTTAATTATAGACGCCGCACAATCAGTCGGAAAAATAGAATTAGATCTCGATTTTGAGAATAGTTTCTTAGTGTTTAGCGGTCATAAAGTATACGGACCTACAGGGACTGGATGCATCATTGGGAGCATGAAGAATTTGTCTCGGCTATACCCAGTTTTTGGTGGAGGTGACATGATTGAGTCAGTAAAATGGGAGAATATTGAGTGGGCAAAAGTCCCATACAAGCTAGAACCAGGAACTCCAAATATAGCTGGTATAATTGGAATGGGTGAAGCATTAAAGTGGATACAAAAGATTGGTATAGAAACCATTGACTCTCATTTAGACTCTTTAACTAAATACACATTAAAAAAACTGGAAAAAATTGATGAAATAGAAATATTTAAACCAGGCAAGAAGCATGGATTAGTTAGCTTCTTTATGAAAAAGAAAAATAGTTTAGATATCGCTACTCTTCTGGGGAGTTTAAATATTGCTGTTAGATCTGGATATCTTTGCGCGCAACCAATAGTGGAAAAAACTGTCAAAGAAGGAATAGTTAGAGTTAGCTTGGGGATTTATAATAATGAGAAAGATGTGGATAAGTTTATTGAGGGAATTATAAGAACTAAAAGTATCTTATGATTGAAGAGCGAATCAGAGAAATAGTCGAAGAGATTGATCAAATCAGTGATAAGTTCTTAATTTATGAGTATTTAATCTCACGAGGTGAAGATTTACCAGAGATCCCACAAGAGCAACGGACAGAGCAGCAACTTGTTCATGGTTGCCAAAGTCCTTTATGGTTTGATTGGGAATACGTTGAATTTCAAGCTGATTCAAAACAACAAAATATAGGCAAACTTGTATTTAGAGCTTATAGTGAGTCGAAAATAGTTAGAGGAATAGCAGAAATAATTATTTATATATTCCAAAACCAAACTCCCCACAAGATAAGATCGTCGAGCTCAGAATTTCTGTATAGATTAGGTTTGAATGGAATTATTAGCTCTAGAAGAATAGGCGGCTTGACAAGCCTTGTGGAGCAAATAAAAGAGATAGCGTACAAGTTAGATATTAGACGTTGATTTTCTTATGGGCTAGTGTAAATTATAAACTGCTATGGTTTTTAAATTTAAAGAATGTTTTCTTTTTTATCGTTAACAGTACTTCAAGAATAGTATTTATCGATTCAATATACTCTTGTTAGGTCTTGTACTTTTAGGTGAGAGTTTTTTAACCAAGCAACTTTATATTTTAGGAGAAACATATTATGGTTTCAAGGTTAAATTTCGCCACTATATTATTGGTCGTTTTCATAATTTATATATTTATTGATAATGGGTTAGCAAATGAACTAAATCAAAATGAAGAGTTAAAGAAGAGAGTAGAGCTTTTGGAAAAACATGCTTTAAAGATACCCGAAGGGTTTTTTATTAATGGAGAAATAGAAGGGTATTATAATGATAGAAGGCGGGATAGCCATTCTGGATGGGAGTCTAGAGGAGAGTTTCAATTTGGAGTCTCCCATGATCTAAAAGAATTACCTATTAAAGATTTGTGGTTTGGTGCAAGCGCAACTTATGACAGCGACTATGCGTTAGATTCAACTAAAGATAACACTCTTGTCGAGAAGCAGTTCGGATTTGGTAACGATTTGGTCAGAATATATGCAGGTGAAACAGATGTTCAAAGATTAGGATTTGCAAAGACTCCAAAGATCAGCGTACCTCTAATATACACTAAGCATAATAATAGAATCGACCATCATAATAAGACTGTGCTAGCTTTTGGAGGCTTTAAGTGGGATGATGAATTTGAGTTTGATGCACATAGATTGAGAAAGAATGTTCCTTTTGGAGGGACTATCGGATATGATTCAGACCAAAACACAACTTACTATAACGGTACAGTAAGTGTTCTTGGGCTTTTCGAGGTTGGCTATATGCGAATATCTTCACCTAGACAAGTTACTAAGTATACAAAATCAACAAATCAAAGAGGTTGGTCAATAGGTGGGTCACTTTACAGATTTGGACTTCCTATAATATGGGGCGTAGAGACGTGGGATGATCGAGACGAAGGTGTACAATCAAAGAAAACACGAAAAGAGTATGGAGGCCTATTAAGTCTTAGTGAACCTGTCTATCTTACTTTTCATAGAACTGAGAATGATGATTTGGGCTATTCTGGTAACTACTATGGGGTAATTTATACTTATCATACTACATCTGATGAGCATAAACGACCTGATCAGCGAGACGGAATTGAATTTGGGATTTATTTGCATGATAAGGAGCAGACATCTGTTTATACTGGAGTGTATAAAGATCACGGTAAGCAGTTTTTGGCTGATGTAAAGGTCCGATTTTAGTGGAAAAGAATAGAGTAATCTATTTTACGATCCTATCCTTTCTCCATTCACCTACATGTTTATAGCCTTGTTTGGGACCTTCCCCATAAGTATAAGTTCCTTTTCCATGCTTTTTATTGTCCTTGTATTCTCCTTCGTATTTTGACCCATCTGAATAAGTACTCGTTCCTTTTCCATCTCTTTTGTCATCCTTATATTCACCTACATATCTTTCACCAGTTGGCTTAGTGTAAATTCCTTGTCCATTCATTTTATCGTCTTTCCATTCACCTACATATTTATGACCAATGTTATGGCCCTTTCCCCAAATATAGGTTCCCTTTCCATGTTTCTTGTTGTCTTTCCATTCACCTATATATTTATCACCATTTGACCAAGTATAAGTTCCCCTTCCGTGATACTTACCATCTTTATATTCATCACTGAACTGCCGATATCTCGGTATCTTATTTTTAGGCAAGATGAACGAACCAGAATATATCTGCTCTTCTCTTTCAAGAAGTATCCTTAAGACCTCTTTTTTTCCAAAGAACGTTCTAAGAACATTAGAAAGTTCTAATCCTTTACTACTGTTACTCTGATTAAATCTTATCTTTTCATTTCTCTATAAACTCTTATATTTTTTTAGTTTTCTTCTCAAATGACT
>JABILG010000008.1 GCA_018654605.1 bacterium
ATTTCTGACTTATGGAGCAATCAATATACTTATTTTATATTGGTGGGATTTATTGTTGGAATATGCGCAGGTTTTTCCAACGTTATATTTCACTTTCTCTATCAGACTGTTCACTTATTATTTATTTCGCCTTTAGAATCAAAAAATATGGTAATTTTTGGAACCATTGTTGGAGGCTTAATACTATTTTTTATTTCTTATCTTTCTGGAAGGGATGATATTTTAGGCTATAAATTTCATAAATTTATTCATACAATATCACGAGGCAGTGGTGTAATCAGTATCAAAGAAACTATACTGAAGAGCTTCTCTCAAATTGTTTCACTAGGATTTGGTGGATCAGTTGGACAAGAGGGACCTATGGCGCAACTCGGGGGTTCAATTGGAAGCATTGTTGGTCAAAGAATTAGAATTAAGAAAAGTGACCTTAAGATTTTTATTGCTTGTGGAATAGCGGGTGCGATAGCTGCAACTTTCAATGCTCCCATTACCGGTGTTTTATTTGTTGAAGAAGTTGCACTCTTAAGAAACATAAAAATTAGAAGTTTTTTACCTGTTGTAATATCCGCTGCTACTGCCACAGTTATAGCTGGATTCTTTAGTTCTGATCAAAACATATTCAACAGAGTAGATTTTCTTATATTTAACTATAATGAATTGTTTATATATGCCCTAATGGGGGTGGCTATAGGCTTTGCATCATCATTCTTTACAAAGTTACATTTCTTTGTAGAAAAGAAATTTGATGATTTTGTTCCAAACTTAAAAATACGACCTATAATAGGAGGCGTAGTACTAGGAGTGCTAGCCTTAGTGCCATTTGGAATTGGATTAGATGTCTTAGGAAACGGCTATGACGCAATTAGAAAAGCCATGACCTATGAATACTCACTTTGGATAGCCCTTGGAATACTTCTATTAAAACCATTGGCAACGTCCATAACACTAAATAGCGGTTGGCCTGGTGGAATATTTGCGCCATCAATCTTTATGGGTGCAATATGCGGATATCTTTTTGGCTTTGGAGTTGAATCAATTTTCTACCCTCAGCTCATTCCTGGTGAGCTTACAACTTCATATGCAATTGTAGGAATGGGAACTTTCCTAGCAGCAATGACTCAAGCACCTTTAACTTCTATTTTCTTTACTTTCGAGTTAACACAAACATATCAAGCGGTTCTTCCAGTCATGGTAAGCTCTGTTATTGGTACAACAATTTATAGACTTATTATTGGCAGATCCTTTGAAGCTTGTTATTTAAAGAAAGAAAACTTAGAGATTATTCAAAATGAAGAATCAAACATTCTAAGCAATATGAAGGTGAATGAAATTATGAGAAAAGATGTAGTTACAATTCCTGAGAAGATGACTTTAGGGAAATTTATAGAATTTCTTCCGTCAACACATCTCACAACATTTCCATTAATAGACCAAGATGATAATCTATCTGGCATCATATCTGTGCAAGATTACAGGGGATGGGTTCTAGAAGAAGAATTAAGAGATGTGGTAATTATGAAAGATCTCGCTTCAACTAATGTAAACACTGTAACACCAGATGAGTCAATGCTAGAAGTATTAAAGCATTGGGACAAAGGTGACATGCTTCCTGTTGTTTCCAGGAATGGATCAAAAAAGATTATAGGGATACTTGCAAGAAGAGATGCTCTTATAGCCTACAATAAGGCTCTGAACGAAGAATCGTCTGAACTATGATTCTTTTTTAACAAGTGGTCAATCTCATAGCCAGTGGCCAATGATCCTATGCGAGATATAACCTCAAGTGATGGATGTACATAAAGATTACAATCATTATTTTTACACTCCTGACTATCCTGGCCTAAACATAAACATTTAAAATACATCCCTTTAGTATTAAGATTATGCATCGAGCCTTTAGAATCATTAATCCTGTAAAATCCACCTGCCAAAGAAGAGTTTATAAGATAATAGACAGGTTCTTTGTTCTTATAAATTGTCTCAACTCCTTCTTGAAGAATGATATTTTTAAGAAAACTCCCGCCCTTGGAAACTTTCATCTTTTTCCTACCATCCCTATTTAATGATAGTAGTTCCTCTCCTTTCTGAACTTGCATCACCGCCATACCATAAGTGCCAGTATTATTTTTTATAAAAATTAATGGGTTTTCTACATTATAGTGACCTACCAATTCTCTTATCATTTCATCTGTTAAGTCTGCAAGTCTCTGCCTGTCTTCTGAAATATCAAAATTAATATCTTCAACTAGCCTAGTGGCTAGAGAAAAATTAAAAGGGTCCAATGAAAGGATCTCGGAAAATTCAGTCACTAGCTTATTGTAAAATTCAAAATGAATATTTTTCTTACGCGAATGCCATCCTACCTCTGTTGGAGGAACAACAAGCTGGTCAAGGTTTTCTAATATTGGAGGCGAAAAATCCGATAAGTCATTGTTAATCAAAACCAAATCTGGTTCAAAATCATCTAAGAATATTTTATCTCCTACTCTTTTAATCTTGCTAGCTAAAACTTTTTCATTATTAGAAGCAATAAATTCATATTCTTCGAGGTCTCCTTCATACAGGCCAACCCTGACTTGTAAATTCGCCTTTTGAAGAATCATGACAAGTGAGCGTATATTGTCCCAATAAAAACTATTTCTTGTGTGAAACTCGGGAACTATTAAAACTTTCTTGATTTTACCAGAGTGACTCTTGGCCTTATAATCTTTTGTTAATTTTGCCGCTTGATCAATAAAGGTAGTAGAAAGATTATTGAATCCTCCGGGAAAGATATTGGTATCTACGGCCGTTATTTTATTTTCTGAAACTCTTAAATCAACTGAAGTATAAAAAGGTATACTCACCTCATCTTCCTTCTTCTTAAACCAATCCGAAATCTTGTCTTGGTTTAGCAGAACAACTTCATCTATTTTTTCTAAAAAAGTCATATTAAATATATCAGCTTAGGCAGAATCTATCTTGCAAACTGAATCAAACAATACTAATTCTTAATAAAGCTGTCAATTGCTTCTTTTATCTTCTTATAATCAGCACCAGGCACTATGTGTCCCTCTATAATAAAAGTTGGGGTAGACCTAATACCGATACTAACACCCTCTTCAACGCTCGATTTCACAAAGTCCATATACTCATTAGATTTATCAAAACATGCTCTATAGTCAAACTTTACTGCTGACATAAATGTGTTATCGACAACTTCGTTAAATGTTGGTTCTTTAAATTTATCTTGATTCTCAAATATTAAATCATGTGCTTCCCAAAAAGCTTCTTGGCCAAAGATATCATTGATACAAGAAGTAAAATATGCCGCATCATCGGCCCACTTGTGAAAGGTCAAAGGATAGTGTTTGTAGTAAAAAATTATTTTATCTCCGTACTCTAACTTTAACCTCTTAACTTGATCTGAACCATATTTACATGCAGGGCACTGAAAATCAGAATATTCAACAATCCTAATGGCACCTACTTTACTATTGGAGCTTGGAACATCAGTAAGATTAATTAAATTCATCAAATCAGGATTCCTAATTGGTCCTGAAAAATCGTAGATTTGAGGTTGAAAGATTATGTATTTACCATCATTCGAAATAAAAAAAGATAGTTGTTGAGTTTCATCTATCTTTTTAAAAAGTATTACGCCCTCCTTTAGTCCTTTAATGGGAGAATCTTTAATCGGGCTAATTGTGACTAATGAGTCTTCGGGTATTATGGACGAAAATTTTGATTTAAAATCATTAAGAATCTTATTCTTATCCAAAACAATTTCTTTCTCTTTTGTACTGTCTAAAGAGTCACAACCGACAAGAAAAAAAATTAAAAAAAGAGTCAGTTTAAATAAGTTCATTATTTAATAACTCTTGCTAGAATTGTCTGAGCATTCTTATATAAACTATTAAAAGCAAAGCAACTTTCAAGCTCCTTCTTGTTAAGAATCTTCATAATCTTAGAGTCTAACAAAAGTAGCTCTTTAAAATTCTTATCATTATTCCAAGACTGAAAAGCTAAGTCTTGAACCATTTTATAAGACTCTTCTCGGGACAAACCTTTCTCTATTAGCTTGACTAGTATATTTTGAGAGAATATAACACCGTTTGTCTTCCATATATTAGAAAGCATATTCTTTTTATAGACATTAAGATTGCCCAACATGTAGTTTGCTCTAGTCAGCATGAAATGAACTAATGTTGAAGAATCTGGACCAATAACTCTTTCAACTGAAGAATGACTAATATCTCGCTCGTGCCATAATGGTATATTTTCAAAAGAAGCATTTGCATTAGACCTTACTATTCTAGCTAAACCAGATAGATTCTCAGATAATATTGGATTCCTCTTGTGTGGCATAGCTGAAGACCCTTTTTGTCCTTTAGAGAAAGGTTCTTCCACCTCTAGAACCTCTGTCCTCTGCATATGTCGAATCTGAACTGAAATTCTTTCAATAGATGAAGCTATAAAAGATAAAGCTGTGAAAAATTCAGCATGATAGTCTCTATTTATAATTTGACTACTAATCTTTGCTGGTTTTAAATTTAAAATTGAACAAGCTTTTGCCTCTACTCTTGGAAGTACATTCGAATATGTACCCACAGCTCCTGACATTTTCCCTACACTACATACCTTTATAGATCTTTCCAGTCTTTCTCTTGCCCTTTTGATTTCATCTAACCAATTAGCAACAACCAAACCAAAAGTAGTTACTTCCGCATGTATACCATGAGATCTTCCCATTATAGGTGTCTTAATATGCTCCTTAGCAAGCCTTGTTAGGACTTTTATAGTCTCATTTAATTCTTTCTTTATTATATTCCCCGAATCAACAATTAGAAGAGATAGAGATGTATCTAAGACATCAGAAGAGGTCAGCCCCAAGTGAACGAACCTTGAATCTTTCCCAATAGATTTTGCAAGATTTGTTGTAAAAGCTATGACATCATGCTTAATAACTTTTTCAAGTTTATCAATTTCTTTGGTTTTAAATTTAGCCCTTTTCTTAATTCTTAGAAAGGATGCTTTTGGTATATGGCCATAAAAAGACCATGCCTCACAAACTGCAAGTTCAACATCTAGCCATTTCTGATACTTATTATCATCTGACCAAAGATTTTGCATTTCTTTAGTACTATATCTATCTATCATCTGGTTAAATATATTATACACAGATTTAAAATGTGTTACATAAACTTGTTAATTACCTTTGATTCATTATAATTTTCAAATGAGTCCCTTAAGAATAATATTTTCCATACTAAGTTCTGTTGCTGGGTTCTGGATTACGTTGGGTAATTTAAAGTCAGCCGGAAACTTAATTCTTCCATACTCTGTTATTATAGGAATCTTTTGTGGTTTGCTAACTTTTTTCTTTGTCTATTACTCCGAAAAGCTTTTCACTGATTTAAGTGCAAAGGCTTTAATTGGTGGAACCATAGGAACTGCTGCTGCATTACTATTCTTTTTAACTTTTGCTTATTTCTCCGAGATAATTGGTTTAAGTAGTAGATATCCTTTTTATACATACCCCATTGTCTTTTTATCCGTTCTTTGTTTAGGAATTGCCGTAGGTCTCAAGAAGGGTGGTGGCAATGAGGAAGGAGATAAAAAACTAAATGAATTCTTTCACAGCAAAGTACTTGATACAAGTGCAATTATTGACGGAAGAATTTCAGATATTTCAAAAGCTGGATTTGTTGAGGGGACAATAATTGTTCCACAATTCGTCATTCGAGAGTTACAGTGGATTGCTGATTCCAATGATAACCTTAAAAAGGTTAGAGGAAGAAGAGGCCTTGAAATACTGAAGTCTATGCAAGAGCAAAAAGACATTAAAGTTAAAATTTTTGATAGAGACTTTACAAATATTAAAGAGGTTGACTTAAAGCTAGTTAGATTGGCAAAAGAACTGACCGCACACTTGGTGACTAATGATTTTAATCTTACTAAAGTCGCCAATTTACAAGGTGTTAGAGTCTTAAACGTTAATCAACTAGCCAACTCCCTAAGACCGATAATACTTCCTGGTGAGAAGATGAAAATAAAAGTCTCTAAATCTGGAAAAGATGATAAACAAGGTGTTGGATACTTAGATGACGGAACTATGGTTGTAATTGATAATGGAAGAAAACATATTAGTGAATTTGTTGATATCATTATTACTAGCGTAATTCAGACACCTACAGGGAGAATGATCTTCTCTAAGGTAGGTGATTTACATGATTAGAATCGTTACTTATTATTAATTCTCATGCCACAATCAAAATTATCTTTTATAATCACAGCTGCAGGTAAAGGAAGTAGGTTTGACAATAATGTCCCTAAGCAATTCAATAAAATAAATGGCATACCTATATATATTTACTCTTTACTCTCAATCAATAAACTAAAAGATGATAGCGAGATATTCCTAACTATAAATAAATCAGTCAAAGTGGAAGATATAGAAAGTGAGCTAAAAAAATATAAGTTGCATAAAGTAAGAATAGTTCTTGGGTCAAATACAAGAGCAGAAAGTGTCTATCGTGCATTTGCTGCAATAGAAGTGAAGCCAAGTTTTGTTGTGATACATGATTCAGTAAGACCGAATTTTAATTTTGGTTTAATAAATAATATCATTCTAGAAATCAAAAATAATTCAGGAATAATTGTTGGCTCCAAAATACAAGATACTATAAAAACAGCAAAGGGAAATTCACTAAAAGGAACCATAAACAGAGACGGGATGTGGTTAGCCGAAACCCCACAAATTTTTAAATATAATGCATTAAAAAAATGCTACTCAAATGAGATTGACTTCAATTCTTATACTGACGAGTGTCAATTAATGGAAGAAAATAAATTCAAAGTTAAAATATATGAAAATCTAGAATATAATAATAAAATAACTACAAAGAAGGATTTTGATATTTACAAAAAGTTGTTGAGATATGTATAGAATAGGGCTTGGATTTGATGTTCATAAAACCTCGGAAAATAGAAAGCTTTTCATTGGTGGAATAAAGATACCTTCAAAATTTGGGCTTTTAGGACATTCTGATGCTGACGTTTTAATACATTCTATATGTGACGCAATTTTAGGTGCTCTTGCTTTAGGAGACATTGGGGAACACTTTAGTGACAAAGATCCAAAGAATAAGAATAAAAAAAGCAGTTTTTTCCTTAAAAAGATTATTAAGATATTAAAAGATAAAAACTTTGAAATTGTGAATATTGATTCAACAATCATATGTGAGAAACCTAAAATGTTAAAATACAAAAGAAAAATTAAACAATCACTTGCTTCTATAATGAAAATAAATATCGACAATATCTCTGTAAAAGCAACAACCTTTGAAAAACTTGGCCCTATAGGAAACAATGAAGGAATTGCTTGCAAAACAATTGTACTACTAGAAAAGATGAATAATGATCTTTGAAAACGAGAAGAATAAATTCCTAGGAATTAAAGACTCAAAAACAACTGGCACAGACGTAATAATTGTGCCTTACCCTCTGGAGAATTCTGTATGCTATCGAAAAGGAACAAGGATGGGTCCCAAAGAAATCATTAAAGCATCTCATCAACTAGAATTATATGATGAAGATTTAAACTATGAACCCTGTAGTAGAATTAATATAAAGACAATTAAAACAAATCCACCTCCAAGAAATAACATTGAAGCGGTGAATGAGTTAGAAAAAATAACAACAGCTATTCTTAATCTTAATAAATTTCCTTTTATATTCGGAGGGGAACATACAATAACAGTTGGAGCTATAAATGCTTTTGCTAAACTCAAGCAACCGTTGACGATAGTTCAATTTGATGCTCATGCAGATTTAAGGAATGAATATGAGTCTAACAATTTTTCACATGCCTGCTCAATGAGAAGATGTATGGATTTAAAAAATATCAATATAATACCTATAGGGATAAGAAGTCTTTCCAAAAGCGAGGCAATTTTTTTAGAGAAAAATAGAAATAGGATCAACACCTTCTTTGCGAAAGATAAAGACGACTGGGACATTAAGAAATTTATAGAGATGATTAAAAATAAAAATATTTACATCACTTTCGACGTTGATGCTTTGGACTCCAGCATAATGCCAGCCACAGGAACACCAGAACCAGGAGGGCTATTATGGGATGAAGTAATCAAATTAATAAAGATTATTTCTACAAATTCTAATGTCGTGGGTGCTGATATTAATGAACTTGCACCAATAAAGAATTTAGATTCATGCAACTTTCTAACTGCTAAACTAGCCTATAAAATTATATCATTAGTCTTTCATTCAAAACAACGTTAGTGAATACCAATAATTTCTTCATAGTGTATATTTAATATATCAAAAAAAATTGAAGCGAGGTGCAACTATGGCTTATGAATTACCAGAATTAAGATACTCTTTTGACGCGTTAGAGCCCTATATTGATAGACAAACTATGGAGATTCACTATTCAAAACATCACCAAACATATATAACAAATTTGAACAAAGCACTGGATTCATATCCTGAGCTATTTGAAAAGAGCATTGAAGACCTTTTAATTAATTTAGATCAAATCCCAGAATCAATCAGAGTTGCTGTACGTAACGGAGGGGGTGGTCATTATAATCATTCTTTATTTTGGGAAACAATAGGACCAAAATCTGACAACAAACCTAGCGAAAAGATGAATAACTTAATTTCTGACTCATTTGGCAGTTTTGTTAACTTTAAAGCAGAATTCACAGAAAAGGCTACTAAGCAATTTGGTAGCGGTTGGGGATGGCTAGCTCAAGACAATGGGGGAAAGATGGTAACTCTTTCTACTCCTAATCAAGACACCCCCCTTTCATCTGGACTAAATCCAATCTTAGGAATTGATGTCTGGGAACATGCTTATTACCTAAGCTATCAAAATAGAAGACCAGATTATATCAATGCTTTCTGGGAAATAATTAACTGGGAAGCGGTCGAGAATAGGTTAAGACGATGAAAAACAAAAAGTATTCCTCATATGTAACAAAAGGTCTCGACAAGGCTCCAAATAGAGCAATGCTAAGAGCTGTGGGTTTCACTAACCCTGATTTTGATAAACCTATAATAGGTGTGGCATCGACTTGGGCAATGGTTACTCCTTGCAATATGCATATCAATGGATTGGCAGATCATGCTGCTAAAGGCACCAATACTAATGGGGGTAAGGCAGTAATTTTTAATACCATTACTGTATCAGACGGTATTTCAATGGGTACTCCAGGAATGAAATACTCTCTAATATCTAGAGAAGTGATTGCAGACTCTATAGAAACAGTTTCAGCAGCTGAAGGTTTTGATGGTTTATTAACAATTGGTGGGTGCGATAAGAACATGCCAGGCTGCCTCATAGCTATGGCAAGACTCAATAGGCCATCTATTTTTATTTATGGTGGCTCAATAATGCCTGGAAGACATAAGGATAAACCTATTGATGTAGTGTCAGTCTTTGAAGCTGTAGGGTCATATTCAAACAAACAAATTTCTAAAGAAGAATTAGAAGATATTGAGAAATCTGCAATACCTGGTCCAGGCTCATGCGGTGGAATGTACACGGCAAATACTATGGCCTCAGCAATTGAAGCTTTAGGGATGAGTATGCCAGGTAGTTCGACACAAATCGCAATATCACCAAATAAGAAGAAAGATTGTTTAGACTCAGGAAAAGCTCTAATGACCTTAATTAAAAAAAATATAAGACCCAAGGATATTATGACTAAAGAAGCTTTTGAAAATGCTATAACTGTTACTATTGCTTTAGGTGGCTCAACAAATGCTGTCCTTCATCTAATTGCAATGGCAAGTGCAGCAGAAATCAAACTAACGATTGACGACTTCACAAGAATTGGGAAGAAAGTACCAGTCCTTGCAGATTTAAAACCTAGTGGTACATATCTTATGGCTGAATTCTGTCAAATTGGTGGATTACCTCCATTACTAAAAAGACTATTGGACAATAACCTTATCCATGGAGACTGCCTAACAGTAACCGGAAAAACAATGAAACAAAACTTAAAAAATGTTAAAGACAATTTGGGGACTAAAATTATAAGAGATATATCAAACCCTATTAAAAAAGATAGCCATCTAGTAATACTTAAAGGAAACCTCTCGCCTGATGGTGCAGTTGCTAAAATTTCTGGCAAAGAAGGTCTTGTTTTTGAAGGTAGTGCAATTGTTTTCAATTCAGAAGAAGAATGCATGGAAGCTATATTAAAGAAAAAAGTAAAAAAAGGGCATGTGATTGTTATAAGGTATGAAGGCCCAAGGGGTGGTCCTGGAATGAGAGAAATGCTGGCTCCTACTTCAGCTATTATGGGGCAAGGACTTGGTTCCGATGTCGCTTTTATAACAGATGGAAGGTTTTCTGGTGGCACACATGGTTTTGTAGTAGGCCATATAACACCTGAGGCTTTTGACGGCGGCTTAATATCTATCATTAAGAATAATGATTTAATTAGAATTGACTCATCCAAAAGAGTTCTTGAAGTTAAGATCTCAAAAAAAGAAATAACTGCTAGGCAAAAGAAATGGAAAAAACCATCACAAAAACACCTAACAGGTGCTATATACAAATATTCCGCTTTAGTCAGCTCTGCTTCTAAAGGTGCAATAACAGATGGGAAAGACTAACAAAGACCTCAACTTAAAAGATAAGAAAATACTTGTTGGTGTAACTGGAGGAATTTCTGCTTATAAAGCTTGTGAGATGGTTAGGCTGCTAATGAAAGAGGGGGCAAATGTCACAGTGGTAATGACTCAGAATGCTGAGAGGTTTGTCAGCAAGATGACTTTTCAACATCTATCAGGCAATAAAGTATTATCAAATATGTATGATGAGAGTAAATCCGAAATTTCTCATATAAGGTTAGCTGATACATCAGATTTAATTCTCGTGTGCCCTGCAACAGCAAATTTCATTTCAAAATATGCAAATGGTATCGCTGACAACCTTCTACTAAATATACTACTTGCAACTAAAGCGGGTGTAACAATCTGTCCAGCTATGAACGTTAACATGTATGATAATCCACTAATCCAAGAAAATATTAAGAAACTTATTGCTATAGGTGTGGAATTTGTAGAACCTGACAGTGGTGAGCTTGCTTGCGGTTGGGAAGGGAAAGGAAGATTAGCTGACCTAAATAAAATACTGGAATTTATTAAAAAGAAACCCTCTAGTCAAGATCTGATTGGAGAGAACATTCTTATTACTTGTGGGGCAACAAGAGAATTTCTTGACCCTGTAAGATTTATTTCAAATCCTTCATCAGGGAAAATGGGGCTATCTCTAGCAAAAGTATTAGAAGCCAGAGGTGCTAAAACTAAGATTATCTATGGGCACATAGATGAAGATATATCAAATTATAAGAATGCCATTAAATGCGAATCTGTAGATGATATGGAAAAAGAAGTTTTTAAAAAATTTAATGAGTTTACTGTAATAATTAAAGCGGCAGCAGTGGGTGATTATAAATTCAAAAATTTAGAAAAAAATAAGATAAAGAAAAATGAAAAATCTATTAATCTCCAAATGGAAAAAACTAACGATATTTTAGCAAGAATTGGAAAAGAAAAAAGACGAAATCAAATACTAATTGGGTTCAGTGCTGAGACTGAGAATACGATTAAGAATGCAAAAAAGAAAGTTATGAATAAGAATCTTGATTTGATAGTCGCGAATGATATATCAATCCCTAATTCTGGCTTTGGTAAAGATAATAATTTTACTTATATAGTAGGAAAGAACGAAGAAGTTGAAGAATTGGGCCTGATTTCTAAACAAAACTTAGCAATCAAGATAGGTGATTATATTAAGAAAACGAGAATGGAATTATCGCTATGATAATTCCATTCAAAAAAACTAATCTATAAGATTGAATCTTTACATGCTTTAGCAATTCTAAATTTAACAACCTTCTTAGCTGGAATCTGAATCACTTCACCAGTCTGAGGATTTCTACCCTGTCTTGCTTTTCTATCAACCAAAACGAGCTTTCCTAGTCCAGGCACAGTAAAAGTCCCACTTGCTTTAGCTTCCCCGCATGCGAGTTCTGCAAAAGACTCCATAAAACGTGTTGCATCAGCTTTTGTAATACCTAATTTTTCTGCCAACGCACTAGAAATTTGTGATTTTGTTAATGCCATAGTGTTAAGCCTCCTAAGTACTAATTATTAATTAATGTATTAATTAAAGTACCTTTTTTCCTAATAATAGTTTTTTAATAGTAAAAATGCAAATTTTATCTTCTAAAATCATGTATATTAATTTGCATAATGATACCAAGAAAAAGAAGTCTCTTTTTATTCTTTCTAATATTCTCCTCAATCTTAGTAACAATCTATTACTTAAAATTTGAAAAAAAATCTGAATTAAATCAGGAAGTTCTCCCCCCAAAAGTTGAAGTAATAGAACGAAACGTGTCTGATTTCAGTAAGAAAGTCTACTTCTTAGCCAAACTCCATAGCAACAAAAGCATTGATATTATGTCCGAAACTGACGGGACTATCCAAAATAGGGCCTATCAAATAGGCAAGTATGTAAAAAAGGGTCAAATCATCATACAAATGACTGATACAAGGAAAATACTAGAGCTTAAAGAAATAGAGGATTTACTTAAAGCATCCAAAGCTAGGCTAGATGAGTCCTCATCAAACTATAAAAATAGCATAAAGCTTCATGAAAAAGATATTATTTCAGACAAAGAAAAAGAGACACAATGGAACCTATATAGGTCGAATAAATTTGAATATGAAGCTAAAAAGATGCGTTATAAGAAAGTACTATGGGAGTTTGACAATTTAAGTATAAGAGCTCCATTTGATGGATATGTAAATAAATTCTATTTTGATGTTGGTCAAAAGGTTACAAGAGGAGCAGCTATATTAGAATTTCTGGACAATAATACTCTAATAGGAAAAGCTAACCTTAGCTCCATAAATGCAGAGGCAATAAGAAAATCAAACAATAAGTTACTAATAAAAAATAAAAACTTATACTATCAAGGTGAGCTACTAGGTATTGCAAGACAAATGAGCAATGATGCACCATCCTACAAATTGGAGTTTAAAATTAACAACAAAGAAAGTAATTTTATTGCTGGAGAAGTTGTTGAAGTTGAAGTTGTCACAGCCAAGTATAAAAACTTTATCTCTTTTCCTTCTAGTGCAATCGTAATGGAAGACAACGAATACTTTATTTTTTTAACAAAAGATGAGATAGTAAAGAAAATTAAGGTATCCCCTACTCAGTTAGACAATAAGCTTTTTATTGTTCCCCAGATTCAGATTCCAATTCTTCATAAAATTATTATCAATGGTCAAGCTAAATTAGAGAGTAATGATAAAATAAGGATCAATAAATAATAAATGAAATTAATTGAACTTTCTGTTAATAACCCTGTTTTCTCAAATCTCTTAATGGCTACAATTATAATCTTCGGTCTTTATGTTGGTATGAATCTACCTAAAGAATTATTTCCTTCTATAGGGTTTGAGAAAGTTACAATTGTAACAATATATGAAAATTCTACCGCAGAAGATGTTGAAAAATTAATTACAATTCCTATAGAAGACCAAATCGCAAGTATTTCTGGGATAAAGAAAATTATATCTACTTCATCTGAGTCCAGATCATTTATTGTCGCTGAATTACTCCCAAATGAGGATATTAAAGAAATAGCACAAGAAATCAGGTCGGAAGTTTCTCAAATAAGAAATGATTTGCCTGTGGACATAGAGGATCCCATAACAGAAGAAGTGGAGGCAAGTGCCCCTCTAATTAATGTGTCAATCGGGAGCAAAGGTGATGAAAATGAACTAAGATTTTATGCAACTAAGCTGAAAGATAAATTGGAAAAGCTTGATGAAATTGATGGCCTCCTCGAATCTGGGTATGGGGATTTAGTTTTTTGGATTAACATTGACCAAAAGAAACTATTGCAATATGAGCTTAGTTTAAATGAAATTATATCAACTATTAAATCAAAGAATATTGATCTTCCAGCAGGTGCGATTAAAACAGGTGAACAAGAATACACGATAAGGACCAAGGGTAAGATAGAAAGCATTTATGAACTTGAAAATGTCCCATTAAATAAAAGATTTAATAAAATCCCACTAATTCTTGGTGATATTGCAACAATCGAGCTAGGTCAAGAGAAAGATTTATCACTTTCTAGAATAAATGGATTCAAATCTGTTTCTTTTTGGATTGATAAGCAAAAAAATGAAGATGCCATCAAATCTGTAAAAAAAATCAAAGAAGTTGTTTCTTCTTTTGAAGAAACTTTACCAAATGATGTAAAAGTATTTATATCAAATGATTCGTCTTATTGGGTAAAAGGAAGATTTCAATCTATGGTCAAAACAGGTCTATTTGGAATATTAGCAGTGCTTATTATTTTAGCTTTATTTTTAGATTTCAGATCTGCATTTCTTGCCGCACTAGGTCTTCCAGTTGCATTTTTTGGTGCCTTTATAGTTATGCAATACACTGGAGCGACTCTCAACGTAATAACTATGTTTGGATTAATTATGGTACTGGGAATAGTAGTTGATGATGCCATAATTGTCGTTGAAAATGTAAAAAGACACATACAAAAAGGTCTCCAACCCAAAGAAGCAGCGATTATAGGAACCAAAGAAGTAGCTTGGCCAGTTATTGCTACAATCTTGACAAATATAGCCTCTTTATTCCCAATTCTACTTGCAGGAGGAACCTTAGGCATATTTCTATCCATTATCCCTCAAGTTGCAATCTTTGCATTAGTATTTTCTTTAGTGGAAGCACTTACAATCCTGCCATCTCATTGTGCTGATTTTGTAAAAATAAGCAAGGAAACTGGATTCATTTCAAGACTTTTTAGTAAATTTAGAAAAAAATATTTAGGTGCATTAATAACATCCTTAAGATACAGGTATTTTGTTATAGGCATGTCGTCAGCACTCTTAATTATTAGCTTCGTCATACTCTTTAAAATTCCATTTGTTTTACTCTATGTATCTGACGTAAATCAGTATCTTATCAAAGTTCAAAATCCTACAAACTATAGTTTAGACTTGACTAGCCAGAAATCCGAAGAAATCGAAAAGATAGTCTTAGAAAATACTCCAAAAAATCTCTTTAAGAACTCTTTAACAACCCTGGGTATTGATTTCTCAAAAAAACCTCCTGTTTTTGGAGATCATGTCTCAAATATACTTATTCAATTTGAAGACTTCGAAAAAAGAAAAGAAAATGGATTAGACTCCATGAAAAAAATACAAGCTATTGTTGATGAGGAAATTGTAGGGCCCGAGAGTGTCAGCTTTGTTCAAACTTCCGGTCCTCCTAAAGGTAAGGATTTAGATGTCAGAATTATAGGAGATGATCTAATTATCTTAACGGAAATAAGTAAGAAAATTAAAAAATTTCTGAAAACAAAAAAAGGAGTTTTCGGTGTTAGTGATGATTTATCTTACGGTAAAACTAAACTAAGTATCAATGTCGATGAACAAAAAGCATCGTTATATGGATTAAGCACTTTAGATTTAGGAAAAGAGTTAAGAGCTATAGTTGACGGGTTAACTATTGATGAAACTAGAATTAACGATGAAAAAGCTTACATAAAGATAAGAATTACAAACTCAATAAATAAAAAAGGTCCTTTAGATATATCAGGACACTTAATAAGAACTGCTAATGGATCATATATACCAATATCAAATTTTACCAATACCACGATTGATTCATCCTTAGTAAGCATTTCAAGATATAATAGAGAAAGGGCTGCAAGCATTACAGCAGAAATTGACTCTGACATTACAACACCAAGGCAAATAATCAGAAATGTAGTGAGCTTCTTTGATGGCATCAAAAAAGATTATCCAGGATACAAGCTAGCATTAGATGGTGAAGAGCAGGACACCAGAGAGTCTCTAGAAAGCGTAAAAAGAGCATCTATAATCTCAATATTAATAATTTACTTAATACTTGCAACAATCCTTAGATCCTACTTTCAACCCCTATTAATAATGTCAATCTTACCTTTTACTATAATAGGTATTACTGTTGGGGTCCTTTTAAGAGGTGATCCTATTTCAATAACAGGACTAATAGGAGTAGTTGCACTCTTGGGTGTAGTAATAAATGACAGTCTGATTCTTATGAACTTTATCAACAAGGGAATAAAAAATAATAATTTTATATACTCTATTTTTTATTCAGCAAAGAATCGATTCAGAGCAATAATTTTAACCACCCTCACAACCTTTGCAGGTCTTTTTACATTAATGTTTGAGACTAGAGGAGAGGCAGCCTTCCTAGCTCCAATGGCAATCTCCTTAGGGTTAGGGTTAGTATTCGCAACCTTCATAACTCTCTTCCTTATTCCATGCCTCTATTTGTCTTTTATTGATTTAAAGAAATATTTATCTAGAGCTTTTTGATTAAATTAATTCAGAAATATTGAATAACGGATCATATTTAATATTAAGCTTTGAGAACTTCTCTCTTGCTCCCATTTCTCTGTCAACAATAGAAAGTATAAGCTCTACCTTTGATCCTTGTTTCTCTATCTCACTAATCGCAGAAATTATTGAACCTCCTGTTGAAACAACATCTTCTACTATAACTACCTTGGAGTTATTTAAAGTTGGCCCCTCTATCACTTTCTTGGTACCATGTTTCTTCTCTCCCGATCTAACAAGAAATCCTTTTAACGCTTTGTTTTCAGTATATGACCTATTAAGAATGGCTCCAACTATGGGGTCAGCCCCAATTGTTGGACCACCGACGTAAATCAAATTACTAGCAAGAATCTTTTTATAAAAAATATCTGCAATCGTCCCCAGAGATTCAGAAGAAAGAGTACTAATCCTTGCATCTATATAATAGGGACTTTTTTCTCCTGACGAAAGAGTAAAATCCCCTTTTAAGATAGAATTCTTTTTTAAATATTCTAATAAAAAGTTTTTCATTTTTAACAGTTCTTATTATTTTGAGTTAAAATAATGATATGTCAAAATTTCCGCCTGGTTTAGATAAAGCAATAAACCATTCTTACTTAGATGCTCTTTATGAGCGAAGGTCACGAAGGTTTCCATTAGGTGGTGAGATTGACGAGGGCCCACTTCAATACAAATCGAAACATTTACCCATCCCGCTGAGTGAGCTAGAAGAAGCAATACTAGCTTGGAACGGGCTTGGGATTAAGAATATAAACCTATCTGACTTTCCTCCCCACAAGGGCTTAGATTTAGAAGTTAAATTTATGAGTAAAACAATTCCCTCACTTGGAGATATTCATAGAACAGAATTGTTTTACACAAATGATGATGGCCTATTCTTGTTAAAATTAAATGATAAAGATGCGTCAGATTTAAAAGGAATAGAGGGATTAAAAAAGGAAGGAAAAATAGAAAAGATATTAGAGCTTTTTAGAGAATCGAGAATTAAGATTCATGATGGACGTGCAAAGATACCTGATGTGCCTCCTGGCCTTGCAATTCATAATACATGGAGTGTAAATAAGCCTGGAACAACTTTATTTATGCCTGTTACAGACTTGTCAGCTGGTCTAATCAATATCTTGTTCTTTTATATGAGAGAAGGTCACAGATTCAATTTTGTTGATGAGCTAAATAAAATGCAGCCTGCTGGAACTCAAAAATGGATTGATAATGGTTATATAAAAAAGGCTAATCCTATACCATTAATTGAGGCTGAGCTAAGATTTGCAAATGGTTACATTGCTGAGCAGCCTTTATTTTGTCAAAACGTTGTTTTAACTCAACAAATTTTAGGCTTAGGTGGTTGGATGTTTAGTGGTTTTCAAAGTCGTCATATATTGGGGGCAGATGATAGCTTTAACGGGCTCGGTTTTACTTGTATTGATGCCAAAGACCATGGTGCAGACTGGGGGGCGGCTGTTTCTAAAGCTCCAGTCGGACTAGATGGACACTTTCAGTCCTTTTGCCCTCCATATTATAAGAATATGTCTGAAGCTGTTGATGCATTCAATGAAATGAAATGGGGTAATTGGGATTCAAAGTATATGCCTTACAAAGACCCTTCAGGCGTACTTAAGGCTACCCCCAAGCCTAGTAAGGAAGAAGTTCAGATTGTAAAAGATATATGTAATTATATATTCGATACTTATGGAAAATTTCCTGGTTTTTCCGACCCAATGTATTGCCGCATGATGGTTCAGAATCATCATATTGATCTAGATTTTTATGATAAGTTTTATCCTGAAGGCGCATATACTGAAGCCCACAAAAAACACTTCGCTCTTTGGCATCCTGAAATAGATGATCCATTTAAAAAATAACTAAACTAGCTTCCAAATATAAAAATAGGGATTACTATAAGTACGATTAAATTTAAAAGGCATCCGTAAGGTAAAAGAGATAACATTGCTAAGCTTTAAATATACCTACTAAATTCTTGTATTTCAGTACATTAAGCCCACTTAGTCCCAGTCTAAAGAACCTGCAGTTTGATATTCAGTAACTCTTGTTTCAAAGAAATTCTTCTCTTTTGATAAATCAACAGATTGTGACATCCATGGAAAAGGATTGTCCGTTCCATAAACTTTAGGAAGCCCTATTCTCTCG
>JABILG010000015.1 GCA_018654605.1 bacterium
AGTTGATTTTCTAGTTAACAATGCTGGAATCAATAGAGATATAACTTTTAGTCGTATGTCACAAGAAGAGTGGAAAGATGTTATAGATACTAACTTAGGAGCTTTGTTTAATATGTCAAAAGCTGTTGTTCCTCATATGAGGGACGCAGGTTCTGGTGTTATTGTTTCAATCTCATCTATCATCGGTGAAACTGGAAATATAGGTCAATCCAATTATGCTGCAACAAAAAGTGGCATGTATGGATTCACTAGAAGTCTCGCTAGAGAGTTAGCAAAAGATAATATTAGAGTAAATGCTGTTTCACCAGGTTTTGTCGAAACAGATATGCTACACACCGTTCCACCAGATCTTTTAGCAGGAATTAAAGAAGAGATTCCTTTGGGAAGATTTGGATATGCGGACGAAATAGCTTTGGCTGTTTTATATCTTTGTTCTCCTGCTGCATCATGGGTAACTGGTACTAACATGAGCATTAATGGCGGACATAATATGTTATAAATTTTATTTAAGAGGGAGTTTAAAACTCCCTCTTAAGTTTAAGCTCCTTATTATTTCTAAACAAAAGTATGTGAAGGTAGATTTAAAACATACATAAAAAGATAGCTGATAATTATTGAAGTAAATCCAATTAGTGAGAGAATTGATACTTTAAGCCCACTAAGATTATATATTATCCTCATTTGTATCAATGAGAAGTAGATTAACCAAGAAAATATTGAAATTGCTGATACTGTTCCAAACCAATAACTTCCAATTTGATTTTTAGATAGTAGAAATCCTAAGCTTAGTCCTATCGTCATTATAGGGAAAGAAATAAGTATTAAATTAAAATTGATTTTTTCAATTAGTGATAGGCTAGGCATCCTAGAGATTTTTTTAACTTTTTTATTCTTAAAATTTCTGTGTTGGTATATAAACATCATTGAAAATATTGAAGATATTAGAAGTGTTGTGTGAGATAGGATGTTAAGTAAGACATGGATTATTATCATTCTATTGCTATAAGTTGATCCTCCATCTTCGTTTCCCATCATTAACAATGGGATCGTTAAGATAAATCCAACTGGAGAGACGAAGAAGCAATATAAGTTTTTCATATTCTGTCTGATAAAGAAAAAGGCTGGGATAGATAAGAATACTGACGTAACGAATAAACTTGTTTCAATGTTGTTAATTTTAAAGTCTATAGTTTTGCTTATTAGAAGTATAATTTGAAGAACTACAGCACTTTTAAAAAGCCAATGACTTGATCTAGAAAAATTTAACTTACCCGAGTAAATATAATATAAAGATAAAATAAACGAGGAAAAGTATAGTGCTGGAATAATTGTCAACAAGTGCTAATTGACCCCACTTTCCTCGTTAATATAGTTCTTATATAGTTCATTATTAAGCTCATCGAGGTCACCATCTAAAATGTAGTCTAACTTATGCAAAGTTAGATTTATTCTGTGGTCACTCACTCTGCCTTGTGCAAAATTATAAGTTCTTATCTTTTCGCTTCTATCTCCACCACCTACAAGAAGTTTCCGTGTTTTTGAATTGTCCTGTTCTTTTTTGCTTTCTTGAGCTTCAAATAATTTAGCATTCAATACTCTCATAGCTCTTTGTCTGTTTTGATGCTGGGACTTTCCATCTTGGTTTTGAACAACAACCCCAGATGGTATATGTGTGATTCTTACAGCGGAGTCAGTTTTATTAACATGTTGACCACCAGCTCCCGATGCTCTATAGGTATCTATTCTTAAATCTTTTTCATTGATTTCAATTTCAACATCATCTGCTTCAGGGAGAACTACAACTGTTGCCGTAGAAGTATGAACTCTCCCACTAGTTTCTGTAGCAGGAACTCTCTGTACTCTATGGACACCACTTTCAAATTTCATAAAAGAGTAAATATCCTTACCACTTATTGAGGCTATAACTTCTTTAACTCCTCCAAGACCTATCTCGTTTTTATTTATAATTTCCATATTCCACTTCTTTCTTTCACAGTATCTCAGGTACATCCTAAGAAGGTCACTTGCAAACAGGGCTGCTTCGTCTCCTCCGGCTCCAGCTCTTATCTCTATGATTACATCTTTAGAATCTAAAGGATCTTTTGGCCGAACTTCAAATTTAATTCTATCTTCAACTTTAATCAGATCTGCTTTAAGAGTTTCAAGTTCTTCTTCAGCAAGCGACTTAAATTCTTTATCATTTAGTAGTTCCTGGTTTTCTTCTATAGATTTTTCTATTTCAAGAAGTTGATTATATAGTATTACAATCTCATTTAATTGACTCCTTTTCTTTGATAATTCAATTATCCGGTCAGCTGTGATTTCCGTAGAGTTTAGCTTTAAATCAATGTCGCTAACCGTTATTTTGGCATTTTCTAGTTCTTTTCTTATTTTTTGCTCAATCATTAAAGAAACACTGCTTGTAAAGCTCTCACTTTTGGATAAGATTATATCATGGATATCATAGATATCCTTGATAAAAAGGTTAAGGATACCGTAGAAGCAAAAGTAAGACTAGAGGAAGAGTTAGTTAATTTAAATAAGATTTTAGAGAAATTAAGTAATGATAATAAAAGGTTAAGAGTAGAAAATGATTTTTATGCTAAAGAAATAAAAGATGCTCTTAATGATTTGGAACAAATAATAAAAGATGTAGGGATTTAGTGAAAGAGGTACATTTAAGTTTTCAAGAAGATAAACTAAAAATTGAAACTGATTGTGCTGATGAAATAATTAATAAGATTGAAGAATATATCAATATTAATTATTTAAAACATAATTTGTCAGATTCCTTAATCCCAAGACAAACTGTTTCAAACATTCTTCTTGTTAATGCTGTATACGAGATTCTTTCCTTGGAAAAAGAGAAGGAAGAAAGTGGTGAAAGAATCAACAAAGTATTGTCAAGTTTCAGATAAGTCAAAGCTCAGAAGGTTATTAATTAATCAAAGGCTGGCTATGAGTTCAGAATTAGTTTCTTTTAAGTCTACGAACCTTGCTAAGTTTTTCTTAGAAACTATTTCCGAAGATGATTCCTTGTTTTCAATAGCGCTTTATTATCCTATAAAATCTGAAGTGGAGACAGAAGAGATTCATGAAGGGTTGCTTGGTTTAAATAAAACCCTCTTTTATCCAAAAATAATAGATAATAGAATTCAATTTGTAGAACCTAAAGATTGTAAAGATTTTTCTAAAGGAACGTTAAACGTTATGGAGCCGAGGGCCAATAATTTTATTGATTATAGCGAAATTGATTTATTTGTTGTTCCAAGTGTTGCAGTAGGTTCTTCAGGTGTGAGATTGGGCTATGGTGGTGGCTTTTATGATAAGGCTCTTTCTTTCATAGATAAGAAGAAAATTTGTTCTATTATTTACGACTTTCAGTTTGTTCATCATTTTGACGGTGAAAAGCACGATATTCAAGTTTCCAAAGTCTTTACAGACAAGGGCCCCTTGCATATCAATTAAAGGAGAAAATATGAGTATAAATATAATAGTATTAATAAGTTGCTTAGGATCTTTAGTGGCTGGATTTTTAATTTTTTGGTTGGCAAATAGGAACAATTTAATTAAGGATATAGCTAAGATGAAAGGTGAATCCGATAAAATAATTGGTACAGCTAAAAGTAAAGCTCTTAAGTTATTTAAAGATGGTGAAAAGAAAGCAAGGCAATATAAAGAAAATCAGATTAAGAAAGTTAAAGAAGAGGTGTCATTAATTAAAAAAGATGTAGATAGTAAAGAGAAAGAGGTTTTATCAAAAGAAGCCTCTCTTAAGGAAGTTCAGCTTGAGATAACAAAATCAGAAGCTAGGCTTGAAGTTAAAGAGAAGAATTGTGATGAATTAGAGAAGAAGTACTTATCAAAAGAGTCCGAGCTTGAGATAATACTTGAAGATGCTAAAACCAAAATAGAATCAATTTCAGGATTAACTAGAGAACAAGCAAGAGACGAGCTTGTATCTACAGTTGAAAATGAAGCAAAAATAATCTCTGCTAGGAAGATTAAAGAGATAGAAAACGATCTTCATTCTGATGCTGAGAGAAAAGCAAAGAATATAATTGCTATGGCAATACAGAAATATGCTGCTTCCTATACCTCAGAAAAGACTTCGACTGTAGTTGAATTACCAAGTGATGATATGAAGGGAAGAATTATAGGTCGTGAGGGAAGGAATATTAGAACTATAGAGCTAAGGACTGGGGTTGATATTATCATAGATGATACTCCTGGAATTGTTACAGTGTCCTCACATAATCCTCTAAGACGTGAGATTGCAGGGAGGGCGATTAAAAAGTTGCTTGATGATGGGAGAGTGCATCCTGGAAGGATTGAAGAAATAGTAGAGGAAATTGAAGCCAAATTAGGAGAAGAGCTACAAAAACTTGGTCAAGATGCAATATTAGAACTTGGGCTAAGTAATATGCATCCAGAACTGATAAGATTGGTAGGAAGAATGAAGTACAGAACTTCTTATTCCCAGAATATTCTAGACCATTCTTTAGAGGTCGCTCAACTTTGTGGAGTTTTAGCTGGAGAGCTTGGGTTGGATCCTAAAATGGCAAAGAGGGCTGGATTGTTACATGATATAGGTAAAGCTGTTGACCACGATATGGAAGGAAGTCATGATGATATTGGTGCAGATTTAGTTAAAAAGTATAATGAACCAAAAGAGGTAATCGAAGCTGTCGAGCTTTCACATTCCGACAACCCATCAAACTTATACTGCTTGCTTGTTCAAGCCTCAGATGCAATATCCGCTGCTAGACCTGGAGCCAGAAAGGAATCTTATGAATCCTACGTAAAGAGGGTTAAGGAGCTTGAGGACATAGCTTCTTCATTTAATGGAGTGGACAAGTGTTTTGCAATTCAGGCTGGAAGAGAAGTTAGGGTAATGGTTGAAAGTGATAAGATAAATGACGATGAAGCAACTATTTTATCACATGATATTGCAAAAAAGATAGAAGATGAAGTTTCCTATCCAGGAAACGTAAAGATTACAGTTGTTAGAGAAGTAAGAACTTCAGCAATTGCTAATTAGCTTCTTTTATAGCTATCCTTGCGGCTGCTAACCTTGCAATAGGAACTCTAAAAGGTGAGCAGCTGACATAGTCTAGTCCTATTTCATGGCAAAAATCTATAGAGCTGGGATCACCACCATGTTCGCCACATATCCCAACTTTAAGATTTTTACGAGCAGACTTACCCTTATTAAGACCTAGCTTCATTAATTCCCCAACACCTTCAATATCTATAGAAGTAAAAGGATCTTTACTTAATATTTCAACATTCTTGCCGTCTAATTCAACCTTTGTTTCTAAGTAATGATTTATAAATTTACCAGCATCATCTCTTGAGTATGCAAAGACTGTTTGGGTTAAATCATTTGTCCCAAAGGAAAAGAATTCTGCTTCTTTAGCAATTTGATCCGCGACAGTTGTTGCTCTTGGAACCTCAATCATAGTTCCGACCGTATAAGCTATTTTCTTCTTACCAAGTACCTCTTTTGCAACTTGGTTGATAATATCTTTTTGCATTTTAAATTCAGTAACCATTCCAACAAGAGGAATCATAATTTCTGGAACGACCTTTATCTTCTTTTTAGAAACCTCTATGGCAGCTTCGAATATTGCTCGAGCCTGCATAGATGTTATTTCAGGCATTGTGTTTCCAAGTCGACAGCCTCTGAGTCCTAACATTGGATTAAATTCATGTAACTCTTCAACTCTTTCTAGAATAGACCTCGTTTCCTCTAATTTTTTCTTATCGGTACCTAATAATTCTAACTCTTTAACTTCTAGCATTAAATCTTCTCTTTTAGGTAGAAACTCATGAAGTGGTGGATCCAGCAACCTTATAGTGCAAGGAAAACCTTTCATAGTTGTGAACAAGCTTACAAAGTCTTCTTTTTGCATTTTTTGAAGTTTATTTAAATTCTTAACTCTATCTTTAAGATTTGTTGAAAGTATCATTTCTTGCATTATCTTGATTCTATCTTCAGCAAAAAACATGTGTTCAGTTCTACATAAACCAATACCTTCTGCGCCGAATTTCATTGCAACCTTTGCATCACTTGGAACATCGGCATTAGTTCTAATCTTAAGTCTTCTAAAGGTGTCGGCCCATTTTAATATTGTTGAAAATATTAGATACCTCTCGGAAGAAACTTCTTTCATATTGCCCTGCATAACTTGGATAACTTCAGATGCTACAACTGGGATATCTCCTTTATAGACCTTTCCTTCGAAGCCGTCAATCGATATAAAATCACCCTCGTGTATAACTTCATCTGCGACAGAGAAGGTTCTAGACGCTAAATCAACTCTTACTTCTTCAGCTCCAACTACACAAACTTTACCCATTTGTCTTCCCACAACAGCAGCGTGACTGGTTCTTCCACCTCTTGCTGTTAAGAGACCGCTTGCAGCTGACATTCCATGGATATCGTCGGGGCTAGTTTCTTTGGTAACAAGGACTACCCTTTTTCCTTGCTTGCTTAGCTCAACAGCAGTTTGGGCATCAAGCGCTACTTGTCCTGAAGCAGCTCCAGGAGAAGCAGCTAAACCTTTAGTAAGTACGTTAAATTTTTTCTTGTCGTCGGGATCAAAGATTGGAAATAAGAATTGTTCTAAATGTTCAGGCTCAACCCTACTTATAGCATCTTTCTTTGTGATAAGACTTTCTTTTACCATATCACAAGCAATCTTTGCTGCAGCAATACCAGATCTTTTACCTGACCTAGTTTGGAGCAAATAAAGAACTTCATTTTCAATGGTAAATTCGAAATCTTGCATGTCTTTAAAATGCCTCTCTAGAATTTTTGCCGTATTAACTATTTGATGATGAACTTTCCCCATCTCTCTTTGCATTGCTTTTATAAGCTTAGGAGTTCTAATTCCTGCAACTACATCTTCCCCTTGTGCATTAAGCAAGTACTCGGCAAATAACTCTTTTTCTCCTGAAAGAGGATCTCGTGTAAAGCCAACACCAGTTCCACAATCCTTTCCCATGTTTCCAAAAACCATTGATTGAACAGTAACTCCAGTTCCTATATCACTTGGGATACCGTATTTCTTTCTGTAAAAGATTGCTCTTTGATTGTTCCATGATAAAAAAACTGCATCAATTGCTTTTACTAACTGATCTATCGGATCCTGGGGAAAAGATTTCTTGGTTTTAGATTTTACTAATTTTTTGTAATCTTGGACTAATGACTTTAGGGCAACTTCATTAAGCTCTATATCATGCTTTACTTTTTTCTTTCTTTTCAATTCTTCTAATTTTTCTTCAAACAAGTCCTTGCTGACATTGAGAACTACATCAGAGAACATTTGTATAAACCTTCTATATGCATCCCATGCAAATCTAGGGTTTTTAGTTTTCTTAGCTAGTCCTACAACTGTTTTGTCGTTTAATCCTAAGTTAAGGATAGTGTCCATCATTCCGGGCATAGAGAACATTGCTCCTGATCTAACTGATACTAACAAGGGATTTCTAACATTTCCAAAACCTTTTTTAGTCATTTTTTCTAAGTTAACTAAGTTGGTCCTAATTTCTTTTGTAATTTTAGCGGGTGTTTGTTTTTTATTCTGATAAAACATTGCGCATACATTTGTTGATATGGTGAAACCAGGAGGGACGTTAATTCCAATCTCTGTCATTTCTGCAAGACCAGCCCCTTTACCTCCAAGGACTTCTTTCATTTTGCCATTACCGTCAGCTTTTTTATTGCCAAAATAAAAAACATTCTTTTTATTCTTCATTCTAAGACCCTCTCCTAAATTTCAGACAAGTTTACAAATCTTGAAATTAGATTTTTTATATTAGTTAATAAATTTATTCTGTTTTGTTTAACTTTAATATTCTTATCCATGACCAAAACATTTTCAAAGAACCTATCTAGATCGGGCGCTATACTAGCAATTGCATCTAATGTTGAGGACGGAGCGTTTTTCATTGATTCTTCAGTAAAATAGACTTTAATTTCACTATATCGGTTGTAAAGATTTAATTCAAAAGAATCATTTAGAAGTTTAGGGTCAACATCAAGACTTACGTTATCTTTTACTATATTCTTTAATCTTTTATCTGCTTCAACTATAGAATGAAAGAAATCTTCTTTCATAAAGTTATTTATTAAACTAGCTTTATTCTTTAATGATTGAACATCTAAGACGTTTGAGTCTATATTTAAGATTGAGTTGATAATATTTGTTTGATATCCCATATCCGAAAGATAATTTTTTACTCTATCGACAAAAAAATCAATAGTTTTATTTCTAGTATCTTCTCCGACCTGTTTCTTGATATTTGCTTCAAAGCAATCAACAGATAAATTTAATATTTCGATTAAGTTTATTTGTTTCTTTAGACCCTCAGCAATTCTAATTATACCTATACTATTCCTTCTAAGTCCATAAGGGTCAGAGCTACCAGTAGGTATGAGTCCAAGACTGAAGCATGCGCTTATAGTATCTACTTTGTCTGCAATACTCACTACCATTGCTATTTGATTGTTAGGTATTTTATCGCCTCTCCCTTTGGGAAGATAATGTTCCTCAATAATTTCAGCCACATACGAATCTTCATCTTTAAAGTAATACTTGCCCATTGTCCCTTGGAGCTCAGGGAATTCACATACCATTTGTGATGATAAATCAGCTTTAATTAGACGACATGCTATCTTTAGTCTTTTTTTATTGATAATGTCTTTAAGATTTAGGAGCTCAACTAGTTTTAGGGATATTTGATAAATTCTTTCAGATTTGAGCTCATATGAGCCCGCACCAGCAATAAAAGTTGTTGATTTAAGTTTCTTTTGGATGTTTGTTAAACCAGAAGTACTATCTTCCGTATAGAAGAATTTAGCGTCATCTAGCCTTGCTCTTATCACTTTTTCATTTCCTGATATTACCGTTTTTTTATTTAGAAATGGTGACCCAGCTACAAAGATGAACTTAGAATCTAAATTATTTAGCTTTTTGTCCTTAAAAACAGGAAAGTATTTCTGATGATTCTTCATGACAGAAATATTTACTTCCTTGGGTATCAACAGGAATTCTTTATCAAAGTTACCACAGAGCACTTTTGGAAACTCTGTCAGATTAGATACATGATTTAGAAGTTCTTCATCAATTGGAACATGGACACCTATTTTTTTTTCAATTTCAAGAATTTGATTATGTATATTATCTCTTCTCTTTTTAAAACTAATTTCTACATAGCTTTTCTTCATGAATTCAAAATACTCGTTAAATGAAAGTATTTTCTTTCCCTTGATATCATAGAATCTATGCCCATAAACTTTGTTTTCATTTTTAATTCCGTAAAAATCTATTTTAAGAAATTTGGAGTCAAATAATAAAAAAAGATTCTTTATTGGCCTAATAAACTGAAAGTCATTTTTCCCCCATTTCATAAATTTTCTATTTTTAATTCCATCAATTGCCTGATGAGTTATGTTAGTTAAGAGTTTGGATGTCTTTTCTCCTAATATTTTCACATTAGCAGAAATAAATTCACTATTATTTTTCTTAATTATTTCAATATCTTTTATTTCTAACCTATTCTTTTCCAAGAAGGCTAGAGCTGGTTTGAGTGGGTTTCCGTTAGTGTCTAATGAAATTTTCTTTGGAGGACCAACTACATATCTTTCTATATCTTTTTGTTTCTTCTCTAGACCCTTTATGGTAATTATGAGCCTCCTAGGAGTTGAGAAAGAGGATAGTGCGGAATATGAAATAGAATGCTCATCAAGACTTCTTTTAAAGTTATCTTCAAGCTGTTTAGATAATTCATTAACTAGTCGAGCAGGCATCTCCTCAACAAATATTTCTAGTAAAAAGTTTGATAGCTTATTATTTTGTTTCATATATTTCCATATATAAACCAGCGCATCCTTTTGCTAGCTCCCTTATCTCGAGAATGTATCTTGCTCTTTCTGTAACACTAATACTACCTCTCGCATCTAGTAGATTAAAAAGATGAGAGCATTTTAGGCAGTAATCATAAGCCGGCAGAGGTAAGTTGTTTCTTATGAGATTCAAACACTCTTCTTTAGATTTAATAAAAAATTCTTTTAACATCTCTATGTCAGCGACTTCAAAATTATATTTTGAGAATTCATATTCTGTACGATGATGTATGTCAGAATATTTTATTTTATCAGACCATTTTAAATCATATACACTATTAACCTCTTGTAGATACATAGCTATCCTTTCTGTTCCATAAGTAATCTCTACTGTTACAGGTTTTAAATCAAAACCCCCTGCTTGTTGAAAATAAGTGAACTGTGTTATTTCCATGCCGTCCAACCATACTTCCCATCCTAACCCCCAAGCACCAAGGGTAGGGGATTCCCAGTCATCTTCAACGAACCTAATATCATGCTTCTTCGTGTCTATGCCAAGATGATTCAAACTTTCTAAGTATAAATCTTGGATATCATCAATGGATGGTTTTATTACAACTTGAAATTGATAATAGTGTTGTAATCTGTTTGGATTTTCTCCATATCTTCCATCAGTAGGCCTTCTGCAAGGCTCAACATAAGCAGCTGACCATGGCGTTTCACCTAAACAACGAAGAAAGGTTCCTGGGTGAAAAGTTCCTGCGCCTTTTTCAAGATCATAAGGCTGAAGTATTACGCAACCTTTATCGGCCCAAAATGTTTGTAAATTAAGGATTATATTTTGAAAATTCATAAAAACTAAATAGTAGCATCAAACTAAATCTAATTCTATTTGATTTGTATTTTTTATTTCGAGAATACATTCATTTGAGGATTTCTTTATTTTATCAATATTCTTCTTTGGTTTCTTAATATCAAATAGCCCCAAGTTTATATTCATTGGTTGAATCTTCTTATTTGACGTATCAGATATATAATTCGTTAGGCATCCCAGGGCACTTTTTGTAGGAAATACAATCGGTTTTTTATTCTTAAAAGCCCTAGAAGAGTTAATTCCTGCTACTAAACCCATAGCTGCTGACTCAGAATATCCTTCAACCCCGGTAATCTGACCCGCAAAGAACAACAGTGGATTCTTGTTGCTTTGTAACGTATTCGAGATAACACCGGGTGAATTGATATAAGTATTTCTGTGAATACTGCCAAATCTAAGAAATTCAGCATTTTTAAGGGCTGGAATCTTAGATAGAACCTCTTTTTGATCCTTAATCTTCATTTTAGTTTGGAAACCAACTATGTTCCACATACTTTCATGGGAGTTTTCTTTCCTAAGCTGTACCACTGAGTATGGTCTTTTTCCAGTCTTAGGATCGATAAGTCCAACCGGCTTCATGGGCCCAAATCTTAGCGTATCAACTCCTCTTTCAGCCATAACTTCAATTGGTAGACACCCTTCGAAATAATTAGGCTTCTCAAAATTATGAAATTCTATTCTTTCAGAATTCATTAAAGTTTTATAAAATAATTCATACTCTTCTTCGTCTAACGGACAATTTATATAGTCACCTTCCTTTTCTTCATATCTAGAGGCTCTAAAAAAATGATTATTACTAAGACTTTCGTAAGCAATGATTGGCGAAATCGAATCATAAAATGATAAGTTCTCTTGACCTATAAAGATTTCAATACTTCTTGATAAACCCTCACTTGTTAACGGCCCTGTTGCAACAATTAGAGGCGAGTTTAATTCTTTAGGCAATGAAAGAATCTCCTCATTTATAATTTCAATGAGTGGATTATTCCTAATTTCGTTTGTAATATAGTTTGAAAATTGTTCTCGGTCGACAGCTAGAGCACCTCCAGCAGGTAATTTTGATTTATGAGCAGCCTTGATAATAAGAGAATCTAACTCTTGCATCTCAAGTTTTAATATTCCCGATGCTTTTTCAGGAGAGGTAGATTTAAGAGAGTTGCTACAAACTAATTCTGCCAAATTATTAGACTTGTGTGCAGGAGTAAACTTTTTTGGTTTCATTTCGTAGAGTCTGACTTTGATATTATTTTTTGTGATTTGATGTGCAGCTTCACAACCCGCCAAACCAGCACCTATTATTACAATTCCGTCGAATTCATTTGTTTTCAGGTCGGTTCACCTATGAAGGAATTTTGAAAGGCCTCTGTCTTGGTAATATTTATTATTTCACCGATTGACTTTTTATCTATGTTTTTAATGTATACAGCTTTGTTTTGCGAAGTTCTTCCAAAGAACTCATTTGGATTATTCTTAGTTTCGCTTTCCACTAAAACTTTGTAGCTTTTGTTGATTTGCTTAAGGTTGTTTTCCAACGAAATCTCTCTTTGTCTTGACTGCAACTTATGGAGTCGATTGAGGGCAATATCTTCATTGACATGTGAATCCATTAACTCTCCGGATGTACCTGGCCTAATGGAGTATTTAAAAGAGTAGATTGTATCAAATTTTATATCTTCAATAAGTTGCATTGTTTCTTCAAAGTCTTTACTAGATTCATCCGAGAATCCTATGATTATATCAGTAGAAAGGCTTAAGTCTGGCATCGCATCCCTAAGTCTTTCTATGCTGTCTTTATACCATTCAATACTATAAGCTCGTTTCATTAGCTTTAAAATCCTATTTGACCCTGATTGTACTGGCAAGTGTAGCTGGCGACATACCTTAGTATTGTTCTTCATGGAGTTTATCATCTTAGAGGTTATATCTCTCGGAAAAGAGGTCGTAAATCTGATTCTTTCTAAGCCATCCAGCTCTTGAAGATAGTCCAAGAGGTTATAGAATCGTTCTCCTTCGTATTTCCAAGAGTTAACTGTTTGTCCTATGTATGTTAGTTCTTTTGCCCCCTGATTAATTAAGAGTCTAGATTCCTCTAATATTTCTTTCAACGGCCTGTTTATTTCACTTCCTCTAACTGTTGGAACAATACAATATGCACATTTCTTATTGCATCCCTGTTGAATAGAAACAAAACCGTTAACTTTTCCAGTCTCATGATAGGGACTAATTTGGAATACTTCTTCTACATCCATTGATGTGTTAATCTTTCTATGGCTAGCGGATTCTTTTATATCGAAAACTAAATCTCTTAATTTTGGGATTTCCCTAGGTCCTATAACAAAGTCCAAATGAGGGATTTGTTTTATAAGTTTTTTTCCATAAAGTTGAGCGACGCATCCCGCCATTCCTATAATAAGATTGGGATTTTTAATTTTTAATTTTTTATATTTACCAACAGCACTTACTGCTTTATGGTCGGCCTTTTCTCTAATTGCACATGTATTGACAATTATTATGTCGGCATCGCTTGGATCTTTAACCGGATTTGCAGATAAAGAATTAATAATTCTATCCGAGTCATACTCATTCATTTGACATCCATATGTTTCTACAAATATTGATAGTTTTTCCACAAACAAATTCTAACAATCTTTCTTTCTTTATCAATAGGTAATGACTTCGAATATTGACTAATAAATTTTAATTTAGTAAGCTTTTTAAGCGAAGGGGGAAGTATTATTTTAAATTGGACTGAAGATATTAATTCAAAGCAATGGAAAACTTTTATTGCCGCTTTCTTGGGCTGGACATTAGATGCAATGGATTTGTTGTTATATGTATTTGCATTTAGATTTATTGCTCAAACTTTTGATATATCAGGCCCCCAAGCAGCTCTACTATTTAGTATTACATTAGCCTCTTCCGCTTTAGGTGGGATGGTCTTTGGAATAATATCAGACTATGTTGGAAGGGTTAAGGCTCTAACTTACTCAATTCTAATATATTCCTTTTTTACAATGCTTTCGGCCTTTGCCCCGAATATTTTATTTTTTGTAATTTGTAGATTTTTATTAGGTCTTGGAATGGGAGGCGAATGGGCCTCTGGTGAAATTTTAGTAGCAGAAAGTTGGCCTAAGGAGCATAGAGGGAAAGTGGTAGGTATGGTGCAAAGTGGGTGGGGATTTGGATTTATTTTCGCTGCATTACTAGCTACATTTGTCCTACCAATAGATACTTTTAATTTAAACTGGATTCCTTTTGTTTCTACTGACTTTCCTATTGAAAGCTGGAGAGTCCTGTTTTTCTTAGGAGTTATTCCTGCTTTCTTAGTATTTTATGTTAGAAGAGTTTGCGAAGAACCTGAAGTTTGGAAAAAATCTGCCGAAGTGAGAAAGCAAACTAAGCAAGAATTCACCTTTTTTGAAATTTTTAAATCAGATGAAATAAGACCAATGGTTATAAAGGCTACTTTGCTTACCAGTTTTTGTATGCTCTCGTACTGGGGTCTTAGTTATTTTGTCCCTAATTATCTCGCCAGTCCAATTTCCGAAGGAGGGGCTGGTTTAGGTATTGTTAAAGGTTTTGGTTTTACGATACCGTTGAATATTGGCGCAATATTAGGTTGCATTTCCTTTGGATTAATTAGTGATAAAGTTGGACGTAAAACTACCTTTGGAATGTATCTGATTATTGTTGCACTTCTGGTCCCAGTGTTCGGAAACATAGTTACAATTCAGAAATTTTTAGGTTTCATCTCCTTAGAAGCTCTAATCTTAATTTTAGCACCATTGCTAGGTTTCTTTGCCACTGGTTTTTATTCAGGTTTTGGTGCAATATTTGCAGAAATCTTCCCTACACGAGCCAGAGGGACAGCTCAAGGTTTTAGCTATAATGTTGGAAGAGGAGCTTCAGCTATAGCGCCACCACTTTTTGCTTTCATAGCAGTAAGTTCGTTTACCTTCTTGTTTAATGGAGAGGTTATTGGAAATGGTAGGGCTTTAATGACAGCTTCAATCTTTGCACTTTGTGCTTTTTTTGTTCTTCTTACTCTTCCAGAAACTAAAGGTAAAGATTTAGACTAAACCCCTGAATTATGTTTTCGCCATGACTTGTTATAAATTTGCCGTTATGGTATAAGAATTGCCATATAATGATTATATTAAACGCACAGGGAGGTAATTATGCGTAATCTATTAATTATAGCATTTGCTTTTGTTTTATTTTTGAATAGCTCAAATACATTTGCTAAGGATGGATCGTCTGAAATTCCATTAGTCTTTTCAGGCTTTGTCCATACGGCCACAACCTATAATTTAGGTGACAATGAAGATGAAGAAAATAATTATCATACTTTTAGTAATGATGATTATACTATGACTCCTTCTGCACAGATTGGAGTATCAAATGACTTTTTTGTCATAGATATACTAATGGGTGGTATAGCTCAAGATTTAGCTACTGACTATGGCGATAATGGACACCATATGTTTCTTCATCAGGCATATGGAATTTTGCCAGTTGGAGACTGGGTAGCAATGGTTGGTCATTTTGATACCATGCTGGGTAATGAAGTTATTAATCCAGCCGATAATCCAAACATTACAAGAAGTTTTCTTTTTGGTTATACAATAAACTTTCAAAATACTGGCGTAAGAGCAATGATAGAGCCAGGTATAGAATTTATTGATGAATTTTATATCGGAGTTGGAAATGGTTGGGATACCATATATGATGAAGGTGAAAACCAAGAAAAGACTTTTGAAGCCGCTTTTGGTTCAACTTTTGGTGACACTTCATTATTTGTAGCAATGAATTATGGCCAGGAAACTGATGAACAAACTAGACAAACTTATACTGCAGTTTTAGGCGTACCTCTTACAACTTCTTTATCCTTAACTCTAAATGGAGTTATGGGAAGGGGTGAGGAAGAAGGAGCTTATACTTCTGCTAGAACAGGAGTTGCTGATGATGCAGAATGGTATGGATATGGTTCATATTTAACATATAGTCACGATAGTACGAAGTCAGTTACAGCCAGATATGAATATCTTAAAGATCCAGGTGGATCTAGGTTAGGTTTTTCTAGCACAGCCAAAGATCCTTGGGACGAGTCCAAAGATGAGGCAGAGTTGAGAAGTTTTACAATTACACCTCAACTTCTAATTGGCAACTATGGAACTTTAAGAGCTGAGTATAGGCTTGATATGGCAAACCATCGAGTGTTTCAAAAACAGTACGGTATCCACAATGGTCAAGCACAGAAGAAGACTCAGGATACAATCTCTGTTCAATATATAGTAGCTTTCTAAATTCCTTTATTTATAGAGGCAGGAGAACTTTCTGCCTCTTTTTTTTTCTGGACAAATGAACATTTTTATTATTTAATAGTAAAAAGCATCTTGCTTTAATGAACATTTAGTTGGGGAAAAAATGGAAGTTTTAGAAGCTATAGGGAAAAGAAGGAGTATTAGATTTTATAAGAGTTGGAAGAATGTCGAGGATTGGAAGATTCAAGTTATTCTTCAAGCTGCAAGGTATGCCTCATGCC
>JABILG010000014.1 GCA_018654605.1 bacterium
AGTTGATTCATACTAACTTTATTTGAATTAAATACAACTAAATAGGGCTAACTATGCTAGGGACATCTTTATAAAATCAGCTTGTTTATTCCTACGAGTCTTAATTTATAATAAATGCAAAATATATCTTATGTAAACTTTACAACTTGACAAAACTTGACACCTACAAAGATGGGCTTTTTAAGGAATTAAAAAGTATTGATGATTTGAGAGCTATATAATTGTCAATCTGACTGTTAAGGGCATTGATACTACTGTCCTTTTCTATATTAACAGCATCAAGTTTTTTAACTATTTGTTTTTGTTCTTGTATTGGTGGGAGTGGGATGGGGATGGAAGATAGTTTTTCCTGATTAAGCTTCTCAACTGTTAGTCCTGTTATCCATGGTTGCAAATTAATAGAATTTAAATAGTATGTTATCCATTCGTGCATAACAACTTCACTATTAGGTTTTAGAACATGGACATGGTTGTTTACCCAGCTCTTACCATTAATGATAAAAGAAGTCGAAGATCCTGCGCCCCACTTTGCACCATCTTCACCAACAAGAACTAGTTTTTGATCAAATAAATAATCGTCTACATAGTCAACCACTCCAGAAGCACCATAATATGGGAAGATACCACTTCTTCTGTTTTTTTTAGTTATTGGCTTTCTAAGCCTGTCTAAGTTCTGACAAAGATCCCCAAGCTTTACATTTTCTCCCTCTGCATTCTTAAGCTCTTCTTCTAATACTCTATTAACTAAGCTTTCTACTTGTTCTTTTTTATTTTTTAAGTTTTCTATGTTTTTATCAATTTCAGCAAATGTTGCATCAAGTTTTTTAACTATTTGTTTTTGTTCTTCTAGTGGTGGGAGTGACAACCTTATTTCATTTATTTTTTTAGAAGATATATGTTTTACAGTTGTAAATCCTGTATTTTTCTCAATTTTTAT
Source organism: bacterium (assembly GCA_018654605.1). GTDB lineage: Bacteria > Desulfobacterota_D > UBA1144 > UBA1144 > UBA1144 > TMED58. The sequence goes on from JABILG010000014.1 coordinate 938, forward strand.
TAATTCATCGTTAATAACATAAAACAAATAGCGTCTATACAATTTTTCTTTGAAATTTTGAAGTCTACAAACCCGCTGATTTAGAAGAGCGATAGGTCCTTTCCACTCGTAACAACGAAACTCACCGTCCATACCTATCAAAAAATCACCCTTTTTTATAATGAACTTAGTATCATAATCTCCTGTGTAACGTGTCTGAGTATCTGATCCACCTTTCAAGTCTCGTATTCTTATAAGGGGCATTTTACCCTGTGGGCTAAACTTCTTGGAATCAAAAGCATAGCCGTTTTGAATCTCTATTAAATCATCGAGCTTCACTGTCTTCCACATTATAGTAATCCCTTACCTTGCCTCATCTGCATATAAATGTTTTTGAAAGCCTATAAAAAGTTTTTGTATTTTTTCTATGGAGCCTATTTTAGATTCAGCATCTGTAATAGTTGAATATTTTGATTGAACGATAGTATCGAGTTTAGAGATATCTAGCTCCCCTACTCCTACTTTTATATAGTTTTGTAAAATAAAGCTTATAAATTCTTTCTCGTTATCATTTAAAAATTCATAAATTTTTGATTCTGACCCTGAGACTCTATTTATTCTAGTTTTAGGGGGTTTTGCAAAACTAATATACTTTAATACATCAAATAGATCGCAGTCTTTAGCGTTAATAAGTTCTTGTATTTTAATTAAGTCATCTGTTTTGCATCCTTCTTTTGTTAGGGCGCTAAGTAGCTCTGATCTTGTTATAGGATTTGACCAAATTTTAATTAACTCTTTTTCATCATTAAAAAAAGTAGGGAGTTTGAGAATATCAAATGTTTGTTTTATAAATTGCTCAGGGCTTACAGGTTTACCGTTAAGGTATAAAAATATATGGCTTATACTATCAATTTCTCTTTCTTTACCGTCTGCTAGTTTAATTTTAATTTTTTGTGGTCTTTCCGGTGGGTCCTCTTCAGGTGGGATTGGTTGAGGTGAACCTTCACCTCCACCTACTCTACCTCCTGTTACTGGTTCTTGTGGTGGTCCGTCCCATTCAGGGTCATTAAATTTTAAATAGGCTTTTACAAAATCAATAATTGTAAAATAATTTTTACCCTCAAATAATCTGGTTCCACGTCCAATAATTTGTTTAAACTCAATCATGCTTTTAATTGGCCGCATGAGTACTATGTTTCTAACGTTTCTTGCGTCAACGCCTGTGCTTAGCTTGCGGCTTGTAGTTAGAATTGTAGGTAATAATTTTTCATTATCTTGAAATCTTTTTAAGTGGGTGTCACCTATTCTTCCTTCATCAGCGGTAACACGAACACAATATTCTGGGGAGGTACTTTCTGACTCCTGATTAATTAGATCACGTATGAGAGCGGCGTGTTTTTGGTTTGCACAAAAAACTATTGTTTTATCATCTTTATTTGTAACTTTAATAAGTTCTTGTACTCTCTTTCTTTCTCTTTCTTCAATAATAATAATATTGTTAAATGCATCTTCACCATAGGAGTCACCTTGTTCAGGGTTACCTTCAATTACTGTGTCTTCACCTGTAAAAGTGTACTCGTCAATTGTTGTTTGTATGTTTTGTACTTTAAAGGGGGTTAAAAAACCGTCGTCTATCCCTTCTTTTAAACTATATTCGTAAACTGGTTTTCCAAAATATTCATATGTGTCGGTGTTATCGTCACGTTTTGGGGTTGCTGTTAGGCCTAATTGTACTGCTGGGTTAAAATAATCTAAAATTTTGCGCCATGCGCTCTCGTCATTTCCTCCACCCCTGTGGCACTCGTCAACTATTATAAAGTCAAAAAAGTCTTTTGAATATTCTTTAAACCATGGTTGATCATTTTTTCCTGTCATAAAAGTTTGGTAAATTGTAAAAAATACGGTTGCATTTTTAGGTACTCCACCCCTTCTTCTTATGTCGGTTGGGTCAATCCTTGTAAGTGCGTCATTTGAGAAGGAACCAAAAGCGAGGAAAGCTTGGTCTGCTAAAATATTTCTATCAACTAAAAATAAAATCCTGGGAGACCTTTTTTTATCTTTTTTTAAGTTCCATTTTGTTTTAAATAGTTTCCATGCAATTTGAGCTGCAATAAATGTTTTCCCTGTACCAGTAGCAAGAGTAAGGAGTATTCTTTTTTTATCCTCTGCTATAGCTTGCATCACGTTATTTACTGCTATTTCTTGGTAAAATCTAATCGTGTGTCTAGGGTCTGAAAATTCAAAAGGTATAGTGTTAAAACTTTCTATCCATTCGTTTTTTTGTTTAAATGTTTTTGTCCAAAGCTCATCAGGGGTAGGGAAAGAGTCTGCTGGCCCCTCTTGTCCTGTTTCCATAGATATTTGATAGATTTCTTTTCCATTTGCTGCAAAGGCTGTATTAAGGTTAAGTTTTTTTGCATAATCTTTGGCCTGCCCTACTCCTTCACTTACGTCTAGTTCTTCTTTTTTTGCTTCAATTACTGCAAGTTTTCTATTTTTATAAATTAATACATAGTCAGCCACACTTCTTGTCTCATCATTGTGACCAGGGCCAACTTGACCGGGGCTTATTAAAAATTCTCTTTTTATTTCGGTTTCTGGGTTAACGCTTGACCCCCAACCTGCTTCTACTAGTTGTGGGTCAATTAATTCGGCTCTTGTATCAGCTTCGTTTCTCATGCTGCTCTTTTTCCTTCTAGTTCTTGAGAAAGTATTGATGACTTGAGAGCTATATAGTTGTGAATCTGAGTGTTAAGGGCCTTAATACTAATGTCCTTTTCCAAATTAATAGAATCAAGTTTTTTAACTATTTCTTTTTGTTCTTCTAGTGGGGGGTAAGAGAAGGGAATTTTTTTTATATCGACCTGATTAACGCTTGCCTGATTTACTGACTGCTTTGACGCTCTCCTCCAGTGCCCACTCCAAAAAAGTGACTGAAGAAAAAAATTAAAGTAGTTAGAATCGACAGCATCAATAGTATGTAGTCGTAGCAGGTTAATACCATGGTAAAGGGGTTCGCTTCCGTCATAAATAGCCGTCTTACCAACGTGGCTTGGACTATTGATGTGGCTGAATAAAATATCACCTTTTTTCAAAGCTGCTTTTTGTTTTTTGCTTTCATCTAAATTTGAAAACCCTGTTTTATCGTAGTTGATATTTGCATCCGCGATAGTTTCAATTCGGGTAATCTTTAATCCTTTACCGCTTTTATCTTGCTTACAGTTCACTCCGTTTTGAATTACTGACAGAACGTCGCCTATAGTCTCAATCTTTAGATTTTCTCCCTCTGCATTTTTAAGCTCCTCTTCTGATACTCTATTAATTAAGCTTTCTATTTGTTCTTTTTTGTTTTTTAAGTTTTCTATGTTTTTATCAATCTCAGCAAATGTTGCATCAAGTTTTTTTGCTATTTGTTTTTGTTCTTCTAGTGGTGGAACCAATATAAAAATCTCTTTAAGTTTAGCTTTATTTAAAGTTTTACCTTTTACTTTAATGTCATTGCCAGCTAATGAATCCCAGTCTAATGATTGCAAGTAAAATAATAAATATTCCTTACATATTTCTCTATCATCTTTAATGGGTAAAGATGCTATCGCCTCATTTGTTCTCACCTCTTTAGAGGTTATTGCTAGCTTTCCAATTGATAGCTTAAAGCTCATGATTAATGTGTTAGCTGGTACAGGTTTAAATAGTTTTGCACCTTCATCACTTATGTATTCTTTACTATCTTCTACGAAATTGTTTTTAAGTTTGGTTAAATCTGCGATAGATATCCAAACATTATTTGTATTCTTTTCTTTGTCCCAAAACTTTAAATTATTTCTTACTGGAGTCTTACCGATTGATATATCTACTAAATCGCCAAGCTTTACAGTTTTCCACATTATAATAGCTCCTTAATTGCTTTTAAGGCTTTTGTGGCTTCTTGGTCTAGTTTTTCAATCTCCTTAATAATTTCTTCTGGGGTTCGGTTATCTACTTCTACAACTTTATTAGGGTTTTTAACTGTTAAGTCAAAGGTTTCTTTGTTAATGTCGTCAATGTTTACTGTCCAGCTATTTTCACTTTCTTCTTTGTTTTTAAAAAGGGTTATAAATTGCTCTAAATCTTTTTCGTTAAGGGGGTTAGTTTTGCCTAGGTTTCTATCAAGGTTTAGCTGATAGTGCCAAATATTTTTAGTTGGCTCTCCCTTTTTAAAGAACAGAACAACAGTTTTGACACCAGCCCCTAAGAAAGTACCGCCAGGCATGTCTAAAACACTATACAAGTTACATTCATCGAGCAGTTGTTTACGCAGATCAATACTGGCATTATCGGTATTACTAAGAAAGGTATTTTTAATTACAATGCCGCAGCGACCACCAGATTTTAAAATTTTAATAAAATGTTGAAGGAATAAATAAGCTGTTTCACTTGATTCAATAGTAAAATTTTGTCTAGTCTCTCTTCTTTCTTTTGATCCAAAAGGTGGGTTTGTTATTACTACGTCTACTCTGTCTTTATCTTGGATGTCATTTATGTTTTGCTCAAGTGTGTTTGTTTTTAAAATGTTAGGTGCTTCTATACCATGGAGAATCATATTCATAGTTCCAATTATATAAGCTAAGCCTTTTTTTTCTTTTCCATAAAAAGTTTCTTGTTGTAGTTTTTTATAATCTTTTGATGAGAGCTCTTTACCTTCTCTAAGATATGTGTAAGCCTCAGCTAAAAAGCCGGCGCTTCCAACTGCGCCGTCATAAATTTTTTCTCCAATTTTAGGGTTAATAATTTTTATAATTGTTTTAATTAAAGGGCGCGGGGTGTAATATTCTCCACCATTTCTCCCAGCGTTACCCATATTATTAATAGACTCTTCATATAAAGTGCTCATCTCATGTTTATTTTTATCACTTAAAAATTGCAAGGTATCAACGACATCAATTACATCACGCATGTTATACCCGCTTTCTATTTTATTTCTTAGTTCTGTAAAAATTTCACCAATTTTATATTCGAAAGTATCGGGGGAGCTTGCAGATTTACGGAAACTACTTAGGTATGGAAAAAGCTCGTTTCTGACAAAGGATATTAAATCATCTCCACTTAAAAGGGCGTTGTGGTCTAGTTCACCTTCTGTCTTGGGAGCGGCCCAGATGTCCCATTTGAATTCATCTTTAATTAATTGATTAAAAGGTTTATTTTTTAAAATAGAGGATTTTTTACTCTCATTTTCATAATCATTAATATATTTTAAAAAAATTAACCATGAAGTCTGCTCTATGTAATCAAGCTGGGTACTGCAGCCCTCTTCGTTTCTTAATATGTCATCTATTTTTTTAAAAGCATTTTCATACATATAAAAATTGTAACACTTTTGAACTATGATTACTTTTTTTAGCTATTAATAATACCAATTAATAAAGGAATATGCATATTAACTAATCTCTAGATTTTGCTACCTGTATAATACACGTTAATATAAATACCTTTGCTGCTTTGATGTATAGCCATAGAGAGAAATATATAATCCAAATTGGAACTTTCCATAAAGCTGTGGAATAAGCAGTTATTGCATCGTTTAAATACCAACCCGTACAACTACCCCATCCAATCTTATACCTTTTTGTGTTATTAAAAAAGCTATTATGTATTTTGATCGCACATATTTTATGGAGGCATTTATACCAAGCCCATTTATCTGGAGTAGGCATTAGCGTCCTCGCATCCTCTTGCATGATCAATTGCAAGATTAATTTGATCTATTTTAATATTTGATTGTTTATATCCTGTTCTTAGACAATTTTCATAATATGAGCTAGGAATAGAAAAATTATTTCTTTCAACCTTTTGATAAAGCATTGCATTCATATTGCGATCGCCAAAAGATACTTCCATAAAACTTTTGTCGTAAAAATTAGGATAACCCTCAAGTCTGTCCAATGATCTCTCGTCGTTTGAGGAAATTAACCATAATGCCCCCAATAGTATAGAGCCTTTATGTTCTGCATAATCAGCTACACGTTGAAAAGTGAGTTTATGATTAACTATTTTAGCAGGCCCAAGAAATATGCTATCTGGGCACCTCTTTGACATTTCGTCATGATTTGTATTCATACCATAAGCGAAATAAAGACTTCTAATTGTATTTATTTTATCTATCTTCATTTTTTTTTACCTTTTAATACTAAACAGAGGCCGGAAGGTTTGTGGAGGCTAAGTGGACCCCTATTTAGTATTTTTATTTTTCCTGTTTAATTTTTGAACTTTTGTAGATTAGAAACGCTTTCATCAACCATATCTAGTAGAAAGCTTCTTAAACTATCTTTGTCTACTCCAAGTGCATGAACTTGAAATATTAATGCATAGGTAAGATCTAGCCTAAGCTGAATCTTATCATCGTCGTCAATATCTCTACTTTTAAATTCTTCTTTAAAATTTCTAATAAATTCTTCTTCTATCTTATCAATTGATTCATGCATATTCATTGAGGACCTCCTTTATTCTTAGTGTCCCTTTTCTTTGCATTAGATAAAGGAGCTCTTCCTCAGAATTTATTTTTTCTTCTTTAGATACAAAAAGCCATCTAAGCCTTTCAATAAGCTCATTGTGATTAGTACAGAAAAAACCCATAGGTGTTTCGGTCCTAAGTTTATAAAAGAACTCATCAGAATCTTTAACATCAAAAATAGATCTTTGATTCTCTTGGTATCCATAAATATAAAGAAATTTTTTAGTTTCAAATTTAATACCCATGTCTATAATTTAAAATCCTCCTTTTGTTTATTCTTTCTTTGGTCTAGAAATTGTTTATCAACATCTTTTAATCTTAATCTTAAAGCTGTGAGGATTTTATCGACATCCTCATCTTCATACTCGTAATAGTATTTATTTGATAAATTAGCAATTAAATCTAAAGATTTAAGGGCACTTGTTGTCCTTTTCTCCGCTAACCTCTTAAAAGATGCACTTTTGGATTCCTTGGTTCTTATCTTATATTTGTTAGTATTTTCTTCCATTTAAATCTCCTTTTTACTTTTATAAACAGAATAACATAAAATAGATTATTTAGTCAATAAATATATTATATATATTAATAATATATAATCAAAAATCAGCTTTTATAAAGTCAGTAGATCAGGATGTGTAGTAATTACAGGTCTTTAGTGATAATTAGCTCGTTAATTTTTCCTCTACCACTTGTCTTAGAATCAACAGACATAGCCTTTGCTATATTTATATTAAAATTTTTACCATAAAAAATCTTATTATCTGAATATAATTCCCGGATATATGGTTGATCGGAATTATTGAAAAGAACAAAGCAGCCCTCTTTATTTAACTTAACCTAGTTTTCGTGCTGTATTCTAAATCTATTTCTTTTTAAAGCCTTTAAAGAAAAATAATGGAAGAAATGCAAATAAAAAGTTTAAGCCAAATTTAAAAAACCCTATTGCACTTATTGCTGAAATTAGAACACAAGCAATTAAAAATTTATCCTTATTTGCCATTAACTTTTCTAAGTCTAAATCTTCAATAGGCTTATCTTCTTTAGTATCGTCCTCAGCTATTATTCGTTCCGGAACAACATTACGCTCAATTAGTGATTCAACTTCGTGCTTGCTTTTCAATAGAGAGAGCTGGTTATCTTCGCTTCTTTCATCTAGTGGGAACCTGTTAATTTCTTCATTAATATCTTTTAATAGATCTTTTAGCTCATCAATTCTTCCCTCAGATGATAATTTATTAGCTTCCTCTATCACTTCCTCTGAATTATTAATATGTAATGTGCTCATATATGATATAAAACCCTATTCTATATTATGTTAAAGTATAAATATGTCTATTTCATGGGAAAGTTTCGAAAAGATTGCAAATTCCTCTTATAAAGTGAAAATTTGGTACACAGATAAGAATGGAGATAAAACTATAAGAATAGTCTCTCCAATTAAGGCTTTAGAGTTTAATTATAATGATTATTTGGAGGCATATTGTCATACAAGAGAAGCTGATAGAAAGTTCATATTCTCTTCAATTTCATCTTTTGAAATCCTCAAAGAGCCAAAAGAAATAGGAAATCCAAAGGAACCTGGATTCATTAGTGTTAACAATGAAACTAAAATTTATACTGCCCCTTTTAAAAATCATGCTCCAGACAAATATCAGATTGAAAAAATTCTAACTTTTACTGCAAAAGCCTTACTCTTTATAGTATTTTTACCAATTATAGCCTTAGCTAGTGGTGGTTCAAGACGTGGATCCCGCGGTTCGGGTATTAGTAGCTCATTTAGTAGGCGTGCTGGTAGAGATTACTATCACAAAACAAAATCTGTTAGTTCATGCTTTAAGTCTGAGTGGTAATTACTTTTTCCAATAATCCCAAGAATAATCTGGAGTACCTAGTATTGAGTGATGTAATAATATTTTAATTTTTCCTATTTTATTTTCTTCAGTTACGATATTTATATGATTCGCGCAATGCTTTATTCCTTGTTTCTTATTGTTGCCGGCCTTTTCCCCTCAACTCCTTCTGAATCCTATACCTTAAATGCATATGATTTTAGCTTTAAAGATATTGACGGAAATAACCTAAAGTTTAAGGATTATAAAGGAAAAGTTCTTTTAATTGTTAATACAGCCAGTTTTTGTGGTTTTACGAGTCAATATAAGGCTATGCAAGCACTCTGGGATGATTATAAGGACAAAGACTTTGTTCTAATTGGGATACCCTCTAATGACTTCTATCAGGAGTCAGATACTGAAAAAGAGGTTAAGAATTTTTGTGAGCGTACATTTGGGGTAAATTTTCCTATGACTTCTATTACCTCTGTCAGAGGAAAAGATGCTCACCCTTTCTATAAATGGGCAAAGCTAACCTATGGAACGAAGACAGTACCTAAATGGAATTTCCATAAAATCTTAATTGATAAAAATGGCAAGGTAGTTGAAACCTATTCTTCTATGACCAAGCCGACGGATGATAAAGTGGTTTCTAAGATTGACAGCCTATTTTAGGACTTTGATAAGCATTAGGTTTAATCAATCTTTGTCTTTCAGTTATTAATTTGGATATTATCATTTCTTGTAATTTGTTTAACAGTGTTAGGTATTTTTTAAAGGCTTAATTAATTGTCCTCTATATTCTATTTCATGTATAATTGAGATTTAAATTTAATCTGTTGGATTAGTAATGAATTTTACAATTATAGCCCCATGTTTTAACGAAGCAGAAAGTATTCCTGATTTAGTTGAACAATTCTCAGACTTATTAAAAGATAGAACTAATGTAAAATTATTAATCGTAGATAATGGATCTAGTGATAAAACAAGTGAGCTATTAGATCGTCTAACTAAAGAAGAATCGTTTCTTGAATCTATTAGAATAGATAAAAATATTGGGTATGGTAACGGAGTCGTAGCTGGTCTAAAAGCCGCAGAATCAGATTTTATAGTTTGGATGTATGGAGACTTGCAAAGTAGGCCAATAGATACATTAAAAGCTATTGAGATTATGGAAGAAGAAGGTTGCCCCAGAGATCTTTACATAAAAGGAGCGAGAAACGGAAGACCTCTGATCGATCACTTTATTACATTTGTAATGAGCATAGTTGAAACAATATATTTTGGAAAATTATTGTACGATATCAACTCATCCCCTAGCCTAGTACACAGTGATTTTTTAAAATATTTAGATAATCCACCAGATGATCATAGTCTAGACTTATATGCATATTGTTTAGCAAAGAAATATAATTATAGAATGAAAAGATTTAGAGTAGAATATCCGCCTAGAATTTATGGAGAGACAACTTGGAATTACGGTTTTAAAGCTAAATTTGCAATGACAATGAAATTTTTAAAATATTCAATCAAACTTAAGAAAGAGATGAAAAATATGTGATACTATTTGTTGTGCGAACTATCCCAGAAAAAAATACTATTTACTTAAGTCTCATTTTGACAATTATTGTCGCACCTTTTGTAAGATACTTTCCTTTTCTTGGTTTTAGCTTTACTGGTTATTTTAAAATTCCTTTGCTAGATTATGCAGTTGCTTGCATATTCCTTTTTATATTGAGTTTTATTACAAGTTATTTACTTTTAAAATCGAAAAGTTCTATTGTTGGCAGCCTTAAGTTTACACAATTTCTTGCTGCCCTACTCGCTTGTATCTTTTTATTTGTAGCTGTAAAGGTTGACTGGACTTTTTATCACTACTGGGCACCTTATAAAGCTAAAATATACAAAGAATATCTGACCTATTTTTTAGCCCTTATTCCATTCGGTGCTACATATTCCTACTTTTACTTAAATAAGGAAAAAAAAACACTTGTTAATTACGCTTGTATTGCAGGAATCGCTCTACTATGCGGATACATGTCTTACTTTCTTATATTTAATGAATTTCATCTTTATAACGAAAACACTATAAACTTTCAGGCTGTATTGTATCCATTGGTTCAGCAAACTTTGGGTAAAGCGGTGCACATAAATCAGATGAGTCACTACGGCGGCTATACATACTTTTTTGAACCTTTTTTAAAGTTAACTGGCTTAACGATACTTTCAGTCTCGTCTATGTTTTCTTTTGTTTTCCTCTCAACGCTTGGCCTTATAGCTTATACACTTTATCAAATAGTAGAGAATAAGATTCTCCTCCTCTTTGGCTTTATAGCCTATTTATTCTTTCACTTCTTTTGGGCATCCTTATGGCCACACGAGTTATACCTTCAATATTATCCGCTAAGAACAATATTCCCTGCTATATCGTTTTTTCTAATTGCTTATTATCTTAAAAAACCATCTTTAAAGTTCTATATTAGTTCAATAGTTATTCTTACTCTTGGATTAATTTGGAGTCTAGATGTAGGTGCTTTTGCTCTGCTTGTATTTATAGCAGCTAAGATGTTTCACATATTATGTAATGGTCAATTGTCTGGAAGAGAAAAGATCAAGAAAATTGCACTTTATCTTGCATACTCAATAATCACTATTGCATCTACCTTAACTATCTTTGCGTTTTATACGAAGTATAGATACGGAACTTTTATAGATTACTCTAGGATGGACATAATGACGAATCACTACACGCCAGATCCCGGAGAATGGTATTTTCGCCACGCACCTATTGGCGGGGGTTGGATTACTATTCGAGATGGTGTTGAGTATGGATTTACACAACATACATATGTATTTGGGTTCATATCTTACTTGGCGGCAATAGCGTATTCATGCTACAACCTATTAAAAGAAAATAAAACTTACAAGAATACTTTGATTTTTTTTATAGCTGCTCTTGGACTAGGAATTCTTACTTATCAAATTAATAACAAAAATACACAAATCTTTGCTCAATGCGGATATCCCTTTGTCTTTCTATGCATTATATTTGCTGACTCTTCATTGAAAAATATTCAAGAAAAAAACTTCTCAACCTATGGTTATAAATTTTTAAGTATTACTACCATCTTTATAATATCCTTTGCTTCAATTGTATTTTATCAAAATATTAAGAGACATCATATTACTAGAGAATATTCAAAAATTCATCAATTCTATCCTCCACAGAATCTTAGGAATCCTCTTTGGAGTACACAGGGAGATCCTGGCCCTAAGTCTACTAAATATATAACTATGGCAGATATAGCGAATGGTAATCCAAATAATTTTCGTCCACCATGGGTTCATCGAGCTGACGACTTACAAAAGTTCTTTAAAGAACAAGGAGAAGATTTAGAAGGAAAAAAAATAGTAATTTTAAGTATGTGGGATGGTTATATACATTTAAAATTGGGAGTTCCATCTGCACTTCCAATTCCTAATGCTTATCATCCATTGTGGGGTCATCAATTAGGCAGTCATAAGGGTTGGAGCAGGCATGATGTTGAGGGAATTTCTAGTGAAAAAAGGATGTATGAGAGAATAAAAAAGAAAGACTTTGACTGGTTTATAATGGATACAGCTGGAACCCTTATGAATTCTCATCATGGTATTTATTATTTAAAAATAATTCGAATACTTTTAAAACAAAGTGGCTATACTCTTCATGTAATACCTACAGCACCTACCCATCATAATCAATGGTATCATAACGAGTTTCTAATTTACACAAAAAATCAGACTGGACCTTGTCGGGTAACTTCAGACGAAAAAAAGGGTGAAGGACTCAAAGTCCCAGTTTCTGAGATCTCATCTTTGATAGTAAAGACTTCATGTAAGGCTGACTATTAGTACCCCTAATGCCACTAATAATATAGATGCTATACTAAATTCAAGATGACTAATCAATCCATAGAATTAATTGGAACTATTGCTGCAGTATGTACGACTTTCTGCTTTAGTTTTCAGTGCTTTAAAGTTTATAAAACTAAATCTACAAAAGATATAAGCCTTATTATGTATCTTGTTTTCACTATAGGTACTGGAAACTGGATTGCTTATGGGTACTTTTTATCAGATCCGATTTTTTATAGCAACATAATTACAACAGCTCTATCTATATACATTCTTAGTGCAAAGATAAAATACGGATAAATATATTATTCTGCTGTTTCTAACTCTTCGTCTGTAGTCTCTTCTACAGTTGTCTCTACTACTTCTTCGGTTGGAGCGATTTCCTCAACCTCGTTATCTCCAAACCATTTATCCTTTTTCTCAGCTATGTAGGAACAGCTAGACAAGGAGAGGAGGAAAACTAAAGTAATAAGAATTCTAAACTTATTCATAAAAACCTCTTATTTAAGCCTATCACTTTTAATTTTTAATAGTCAAGAGGTTTCATGCTTATAAATAATTCTAATCTTGATTAATAAACTTTCGTGACCAAATCTCTTGTTACTTCATCTAAGTTCTTGCATCCAGACAATATCATTGTCTCAATCAATTCAGATTTAAGCATGTTTAATACTAATTCTACACCCTTTTGACCTTCATGCTGAAGGCCCCATAAGATTGGTCTTCCAATTTGAACAGCATCTGCGCCAAGAGCTAGACACTTCAGGATATCTGTTCCCCTTCTTATTCCACCATCAACAATTATAAGAGGCTCATAGCCGATAGTGTTTCTAATTGGTTCTATTTGTTTTAAAGTTGGCACCACAGTGTCCAATTGTCGTCCACCATGATTAGATATGATGATTCCGTCAGCTCCATAGCTAAGAGCTTGTGTTGCATCATCTGGTCTAAGGATTCCTTTTACTAGTACAGGTAGAGATGACTGTTCCTTGATCCACGGGATAATATCAAAGGTTAATGATGGGTCAAACAAATGGTCAGAGTGAACCCTCATGCTGGAGCCATCATATTCTTCTATTTTATCAAAATGTTCAAATTTAGTACCTACAAAATTTCCCAGTTTTAAATCACTGGGCATTTTGAAAGAATTTCTTTCGTCTCTTTCCCTTGTCCCAAGCCTAGGGGCGTCGACTGTAAAAACAATACCTTTGTATCCTAACGACTTACAGTTTTTAAGCATTTCGGAAGTAAAATTCCGATCTTTAGAAAAATAAAGTTGAAAAAAGGTTTTATTGTGAATAGGTCCTATTTCGTTTATAGATTTATTTGAAATAGTACTATGGCTCATAATAGTATTTAAAGTTTTAGCTGCATTAGCTGTAGCGGTCTCTCCGTCTTTATGGGCCATTTGTTGCATTGCAACGGGGGCAATTAGAATAGGCATATCAATATCAAGGCCTAGTATTGATGTTCTTATATCAACTTCTGAGACATCTCTTAATAACCTAGGAAGAAGTTCATACTCATTATATATAGATCTATTTCTTTTTAGTGTTACTTCGTCTCGTGCACCAGAAGAATAATATCCCTCGATACCTTTTGGTAATTTTTTCGTAAATTTTTTTTCTAAATCAAATAAATTAACTATCATAGCTATCTAACATTATATCACTTATTCACATTGAAATTAAAATATCTATGCTTACCTTATAGATATGTTGCCGAAATGGAACATAAAAAATATCTCGCTTTATAGGAGGAATTTAAAATGAGATTAGTAAAATATTCAAATCACCAACTAGATGATTTGTTCAGACTTACCCCTTTTTCTGTGGGTTTTGATAGTATGTTTGACAGGCTACTAAATATGCCTGAGACAGCTTCGGGTTCTTATCCCCCATATGACATTGTTAAGAAAAACTCAATGAATTATGAGATTAGATTGGCTCTTGCTGGATTCACAAAAGATGATATCAATATCAAATATGAAGAAGGTACAGTGACTGTAGAGTCAGTCCATGAGACCACTAAGACTGAAGAGGTTCATCTAGTCCACGGTATTTCTAAAAGGAAATTTAGAAGAGTATTTACTCTTTCTGAAGATATGATCGTAAAAGGTGCTGAATTAAAAGATGGCATGTTAACGATTAGACTTGAAAGAATTTTACCAGAAGAAAAGAAACCTAGAACTATTGATATTCAATAGTTCCCTTTTTATGGGAGCTCTACGAGCTCCCTATTCCCATCTTATTTCTAAAGTCTTTTTAGTCTCTGGTATCTTTAACTCTATGCAAGGGTTTGTAATTACTTGTAAAGTTTGATCCATAAGTTTGGGTTCTTTTTCTTTTAGAATTATATAAAATTGATTATTCACTGTATAAGATTCAATTAAATCTATTGAGTAACCAGAAGTTGGCCTCTCGCCTAAATAGATAACTGTTGTACCATTTCCTTTTTTACAATCATTTATATTCCAACCTTTACTAACAATTAAAATTTCACTAGTTTTATCAGTCCTTATTGAGTTAGATAAATCATACACAAGAAAGAAAAGGCAAGAAATTGCTAAAATGAATATTATTATTAAATATTTAAATTGCACTTTTCAATTCTAACATAAAGATTTTTTCTAACGATGATTGGTTTAAATGGCCCCCTTCATCAATGAATATAGAAGACAATCTTATCTTCATCTTATTGACATCAATTTTATAAAAAACTTCATAATTAATCTCTCTTCCATTTGGCTTTAAGCTGAAAGCTTCATCTTTATAGTAGATAGTTCCTCTAGAGTCTGCATAATGCGGAAGTCTCAAATCAAATGATCCACTCTCTGCCCTAATTGGTTGGTGTACAACTAGACCAATTGAGTCATTTTTTCTTACTACTTTGTCATTCAAGAGACCAAAGCTCCAAGATGTTGATTGAATTGTTTTAAAATCACTAAATAAGGAATCAATATCAGGATAGACCTTTGTCGAGCCATAGAAGCCTGAAGCATATATTGTCAATTTACTAGTTATCATCTTTTCAATCATTGCACCAAAAATATCTGTTACTGAGGCGTTCCTTAATTTAAAGGCTCCCGATGTTTGAGAACCTAAGAAAGCCCCCTCTTCCTCCATCCTTGAATAAGACAAATTCATTTTATCCAGAAAGCTTGATTTTAAATAAGCATTAAGACCTTTTAGTCTTATATCTTTTTTTCTTTCAGTTAGATTAGTTTCAAGCTCCTGTACATATCCTTCTTCGTTGTAATTAACAGAAATTTTAAGCTTATTGTTTACTTTTAAAAATAGTTCTAGACTTTCAAATTCGCCACTCATTCCCATGTAAGGATTCCTAAAAGCATCATAGGTAAATAGTGACTCTGTGACTCTTAAATCTTTCTTTGTGGACAAAAAGAAATAATCTTGTACTTCTGCATAATTATATTTAATTTTAAAATAATCATTTAAAGACAATGTTGCTCTAATAGTTTTAAAAGGAAAGTTGTATTGATCTGTCTCTATATTTGTCGCATTTACAATCCCATAAAGTTTTAGAATTCCAAAATCATACAAACTCTGTTCTTCGTAATCTTTTAATACCATTCTATTTAAACCTAAAGGAGTATAAGTGGAACCGGTAGAAAGAGATGAAAGATTTAAAAAGAAAATTGCATTATCATATGTATCAAAGCTGGCAATCGATTCAGTACTTATTATTTGTTGGGTCAGACTATTTATATTTTTTAAAGTATTATTTAGAATTCTGTTTTGTCCGAAAGCTTTAGAAAGAGATAGTTTAGTTGATTGTAAAGTATAAAATTTAGAATTTAAAACACTAGTTCCCCCCACACTTAATCCAAGGACTGCAATTGGCCTAGTAGCTTTTTCTAGATCAATCTTGCCAACGCCAAAAATCGCAGATGAATAGGATTCTCCGTTTCTACCTGTCAGGCCTGAAGTTGAAGCAGTTTGTAATAAACGGTCTACTATTTGAGCCGCCGTTAATGTTGGAAAAGCTTCTATCAATATCGCTATCGCACCTGTTACATGAGGAGCTCCCATTGAAGTACCAGTTAATGTCGTATAAGCACTGTTTGATGTAATACCTGCACTATAGACACTTACAGATGGAGCAGCTATGCACCATGCCGCCGCAACTCCGCACCTATTTCCATATTGGTATTCATTTCCATCTGCATCTATTCCCATGACAGCGATCCATACGTCTGCAGTTCCAGACCAATGATATGGCATTCCAGCTTCAAAATTGGGATTAGCTCTAGAATTATTTCCAGTTGCCCATACATTAATTATTCCATTTGTTTGAAGTGACTTATATGAATTAATAGCTGTACTATACGCTGCTTCAAAAACGCTTTTGGAATATGACGTAATCATAGCTTGAGTACCCCAACTATGATTTATAACTTTTACTCCTGCAGATATAGATTTTGAAACAGCATCTGGAATCATAGTATTGTATGACCCTGAAAAAGACCCATTATTGTCAAATATTTTATAGCTGGAAATGTTAGTAACTCCGTAAGCAACGCCATGCATTCCTCTTGAAGATTCGTCACCATTGCCTTTAACTGCTGCGATAGTTCCGGCTACATGAGTTCCATGTCCATGACCATCCTGTAGAACAGAATTACCTGTTTCATAGTTCCATCCAGTTACACTTACAGTTGCAAACTCCTTGTGAGTTGTCTTTACTCCTGTATCAAAAATTCCAACCCTTACGCCCGCACCTGTAAGTTCTCTTGAGTAGGCACTTGAAGCATTCATATCAGCAAGACCATAGTCATTATCATATTCTAATGTTTCATATGTATTAGTTGAATAACGGGCGGGATAACATCCAGAATAAGAGCTCCCCTGGTAAGAACATGCAACACTACCGGCTCCTCCGCCAGATGAGCCGCCACCTCCTCCGCCGCCAGAACAGGCAAAGGACAAAAATGCTACTATAGTTATAAGTGATAACTTCTTAGTTATTAAGAATAAAGAGTAAAAGTCCTTCTGTATTTTGCTAAATCTTCTCACAAATTGCTTCATGTTTATAATAAGACACGTTTTGTGATAAGAAGTCTACTTTCTTATAGATTGAATCGATCAAATTTTATAGTAGTCTAGTTTTTCTTACTTTTTCTGACGGTAACCCTGGAAGATTCTTGATCTTCGTAAATATAATCAGATAAAAAATCCATCAACTCTCTTGAATAGGTATTGTTCTTAATTTTTGGATTAACAGATATTGAGTTAAGAGTAGCTATTTCTTCCCAAAAACCCTTTTTTATTAACTCTTGGACCATAACCTCCCTCATTGCATCTTTTGAATCAGGTAATTTGCGAACTTTTTCGATATTCACTACTAGCTCACTCCCGGTTTCAGCACCAGGCAATACAAATCTACCTTCAAGCTCGCCATCTAAAAATTCATCTTTATTATGAAGTATTGACTCTTTTATTTCATTCACTTCTTTTTCTATAGATGAGATTTTTTGTTTTAGAAGAACTAGCTTGTCGACCATGTTAGCAACATCTTTTATTACTAGATCATCTCTTTTTTCCTTAAGTCTATAGATACTTCTAAACTCTGGGCATATTCTTCTGTAACCGCAGGACACGCAGCCAAACCCTGGAGTTTGTAAAAACTTTTTGTCACTTTTTAGTTCTCTTAAAATATCTATATAGTGTTGCTTTGTTTCGTTTATCGAATCATCATCAACTTCTCTTTCTAAAATTATTCCGGGGAAAGGATAGATAAGCTTTAATTTAATTGTTTTAATATTCTTAAATCTTTCTTGCGACTTAACACCAAGTGCATAAAGGTAAAGTTGAGTAAAGGCCTTATCTATAAACCTATCACTAGGTGCTTGCCTTGAAGTTTTATAGTCAACTATAGTCAAGACATCACCCTTGATATCAAACCTATCAATAAACCCTTGGAATTGAATTTGTTCACCTTCATCATCAAAGAAAAATGGCTCTACTATTTCTTCTGTTTTACAGGAATCAAAGTCAGTTTCCAATCCAGTAATATAGAATTTTTCGTAATATCTTTTTACACAATCGAGTGAATATTTCTTGTATACGGCTATATCTTTTATATTTGCAAAGAAAACTATTTCTTTTTTCTTCTTTTCCTCTTTAAGTAGTTTCCTTTTCCACTCAGTCTCGAAATATTCTAGAACCTCCTCCAATGGTATTATTCCTTTAAGATAAAAATCTTTATACATTTTTTCTATTACATTATGGAAGACTGAGCCAACTATTATGCTTATTGATAGAAATTCTTCGGTATTGCCCTTTTCAATATATTTAAACTTATATTGTTTTGGACAGTTCTGGTATGTATTTAATCTTGAATTTGACCACTTGCTAGTTCTTTTTCTTCTCATTGCAATATCTCTCTTATTTCAATTATAATACTTTTTATATGGATTACATTCTTATAATTCTTCTAGCAATAGGTTTTTTCGTAATTTACAAAAAAGTTAACGTGTCTGACTCCCAAAATAATCAAGACGAAGTGAAGGAATTGAGAGACAGTTTAAACAAAGTCCTTGGGAAAATGGAGTCTGACAATAAAAATCTAAGACAAGCATTTATTGACGAGAAAGTTAATATGGAAAAGCTTGTACTTGAAGTTGTTAAGGAAAACACTGAGTCTCAAACAGAAAATTTTGAGAAGGAATCTCAGAACTTAATTAAGAGCATAAATGAACAATCTAAGGAATTTAATGATTATTTCGCCAGGATAGATTCAACTATTGGTGCTCTGGACAACGTTACTAGAGAAATGAAAGGTGAAATAAATGATTTTTCGAAGATTCTTGGCGCTAGTTCTAGTTTAGCTGGAGATTTAGGGGAATTTCAATTAGAAAATCTCTTCAAGTTCCACAACTTACAAAAAAATATTGATTATATGACCCAAGTTAACGTACCTATAGCTGATGGTAGGTCATATCAACCAGATGCGATACTAATATCTGAAGATAAGTGTTTAATAATCGACTCAAAAGCAACAGCAAATCTTGAAGTTATAAAAGAACTTAAAAATGAAGAAACTTCTAAAGAACGAATGGAGGAAATTAAAAGTGATATAAAGGACAAGGTTTCCAATGAGGCAAAAAAATTATCAAAAAAAGAATATCAAAATCTTACTATTAATGGAAAATCAACACCAGAATTTATTGTTATGTTTATACCTAATGAGAATATTTACCTAATTGTGAAAGAACTAATAGACAAAGAAACTAATAAAATAGAGGACGGGGTTATTATGGCTGGGCCTGATAATCTTAATTTTATAATATTAATGTGGGCCTATATAAATGGAATACTAAAAGTACAAAGTCAGATCGAGCAAATTGGAAAAGCAGCCTCAGCAGTCCACAATAATTTCGCTAACAGTACAAAAAACCTTAACAAGCTTAAGAGTTCAATAGAATCAACTATTACCAACTGGAATACCCTTGTAGGAAACGTAGAGGGACGATTAATCCCATCAGTTAAAAAACTAGAGGAAATGGGGGTCAAATCATCACAAGAGATACTAGATGTTGAAAAGATTATACAAACTCCTAGGCCCCTAGAAAAGCTTGTGGAAAATAAGTCTAAGCTCGAACAAGGCAATATTGACTTCAAAAATGATGAGAAATAGTTAGAAGTGCTTGATTTTATTATTAATTTTTATGTAAAATAAAAAAATGAAATATTATATCCTACTATTCATACTTCTAGCCTCACCTTTCAATGTTCTTTCTAATGAAGTGAACGAATCTTTAAAAGAAGAAGAAAAGATTCTATATCACGAATACAATGAAGCGAGGTCCCAGATTGATGCTTTTACTGGAGATAAAAAGAATTTTATACTATCAAAGGCATCATCATATGCCGAAGAGTCATATGCTAATGCCGCATCAAACTCTAAATACTCTTTCTTTAAGAACTCCGAAGGTACAATAGGATTCTCTGAAGATTCAGATGGTAAAACATTAATAGATTTCTCTATATTAACCATAGTCCCAATAAAACAAACAGCGGACTTAAAACACACGTTCTTTTCACAATTAAATGCTATGTCAGTTGAGCAGTTTCAAGATAGAAGAATAGGTACAAATTTAGGACTTGGTTACAGAAACTATAATAGCGACCACAACTTAGTATTAGGTGTTAATTCTTTTTATGACTATGAGTTCAGCTCTGATCATTACAGAATTGGCATTGGTGGTGAAATGAAAAAAGGTTTACTTGATTTAAATGTTAACTATTACGAAGGGCTAAGTGGAACAAAAGATATTAAAATTGACAATGTCAATGGACTCGAAAAAGCCCTAGATGGATTTGACCTTGAATTAGGACACCCTCTTCCATATCTTCCATGGACAAAATTCTTTGTAGCTTATTCAAAGTTTAATGGTCATCTAGGAGAAGACCCTACTTCAATACGTTACTCATCAGAGCTTTACCTTAATCAGAATTTAGTCGCAGAGCTAGGATATAACGATGATCGCCAAAGTGACGGAATAGATCAGAACTACTGGTTTGTTAGAATCTCAGTTACTAATACAAAAAGAAACAAGCCAACACTATTTGGTCCAGAAGGTCAGCTTTACTCAACAGACCCTTTTGGTCAGCGTGATGTAAGAACGACTTTACTCGAAAAAGTAAGAAGACAAAATAAAATCACTGTCGAAAGATCTCAATCAGGGTCCTTCCAAGTTGGAGGTAACTAAAAATGAAATTATATAAATATATTATCATTATCTTTACAATTATATTACTATCCCCAATTGATTCATATTCTTGCGCATGTGCAGGAAAAGCCTCAACTGATATTTATAGCTGTACTAGTAGTGACTATGGCAACAGGTCTTGTTATACCAGTGCGGATGTCTATCAAATGACTGTAACAAGTGGAGAATTCTACAACTCTACTACTGGTGCCACTTGGGTCTTAAAGAAACAAAATGCAACGTATGACATTACTAGCCAAAATTTTGACTATATGCCAAATATTAAAAAAGTAAAAAAAGGTACTTATGATAAATTCAGAGGCTATGCGAGTAATGTTTTTGTCGTAAAAGGTGGCTTTACAACATCTGATTCTAAATCTTGTGTAACTGCCGGTACCCAGGATTCAACCTACGGAGACTTAAGGACTTCAAGTATTAGAACATCTGGAAATAAAGCAAATGTTACCTTAACAACTAAGAACTTTGGTTCAAGCACTTACCATTATACTGATGCTAATGGGAATCTTATTGAACTTATTGATAGCTCAGGCTCTAGAATAAGTAGTGATAGCGACGCTGACAGAATTAGAGTCACTTACTCTTTAGGTACTTTTATGAAAATAGACGAGACTGATAATATTGCAATAAAAATGCTTATGAAGTCAACTACATCAATAAGGGCTACATATGCTACCTCTGATGGAGCTGGAAAATATAATTGCACATCTGTCGGTATGCGTGCACCTATCTTTACAATGACTGTAACTCAGACACCTTCAAAATAAGTAGAAATAATACTTTGTTGCAATTAACGAATACTCCTATATAGTTCAGACAAATTGAAAAACAATATTAATATTAAATTATCTACCTTCGAAAGCTTTGGCTTATCTGAAACTATAAGTAGTTCCTTGAAAAATATGGGGTTTGTAAATCCAACACCTATACAGGAACAATCTATACCAATTGGGCTAAAAGGATTAGATATATTGGGGTCTGCGCAAACTGGAACGGGAAAAACTGCTGCCTTTGGAATACCAATAATTGAAAACTTAAACAAAGACAAGAATGGCATTGCTGTTATATTGGCACCGACCCGAGAACTAGCGAAGCAAATATATGATGTAATTCGCGAATTATTAGGATATAGAAATACTCTAAAAGTTACTGCTTTAATTGGTGGTGAATCGATTACAAACCAATTGAGAAACCTTAAAAGAGGGCCAAGAATTATAATTGGTACTCCTGGAAGAATAAATGACCATATTAATAGAAAATCTTTATATGTTAAAAAAACTAAGATTCTCGTTCTTGATGAAACTGATAGAATGCTTGATATGGGATTTGGAATTCAAATTGATGAGATAGTTAGAAACATGACAGGGAAAAGACAAACTTTGATGTTCTCAGCTACTATTCCTGATGACATTTCTAGATTAGCAGACAAGTACCTTGTTAATCCTCAGAGAATAAGTATCGGTTCTATAAATCAAATTCCAAAGAGTTTAAAACAAGAAATCTTAAAGATTAGATCGAATGAAAAATATGATCAACTAGTTGAGGAACTGAAGAATAGGAGTGGTTCAGTCTTAGTCTTTATAAAGACAAAATATGCTTGTGATAGAATGGCCAAAAAACTCTCTTTTGATGGAGTTAAAGCAACTGCCATTCATGGTGACCTTAAGCAAAATAGGAGAAATAGAATTATTTCAGATTTTAGGAATAATAAATTTTCAGTTTTAATTGGGACCGATATAGTTTGCAGAGGACTTGATGTTCCACAAATTGAGCATGTAATAAATTTTGACCTCCCTCAAGTGGCAGAGGATTTTATTCATAGAATCGGTAGGACTGCTAGAGCAGGTATGTCAGGTAGCGTGGTTAGCTTTATAACGCCAAATGATCACTTAAAATGGAGAGCTATACAGAAAATTTTAGATCCTAAGACTAAAAATAAGATTTCTGATATTACCTCTATTAACCATAAGGATAAAGTGTCCGGAGATAAAGTTAGGACAAATGATAGAGATAAGAAGAAAGCCTCAACAAAGAACTTCTCCAAAGATTCACAAAAAAGAAAAAAAACGTTCTCTAAGAACGCACCCAAGGATGGGAGCAAGAAAAAGAAATATGAAAATTTAAAAAAAAGTAAATCAAGAAATAAAAAAAGACTTAAAAAGCCAATTTTGTTAAAATCTGACAACAGAGCAAAGTTTGTTGATGAGGAAATTGTTTATAAAATAATTAAAGAAAGTAGGTAATCTATTTTGCTATTAACTTATATGGACCCTTAAGCTTTATCTCAGTCATATAAGTTGAATAATCATTGTAAGCCATTCCGATATTTATCAATTCCCCCAGTTTATATGTTTTCACATTGCTTTTATCATCAATTATCTTAAATAAACAATTCTCAACAACCTGGGACATTCCTTCACCTTGTAAAATGTAAACATTTTCTACTTTATCTAAATTCTCATAAATTAGAAATGCACATATCTTTGTTTCTATAGATTTTAGTTCACGAAATTGCTTCTTGGAAAACAAGTGTTGGTTGTGAGCATCTCCTAATGATATAGCCTTTGAGCTAGCTAGTAGCCCTGGTAACTCAGGATAAGAAAAAATTCTGTCAGATTTATAATTAAAATTAATATCTTTTAATGTGAGTAAAAAATTGTCTATCACATCAGCAGAGTATGGATCAATTTTGATATTTCGTAGAAAAGGACTAGATGAAACTTTGAAATTTGAAGACTTTATAGGGCTCCTTCTAAACTGATAAATTTGCTCTCTATAAATTATAGACAGGTTGACGATGAAGGCTAAAAGACATACTAAACTAATTAATCTTAATGAATTAGGATTTTTAAATAGTGTTAAAGAGAAAAAGAAAGGTATAGAGCTAAGTCCAATAGTAAAAGATGCCCAAAGTACTAGATTACTATTATTTCCAACCGAAGAGAAAAAACACCCTAGGACAGAAATCAGAAAAAGAAAAATAAACTTCTTATCAAATTTATGTCTTTTAAGTAAAAGTTTTGATTTTAAAAAATTAAAGTAGCCGATTAAGATAGGAGTAAAGATAGTTAAAATGAAGAAGTATCTAAGAGCTCTATTTGAATAATTCGATGGTGTTCCAGCTATGTCTAAGAAAGACTTTGAAAAACCATAGATATCCTTAATTATTAAAATTAGAATTAAAGTAATTAAGATGCTTACAGACAAGTCTTTCTTAAATTTAAATTTCAATAGGAGATAAAATGATATCAATAGTATCGAAATATAAATGACGTAAAAGTCTTGATGAAATATAAGATATGACAAATTACTTAAGTAAAATAAAAGTAACGAGTCATGAGTAGTTTCATAAATTATTTTTCCTATTGGTAGTATCTCAGTTAAGAAATGGAGATGAAAGGCAAGGAAGATGAAAGTAAAGATTGAAACTGCTAATAAAGACTTAAAAATGGATAAATTAGAATCTTTATTGATAAATCTATTAATGAAAAATAAGATAAAAGGTAGGGTTCCCAATAAGACTACAAACAACTGCACTCTTGAGCAAATAGCAAATAAAAAAGTAAGAACTAAAAGAGTATAGTAGCAAGAGTCCTCTTCTCTTCCATTCTTAGAAATATAAAAGATTACTGAAGACCACAAGAAGCAGGCTATAGTGGCCGAAGAAGTATAAGAAAAGGTCGGTATAAAAGAGAAAAAACCTAAAGTCGAAATATTAACGAAAGATAAAATCAAATAAAAATCTAAATCTTTTAATTTCTTTGAATTAAAATAAAATTGATATCCAAAAACAATAGATAGGTTTACTGATATTATTAAAAGCAATAAATTTAAAAGCCTAAAACCAAGCAGTTGGTAAGAAAATATAAAACCAAAAAGGTTGCCCAGAGTATGAAAAAACGTAAATGTTGGCTCAGCAATTCCTTGCTTTAGATAATAGAGATAAAATCCTTCATCATCTCTCAGACCAAAGTCACTGAAAAAGCTATAGATGAGAACACTTAAAAGCAAAACAAAAAGTATGCTTGAAAAAGCTAAGATATTTTTTTTGTTTAGCATCATTAATTAAAATACTTATTCCAAAGTAGTGAATCAAGTCTTTTAATTCCTACAACTACTGATGAATGGCTTGATTATATATTCTTGATTGTTTAGAGTTTTTTTGTGGAGGATGGTTTTGATATTATAACTGGCGCAGATGGTTTTATTGGAAAAGAACTATCAGAAGAGCTATCTAAGTCAAACCCTATCCTTCTATCCAGAACGAAGAAATACTACAAAAATGCATCCTACGTTCAATATGACATGGAAACTGGCCTTAATTCACTTATTAACTCTGATATTAAAATTAACAATGTAATTCACTTGGCCCATGATTTCTCAAATAAATACTTAGATAATAAAAATATAAACATTAAAGGAATTGAAGATCTAATTAATTTTTGTAAAATAAAAAAATCAAAATTAATCTATATATCCTCTTTTATGGCAATTTCAGCCAAAACTATATATGGCAAAACAAAACTAGAATGTGAAGAATTAGTTAACGAATATAGCAAGTCAATTATAATAAGGCCTCCTGTAGTTGTAGACAATAAAGGTGGAGTGTTTGGAAGGCTTAATCAAATATTTAAATATTCCCCCCTATTCCCTATTCCAGGAAATGGTGACTATCCAATGTATTACGTGAAAGTTAAAAACTTAGTCCGCTTCATAAATAAGTCTAGGTCAATACAGAACAAGGAGTTAATTCATTGCTATGATTCGGGCCCTGTTAATTTTAAAGATCTTTTAAATATTGAGAATAAAGTCATAATTAAGTTGCCTATAAAGTTATTAAGAATTATTTTAGTCATACCCAAAATTTTTGGCATAAAACTTAAGAGTCTATCTAATGATGGATTAAGCACTCTACTTGCAATGCCATTAATTAATTTCGAACATAAAAAATATACTGACTATTAACTTTTGTTTCTAAATTAGGGCATATTTTCATCAAATAAAATAATTTAATAATGTGTTTAATTAAAAAAATTTGATGTTACTTTATAAATGTGAACTTTCTTCAAACATTTAATCATTTCTATGATTCTGCTGTTAAGCATTTGCATGTTCCCAAAGGACTTTCAGAGCAAATTAAATCCTGTGATTCAGTTTATCACTTAAGATTTCCAATAACATTAGATAATGGTCAAATCAAGGTAATAGATGCTTGGCATGGAGAACATAGCCATCACATGAGCCCTTTAAAGGGTGGAATAAGATTTAGTAGTGTCGTAAACGAAGATGAAGTTAGAGCTCTTGCTTCGCTAATGACATTTAAATGCGCACTCGTTAATGTCCCATTTGGTGGAGGTAAAGGTGGAATCAAGATTGATGCAAAAGAATTTTCAGTCAGTGAACTAGAAAGAATTACAAGAAGGTATACATTTGAACTACATTCAAGGAATTCCCTTGGTCCTAACACTTATGTTCCCGCAACTGACTATGGTACAACCTCTAGAGAAATGAGCTGGATATATAGCACTTTTAAGACTTTATCAAATTCAAATATTGATTCAGCTGCATCTGTTACTTCAAAGAATATTGCGCAAGGGGGAGTTAAAGGAAGAAAAGAAGCTACTGGGAGAGGAGTTTTTATAGGATTAAGAGAACTACTAGATGATAAAGAGGAAATGGGTAAAATGGGCTTAAAAAAAGGGCTGAAAGGCAAAAGCGTCATTATACAGGGCTTTGGAAATGTTGGATATCATGCCGCTTTATTTTTACATGATGCAGGAGCAAAGATAGTTGGTATTTGCGAATATAATGGATCAATATCAAACCCCAAAGGACTCGAGCCGAGGCTCGTCAAAGAACACTTAAAAAATGGTGGGAATTTAACTGACTATGCATTATGTACTTCATTTGAGGATCCCTACTCTGTTTTTTATGAAGAATGTGACATTTTAGTTCCTGCTGCTTTAGAAGAAGTAATAAATGAAGCAAATATGTACAAAATAAAAGCGAAAATAATTGCGGAAGGTGCAAACGGTCCCATTACATATGAAGCTGATAAATATTTATCTAAAAATGGAATAATAATTCTCCCTGATTTATATTTAAATTCTGGCGGTGTAATTGTTTCATATTTTGAATGGCTCAAGAACCTCAATCATGTTAGATGGGGAAGAGTCGACAATCAGGGCGAAAACAGTCTTAAAGAAATTGATTTAATTAATAACGCATTAAATGAAACTATGTGTCAGGCTTTTAACGAAATAAAAACCAAAAGAGTTAAACATAAAGGAGCTTTAACTTATAGGGAAGCTGCATATAAAATTGGAATAGAAAAGATTGCCAATACTTATATTGAGATGGGAATATTTCCTTAAGTCCTAATTATTTTACTTCAAAATTCCTTAATCTTATAAAATTGCCTTCTTGATTAAGCGGCTTTTTAGAATGTTCATGAAAAATAAAATCAATATTAGATTTCTCACCAGGCTTAAGAATTGAGACTGTATGACTATCAGACATTAACGGTTCTAAATCAGCGCCATGAAGGACCCAACGTAGATAAACATATCGCTCTTGCCTAGTATTATTTTCAATATAACCTGTGACTCTGTTACTTGGATGTAATTGATAATGATGAAGAACCCCTTTTCTATTTATTTTTGCAACTTCATCCCAATAATTTGAAGAACAAAAAAGAGAATTAACCTCATATAATTTTTTGCAACGGTCTTTTGTTAACGAATAGGAAGTAAATGAGAATAATAAAAACAATAAAAAAATTACGAACTTCATATCAATAATATATCAAAAAAAAATATAATTACATAGTAAATACCTTAATATTCACACTCTGCTCTTGCCTTAGAGCAGGCACAATTCTGACAAAAAGAGTTAAAATAAGGTAAATCTGGTGAGTTGAGCGTAGTTAGCATTTCGTCAATCTTTGGTTCGATCCAATGAGTCCTTAACCTGTAAGGAACAAGTGTTTCATCAAAAACTAACTTAGAATTAAATCCATCCAGGTCTTTTCTACAATTTGCTACATAGAAATAACTAATTTCAGCAACATTAAAATCATTTCTTTCAAATAAATAAGCATAAATATCCATCTGAACTTTGTAAGATTCATGGAATACATTAGAAAGGTAATCTTCGGTGTTCACCCTGTAAAAGCTTGCTTGAGACTTGTAATCAACTATTATTATTTCTTCTGTAGCTTTATTGAACCATATATCATCTACGCCACCTTTGATAATCAAATTTGTATCTTTATACCTGTGCTTAATGCCCCCTCTTAATGCATCTCTCCATTTATCAATATCAGGGTGGTCAAAAGGGACTATATTTTCCATGTTGCTCTTAACCATTAACCTGTGTGGTACTTGTGACTTTCTACATTGGTCAAACTCTTTCTTTAAAAGTTCATCAACTGTACTATTTAAAGTCCATCCAGGCATATCAGGCACTTTGATACCAAGAACTCTATCTAAGTAAAAACATCTCTTACAGAGCAAAAAATCGTTAAATTTGCTTCTACTTAACTCAAAATCAACGTTTTTTGAGTACAAAGATGACTTTTTAACCCTTTTACCTCTAGCTTCAGTCAATTCACCCTTGTTGTTTTTATTGATAGAAATCATAAAACCTTCTTATTTATATTTGAACTTTTTTGAATATAAAAATCAAGTGTTTTAGTGTAAAATCTATTTTATGAAAGAAGTTAAAACTAAGTTCAAAATTGGTCAAATTGTTAGGCACAAATTGTTTGATTATACAGGTGTAATATTTGATATTGACCCATCTTTCGAAGGAACAGATGAATGGTATGACAAAGTAGCAGAAACAAAACCACCTAGAGACAAACCTTGGTGCCATGTCTTAGTAAGTGATGATGAGAAGACAACTTATGTTGCGGAAAAGAACATAGAAGAGGTTTTGAATCCAAAACCAATAAACCACTCTATGGTTCAATATATATTTGAAAAGTTTAATGGAAAAGATTATCAATTAAAGTTTAAAGCAAACTAAAAAATGTATCGCCTTACTTTAGAGTCGTTAAATAAAGAGATAATCAATTGTACCAAGTGCACTAGACTTGTAAATTTCAGAAAAAAAATATCTAAAAATAAACGAAAAGAGTATATAAATGAAGACTATTGGGGTAGACCAATCACAGGGTTTGGTGATAAAAAAGGTAGAATTCTAATAGTTGGTCTTGCACCAGCCGCTCACGGTGGAACAAGGACTGGTAGAGTTTTTACAGGGGATAAATCTTCAGAATTTCTTTATCGGTGTTTATATGAAGCAAATATAAGCAATCAACCCTACTCTATATCTAAAAATGATGGATTAAAATTGAAAGATTCCTATATAACTACAGCTTTGAAATGCGTACCCCCTGAAGATAAGCCAACTTCAATAGAGCTTGAAACATGTTCAAGGTATTTTAAAAATGAATTAAAACTATTAAAAAAATCAATATTTATTGTTGCTTTGGGTAAGATAGCTTTCGAAGCAACGGTAAAATATTACATTGAAAATTATGGAAAATTTAAGAAAAAACCTCAGTTTGCCCATGGATCTAGTCATAATCTGCCGGATGGAAAGAGTCTTATTGGATGCTATCATCCAAGTCCCAGAAATGTTAATACTGGAAGGCTGAATAAGAAAATGATGGTAGATTTATTTAGAAATATTATAAAATAAGTTTAATTCTTTATGCTTAAAATACTGATATTATTAATTTAAATTATATTAAAAAATAATTAGATTTTATTTTTTTATATTAAGTATTATAAATGCCTACTAAAAAAAGTTTAAAAAGGTACCTAGTAAAAGGGGGGAAATATGAGTGTTTTTTGTAAAGTAAACACTATATTGTGCTATCATTTATCCGATGAAAACCCTTAATTCTAAAAGAAATATTATTCTTTTATCCATATCTCTCTTCTTTTTCTTTTATATGACGGGCTTTAGTTTAAATTATTTAAATCCAAGAAATATTGATTGGATTTTTTTTCAAGGTAACGACGACGCATCAATTAGTTGGTTTGGATATGAGTACTTTCGATGGACTGATTTTTTTCAATACCCTATTCTAAACAACTATCTTTATGGACAAGAGCTTAATATCTCTCTTGTATACTCTGGATCAATACCAATTGTTTCGCTCATACTTAAACCTTTTGATAAAATATTAGGGTTCCCTTTTCAGTTCTTTGGAATATATCACTTAATTTGCTTGTTCTTACAAGCCTATTTCACTATTAAAATCTTAGACTTATTTGTTAAATGCCAAATTACTAAGTTTTTATTTGTATCTATAGTTCTTTTGAGCCCAATATTACCTTTTAATTTATTAATAAATCACCTCGGTCTATTTGGGCATTGGATAATAATTGCTTCTATCTACTTATACTTAATCCCTCAATTCAAATATATACGATGGATAAGTTTACTAATACTTTCTCTTTTAACTATGGCTTATCTGTTTGCTATGATACTACCGATCTTTTTTGCAGACCTTTTTAGGAGAAGGTTAAACAAAGAGATTAACAACCATAATGTTTTCCTTTACTCTGTATATACTTTTTTATCTATAGGACTAATTTTTTTACTAATTGGCGTTGATACTAGCAATGAAACTTACTCCTACTATCAGGGATACGGGAACTATAGGATGAATTTAAATTCTATTTTTGATCCTAGCGTATCTCTAGCAAACATAAATACTGATTCTTTTAATTTTTCTAAACTAATCCCAAATCTAACTGATACTACTAATATTAAGGGCTCTGGTGACTACGAGGGATTTAATTTTATTGGGACTTCGATGATATTGATAATATTAACAACTATAATAAATTATAAAAAAAATCTTATTAAATTTACTAAAGAAAACTACTTACCAATTCTTATAGCTTGCCTATTTCTAGTCATTTTTGCATTAAGTCATAAAGTAATACTGAATGATAGCTTACTTATAAGCTACCCACTTCCATCATTTGCTAAGAAACTTTTTGGTGTTTTTAGATCTTCTGGAAGATTTTTTTGGCCTGTTATGTATATAATAACTTTTTTTTCTTTTTATATTTTTTACAAATCCATAAATCCAAAAAAGATTATTGCAATTCTAATTATTATAATATCTATTGGTTTTATTGATTCTTCCGAAGTTTACACACAAACAAGAGCGTTAAAATCATTCAACCTAAACTATAGTGGTCATACCTGGAAACAAATGCTTAAAGATCCCAAGTGGGAAGAGTTTGGAAAGTCCTACAATAGTATTAAGTATATTTATCCCGAAATGATGCCTATTGAAAACTATAGAGAAATAACATTATTTGCTGTTACAGAGGGTCTTTCGGTTAATGGTGGATATTTTGCTCGAATAAAGAAAAGCTCTTTAAGAAAAGTGAAAGCAGATCTAAAGCTTTCCTTAGAAGCATGTATCTTTGACCCAAGCTCTTTATATATATTTACAAGTAAAAAAAATTGGGAGAAAGCATCGCTATGTGATGCAAAAAATGAAACCTTTTTTATAGACAATACATTCATAATTGCACCAACAAAGAGGGTTGCTGAAATTTTAAGATAGAAAAGTTGCTAGTTTTAATTAAAAACTTCGTGTTTCATGATAGAGTTAGAAAATGAGAATTTGCGAGATTATTTCTGATTCAAAATACAAGAGAACACTTATAACAATAGCAGAGAAACAAGGGGTCGTAGACTATTGGTGGTCATCAGAACTTGATGATGGACGTCAAGTCTTTACAATGGTTGTCACCAACGACTCAAGACAGTCTGTTTTAGAT
Organism: bacterium; assembly: GCA_018654605.1. Lineage (GTDB taxonomy): Bacteria > Desulfobacterota_D > UBA1144 > UBA1144 > UBA1144 > TMED58. Next base: position 32,696 of record JABILG010000014.1, read on the forward strand.
AGCTTGCAGATATTATTTGAATCTGATAAGAACGCTAAAATTCTCGTTCTTCCTGTTGATGCTTCGATACCTAGATTACAAGAAAACAATAACGAACAAAAAAAAGTAGATCAAAAAACAACAAGAGAAGAGCTTTATGAGAATGTTACGAAAGGTGTAGATCTCAATCTTAATTTCATACTAATGGTAATACTTTCAACTATAGTCGTTACCATTGGTCTTTCTGAGGACAATGTGGCTGTTGTAGTTGGAGCTATGGTAATCGCACCCTTGTTAGGTCCAAATATAGCTTTATCTTTTGCTGCTTCCATAGGTAATAGGAATCTTATTTTTAAATCTTTAAATTCTATTGTTATTGGGATATTAATATCTATCACGTTTGGTTATCTAATTTCTACTATTTCAGAACTAAATTATCAAAGCAAGGAAATTCTATCGAGGACCAACATAGGTATTGGTGATATTGTTTTAGCTTTAGCATCCGGAGCTGCTGCCGCACTATCAATGACAACTGGTATCTCTGCTGCATTAGTAGGAGTGATGGTATCAGTAGCACTCCTTCCTCCTGCAGCATCATTCTCTATTCTTATTGCAAATGGAGAATACAAGCTAGCATTTGGTGCGCTAATGCTATTGATAATAAATACTGTTTGCGTTCAACTTGCAGGAAATATTGTGTTCATTTCTCAAGGAATAAAAGCTAGGACTTTAAAAGAAAGAGACGATGCTAAGGGTGGACTTAAATACTTCATTCTTTTTTGGATTATTTCAATATCCCTATTAGTTTTAGTTTTATATTTATAAACTATTTGTCCTTATAAATTAACTTAGGGGTATAAATTATATCGTTACTCCTTGTAAATAATGAATGATTAGAGTCCATTAACATAACAAACAATTCATTCTTTCCAACCCTCAACAAGTCTGCGGAAAGCTTATAAGTTTCTTCTGTAACCATAATCTTTTTTTTATTGTTAATTAGCAGTAAGATATGTCCTTCGTTTTTATTAATCTCAGAGGAATCATTTAATGAAATCAACTTAAAATTACTTATTTTAAACTCAAGTAGATAAGTTGATAGGTTTTGATTATTCACTATAACATTTATAGCTGGATAAGGATGTGTCGCCTCAATCATCTTTCCATGACTATCATGAGAAAGAACAGAAGAGATAGGAAATAACACAATAAAGAGTGGTAGAAAAAAATAAAATACAAGTTTTCTCATTACTTAATACTCTCAACCCACTCTTCGCCATAAAAGATAATAAAATATAAAAGTATGAAGAAAATTAAATATAAAAATTTCATATTAAAAAACTACTTATAAGAAGTATAAACATATTATATATCTTTAATATCGTATATCATATAACTAATAGTCAAAGATTATGGTTAAAAATGTAATAATATTCACAGATTTAGATGGGACCCTTCTAAATTTTAAAACTTTTGAATATAAAATTATTATGCCTTTTATTGAAAACTTGAATAAAAAAGGTGTTAGAATCATACCAAGTTCTAGCAAATGTTTTCTTGAGATAGAGCATATTGTTAAAGAAATTGGTTTAAAGACTCCCTTTATAGTTGAAAATGGTTCTGCTATATATATTCCAAAAGAAACAATCTCGCAAATACCAACCAATGCAATAGATGAAAATAAATATTGGGTTCTCGAGTTGGGAACCGAAAGAGAGACAATAAATAAAAAAATTAGACAAAACGACTTTAAAGATTACATGAGATTTATTCTTTTTCTGAAAAATATGACAAAACTTCAACAATCTTACTATACTGGTCTAAAATCTGATGCGTTAAGTAGATCTCTTGATAGAAGATATAGTGAACCTTTTATCTGGATGGGAAATAATGAGCATTTAAGCGAATTTAAAAAGAGCTTAAATGAAGAAGGTCTAAGTATCTTTTCTGGTGCGCGACTCAAACATCTAACTGGGCTAAACTCAAAAGGTGATGCAATGAGAGAATTACTGGCTCAGCCATCATTTCTGCAGACTATGAGCGTTGATAGCTCAGAAGACATAACAACAATTGCCTGTGGTGATAGCGAAAACGATCTTTCAATGTTGGAAATAGCAGATTATGCGATAGTTTTAAGACTACCAGGCAGGAACCCGTTAAAACTTAAAAGAAAATCTAATTTCTTCAATTCAATAAAAGTTGCACCTGATGGGTGGAAAGAAACATTATTGGAACTAGATCTAATTAAAAAAAAATTAGATAGATAAGATTGCAACTCTATTTGGTTCATAAATTATAAAAAATATTATGCAAATTCAGACTGTATCTGCTTGCACCAAGCTAATACTCGATCTTCTGTAAGCTCAGGCTCATTATCATTGTCAATTCCAAGACCTACGAATTTATCTTCTTTCTGAGCTTTAGAGTAATCAAAACTATAGCCCTCGACAGGCCACTGTCCAATTGTAATAGCACCCTTTGCAGTAATTTTCTCCTCTAGTGTACCTAGCGCATCAAGAAAAGTTCCTGAGTAGACATGCTGGTCTCCGCAACCAAAATAAGCAACTTTTTTATTTGAGAAATCTAATGTGTCAAGATCATCAAACTTTGACCTCCAATCTTCCTGTAAGAGACCTATGTCCCAAGTAGGACACCCAATAATAATATTTTCGAATTCATTAATCTTATCCAAGGGCTCTTTGTAAATATCAAAAAGCTCGACTTCACATTCCTCTAGCGACTCCTGAATTAAATTAGCAACCTCTTCAGTTGCAGCACTTGTTGTTCCATAAAACAAACCAATTCTCATTTCTATCACCTCAATTCAATATGGACCTGAATGGTCCATATATAAAATATACTCAAAAAAGATAAAAAACAAGTACATATTAAACTAAACTAATTACAAATTTACTATTAGTATAGCTACAAATGAAAGTGCCAATAAAGTGTATGGAACTAGCCCGTTACCCAGAGATTCTAAGGGTTGCATTGATTTGTCGTACTTGGCTAAATATGCTGCCTTTGAATTTTGTTTTTGTCTTTTCATGATTACTACCTCCGTTTATTTAATAGTAATGAATCCATATATGTTTGTCAAGGTTTTTTAATTAATTTGATACGAAAATCTGGACATAGTAGTAATAAACAAGTAATCAAGTAATATAGATAATTAAAATTGACCTAAAAAGGAGACTAATATGAAGAAAATACTTAGTACATTAATTTTTCTGATTTCATTTTCAAACTTATCTTTAGCAAGTGAATGCAAGATAAACCTTGAAGCTAATGGTATGATGCAGTTCAGTACAAATACTATATCTATAGACTCAAGTTGTGAAAAATTTACAATTAACCTAAAAAACACTGGTACCTTAGATGTTAACTTAGCTGGACACAATGTTGTAATTTCAAAGAAAGCTGACTTTAACTACTTAACATCCATTGTTAACCCTTCTAATGGTATAGGTAATGGATACCTTCCTGATGATAAAAAAGTTATCTATAAAACTAAATTCTTAGGCCCTAATGAAACATTTTCTTTAATACTAGACACTAACAAGTTTGTTAAAGGTCAAGAATATATATTCTGGTGTAGTTTCTTAGGTCACTGGGGTGTAATGAATGGAACGATAACTTTAAGCTAAAAACTAAACTTGAGACCTATCAATGCGCTCATTGGATTCATTTCCATTGAGCCATAGGTTTCTTTACTTGAACCCCTAGCTAAATGAACTGATTTAACTATAGTATTTTTCACTTCAGAATAAATTGAGATATAATTGTTTACACTATATTCAAGACCTAATATATATTGATATGTTGGATTAAATAGATCACTTGATGATTTAAAACCTAAGTTAGAGCTCGCCCTACTTCCGGTTATACCACTTTCATCTAAATCAACCTTCTCTGTTATACCAATTCCTAAGCCAAGATACAGGTTGGCTTTACCAAATTTTAGAAAATCAGGATAATAATGAGCATTAATCATAATTGTTCTTAGACTAATGTCACCACTTGTAGCTCTAATTGCAGTATCCGAAGTAACTGAGTCTACATCGCAAACAATTTGGTCTATAGCAAGCTCAAAAGCAAAATTACGAAATCTATTTCCAGCAGCTATAGAAAAAGAGGATCCAGAATCATATTTGAGGTCATATTTCGCTTGAGGGAATACGTTGTCAATTGCACCATCCCCAACACCTTGAGGTACGTTTTCGTTATCAGGTAAATGAACAATGCCGTATCCAATCTTTACATATGATTTATCTAATATAAGAGGCTTTTCTTCAAAAGAATTAGATGATAGCAATGGAAAAATAAAGAAAATTAATAATAACAATTTTTTATACATAGAGTCTCCGTTCTAACCTTAGAATATATCTGTAATCAGCTTATTATATAAAATAGAATACCAAGTGACAAGTAAAAAGACAAAAAGGGTGTCTTAGTTCTGCTGTAATAAAATCTTATTTAGTTGTAATATAATAAAATGAGGCCTATATGGACTACCCTATTCTTTATCTTTTTTACTATTCCTGTTTCTCTTTATTACAAAGAAATTTATAATTTCTTCATAAAGATACTAAATCTTATAAATAATTAGACTCCATTTAACTAAAGTTAAATGTTATTATAGAGTATGAACTTTTTAAAAGATTTAATTGCTTTAATTCGACAGAAATATATCTCAAGTTTAATTATAATCTTGGGATTTCTTTTAATAATACTTGGTATTTAAATATGGTCGCAAAGATTCCACTATCCTTAACTTATCTAAGAATAATAATCATACCCTTTTTTGTCTTCGCCTTCTTTATTCCTGGTGAAATAGGAAAATGGTCAACATGTGGAATATTTATCTTTGCTTGTCTAACTGATTATTTAGATGGCAAGCTTGCTCGATCTTTGGATCAAGAATCAAAACTAGGCGCACTATTAGATCCAATAGCTGACAAAATAATTGTTGCGGTAGCTTTAATGCTTCTAATACATGATGAAACAATTAAGGATTTAACTTTATTTGCAGCTCTTATAATTATTAGTAGGGAGATCCTTGTTTCTGGCTTAAGAGAATTCCTTGCTTCATTGCAGATATCTCTACCAGTTTCAAGTCTTTCAAAGGCAAAAACCTTTGTTCAAATGTTTGCACTTTCAGTTTTACTATCTGGTGAACCTGGAAATGATTTCCTATATGGCTATGGAAGAGACCTGGGTTTGGCTTCGCTCTGGATAAGTGCAGTTATTACTGTATATACCGGATATAAGTATCTTAGAAAGGGATTAAAGCATGTTTAAAAGTTATTCTTGTCTTTTAACGATTGCAATAAACTATTAATTGATTTCATCATTTCCGGGCTAAAGTTCATCATGTGATTGTCTGAAGTAAAGAAAGACGACTTTTGCGATTGAATCTTCTCAAAGATTTCTTTACCCATATAAAACGGGACGATAGTATCTTCAAATCCATGCATAACTAAGATTGGACATTTAACTTCTCCAATTTTTGAAAGACTATTGAACTTATCTTTTAAAATTAAGTTCACTGGAAGAAAAGGAAACTTTATTTTTCCAACGTTTCCAATTGAAGTATATGGTGACTCTAGGATTAATCCCCCAACATTTCTTAATAGAGCTAAATTTACTGCCACACCAGTTCCAAGAGATTCCCCATATATAACAATATTTTCATCCGATACACCTAAAGTATTAAGATAGTCTAGTCCACCAATGCCATCCTGAGTTAGTCCACCCTCTGAAGGCTCACCTTTGTTTCCACTAAAGCCCCTCCATGTTACAGCAAGGTAATTTAAACCTAGCTCTTTGAATCTATTGAGCTTATAAATTCTGCTTTGAAGAGTTCCAGAGTTTCCATGCAAGAACAATATGGTTCGAGTATTATTTTGATTTATATAAAGATAAGACTCTAAGTAAAGGTGATCCGCCGTCCTCACATTTACTATTTTATTTTCAATATTTATAACTTCAGAAGTTAAATAATTCTCTTCGTTAGGCAAATAGAGAAAAGATTTCTGAAATAAGTAGAAAAAGATAACTACAAATAAGTAAATTGATAGAATTCCTAGAACTAAATACATTTTCATATAAATATACTAATTATATCAATAATTGATTTCTATTACATTATAAGTATATAATCAATTTATGAACTATTTACCTTTTTTAATTTTAGTAATGTCGCTAATGATTTCTTGTTCTTCATACAAGTAAACTAGTAAGACTTGGGATTAATTTTTGGTGATCCAAAATCACCCTCAACTCTATGACATAGGACTTCCCATCTACCCTCTTGTTGTAATTTTATCTCAAGATAGCCTGGATTTCTGTTGTCCAATTTAAACTTCTTCTCGTTAGAGGTAAACTGAATACTAGTCGACGGGGAAGATATAAAATCTATACCCTTGTATTGATTCCTGGTCTCCTGATGAACGTGTCCGTTTACAACAAGTTTCAGATTTCTCATTTTAGATAGTAGCTTAAGTGTTTTATCCCTATTTCTTGTTATATGCATATCAAGCCAAGGTGAACCAGTTAAGAATAAATTGTGGTGCATATAGATTAAGAGATGCTTACCCTGAAGTAATATTGATTTTTTTATTAATAAATCTAAATCAGACTCTTTAACCTCACCAAATATATTTCCCTTGCTATATGTATTTAAAAAAAGAACTTCCCAATCTGAATTAGTTGAATTAACAAAATCATCTTCCTGAAGATTAATGAAGAATTTATCAGAAATGTCATGATTACCTCTTGAAAAAAGCTTCGGAGATTTAATTCTTTTAATCTCAGATTCAAAAAAATTAAAAGATGCAATAGATTGATCCTGCACCAAGTCGCCACCAAAAACCACACAATCTGCATCACTATGGTTGACGACAATATTGTCGACGACTGCACTAAAAGAGTTAAAAGTATTAATTCCCAAAAAATCATCTTTGTGGACAAGATGCATATCAGAAAGGAAAATTATTTTAAGTTCTTTATAAATCATATGATATAGAATTAAAACTAAACAAATATATTATATCAGTTAGTATGAAATTCATGAATAAATACATTGCTGAATTTTATGGAACCTTTTTACTTTTACTCTCTATTGTTGGAACCCCTTTTATAATGATAGGAATGGACGCACCAGAACATTTGACTCTTCTAGTTATTGCTATTGCTGCAAGCTCTATTCTTTTTTGTAATATAAGCTTGTTTATGAAAGTTTCTGGGGCCCATTTTAACCCGGCAGTATCATTAATGATGTTTCTTAGAGGAAATTTAACTTTTAAGGATCTTTCTATATATACTCTAATGCAAATATTAGGTGGAATTTCTGGAGTAATATGTGTTCATTTAATGTTTGGAGAAAATCCAATTACAATTTCTCAGATAGATAGATCAGGGACAAATATTCTACTTGGTGAGTTCATAGCAACTCTAGGACTCCTAATAGTAATAATACATGGTGAAAAATTTCTTCCTAATAGTCTTCCCATTCTTGTGGGTTCTTATATTTTATCTGCAACTTTCTTTACATCTTCAACTTGTTTTGCTAATCCTGCTGTTACAATTTCAAGGCTTTTTACTAACTCTGGCGTGGGAATAGACTCAAGCTCTATAATTGTATTTCTAATTGTTGAGATATTGGCAGTATTTGTAGTGTCAAAATCGATTGAATAGTTCTAATGTTTTGCGATAAGTGTTTTAAGTGATTGATCCATATCAGTATTTTCTTTAACAAATTCGACTGATGAACCAATTTTCGCACTTACGACATGAAAAGCAAGGGTTAAAGCCTTTGAATCTGTTATGCATTTGAAATAATCTAGCTTTCGCAACTCTTTCATTAACAAGTTTAAAGCCTGATTCTCTATATCTTTTTCACTCATGAAGCCCATAAGATGACACAAACCATTTAGCTTGTCAATAGTTTAATTAAAAAAAATATATAATTTTAATTGTTTTTATTCTTTTTATTTACTAAAATAAGAATGGATAAAAAAATGATAAAAAGGAGTGTTTCACAATGATTGGTGAATCTGTCAACTTTATGATAACTGGAATGAGTGTTGTTTTTATGTTTCTGGTTATAATGGTCTTAGTACTCGAGGCGCAAGGAAAATTAATTAACTATTTTATTGCTTCTGAGGAAAGTGTTTCTTCAAATGAACCCCAAATCAATTCAGGTAAACCATCTGAGGCCAAAAAAGTAGCTATTATTTCAGCTGCCGTAAAACATCATATAGAAGAAAATTCAAAGAAATAGTCTATTTTGATGGATAGCATTACATTAAAGTGAAAGATGGGAACTATGAGTAAAAAATATATAGACATAATGGATACAACCTTTAGAGATGGTTTTCAATCTGTCTTTGGAGGAAGAGTGTTAATGGAAGACTTCCTGCCAGCAGTTGAAGAAGCTAAAAAAGCTGGTGTTACGCACTTTGAATTTGGAGGTGGAGCAAGATTCCAAAGTTTATTCTTTTATTTAAATGAGAATGCTTTTGATATGATGGACAAGTTTCGTGAAATTACTGGTCCTAATGCAAACCTTCAGACCCTTTCTCGGGGAATCAATACAGTAGCTCTAGATACTGGTAGTAGAGATATTGTCGATCTTCACGCAAAGATGTTCAAAAAACATGGGACAACAACTATACGAAATTTTGATGCACTTAATGATGTTTCAAACCTAGAATTTAGTGCCAAGTGTATCAATAATCATGGATTGAATCATGAGGTTGTTATAACTGTAATGGACTTGCCACCCGGTTGCATAGGTGCTCATGACGTAGAGTTCTATGAAAAAATACTTAGACAAATTCTTAATTCAGACATAAAGTTCACATCCTTATGTTTTAAAGATGCTAGTGGTACAGCGCATCCCAAAAAGGTTTACGATACAATTAAGATGGCCAGGAACTTATTACCTAAAGATGCTCATATAAGATTTCATACTCATGAAAGTGCTGGAATCAGCGTAGCATGTTATCTGGCAGCTCTAGAAGCAGGAGCAGATGGTATAGATACAGCTATTGCACCAGTATCAGGCGGAACAAGCCAACCTGATATACTTACAATGTTACATGCCACCAAAAATTCTAATTTTAATTTAAGTGACCTAGAATCCTCTAAATTAATGAAAGTGAAAGAATGCTTGGCAGACTTGTTGAAAGAATATTACGTCCCTAGAGAAGCAAAAAGAGTCTCGCCCTTGATTCCTTTCTCTCCGATGCCTGGTGGAGCGCTTACTGCAAATACTCAAATGATGAGAGATAACAATATTTTACATAAATACCCTGAAGTTATAGCAGCCATGCGAGAAGTAGTAGAAAAAGGTGGTTATGGAACATCTGTAACACCCGTTTCACAATTCTATTGGCAACAAGCTTTTAGCAATGTCATGTTTGGGAAATGGAAAAAAATTGCTGATGGTTACGGAAGAATGGTTCTTGGTTATTTTGGCAAAACACCAATTGCCCCAGATCCAGAGATTGTTAAGCTGGCTTCAGAACAATTAAAGCTAGAGCCCACTAAAGAAAATCCTTTAGATATTGCAGATAAAGACGAAAGAAAGAGTATTAATTTCTGGAAAAATATATTAAAAGATAAAAAGCTAGACACTACAGATGAAAACATCTTCATTGCTGCTGCATGTGCAGAAAAAGGTATTGAATTTTTAGAAGGCAAAACTAAGGCTAATGTGAGGAAAAATATTAGCGACGATGAAGAATCAAATCAGAAAAAAGAATCAAAGAGCGATGAGAATGTTTCGGCTTATACAATTCTGTTAGATGGTGAATCCTATAATGTCCAGGTTGCCGCTGGATCGAATGCTGATATAGTTTCTACCCTAGGCAAAGTACAAGTCACTGGAATTAAGAAAACTTCTACTGAAGATGATGCTGCTCAAACAGGATCCGGACAGAACGTTACAGCGCCTGTAAATGGTGTAGTATTCAAAGTAATGTGTTCAAACGGAGACAAAGTTCAACCTGATCAAACAGTAATAGTACTAGAGTCTATGAAAATGGAAATCGAGGTAAAAGCAGGTGTTAGTGGTATTGTTAATTCAATAACAGTTAATCAGGGTCAGAATGTTGAAGAAGGAGATACAATACTAGTTGTTTCGTAATATGGTGAACATTAAGACTTATATATCTATAGCTCTACTGTTCTTTATTTTTATTAGTTTCTCTAATGATGCATATTCTGCTCAGAATAATAATATAAAAGTTGAGCAAAAGGAATATGAACCTAAGAATGTTAAAGAGCTTTTCAAGAGTTTTTATAAGTCAACTGGGGTATATGAATTTTTAAATCCTATTGAAGGTAAGCTGGGTCCTGAAAAGTTAAAACCTATGTCAAAATTCTCACAAAGTTTTGGAAGAATTTTAATGATAATGATATGTATTCTTCTTTTTTATTTGGCTATTTCAAAAAATTTTGAACCATTATTACTATTGCCAATTGGATTTGGAGGATTATTAGCAAATATTCCTATAGCTGAAATTGCAGGTCCGAATGGATTCTTAGGAATACTATATTCTTTAGGTGTTCAAAATGGTCTCTTCCCTATTATAATTTTTATGGGTGTTGGTGCCATGACGGATTTTGGACCATTAATAGCAAATCCAAAAACTGCATTATTAGGTGCTGCGGCACAGTTCGGTATATTTGGTTCTCTTGTTGGAGCTGTTTTTCTTTCACAAAATACAAGTATTATTGATTTCTCACTTCAAGACTCTGCCGCAATTAGTATTATTGGTGGAGCAGATGGACCAACAGCGATTTTCATAGCATCAAGACTAGCTCCTGATCTACTAGGGGCAATCGCGGTAGCAGCTTATTCATATATGGCATTAGTCCCTATTATACAACCACCTATAATGAGAGCCCTAACATCAGAAGATGAGAGAAAGATTAAAATGGTTCAACTAAGAAAGGTTAATAAATTAGAAAAGATATTCTTTCCTATAACCTTACTCATTCTATGCATCTTAGTATTACCAGATGCAACACCCCTTGTTGGTGCGCTGTGTTTTGGCAACTTCTTAAAAGAATCTGGTGCTGTTGATAGACTTTCTGATACAATGCAAAACTCTTTGATAAATATAGTAACTATATTCTTAGGGCTCGCTGTTGGATCTAAATTAGCTGCTGAGAAATTCTTAGTACCAGAAACACTTGGAATTATCATTATAGGACTGGTTGCTTTTTCGCTAGGAACAGCCACTGGGGTCCTAATGGGCAAACTCCTTAACAAGCTCAGCAAAGATCCTATAAATCCACTAATTGGAGCAGCAGGGGTATCTGCAGTCCCTATGGCAGCTCGTGTTGTAAGTAAGGTTGGGAACGAAGAGGACTCCTCTAACATACTCCTTATGCATGCAATGGGACCTAATGTTTCAGGTGTTATAGGCTCAGCTGTAGCAGCCGGTGTATTAATATCTATCTTTGCTTAATATGAAAATTATATTTGATATTGAAACTGATGGTTTTCTTCAGAACTTAACTAAGATTCATTGTTTTGCTACATTCGAAATTGAAAAAAAAGAATCTAAATCCTTTAGAAAGAATTTAATTAAAGGAATAGAATACCTAGAAAGTGCTGACCTGCTAATAGGACACAATATTCTAAAATTTGACATACCAGCAATTAAAAAAATCTACAACTTTAATCCAAAAGCAGAAATCTTTGACACACTTGAATATGCAAGAAGAATATGGCCTAAAATAATTGAGTCGGACAACAAAGAAGATAGAATACCAATTGAATATAGAGGTAGGCATTCACTTAAAGCATGGGGCTACAGACTAAGTAATTTTAAGGGTGATTATAATGGTCCTTGGACTGTATATAGTGAAGAAATGATGAAATACTGCATTCAAGACGTCAATGTAACATATGAGCTATGGAAGAAGATTCAGTCACATCTTTAGATCCTTCCCGGGGTAAAATCTATAAAAGAAAAATAATGTCAAAAATAAAACATTTGTTAACCAAACTTCTGGTGTAGCCCAAGAGATACCATCCAGATAAACATCACTTATAGGCCAAAAAATTTTAGTTGGAAAGAACTCCTTACTATGGAACGGAAAGTCAAGCAAAATATGAAAGGACCAAGATAGAGCGGCAAAGGCAAGAATCTTTTTCTTGAAATATAAAAGAACGGCTATTAAAAGGAAAGAAGTAATAAAGCTATGTGAAAAATCATATAGATAAAAAACCCAATCAGGTATCTCAACTATCTCAGGCCTACCTAGAATCTTACCACTAGAGTTCTTAAAAAGTTTAAAAATAGTGAAAGGAACAAATGCAATTAAGTCTGGAGCAACACCAAAAAGAAAAGGAGAGAATTTTGCACCTCTATAACCAAATAATGCTTTTCCCCATAGGGCATGACTAAATGTGTCCAAATTCTAGTTTCTCTTTTGAATTAAATCTAGCAAGCTGGAATTCATAGGCAGGAAGATAATAGTCTTTTCATCAATAATTCTCTCATAAGTTTCTAACTTTTTCATAAATTCATAAAAATCAGGATCCTTACTGTAGGATGAAGAGTAAATTTGAGTGGCCTTCTTGTCTCCCTCACCTTTTATTTTTTCACTAGTCTCGAATGCTTTTGCAATTATAATTTCTTTATTCTTATTTGTTTCTGCTCTTATTTTTGCAGATTCTTCCTCACCTTCAGATCTATATCTTTTAGAAATCCTTTGTCTTTCTGCTACCATTCTGTCATAAACACTTTGTTGAACTTCAGATGGTAAATCAGCTCTTTTAATTCTGACATCAACTAGCTCGATACCATACTCTGAAAGTTTTTCACTACTCCCTTCCTTTACCTTGTCCATGATTAGCTCTCTATTCTCCGCTATGACTTCATTTATGTTATGCGTAGCAAGTTCTTCTCTAAGTTCAGAATAAACTATATCCTCTATTCTTGTGTTAGCACTAAAGAAATTTCTAACAGATTTAAAGAAAACTAGAGGATCTTTAATTCTCCATCTAGCTAAAAAGTCTACTATTAATCTTTTTTTATCTAGTGTTAAATATTGACCAGGAGGAGCATCAGTTGAAAGCATTCTTTTTTCAAATCTTGAAATCTTTTCTACAAACGGTTTCTTAAAATGTATTCCTGGCTCAGTAACAGATCTTTTAAATTCACCAAATTCTGTAATAATTGCCTGCTCTGCTTCGTCAATTGTATAAACAAAAGATGGAACAAGTATTGCTAGAAGAATAATTAAAGGTAAAAACTTTTTCATAAACTAATCCTTGAATATATCTCCCAACTGAAGGAGGTTTAGTGCGCCACTAGAAGAGTCAGTGCCAATTACTTTTTTTGGTTTTTGGAGAATTTCAGATAATTTCTCTAAATATATTCTAGACTTTGTTACAGCTTTGTCTTTTCTGTATTCAGAGTAGACCTGATTAAATCTTGATGTATCACCCATCGCAGTTGATATTCTTTGTTCTCTGTAACCTTCAGCTTCTTTAATCATCTTCTCAGCTTCGCCACGGGCCTTAGGTATAACGTCTTCATAATAACCTTTTGCTTCGTTAATTAATCTTTCTTTGTCTTCTTTCGCTCTAACCACTTCATTAAAAGCATCTTTAACCTCATCTGGGGGGTCAACTATTTGGAGTTTAACATCTGTAATTTGAACACCTGAACTGTAAGAGTCTAATAAAATTTGAAGAAATTCTTTAGTTTTGACCTGAATTTGATCTCTTCCTGTAGTTAAAGCATCATCTATATTCGTTACCCCTACAGTACTTCTGAGGGCAACTTCAGCAGTATTTTTAATCGTAAGCATTGGATTAACTACTTTAAATAAATAATTTCCCGGATCTTTAATTTTCCATTGAATGATAGCCTGAGCACTGACAATATTTTCATCTTTAGTAATCATTAATGATTCTTGAAGAACATTAACTCTAGCTCTTTCTGACCTAAAACCAATCTCAATTCTTCTTACTTTTTCAACGTTAACTTTTGTTAACTTATCTATAAGAGGAATCTTTAGATTTAAACCTGGGGATTTATATGAAGAAAACTTACCAAAACGTTGAACAACTCCAACTTCACCCGGCTCTATAGTGTATATGCTAGATAGGACTGCTAGAACTCCAAGGAAGATAGGAACAATGATAAATAACTTTTTTATATTTTTTTTATCATCAGGATTAATTGTTGGAATACTTCCGTTAGTTGTACCTCTCCTATCTAGGTTGTTTAAAAATTCAACTATGAGTTTTATTAATCTGAACATTAAGTAAATATTAACTAAGAAAAATGAATTTACCTACTAAAAAAAATATTATTTTATAAACTTATTGATAATGCTTGCAATAGTTAAATCCCCAGCAACATTTATCGAAGTTCTAAACATGTCTAGCAATCTATCTACACCTGCAATAATTGCTATTGCCTCCAACGGGATCCCAACAGATGAAAAAACAATTGTCATCATTACTAATGCTACCGAAGGGACACCAGCTGCACCAATGCTACCTATAGTTGCAGTCAGACAGATAACTAAATATTCATTAAATGTGAATTCGATACCTAGTATTTGTGCTACGAATAAGGCTGCTAGTCCAAGATAGATTGCTGAACCATCCATGTTTACTGTAACCCCTATTGGAATAACAAAAGAGGATACTTCTTTGTTTATTTTTAATTCATCTTCAGCTGTCTTCAAAGTCAAAGGCATTGTAGCAGCACTACTAGAGGAAAAGAAGGCAAAAATTAGAGTATTTTTTATCTTACTGAAAAAATAGTAAGGGGATATTCCAGCGAGATATTTGACTATCGCTCCATAAAAAACAAACATGTAAGTTATAAAAATCAGTATAGAACTAATAACAAATCGCAATAGGGAATATATTGTTTCACCCTCTACCTCTATTAGCAAATTTGCAAACAATGAAAATATTGCTAGCGGAGCTAAGAGCATAATATAGTTTGTAATATTAATCACTAAACTATTAATGTTAGACAAAATGCCAACTATCTTTTGATTATATTTTGCTGTAAAACGAACAGAAACGCCCAAAATTAAAGATAGAATCATAATAGCAAAAGGGTTGGCTTCTGTTATTAAATTAAAAAAATTACTAAAATCTATGGCTAAAACTGATAGAGAAGATCCTATATCAACTTGAGCACTAACTAAATCCTCAGGATTAGGAATATATTTATTTTCCACACCAAAATCAAGAAAAGAGCCGACAATTAATGCAAAAGTGATAGCAATAAGTGTTGAGGCTATATAAAGGATTAGCGTTAAAGGTACAATTTTTTTTACATTGCTAAATGCATCAAAAGAAGCAATTGAATATGTAATAGTCCCAAAAATCAAAAAAGGAACAAATGCTTTAAGAAGTTCTATGAAATATTTACCAAGAAATTTAGACTTAATCACAAGACTAGGAAAGAAATTAGCACATAAAATTGCTAAGATTAGAGAAAGTAACATTAGTAAAGAAAGTTTTTTATGCATCTCAATCTAAATCTATAGCGAAAGGTTTAAGTATATCCAAAGGTATTTTCTTTAAAATTTGCGAATTTGTTGAAAGCAAGTAAATCTGAGGGGCACATCCATTCTCATAAGCTTCTCTCCATCTGTCGGCACAAAGACACCATCTATCTCCTTCCTTAAGACCTTGAAAATTAAACTCTGGAACAGGTGTAGACAAATCATTACCTTTTTGTTTTGAAAAAGCCAAAAAATCGTCTGTCATCACTGAACAGATCAAGTGTTCACCATAGTCTGTAGTATCTGTATTGCAGCATCCGTCTCTAAAGAAACCTGTAATTGGATTATCACCACATAAAGTGAGGTCTTCGTTAAAAACATTTTTGTTATTCATTCTTCTTTTTTAATGGATTTATTTTTCTATTTAAGTTTTTTAATAAATCTATCTTATCCTCGACCTTTTTTGCAATTTCATTTGTCAAAGTTTCAGATTTTACAGTATAAAGGATCCATCTTGGAAAAATAAATCTCATTCTAAAGTAAACATCAGCGTGACTAGTAGAGATTGTTGCCTCTAAGTCACTTAAAGTGATAAAATTAAAGCTAGTCAATCGATAACCATCATATTCAAGAATATTCTCACTTTTAACAATGTCAGAATCATTAGTTTTTGTTTTAGGATTATTTGTAGTTTTTCTAGATTTATCTTTCAATTTATATAATCTGAATATGCCCTCTGGACTAACAACTTTATCTATAGCAATAGATATTGCTTTCTCACCAAAAAGAAGGCCCCCAAATTTTTTAACATCCTCAAAAATCCCTTCTATTGGATTATCTAAACCGTTCTCTCTCAATTTCTCTCTATTTTTTAAAAAAGATTTAACATCGTTTTTTAAAGACTCTTGAAGGCTGGGCCAATCCATATAGTTATTTAATGTCTGTTTGTCTTCTTTTTGAATACTTGTCCCAATTTTATATAAGCTAAAAAAAGGAGAAATATAGACTAAAAAGATTAGAGAAAGAATTAAACATAAAGAAGTTTTCATTTTTTTTTATTCTACACTTTATTCTGAGAAAGCAAAAAAAAACTATTTAATAAAGATTAAACGGTTCCCTTTATCTTGATTAAAGTAACTAAGTGCCCACTTTGTAATTACAGAAACTTTACTACCAAAACCAATCAAATACAAAATATGAATAAAAATCCATAGCAACCAAGCAATAAAACCTTTTGATGTTATAAACCCAAGGTCAGCCACCGCTTTGTTCCTTCCAATAACAGCTAGAGAGCCCTTGTTCTTGTACTTAAACTCTTTCTTGTATCCTTTATTGTTTGAAATTCTATTTTTTATTAATTTTGCAACAAATTGGCCTGATTGCATCGCCACTGTAGCAACACCAGGAAGGTAGTCGTTTCCATCTTTAAATCTTGCTAAATCTCCAATCACAAAAATATTATCGTGCTCCGGTATAGTAAAATCCTTATTTACAATAACTCTTCCCACATTATCAAGCTGGGCTCCAGTAGAGTCAGAAAGAACCCTGCCCATTACTGAAGCCATTACTCCTGCTCCCCAAAGTATTGTTTTAGCTTCAATTTTCTTACTTTCGTCATTAATTTTATAGTAAACAGTGTCATTTTGAATGTCAGTAACGAGAGACTTTGTAAGGACTTGAACGCCCATTTCAGTAAGATATCCACGAGTGATTTCAGACAGTGATTCTTTGAAAGTGGGTAAGACATTTGGCAAACCTTCTATTAAAAAGATTGAACATTCTTCTTTGGTATTAATATTATGGAATTGCTTCTCAAAGGTACGAAAAGCCAAGTCTGCAAGAGCACCTGCAAGCTCAACACCAGTAGGACCTCCCCCAACGATAACAAAACTTAAAAGTTGCCTTCTCCTTATTGGATCACTTTCATTTTCTGCAAGTTCAAAGGCTGTAAAAATCTTTCTTCTCATCTCAAGTGCATCTTCTATTGTCTTTAGGCCAGGTGCATTCTTTTGCCACTCATGATGACCAAAATAATGATGACTAACGCCTGTAGCGATTATAAGATCATCGTACTTAATTCTTGTATGGCTTTTTGTATTTACATGCCTACTCCTAACGTCAATTCCAGTAGCAGAATCAAGTCTAACCGTAATATTCTCTTTCTTTCCAAATATAGATCTTATTGGTGCACTTACATCTGTTGCTGAAATAGTGCCTGTAGCAACTTGGTACAAAAGGGGTTGAAACAAATGGAAATTTCTTCTATCTATAAGTGTTACATCCACATTAGAATCAACAAGCTCATTAACTGCGTAAAGGCCGCCAAAACCAGCTCCGACTACAACAACATGATGTCTTTTTTCATTTGTGTGATTCATCATTGCATATTATAACTAATCTAGATATCTTTTTGCATTTGATTGCTGCATTTTAAACATAGATTAGAATCATCCCTATCGAAGGATTCTGGATTAAAATGCATCCAGCATCTTTCACATTTGTTAAATAAAGTTTTCTCAACTTTAATATCAAGTTCAGACTTATCAGTCTCAGAAATTTCAATTTCAGATACAATCAAAGTTTTCTTGAGTATTGAAATATTCTTAAAATAGAAATCAAAGTCCTCACTGTTAACACCGAGGAGGATTTTGGCTTCAAGAGAAGAGCCTAAAATCTTATTAGTTCTCATTAATTCAATTTCTTTTAATATTGGCTCTCTTATGCTTATTATCTTGTCCCACTTATCTTCTAGTTTAGGATCTAAATATAGTCTATCAGATAGCTTACTCTCAAATATTGTTGATCCATTATATCTTTCAGACCAAGCCTCTTCTGCTGTAAACGAAATTATAGGTGAAAGCATTAGTGAAAGCTCTCTAAATATTATAGAAATTGAGGACTGAGTTGAAAGTCTTTCAATTGAATTTTTAGAAAATGTATACAATACATCTTTCTGAGAATCCAAATATATTGAACTTAATTCTTTTGATGAAAAGAACAATAAGGCATTCAATGCTTGATGAAATGAATACTCATTACTTAAATCAAGAAACTGGGTTTTAACTTTAGAGAACTTAATCAGTATCCACTTATCAATCTCCTCTAATTTATCAAAATTAAGAATATCTTCATCTCTAAAATCACTTAGATTACCAAGTAAGAATTTAAAAGTATTTCTAATCTTTTTATATTTGTCCTTTATACTTTGTAAAATATTATCAGAAATACGAATTTCCGAAGAGTAATCCTCGCTTGCAACCCACAATCTTAAAATATCTGCACCATTTTCGTTAATTATCTTCTCTGGGTCTACAACATTACCTTTTGACTTGGACATCTTTTGGCCTTTATCATCTACTACAAAACCATGTGTGAGTACATTTCTATATGGGGCTATATCCTTTGTTGCAACTGATGTTAACAGGCTGCTTTGAAACCACCCTCTATGTTGATCGTTGCCTTCTAAATATAAATCTGCAGGATATGATTCGTTTTCAACTAAGACTGTCTTCCATGAGGTTCCAGAATCAAACCAAACGTCAAGTGTGTCCTCCCCTTTTTTTAGATTAATCGCTTCAAACTTATACTCCTCAGGTAGAAGCTCTTCAACTTCATACTTCCACCACGCAGAAGAACCTTCCTTCTTAAATAAGTTAATAATATTTTCTATGATATCTTTATTTAAAAAGACTTCTCCTGTTTCGATATAATAAAAAACAGGGATAGGAAGTCCCCAAGATCTTTGCCTTGAAATACACCAATCTGATCTTTCTTTTATCATATTAGTGATTCTATTAACAATGGATGGAGGGTACCATTTCACTTTTTCAATTTCGTCTAAAGATTTCTTTCTAAATTTGTCAACAGAAGCAAACCATTGATAAGTAGCTCTGAAGATTGTTGGCTTACCTGTTCGCCAATCGTATGGATACTTATGCTCATAGTCTTCCAAAAGAAGAAGCAAGCCTGTTTCATCTAAAATTTTTATAACTTTCTCGTTCCCTTCTTTTAATACATTTAAGCCGGCCAGAAACTCAGGTACTTCATCGGTAAATCTACCTGCAGGATCAACAGGTGAAAAAATTTCTAAATTATTTTTTACTCCAGTGGAGTAGTCATCAATTCCATGGCCAGGGGCAGTATGAACAAGACCTGTACCGGTCTCACGAGTAACATAATCAGCCAGAAGTATAGGACACTCTTCGCCAGAGATGGGTGAAAAATATTTTAAGTTTTGAAGGTCCTTGCCTGATATCGTCTTTATTAAGACTAGCTTTCTCTTAATTTTATCACTAATTAGTTTAGATAGCTCCAATTCAACTACTATAAAATCTTTATCATGTTGAAATAATCCATACTCAAAATCTTTGTTAACTGATATTGCTTTATTTGCTGGAAGCGTCCAAGGTGTTGTAGTCCAAACCAAAAAGTATAGCTCACCTTCGATCTTAAGCTTGAGTTTTAATGATACATTAGGAGTTGCTTTACATTTAACGTACACACTTTTTGAAACATGATGTTCTGGATATTCTAATTCAGCTTCAGCTAAAGCAGTTCTCGAACTAGGGCTCCAATTTACTGGCTTTAAACCTCTATAAATAAAACCACTAAAAAACATTTCAGAAAAGACTTTAATTTGATTAGCCTCAAAATCCTCATTCATTGTTAAATATGGATTCTCCCAATCACCAATGACTCCTAATCTTTGAAACTCATCTCTTTGAGATTTCACGAATTTCATAGCAAAATCCTCGCAATTATTTCTGATTTCTAATTTAGTTATATCCTTAGTCTTAATCTTTTTTAGAACTTGATGTTCGATTGGAAGGCCATGGCAGTCCCATCCAGGAATATAATTGACACTTTTTCCAATAGATGAATTATATTTTAAAATAATATCTTTCAGTATTTTGTTAAAACAATGTCCAATATGTATTTTTCCATTAGCAAAGGGTGGTCCATCATGTAAAACGAAAATATCATCAGACTTTGATTGCATAATCTTATAGATATTCTTCGAATCCCAAAACTTTAGAATCTCAGGCTCTTTAACAGAGAGGTTTGCCCTCATTTGAAAATTAGTCTTTGGTAAATTTAAAGTCTTGTTATAATCTTGGCTCAATTATTTCCCTTTAAGAATCTTAGAGATATTATCATAAATTCTTCTAGAAAAAAGGACCCATTGATCCCAAATATCATTATTATAATTCTCTTGACTTACCGTCTTAACAATTCTTATTCCGTATTCTTCCTCGGTTAATTCTATATCATCATCATCCTTAATCATAGACATGAATACTGAACTCAATTTATGCATTATCTGAACATTCTTCACTTCTATATCTCTAAATTCTGTAATTAGAAGTTGAACCCCCCTAATTTTTGAACCACCAGCCATCATTGTGGACCCCATTCCCCATCCTTTCTTTGCTCTCGGAGTTTCGGACCTTATCTGCATCTCCATTAATTTATATGATACACCGTTTTCTAAATATTTTTATAATAATAAAGAAAAATATGATAGATTTAAGCTTATACATGTATGACTACGATATAACAATTATTGGTGGCGGCCCTGGTGGATACGTAGCCGCAATAGAGGCCTCAAGAAAGGGGCTAAAGACGGCCCTAATAGAAAAAGACTCCTTGGGGGGTACTTGTCTCAACAATGGCTGTATTCCCTCTAAATCTCTTCTTAAATCTGCGGAAATTGCTGATTTGCTGAACAATAAAGCTAAAAAAAGAGGTTTTACTTTTGATAATTTATCATGTGACTATGAATTAATAGTTAACAATAGTAAAAAAAATACTAAAAGACTAAAAAGTGGTCTTACAAGCCTACTTTCGACAAAAAATATTGATATTTTTTATGGCTTAGCTTCATTTAATACTCCCAATGAAGTAAGCATCAAAGAAGCTGGAAAAGAAATAAAAATTTCATCTGAAAAGATAATAATTTCGACTGGTTCAAAGCCTTTTTTTCCTAAAAACCTTATCCCTAATGGTAAAAGAATAGTTGATAGTGATTTTGTATTAGATTCAAAAAGCCTACCTAAAAGTATTTGCATAATAGGTGGTGGGTATATCGGTATTGAATTTGCATACCTCTATAGTAGTTTTGGTGTAAAAGTATCTATTGTAGAAAGTTCAGATTCAATCCTAGGATTTGTTGACAAAGAGATAGTCGATGAGTTAAGAAAGAACTACTTAAAAAGAGGGATTAAGATATACGAATCAACCAAAGCTAAAATAATAAAAGAAACATCTACAGAGATAAGGGTATCATTAATTGATTCAGAGGATGAACTCGAAATAGACTTTGATTTAATTCTTGTATCTACAGGAAGAGTCCCAAATACTGAGAGCCTTAATTTAAAAGATTCAGGAGTTGTTGTTGATGACTTCGGTTTTATTAAAGTCGACAAGAACTTCAAAACAAATATAGAAAATATTTATGCAATTGGTGATGTAATTGGAGGGTCAATGCTTGCGCATAAAGCATCCGAGGAAGGATCTCAAGTTGTAGACTGTATTGTAAATGCCAATTTTATTTCTTCAGAACATATAATTCCTGCATGTATCTATTGTCAGCCAGAGATTTCCTATGTAGGTATCTCAGAGGAAATGGCAAAAGAAATGAAGATTTCTTACAAAGTCTCTAAGTACCCTTTTAAAGCGAATGGAAAGTCGTTGGCAGATGATAATGTAAGCGGTTTCTGTAAATTAATAAGTGATAAAAATGATGACATCTTAGGTGCTCATATCATTGGCAAAGGGTGCTCTGAGATGATTTCGGAAATAACTCTAGTAATGCAGAATAAACTTTCACTAGAGTCTGTTGTTAATACTGTGCATCCACACCCTACTCTATCAGAAATTTTCTTAGAAGCTACATTAAGCATCAAAGGAAAAGGAAGGAATTCATAATAATGATAAACAAAAAGAGGCTTATTAAAACTTTTACAGATTTAGTTAAGATTGATAGTGAATCGAGAAATGAAGTAGATGTTGCAAGGTACATAAAAAATAAGCTAAATAAACTTGGTATAAAATATAAAATTGATAAGTCTGCCGTGTTAACTAAATCTAACCATGGCAATATTATTGCTAAACTTGGATCCAAGAAGAACCTACCAACCATTCTGCTTTCCTCTCATATGGATACAGTAACAAATGGGTTAGGTATTAAACCTGTTATTAAAAGAGATAGTATAACAAGTGATGGTAGAACAATATTGGGAGCAGATGACAAGAGTGGTCTTGCTATAATACTAGAGACCTTGGAGATTCTTAAAAGAAAGAAGTTAAATCACTACAATGTAGAAGCAGCTATAACGACCTGTGAAGAAATAGGACTATTGGGCGCCAAATTTTTAGATTACAACTTATTAAATTCAAGAGAAGGAATAGTGCTAGACAGCACTAGCCCAGAAAGACTAGTGTACAAAGGTCCTAGCTCTGACTACTTCAATATCATCGTTCAAGGGGTAGAGGCTCATTCGGGAATTAATCCTGAAAAAGGAATAAGCTCTATAACGGCATCTGCGGACATAATATCAAAGATGAGAACGGGGAGAATAAATTCAAATAGTACAATAAATATTGGTAAAATTAATGGTGGTTCCGCGATTAACATCGTTCCTGGAAGAACTGAAATCAATTGTGAAATACGGAGTCACAATGAAAATACTATCAAAATAGAGCTTGGGAAGATTAAAAAAATCATCGAGAATGTTAATAAAAAATATAAGAAAATAAATAAAAAATTTAACGCAAAAATAAAAATTAATAGAATATATGATTCAATTAATATTCCAAAAAATAGCCTAATAATCAAAAACATCCTTAAAACATGCAAGCAGTTCGATTACAAAATAGATTTGGTTGAAACTGGCGGTGGAGCTGACGCTAACTTTTTTGTTAAAAATGGCGTGAACACTGTAAATCTCGGAACAGGAATGAGAGAGTTCCATACCGTAAAAGAAAAACTCATATTAAAAGAATTTTTTCAATCTGCAAACATAGTGATTAATTCATTAATTGTTAAAAGTTAGATGTTATCTATAGCTTGATCTGTTATCTCGGAATAATCATTAATAATTACGTCTGCATTTGTGAGAAATTCTTTTCCTACAGAATTTGTAATAGCAAAACACTTCATTCCTGCATTCTTTGCTGCTTCAACTCCTTTAGACGTATCTTCTATAACTACACATTCATTCGCACTTATTTGATAAGTATAGTTAACTCTATCAAGTAGCAGGATGTAAGTTTCTGGATTTGGTTTTGGATAAGTAGTTTCATCAGACGAGACAATCTCCTCAAAATTAGACAACAAGCCTTCCCTCTTAAGGACTCTAACTATTTCTTCTCTTCGTGCACCAGAACCAATTCCTAAGACATACCTTTTAGATAGTCTTTTGACTAGTTCAACAGAACCGGAATATATAGAAGTTTCTGAATCAAAATTCTTATCAAAAAAGAAATGTTTTTCTTTTATAAGTTTATCAATAAGGACTTTATCGTTCGGAATTTGATTATCTTCTAAGAAGTTCTTAAAAAAACCTTTATCGTCATATGAACAATAAGTTTTATAATAAACTTCTTTTGTTATTTCTACCTTTAAGGGTTTAAGTGCATAGTTGAATGATTTAAAATGAAGAGGCTCTGAATCATATATAACACCATCAAAATCGAATATAACGAGCTTTTTCTCTCTCATAAGCCTTTATCATATATTCTTTTATGCTTGATGTGAAGACATAATTTAAGTTTGAAAACGAATTAAAAGATAATATAATAGAAATCTATGTTCATACGTGGAAGAAGATTAAGACAAAATGAAAATATTAGAAATCTAGTTGAGGAGACTTCTATCTCTGTTAATGATTTGATAATGCCCATATTCTTAATGGATGGTAAGAATAAGTCTGAAAAGATAGATTCAATGCCAGGCATATTCAGAAAAACGTTAGATGAACAACTAAAAGATATAGATTCAGCAATAAATTTAGGAATAAATGCATTAATAATTTTCCCGTCTATTAATGAGAAATTAAAAGATTCCCTTGGCAAAGAAGCTCTAAATAAAAAAGGACTTGTACCTAAAGCCATATCTATTATTAAGAAGAAGTTCCCTAGAATTCTTGTTATTACTGATGTGGCACTTGATCCATATAATTCTGACGGACATGATGGGGTTCTGAAAGATGGAGAAATACTTAATGATAAAACAGTTGAAATTTTATGTAGACAAGCTTGTATTCACGCAGAATTTGGTGCAGATATTGTAGCACCATCCGATATGATGGATGGTCGTGTAGCAAAGATAAGAGAGGCTTTAGATAGAAAAGGTTTTCTTAATACAGCAATTATGTCATATGCTGCCAAATTTGCCTCTTCACTCTATGGACCTTTTAGAGAGGCTTTAAATTCGAAGCCTAAAGTCGGTGATAAGAAATCTTATCAAATCAATCCTAAAAACTATAGAGAAGCTATCAAGGAGGTACTACTTGATGAAGCCGAAGGTGCTGATTTATTAATAGTCAAACCTGCTTCTTTATATCTAGATGTAATCAAAACATCATCAGAGGCATCTGTCCTACCCATAATTGCATATCAAGTAAGCGGCGAGTACTCGATGATTAAATCTGCGGCACAAAAAGGTTACATTGATAACGATAGTGTTATGAGAGAATCCCTAGAATCAATGAAACGAGCTGGGGCTACGGCAATTATTACCTATTTCGCACTTGAAATGGCTAAACTATTAAAAAACTAACTTTGGAAGTAATCTTTGTAATTAAGTATAAAAACACCTGCTACAATTAGTATTGTTCCTATTATTTTTTCTATTGAAAAATCTTCTTTTAAAAAGATATAAGCATAAAAACATGTGAAAAGTGGATAAACTGCAGTTAGCGGAACTATCTTAGAGGCTGTAGAGTCTGACAAAGCATTAAAATATAGGAATATACCTAGAACAGCAAGAAGACCGGGTATAAGGATGATAAGAATATTTTTAAAATTTAACTCAGGCAAGAACATAACTTGGTTTGTTGAAATAAAGAAAGGAACAAGGAGTGCTGCAACCAAAAAGAATCTAATACTAAGAATAAAGAGTGGGTTCATTGACTGAAGACTAATTTTCTCAAATATTGGTGCAAGTCCCCAGAGTGCTGCAACTATTAAGGCCAAAAGGTTTGGATTAATATTCATTAACAACCTCAAAAATTTTACTAAAATTAGTACTTCTACATATATCTAAATTCTCATTAAATTCACCATCTCTATCAATTAAAATTGCCTTCATTCCAATCTTGGAGCTTGGGAGATAATCTAGATTATAATTGTCACCTACATGAATGGATTCCCGAATATTCGCATCAGCTTTTTCTAATGATATATAAAACAATTCTTTATCGGGTTTTGAGAATCCAGACTCAGATGAAATTGTGAAGTGGTCTACAAACTTATCAATCTCGAACTTCTTGCAAACACCATAAATCCTAGAATCAAAATTGGAAGTTATAAGAATGTTAAAACCACTTTCTTTTAATCTTATTAGAGTTGGAACTGTATCTGAATAGACTTCCCATGCCTCGTGTGAAAAATATTCATATAAATCATCAAAATATTTATCAAAATTATCGAACATACCTAATTCATTAAAAATATCTCTAACTAGCGCATACCACCATTCTTTTTCGGCAAGATATAAAGCTTTGCCACTAAGACCATTAAAATGAAGTCCTTTTCTATGTACAAAAAACTTCTTAAACGCTGATGAAATTTCTTTAGGACTATAAGAAACGTTATAATTCTTTAGTACTTCGTAATAACTTCCACCTAAGCCTTTTTCAATATAGAAAAGCGTGTCTGCTGCATCAAATGAAATTGTGTTGTATCTGCTCATAATAAAAGATTAAATATGATTATACCAGTTGTTACAAGAGATATGATTTATTTGTCAAAGCTTAAGTTCCTTGTGTCTACAGATACATAAAATAATACGAATTAAGAATCTAGAAGATAAAAGAATTAGTTTCTACTAAATGAATTCTCAAAACCAAAATCTTTTAAAAAGTCTTTTACAATTTCTACTAACTCTAAATCATCAGAAGTTAGATTAACAACCTCTGTTGAACAAGCTATATAATCAACGATTGACACAAAATCAGCATCTAAGCTTTTCTCTTGAAGCCAAACAAAAATTACAGCAACAGAATCTAGCCATGCATTAAGTGAATACTCTTTGATTGTAAAATTTTTCGCCCTTCCATCATAGGAAAGGCCTTGGGAGTAGCTTCTAATTTTATCTAACGATCCAATAGAAATATTCGGTTTTTTTGACTCTAGATAAATGAGTCTAACTATAATGTTAAATACATCCAAAGATGATGATGATTGAAGGACTTCTTTTAAATCATTGTTAGTTATTGAACCACCTAAGACCTCGATAGCATTGCTTACTGAGCTAACCCAGTCATCAAATAGTTTATTTTCTATACCTTTTTCTTTTATTAGCTGTTTTATATCCATTAATCTAGCAAATTGTTTTGCAGCAAGCTCCTCATTCTGTCTATAGTATAACCTTTCTTAGACGCATAAAACTCAAATTGAGAATTATTAATTTTTCCTAAGTTAAAATATCTGGAATTTGGATTAAAGAAATATAGACCACATATTGAAGATGCAGGGTTTAAAGCGAAATTTTCAGTTAAAGATATATTGATGTTCTTTTCTACTTCTAATAAATCCCATATTTTTATTTTCTCTGAATGGTCAGGAAGAGATGGATAGCCATGCGCTGGTCTAATTCCAGAATAATTTTCTTCAATTAAAGCTTTTAAGTTGAACTCCTCATTCTCACCATTCAGTATTCGGATTTCGCGATGAAGAAACTCGGCACATGCCTCGGCTAGTCTGTCCCCTATTGCTTTTACGATAATTGAGGAATAATCATCTCCTTTTTCTTCGTATTTCATTGAATATTCATCTACCTCTTTTCCTGCTGTTACTGCAAAAGAACCTATGATATCTTTGTCTTCTTTGTTGCTCGAAATAAAATCCGCTAAGCAATAATAATTAGAACTCTTCGAATTCTTGTCTACCTGTTGTCTAAGAAAGTTTAATTTTTCAATATCTTCGCCTTTCTCATCGAGTAAAATTACATCCTCGTCTACTGAGTATGCATTCCACACTTTAGAAACCCCTCGCAAATCTAGAATCTTATTTATTATTAAATCGTTCAGTATTTTTTCTGCATCACTGAACAAATCTTTTGCCTGATTACCATATTTCTTGTTTCTAAAAATATTAGGGTAAACTCCTTTCATCTGCCATGTCCAGAAAAATGGGGACCAATCTATATATTTAATTATTTCATTAATATCAAAATTCCACTCGTTTAATGACAAATCTCCATACTTATTGTTAAGTCCTTTAAAATCTATATTTAACTTCTTATTTCGTGAATCCTCCAAAGATAAGAATGAAATTTTCCTATTCTTTGCATAGCTTAAAGCAAAATCTTTTTGATCTTTTTTGATTGCCGCCTTATGTGAATTACTTGTCTTGCTATTCAGCAAATCTCTACATACCCCAACAACAAGTGAAGCATCTGGGACATGTACTACAACATCATCTGGATACTTAGGGGCAATCTTTATTGCTGTATGAGCCTTACTAGTTGTAGCACCGCCAATTAACACAGGAATATCTATTCCATTCTTCTTAAATTCCTCAACATTTGAAATCATTTCATCTAAAGAAGGAGTAATAAGACCACTCAAGCCAATTATGTCCGGATTTAACTCTTTGACCTTATCTACAATATCTCCACAAGACACCATGACGCCCATGTCTTCCACCTCATAGCCATTACATCTTGCTACAACGGCAACAATATTCTTTCCAATATCATGAACATCACCTTTAACTGTTGCTATTAAAATCTTACCAGCTGCAGAAACCGTCCCCTTTTCTTTTTCCATAAATGGTTCCAAATAATTGACAGCCTTCTTCATAGATCTAGCACTTTTTACAACTTGAGGTAAGAACATCTTGCCCTCTCCAAAAAGCTGGCCGACAATTTTCATTCCATCCATCAAAGGACCCTCGATTACCTCTAAAGGTGAAGCATATTTAATCCTAGCTTCTTCTGCATCCTCTTCTATATTAGAAGTAATACCCTTAATAACTTGGTGTGCGATTCGTTTTTCTAAATCATAAGCCATCCATTCCAACTCTTTGTCCTGACTAATACCACCAGTATTAACTTTATTAGCGAAATCAATTAATACTTCGGTTGCTTTATCAGACTTGTTAAATATTACATCTTCTACTATTAGTAAAAGTTCTTTGTCTATCTCTTCGAAGACTTCCAACATTCCTGCATTAAGGATAGCCATATCAAGACCCTTCTTTTTAGCATAAAACAAGAAAACTGAATGCATTGCTTCTCTAACCTTATTGTTACCTCTAAAAGCAAAAGAAAGATTACTAACACCACCGCTGGTTAAAGCTCCTGGGCACTCCTTCTTAATTAAAGGTATTGCATCTAGAAAGTTGATAGCATAGTTTCTATGCTCATCAATCCCTGTACCAATTGTTAAGATATTTGAATCAAATATTATATCTCGTGGCTTAAAACCAACCCTATTAACTAAAATGTCATAAGCTCTTTTACATATTCTGACTTTATCTTCAGTTTCTGTTGCTTGACCATCTTCATCGAAAGCCATTACAACAACAGATCCACCATAACTAAGAACTTTTTCAGCATGTTCTATAAATAAATCTTCTCCTTCTTTTAAACTGATAGAATTAACAATACCTCTACCTTGAATACATTTTAAACCTGCTTCAATAACTGACCATTTAGAACTATCAATCATAATTGGAACTCTTGATATATCTGGCTCCGATGCAATTAAATTTAGAAATTTCACCATACATTCTTCACTTTCAATAAGTCCTTCATCAAAATTTA
Source organism: bacterium (assembly GCA_018654605.1). Classification (GTDB taxonomy): domain Bacteria; phylum Desulfobacterota_D; class UBA1144; order UBA1144; family UBA1144; genus TMED58. Next base: position 62,172 of record JABILG010000014.1, read on the forward strand.
TATCTATAATATGGGCACCATTTTCAACTTGTTGTTTTGCAACCTCTAAGGCACTCTCAAAATCATCATCTTTGATTAATCTAGAAAATTTTGGTGAGCCTGTAACATTTGTTCTTTCCCCTACAACTAGAAAATTATTAATATTATCTTTTCTTAAAAGTTCTAAGCCACTATAGGATGAGAATTGACTCGTTTTAGGAATTTTTCTAGGTTTATAGGTTCCTACTTTTTTAACAATTGCTTTGATATGATCTGGAGTAGTACCACAGCATCCACCTACAAAATTTATCAAATTATTTTCTGCTAAACTTTCAATATCACCTGCTGTCATCTCAGGAGTTTCATCATATCCAGTATCCGACAAAGGATTTGGTAGTCCAGCATTTGGATAACAAAATACTTTTGTATCTGCGGATTCAGACAACACCTTCATATATTCAAATAAAGAAGCAGCACCTAATCCACAATTCATACCAACAGCGTATGGTTTAGAATGCCTAATGGACTCCCAAAAAGCTTCAATAGTTTGACCAGACAAAGTCCTACCTGATTTATCAGAAAAGGTTACCGATAAAAAAACTGGAATCTCGACAAGGGTTTCTTTAAATAAAGTATCAATTGCAAAAACTGCCGCTTTTAAGTTTAATGTATCAAATGTAGTCTCAGGTATTAGAATATCTACTCCTGATTCATATAAGAGCTTTGCTTGAATATAATAAGCTTCACAAAGTTCATCGAAGGAAGTGTTCCTAGCACCAGGGTCCTCAACATCAGGTGAGATAGATGCGGTTCTATTAGTTGGCCCTAAAGCACCTGAAATCAAAATCCTTTTACCCTCAACTAAATCGGTAGTTTCAGATATAGCTTCTTTAACCGCTATCACACCAAATTTGTTAATATCATTTACATATTCTTCTAGACCATAGTCTAATTGTGCAATAGAGGTACCATTGAAGGTATTAGTTTCTATTATATCAGCGCCAGATAAAATATAGCTTTTATGAATATCTTTAATAGCTTCAATATTGGTAATATTCAAAACATCATTATTACCTTTTAAATCTATATTATGTTTTTTAAATTTATTTCCTCGATAGTCGTCTTCTTCGAAACGATACTTTTGTATCATTGTCCCCATAGCTCCATCCATAAAAACAATTCTTTCTTTACACAAATCATTTAGGAACTTGAAAACATCGGATTTGATTACTTTAGTGCTCATCTCTTAATTGCCTCAATAACTTAAATCTAAATTCAATCTTCTCATTTTTAAATAAATCTTTTCTTTCTAAGCAATCTAAAAAGGTAAACTCGTCTATCCTTAGGAATGGGTTGTTTCTTTTCTCAAAACCTATATTAAATAATGGGCTAAGTTTGCTTGGTTTAAAATTAGAAAGTAAAACATCTAACTCCGAACCAATTTCCGATGAGTTTGCATATAAGGACTGAAGAAAGGTAATATTGTTTTTTAAATAATCATGACCAGGAAGTAGTAATAATTGATCTGGTAAATTCTTAATTTTATGAGTAATTGTACGGAAAAGCATAGAGACATCACCACGAAAGTTTACATTTCCGACACCCAAATTAAAGATCGAATCTCCACAAAAAAAATATCTATCGAATATTAAAGAAACATGCTCATGACAGTGGCCAGGAGTATGAAGAACTTTTAAATTCAAATTCCCAACCTTTACAATATCATTTTCAAAAACATTTTCAAATTCAAATTCAAAAAGCTCTCTACAGTCAATATGTGCGAGAAGAGGACATTCATATTTAGAAATAAAAAAATCGTTATATTTAATATGATCAGGATGGGCATGTGTATTAAAGATGTACTTTGGTCTAAGTGAATTCTCCTTAATAATCTCCTCTATTCCATTCTTATCTAGAGGATCAATAACTATACACTCCTTAGTTGAATTACATGATAATACATAATTAATATTCCTGTCACTATTTTGAACTAGAAACCTATATATTGTAAATCTATTATCGACTATTGATTCATACATTTTTTTAGTATACCTCTTTAATAATTACACTTTATTGTTTTTTTTTAAAATAATATTATAATTAATTTGTCGTCATTTAACTCTAATTGCAGCGACTTTAAATAACTGCTAAACAGAGAAAGGGCATTTTCTTTTGTCTTTCCTCTTGAGTTACATTATAATTTCGGGAGTTTTTTATGTCTAACTCATGTGTTATTAATCTTCGTTGTGCTGACAGTAATTGTGGAAAAGAATATGAAAAGAAGGCAAATTATGTTTGTGAGTATTGCTTTGGACCTTTAGAGGTTAATTATGACTATAAGAAAATTAAGAAAGTATTAACTATTGAAAAAATCCTTAAGAGAGAAAAAACCTTGTGGAGATATAAAGAACTTTTACCTTTAGACCATGATCCAACAGTAGGTTTAAACTCAGGTTTTACTCCTTTAATAAAAGCAGATAATTTAGCAAAAAAATTAGGTGTGGACGAATTATACATTAAACATGATGGTGTCTCCTTCCCTACATTATCTTTTAAGGACAGGGTTGTTTCCGTTGCTCTTTCTAAAGCAAAAGAACTAGGTTTTGACACAGTTGGTTGTGCTTCAACCGGGAATTTGGCTAATTCTGTGGCTGCTAATGCTACTGCGGCCAATTTAAAAAGTTTTATTTTTATTCCATCTGATTTAGAGGAATCTAAAATTATAGCAACTTCAGTATACGGTTCAGAAGTAATTGGAGTCAACGGTTCATATGATGACGTAAACCGACTATGTACAGAAGTGCTAGGGTCTAACAACTGGGGCTTTGTTAATATAAATCTTAGAACCTATTATGCTGAGGGCTCTAAAACAGTTGGATACGAAATAATTGAACAACTAGGATGGAAAGCTCCTAAGAATATAGTGGTATGCATGGCCAGCGGTTCCTTATTAACTAAAATATACAAATCTGTAAAAGAATTTGAGGATTTAGGGTTTATAGAACCAAACGGAACAAAGATATTTGGAGCACAAGCTACAGGATGTTCCCCAATATCAACTGCAGTTAAAAATAAATGGCCAGTATTTAAACCTGTAAAACCTCAAACTATTGCCAAGTCCCTTGCTATAGGGAATCCTGCTGATGGAATAAATGCAATCAATCTATTAAATTCGATTGATTCATACTCCGAAGATGTCTCTGACCCTGAAATTGTCGATGCAATGAAATTATTAGCAGAAACTGAAGGAATATTTACAGAGACTGCTGGAGGAGTAACCTTGGCTAGCGCAAAAAAGATGATCGAATCTGGCAAAATACCAAAAAATGAATCTCTAGTATTAGTCATAACCGGAAACGGGCTAAAAACTCAAGATCCCTTAGTGAATAATATATCAAAACCATATATAATAGAACCAACAATGAAAGATTTTGAAAGAATCTTTACCAAGGAGAGTTAAATGGCTTTAGTTAAGATACCTACACCACTTAGAAGACTTACAAACGAAAAAGATGAAGTTACAATTTCGTCAGATTCTGTTACTCAAATGATTATTGATCTCGAAACAGAATACCCTGGAATTAAAGATAGATTGTGTGATGAAAATGGTGAAATAAGAAAATTTATTAATATTTATGTCAACGAAGAGGATATTAGATTTTTAAAAGGGCCTGAAACTGAAATATTAGAGAATGATACCGTATCTATAATTCCTGCTATTGCTGGTGGAGCTAGCTAAAAAAGTCTTTAACTTTGTTTATATAATCTGAGAATGGATTTGAAGCTTCCTTGTCTATTTCTTTTTGGAAATCCTGCATTATTTTTTTCTGTTTAGAACTTGTTGTTTTAGGTATAACTATATTTAATTTAACATACAAATCACCAATTCTTGATGATCTCAAATCTTTTATTCCTTTACCTTTGAGCCTCATTATTTGGCCGGGTTGAATTCCTGGCGGAATCTTTAATTCTGATTTTCCCTCCAAAGTAGGAATATCAATACTGCCACCTATTACTGCATTGGGGATGCTTATTGGTACTTCACATATTAGATTTTCATCTTCTCTTTGAAATAGTGGATGATCTTTGACTGATATATTGACATAGAGATCACCGTTGGGACCTGAACCAACTCCTATATCCCCTTCATTTCTTATTCTTAACTGTGTTCCATTGTCTACTCCAGGTGGGACTTTGACTTTAACTGTCTTATGTTCCGTTTCCTGAGGAAACGCACCTATTCCACCGCATGAGTCACATCCCCTGCTTACAGAGAAGAATCCTTGAGAGTAGTTTACTTCGCCTGAACCTGCGCATGCATTACATGTCTTGTAGCTTTTAGCTTTTCTTATTTGAACGTTCATTTGTGCGCCTTTAACAGCTTGTTCGAATTCTAAATGAAGATCGTATTTTAGGTCTCTGCCTTTTGGACTTCTTTCCCTAGAAGATCTTCTACCCCTACCTCTACCGCCTCCCAGAAAATCATTCATTAAATCTTCAATATCGATTCCACCACCAGCAAATCCACCTCCTGGGAAACCACCTCCTGGAAAACCTCCAGCACCAGCGCCTTCAAATGCAGAAGATCCATAAGCGTCATATTGGGATCTTTTCTCAGAATCGCCTAAAATCTGGTAAGCCTCATTTATTTCTTTAAATTTTTCTTCGGATTTCTTGTCACCCTTATTTCTATCAGGATGATATTTGAAAGCTAATTTTTTATATGATTTTTTAATCTCATCATCAGAAGAATTCTTTGATACACCTAGGGTTGAATAAAAATCTTTGCTACTCATGTTAGTTTGCACTTCCTGATGAGACTGTAACCATAGCTGGCCTTAAAAGCTTATCATTGCTCAAATAACCAGATTGAATGATATTAATTATCATATCTTTTCCAATGTCTTCGGATGCCTTCACTTCAATGGCTTCATGTAATTGTGGGTCAAAGGAATCACCAATTTTCAAATCAATCCTTTTAATATTACTCTTCAATAAAAAAGTATCGCATTCTTTAAAGACTGCCTTCATTCCTTTGAAGAAATCTGAGTCTGATTCCTTTTCTTGATACAGTGACAAACCTCTTTCGAAATTATCTATAAAATTTAACAAATCTCTGATAATCGAATCTTTCGCATATGTTGTGGCTTGAGTTTTCTCCTGTGCTACTCTTTTCTTAAAATTTTCAAACTCTGCGGCAAATCTAAGAAGCTTATCATTAATTTCCTTCTTAGCTTCTTCGACACCCTTAACTACTGACGATATTTCTTTAATGGATTCTTCATTCTCAAAGAAAAAGATTATGCCTTTCTTGTTCTTCTCGTCCTTTGGAAGATCAAAAGAATAAGATTCAAACTCAGGAACACATTCCTCTTCTTTTAATTTTAATTCCTCAAGATAATCAAGAACGCTTTCCTTGGAATCAAGACTAATCTTGTCAGCTTTATCAGTCTCTGGTTTATCTTTTGTAATATCTTCTGTCATTATTATACTCCAGTTTGAATATAGTCATCAAAATAAAAAAATCAATCAATTTCTTGAATAAGCCCTTCAAGGACTCCTGAATCAGAAACATATAAACTATCCTTATTTATAAGCTTTAAGATTGATATCAAAATAAATATTCCATAGATTATAACAACCTCTCGTCCTTTTTCCATACCATACAACTTTAACCTTTCTTCAGGCTTCATTAACATCAATTTATCATGTGTCTTTTTAATATAGCTCAAACTTAGTTTCTGACCATTTACTAGCTCAGAAGAATATCTTTTTAGTTTTAATTTTATTGCTGCTAAAGTAGTTGGAGTCCCTCCATTCACTACTATCTTTACCTTTTTTACCTCCAGGTTAGAAAAAAACTTATATCTTAACAGCTTCTTTTCAATATCCTTGAAGATATGTTTTTTATCAATAATAGTAAAACTATTTTTCTTTTTATATCTTCTCCATTCCCGAACTACTCCCATCCTCATCGAAACATAATTCATTATAATATTATTTTCTACTAGAGTTATCTCAGTGCTACCACCTCCAATGTCAACCACTAAAAATCTCCTGTCTTTGAAGTTTAATGGTTTTAATGCACCTTTTGATGTTAATTCAGCTTCTCTCTTAGAAGTAATGATCTTAAGCTTGTATGAATACCGCTTAAAGAAATCCTCTTCTAGTTCAGACTTATTAACACAATCCCTAAAAATACTAGTAGCGACAATGTTAACCTTTTTAACATTAAGACTTTTTATAGATCTAAAAATCTTGTCTAAAGATCTGTAATATTTTATAGGAGGCACTAGAACATTGTTCTTATTAAGATAAGAGCCTAGTCCTATTATTGAGCTATACCTTAAAAGAATCTTTCTTTTGTCCTTATCTACGACTAGAAGCCTGAAAGCATTTGTTCCTAAATCAACTGCTGCGTAAGCCATATTTCTTCTTATAAACCCTACTATGATTAACATAATCTTTTGCCGTATTAGTTATCATCTTATAATCATCTTCAGTAATTGCCCTTATCTTCTTGCATGGAGAGCCCATATAGAGAAAGCCTGGTTCAAGGAAAGCACCTGGAGGTACCAAGGAACCTGCACCAACAATTACATTACACCTGATTTCAGAACCATCTAATATAATTGCACCCATACCAATGAGTATACGGCTTCGAATTGTTGTAGCATGAATAATGCATCCATGACCAATGGTTACATCATTGCCTATATGAGTAGGGAACTTTTTTGAGTCTATATGGACAATTGAGCCATCTTGGATATTGGTTCTTTTACCAATTCTTATATAGTTACCATCTCCTCGAAGAAGACAATTAAACCAAATACTAGAGTCTTCCCCTATTTCAACATTTCCAATTACATTTGAATTATTAGCGATAAAAGTACTCTTGTGAACTATAGGTTTTTTGTTAAAGTTAGAGAGGAAGTCTCTTTCTTCTTTAGAGCTGATTATAGACGACATTATTTCTTTTTATATTTTTGGTTAAATTTCTCAATCCTTCCTGTAGTTCCACCGGCTCTTTCTTTGCCAGAGTAAAAAGGATGTGATGAGCTAGAAATCTCAACTTTAACTAAAGGGTATTCGACACCATTCTCAGTAATCGTTTCCGACGTATCTACTGAAGAAGCAACAATAAAGTTTTCATCAGTTGTTATATCTTTAAAGAGCACTTTCCTGTAATTAGGATGAATTTCTTTTTTCATAGGGATGAATTATAAACAGTTAAATTTGATTTGCAACTATTTATCGGTAAATTCGGCATCTATGACATCTTTATCATCTTTTGCCTTCTCTCCCTCTTTATTGGCCTCATTTGCATCGTCAGGAGCCTCATTTGATGCTTCTGAAGCCTCTTTGTACATTTTGTCAGCTAAACTATGTGAAGCCTTGCTAAGTTCATCCTGTGCGGTTTTAAGTGCATCAAGATCTTCTAGCTTTAAAGCATCCTTAGCCTTCGCAACTGCATCCTCAATTTCTTTCTTTTCTTCCTCTGATACTTTATCTGCATTATCAGATAATGTTTTCTCAGTTGAGTAAATCAATTGATCAAGAGTATTTCTTTGATTTATTAATTCTTTTTTCTTTTCATCTTCTTCGGATTTAGATTCAGCATCTTGAACCATATCATCTATTTCTTTTTCGGATAAGCCTGATGAAGCTTCGACTTTAATTTTCTGCTCTTTATTCGTTGCCTTGTCAAGAGCCGACACGTTTAAGATACCGTCGGAATCAATATCAAAGCCAACTTCAATTTGCGGTAATCCTCTAGGCGCAGGAGAAAGACCGTCAAGTATAAATTTTGCTAAAGTTCTGTTGTCAGCGGCCATAGATCTTTCACCTTGTGTAACGTGAATTTCGACACTAGGTTGATTATCTTGTGCTGTACTAAAAATCTGGCTTTGTTTAGTAGGAATAGTTGTGTTCCTACTGATTATAACTGTATTTACTCCACCCAAAGTTTCAATTCCTAATGATAATGGAGCAACATCAAGAAGTAGAACATCTTTTACGTCACCACTTAAAACAGCTCCTTGAATTGAAGCGCCTAATGCAACAACTTCATCTGGGTTAATGCCCTTATGAGGCTCTTTACCAAAGAAATCCGTAACTATTTTTTGAACTATTGGCATCCTAGTAGAACCACCAACAAGTATTACTTCACTTATATCAGAAGCCTTAACTCCAGCATCTTTTAAAGCATTTGAACACGGTTGGAGTGAAGACTTTACTTTTTCATCAATTATTTGTTCAAATTTAGACCTAGAAAGCTTTATGAGTAAGTGTTTTGGGCCATTTTGGTCAGCAGTAATAAAAGGTAAATTAATCTCTGTTTCTAAAGCCGCGGACAATTCAATCTTAGCCTTTTCTGAACCTTCTCTAAGTCTTTGTAGAGCCATTTTATCTGAGGACAAGTCAACACCGTTTTCTCTTTTAAATTCCTCTATTAAATAATTAATTATTAACCTATCAAAATCATCTCCGCCCAAACTTGTATCACCATTGGTAGATTTAACTTCAATGACATTTTCTCCTACTTCTAGTATAGATATATCGAAGGTGCCACCGCCTAAATCATATACTGCGATAAGTCCATCCTTCTTCTTATCAAATCCATATGCTAATGCTGCGGCAGTAGGTTCATTTATAATTCTCTCAACATTTAATCCAGCAATCTTCCCGGCATCTTTAGTTGCCTGCCTTTGACTGTCATTAAAGTAGGCAGGAACAGTTATTACTGCATCTGAAACTTTAGTTCCCAAATGTGATTCAGCAGCATTTTTAAGCTTGCCTAATATGTTAGCGGAAATTTCAGGTGGTGAATATTCCTTTGTATCTATTTTTATCCAAGCATCACCATTCTTGTTCTTTACAACTTCATAAGGTAAAACTTTTCTATCATCTGACGTCTCCTCAAATCTTCTTCCAATTAATCTTTTTGATGAATAAACTGTTCTCTCAGGATTGACCACTGCTTGTCTTTTTGCAGGCTCGCCCACCAATATTTCGTTCTCATTCTTCCCAAAACTAACTATAGATGGCGTAGTTCTATTTCCTTCTTCGTTAATTATTACTTTTGGTTCATTTGATTCAACAAATGCCACACAAGAATTCGTAGTACCTAAGTCAATTCCTATTACTTTTCCCATAAAAACTATCTCCTATAACAATATTGCTTAGAAGTTAATCATTAAAGAATAAATGTCAATAGGGTTATATTAACTCCACAACTTTTAATGCAGCATCCTTCATTGTTGTAGCCGTTGCAATATTTAAACCAGACTCTTCTAGCATTTTCTTGCCTAATTCAACATTGGTACCCTCTAACCTAACAACTAGTGGCACTTTAATTCCTACTTCTTTAGCTGCGACCATGATTCCATCGGCAATAGTGTCGCACTTCATTATTCCACCAAAGATGTTAACAAGGATTGCCTTTACGTTTTCATCTCTAAGAATCATTTTGAAAGCTTGCGTAACCTGTTCAACTGTCGCACCACCTCCAACATCAAGGAAGTTTGCGGGCTCAGCTCCATGGTGTTTAATTATGTCCATTGTAGACATAGCGAGTCCTGCACCATTTACCAGACACCCGATGTTACCATCAAGTTTAACAAAACTAAATCCCCACTCCTTAGCTTCTAATTCAGAAGGTTCCTCTTCTGTAGGATCATGGAGGTCTTTGTATTCTTTATGTCTGAATTCTGCATTATCATCAAAATTAATTTTTGCATCTAATGCCTTAACTTCATCCTTATCCGTAACTATTAGAGGATTAACTTCAACAAGGCTGCAATCAGTTTCAACAAACAGATTGTACATACCTTGAATCAATGGGGCTAATTGTTTAAGTTGACCTTTGTCAAAGCCTAAGAAATAACCTATTTTTCTTATGTGAAAGGGCTGTATCCCAACAACAGGATCTATAGGCTGAGTTAGAAGTTTTTCTGGTGTCTCTTCTGCAACTTTTTCAATATCAACTCCACCCTCAGGGCTCGCGATTATAACATTCTTTTCAGTTGCTCTGTCAGTAACAAAAGATAGATAATATTCCTTTTTAATATTTGACGCAGCTTCAACATATACCTTATTAACAAGTTTACCTTCTGGTCCAGTTTGGTGTGTTACCAATGTCATACCCAACATGGATTTTACCATAGCTTTTACTTCTTCTGGAGTTTTAACCAACTTAACTCCCCCACCTTTTCCTCTTCCACCTGCATGTATCTGAGCCTTAACAACATACTCGTCTACATTTAAGGATTTAGCATATTCTTCAGCATCGTTTTCATTCTCAAAAACTTTACCTTCAGACGTTGCTACATTAAATTTACGAAATAAGTCCTTTGCCTGATATTCATGAATATTCATAGTGTCTCCTTTTAGTTAAATTATAAAATCGTTTTAATTAAGTTTCTTCTCATCAAAGCTATATTTGAGATTGATATACCTTTAGGACAAACAGCTTCACACTCGGCATGATTCGAACAATTGCCGAAACCTTCATCGTCCATTGCCTCAACCATACCCTTGACCCTTTGATCATCCTCAATCTTACCCTGGGGTAAGTGTGAAAGATGCGAGATTTTAGCACTAGTAAAAAGCGCAGCTGAAGCATTAGGACAAGATGCAACACATGCACCACAACCTATGCAAGCAGCAGAATCAAAAGCATCCTCTGCGTTATCCTTTGCTATTAATATATTATTAGCATCTGGAGCATTTCCCGTACTAACTGTAACATATCCACCGGCCTGAATAATAATATCAAATGACCCTCTATCCACAACTAAATCTTTAACAACTTTAAATGGAGTTGCTCTGAAGGGCTCGATAACTAAAGTCTGTCCATCCTCAAAATGTCTCATATGTAACTGGCATACCGTTGTTTTGGCTAGTGGTCCATGAGCGACCCCGTCAATAACAAAGCCACAAGTACCACAAATACCTTCTCTGCAATCACTATCAAAGGCAATAGGATCTTTTCCTTCTTTTTGTAAATTTTCATTTACTACATCTAACATCTCTAAAAAAGATATATGAATTGAAATATCCTTAACAGAATAGAACTCAAAAGAACCAGGGTCATCTATAGAGGACTGTTTCCATACCTGTAAATTCAAACTAATTACATCTGACATTATTTATAATTCCTTTGTGTCATTTTTACAAACTTATAATCTAAATTTTCTTTATGCAAGATAGGAATATTGTTCTCATTATACTCCCATGCTGATACATAAGCATATTTATCATCATTTCTTAAAGGCTCACCCTCTTCTGTCTGATACTCTTCTCTAAAATGGGCTCCACATGATTCCTCTCTATTCATTGCATCTAAAGCCATCAATTCTCCAAGTTCTAAGAAATCTGCTAATCTACCTGCTTGTTCTAAGTTCTTGTTTAGAGTATTTGATTCACCAGGCAAATATAAATCATTCCAAAACTTGTCTTTTATCTTAGGGATTTTATCTAATGCTTCCTGTAAAGACTCTTTAGTTCTAGCCATCCCCACCAGGTCCCACATCACTCCACCAAGCTCTCTGTGTATTTCTAAAACAGTTGAAGAGCCTTTGATGTTAAGAAGCTCTTCTGTCTTTTCTTTGGAATCATTCTTAGCTTCTTTAAATTCTTCTGAGGTAGTGCTGACTGGGTCAAGCTTAGTATTAGCTAAATAATTCCCAAGTGTATTTGGAATGACAAAATAGCCATCTGCTAATCCTTGCATTAGAGCACTTGCACCAAGTCTGTTTGCACCATGGTCAGAAAAATTGGCCTCACCAAGAACAAACAATCCTGGAACAGTACTCATCAAATCGTAATCTACCCACAAGCCGCCCATTATATAATGAATGGCAGGATATATCTTCATAGGTGTAGAATATGGACTATCACCAGTTATTGTCTCATACATATCGAATAAGTTCCCATACTTATCAGAAATATTTTTCTTACCCAATCTGTCGATCGCGCTTTTAAAGTCAAGATAAACTGCTCGACCGGTAGGGTCTAGCCCCTTACCTTCATCGCACATTTTCTTAATAGCTCTTGAGCCAACATCTCTTGGAACAAGATTCCCATAAGCAGGGTACATTCTTTCTAAAAAATTATCTCTGTCAGATTCTGGGATATCAGCGGGCGACCTTTTGTCATCTTTACTCTTAGGTACCCAAACCCTACCATCATTTCTCAAACTTTCAGACATTAAAGTTAACTTAGACTGATACTCTCCGGATGTTGGAATACATGTTGGATGAATCTGTGCAAAGCATGGATTTGCCATAAATGCACCTTTCTTGTGACATCTCCAGGCAGCACTAGCATTGGATGCTTTTCCGTTTGTTGACAAGAAATATACATTTCCAAAACCTCCGGTGCAAAGTAATACCGCATCGCCAGAATGAGTCTCGAGCTCCCCAGTCTTAAGATTTCGAACCACTATACCTCTAGCTCTATCGTTAACTGTCACAACGTCTAACATTTCTCTATTTGGGAACATTTCTATTTGCTGCTTAGCAACCTGTCTCATCATTGAGCTGTAAGCGCCCAATAAAAGCTGTTGTCCGGTTTGACCTCTAGCGTAAAAGGTTCGAGAAACTTGAGATCCTCCAAAAGATCTATTAGTTAACAATCCACCATAGTCCCTAGCAAAGGGGACACCTTGGGCAACACATTGATCAATAATATTTGTGCTAATTTCTGCAAGTCTATGAACATTTTCTTCTCTTGCTCTATAATCGCCACCTTTAATTGTGTCTATAAAAAGTCTATGAACACTATCTCCATCGTTTTGATAGTTCTTAGCAGCGTTAATTCCACCTTGAGCAGCAATACTATGAGCCCTTCTTGGTGTATCTTGTATGCAAAAAGACTTAACATTGTAACCTAGTTCAGCCAAAGTAGCTGCAGCAGAACCTCCGGCTAGACCAGTACCAACTACAATAATATTAAACTTTCTTTTGTTTGCGGGATTTACAATCTTCATGCTTGATTTGTATTTATCCCATTTATCTTCTAAATTGCCAGACGGAAGTCTTCCATCAAGCTTAGAGACACTTTCAACAAACTCTTTTTCAGGTGATCCTCCAGCCATTTAAAACCTACTAATTGATTGAATAAATATATATAGGAATTAATAAGAACCCTATACTAATAATTGTACCTAATAAATAACTTATACTGTAAGTAATCCTAGTAAAATTTCTTCCATGTATTCCTAAAGATTGAAAAGAACTCCAAAAACCATGGCCTAAATGTAAAGATAGCATTGTCATTGCAACTGAGTAACCTGCAACTACCCAAATATTTGTAAATTCTTGAGTAACATTTTTATACAAATCTCTTATCGGCTGCCCATCATTGAAATCTAAATAAGTAGTATCGTAATGTATTCCAAGTCTAAATTGCAAAACATGCCAAATTAAAAAAACCAATAATACAACACCGGTAATAACCATAGTTTGAGAGCCATAAGTCTTCTTACTTTTACCACCTGCATAAGAACTAACAGCGTACTTAGTGTTTCTAGCAGAAGTATTAATAAAATTTGAATATAAAGCAGTAGAAAGATGAAGAACAAAGAAGCCTAGTAATCCCATCTCTGCAATTGTGAACAGGATACCAAAAGACTCTAAGAAGTGAGCATATTGATTAAAATCTTTTCCTGGTGGGTTTCCAGTGAAAAGAGTTATGTTTCCTAGAAGATGAATTATGAGAAATAGAAAAAGTGATAAACCAGTGACGGCTATAATGATTTTTTTTAATACTGAGGAAATTTTAAGAAAATTAATTTGATTCATAAAATCCTACCTAAATTAAACCTGATTCATCAATAAAATTGCAAAGTTCATTAACATGAGAAGCTGAAACGGCTAATTCTTGCTGTTCGTCCTTTGTTAATTCGATTTCAATAATTTTTTCAACTCCTTTAGAAGACAGTATAACGGGAAGTCCTAAGAATTGGTCCGCAATTTCATATTCTCCATTTGCATATGTACAGCAAGGAAGTATCTTCTTCTGATTCTTAAGAATAGACTCGGCCATTTCAATTGCAGACACACCTGGAGCATAAAAAGCGCTGCCTGTTTTAAGTAATTTTACAATTTCTGCCCCACCATCTCTTGTTCTTTGAATAATCTCTTCTAATCTTTTACTCTTAATCAATTGACTTATAGGGACGCCAGAAACAGAAGTGTAATTTTTAAGTGGAACCATATCGTCTCCATGACCACCTAAAACCAAAGTATCAATTTTAGATACCGCAACATCTAGCTCTAACGAAAGAAAAGCTTTAAATCTTGACGCATCTAAAACTCCCGCCATCCCAAGAACTCTTTCTTTTGGAAAACCACTTACTTTATATGAAACATATGTCATAGCATCAAGCGGGTTCGTAACAACAATAATAATACAATTTGGTGAATGTTGGACAACCTTTTCAGTTACATCTTTTATTATTTTAGTATTTGTATTAATTAAATCATCACGACTCATACCAGGCTTTCTAGCTAAACCAGATGTAATAATTACTATGTCAGAATTCTTTGTCTCAGAATAATCAGTAGTACCAATTATTCTAGATGAGGATCCTGTTACAGACAGCATCTGTGTCATATCCAGGGCCTTACCTTGAGGTAAACCATCAACAATATCTAACAAAACAACGTTAGCTAAATTTAGCTCTAATGCTCTATATGCAGCAGAAGAGCCCACATTACCAGCACCTATGACTGAAATTTTCGGAAGACTAGACAACCTTTTAAACCACCTAAGACTAAACTTTATCCATATTTTTAATTATAGCGTCACCAAACTCAGAACACTTAAGTAAATTTGCACCTTCAATTTGTCTTTCTAAATCATAAGTAACATCTTTATCTAAAACTGTTTTTTCCATTGCTTTAACTATTAGATTTCCAACTTCTTTCCAACCCATATGCTCAAACATCATAACTCCGGAAAGTATTACAGAACCAGGGTTGACCTTGTCTTGACCAGCATATTTAGGAGCAGTTCCATGAGTTGCTTCAAAAAGAGCTATTTCGTCGCCAATGTTAGCACCAGGTGCGAGGCCCAATCCGCCAATCTGAGCAGCGCAAGCGTCTGACATGTAATCTCCGTTTAGATTTGGTAGAGCTAATACGTCGTATTCATCTGTTCTTGTCAAAATTTGCTGAAGCATATTGTCAGCAATTCTATCATTAATTACAATTTTCCCCTCGGGAGCTTTACCATTATATTTATCCCATAATTCATCTTCAGATATTGTTTGTTCAGGGAATTCTTCTTTTGCTAACTCATAACCCCAATCTTTAAATGCTCCTTCAGTAAACTTCATAATATTTCCTTTATGGACTAAAGTTACAGTCTTACGATTATTATCTATTGCATACTGAATTGCCTTTCTTACTAATCTTTTTGTTCCAAAGGCACTAATTGGCTTAATTCCAACACCAGACAAATCTCTAATGTTAGCGCCTAAGCTATCTTGTAGATATTTTATTAATTCATTTGCCTCATCTGTTCCACTCTCAAACTCAACACCAGAATAAACATCCTCGGTATTTTCTCTAAACAACACAACATCCATCTTTTGAGGGCTTTTAACTGGCGAAGGAGTGCCGTTAATCCATCTTACAGGTCTAACGCAAGCATATAAGTCCATTATTTGCCTTAATGCAACATTTAAACTTCTAATTCCCCCACCAACTGGTGTAGTTAATGGGCCTTTTATAGAAATAAGATATTCACTAATAACATCTGTTGTTTCTTTTGGTAACCACTCTTTAGTAATCTCTAAGGCTTTTTCTCCAGCGTAAACTTCTGCCCAAACAATTTTTTTACTACCACCAAATGTTTTTTCAACAGCAGCATCAAAAACTCTAACCGAAGCTCTCCATAAATCTGGTCCTATTCCATCCCCTTCAATAAAAGTAATTATTGGGTTATCAGGAATATTATAAGTCCCGTCCTTGTTTATGGTAATTTTAGTTCCTTCCGTAGGTATTTTTATGTATGACATGTGTTTATCTCCTTGAATTTGTTCCACTAGAAAATATAATAAAAAAAAAGGAAAAATCAATAATTAATTTGCTTTCTGCATTTGTCGAAGGACGGTTTGCAAGATACCGCCATTATAAAAATAATCAACTTCCACTACAGAATCTAATCTACATATTAATTCGACCTGTCTTTTATTCCCTTCTTGGTCGACAATATTAAGCATAATCTTAGATAAAGGTTCTAATCTTTCTGATAGGCCCGAAATTGAAAACTCTTCATCACCTAGAATCTTATGGAACTCTGCGCTCTCATTTTCTTTAAATTGTAGCGGTAGAACTCCCATTCCAACCAAATTACTTCTATGTATTCTTTCAAAACTTTCTGTAATTACAGCCTTAACACCTAAGAGCATAGATCCTTTTGCAGCCCAATCCCTAGAACTACCAGTTCCATATTCTTTTCCTGCGATTACTATTAGGTCCGTATTGGACTCTTTATACTTCATTGCTGCATCATAAATTGACATAGTTTCATTTGTATCAAAAAACTTTGTAAATCCACCTTCAATATTATCTAATAGTTTATTTTTTATTCTAATATTAGCAAAAGTTCCTCTCATCATAACTTCATGATTACCTCTACGGGATCCATAGCTATTAAAGTCTTTGAGTTCGACTCCTCTTTCTGTTAAATATTTACCAGCAGGTGTTTCTTCAGTAAAAGAACCTGCGGGAGAAATATGATCAGTAGTAATTGAATCCCCCAAATACGCAAGAACTCTGGCGTTTGTAATATCTTCGATTTTAGGAAGATCAATAGAAAACTCATCAAAAAATCCAGGTTTTTGGATATAAGTCGACTTGTCGCTCCATTCATAAATTGAACCGTCAGGTATTGAAATGGATTCCCACCTGTCATCTCCAACAAAGATATTATTATATCTGTTTATAAAAGTGTCAGGAAGAATTGAGTTGTGAACAGTTTCTCTTATTTCATCGTTACTAGGCCATATATCTTTTAAATATACATCTTGACCATTAGAAGAGATTCCTATTTTTTCATTATAAAAATCTATATCAATCGTTCCTGCTAAAGCATAAGCAACAACTAGAGGCGGAGAACCTAAGTAGGAAAGCCTAATTAAAGGATGAACTCTTCCTTCAAAATTTCTATTACCACTTGATACGGCGGCCACATGAAGAGCATTGTTAATTATAACATCTCCAACTTCTTTAGGTAATGGTCCACTATTTCCAATACATGTCGTACATCCAAAACCGACAGTTTTGAATCCAATATGTGCAAGACTGTCTAATAATCCGGCATTTTCTAAATAATCGACAACTACCTTAGAGCCAGGAGCCAAACTTGTCTTTACATATGAAGGAACCTTTAGGCCCAAGTCGATAGCCTTTTTAGCAACTAACCCTGCAGTAATCATTACATATGGATTTGAAGTATTTGTGCAACTAGTAATCGCTGCTAAGACAACAGAACCATTTTTAATTGATTCACCAGTACCTTCAACTTTAAAATCCTTCTTATTATCTATCTCTCTTGTTTTTAGTTCAGAATGTAGAGTATTTTTCATTTCTGACAAAAGTATTCTATCTTGCGGCCTTTTAGGGCCAGCTAGTGCTGGTTGCACTGTTTCCAGATTTAGGTATAGAGATTTATAATATTCTGGATCCCTACTTGTAGAATCTCGAAAACTATTTTGATTCTTATAATAATTCCCTACCTGCTCTATTTCTTTTTCTGTTCTACCAGTTAATTTTAGATAATTTAAGGCTTCTTGATCAACAGGAAAGAATCCCATTGTTGCTCCATACTCTGGAGCCATATTTGCAATTGTGGCCCTATCAGGTAGAGGCAAGTTGTCAAGACCGGGTCCATAAAATTCTACGAACTTCCCTACGACACCCTCAGCTCGTAACATTTCAGTAATATTCAAAACCAAGTCTGTTGCAGTAACACCTTCACACAAATTACCCTCTAATTTAAAACCAATAACGTCTGGAATTAAAAAATATAGAGGCTGTCCAAGCATTGCAGCTTCAGCTTCTATTCCTCCAACTCCCCAGCCAAGAACACTAATACCATTAATCATTGTAGTATGTGAATCAGTTCCAACTAAAGTATCGGGTATGCATACTTCATCACCATTGTGTTTAACTTTTTGAACTAATTTGGCTAAGTATTCTAAATTTACTTGATGAACAATTCCATTTCCGGGTGGGACTGCTCTAAAATTTTCAAATGCCGTTTGAGCCCATCTTAAAAAAGAATATCTCTCTTGATTTCTTTCAAATTCGAGTTTGGTATTTAAAGAAAGGGCATTGTCTTCTTTAAAATGATCAACTTGAACAGAATGATCAATAACTAAATCTACAGGTACAAGTGGGTTAATTGTATCTGTATTTCCACCTAGAGAGTTTATGACATCTCTCATAGCTGCCAAATCAGCAACACATGGTACACCTGTAAAATCTTGCAAAACTACTCTAGCTGGCCTAAAGGGTATCTCGAACTTATCTTTCTTATTAAAGATAAATTTCTTTATTAATTCATCGTCAACAATTCTTTCATCGTAATTTCTAACTAAATTTTCCAATAGAATCCTTAAAGAATACGGCATTGACTCTAAGTCAAAATCATACTCTTTTGCTACTTTTGGCAACGAATAAAATTTAAATTTATTATTTGAAGTCTTAACTTCCTGTAAAAAAATATTATTTTTCATCTATGCTCTCGCTTAATAATAATATAATAAAACTTATTTCCTTAAACATTAAATCTTTTCAAAACAGGGGTGGAGAGTCTCGAACTCCCGACCTACGGTTTTGGAGACCGTCGCTCTACCAACTGAGCTACACCCCTATTTAGTCTCTTTATGAATTAAATGCTTATTACAAAATTTGCAATACTTTTTAATTTCTAGCTTATCGCGCTGAACCTTCTTATTCTTTCTAATATGGTATCTATTTTTACCATTGCATCCTGTACATTCTAGCGCTACAACTACTATATTATCGCCCATATATAACTTCCCCTGTTTATGATATTAAAATCATACAACTAATTAAATTAATTGAAAGCCCAAGAGCGGGGTTGAACCGCCGACCTCATCCTTACCAAGGATGTGCTCTACCACTGAGCTACCTGGGCAAAAAAGCGGGAAACGAGACTCGAACTCGCGACCCTCTGCTTGGAAGGCAGATGCTCTAGCC
>JABILG010000016.1 GCA_018654605.1 bacterium
CTCATATGAGGAACAACAGCTTTTGACATATTAAACAAAGCTCCTAAGTTAGTATCTATAACATCTTTCCACTCTTCTTGTGACATACGACTAAAAGTTATATCTCTATTGATTCCAGCATTGTTAACTAGAAAATCAACTTGACCATATGCCTTTATTGCTTCTTCGCCTAAAGTTTGGCAAGCTTCAAAATCTTTAACGTCGGCCTGTACTACTATAGCTTCTGAACCAAGGTCAACAATCTCTTCTGCAGTAATTTCTGCAGCTTGTTTATTGCTAACATAATTTAAAACTAATTTCGCACCAGCTTCAGCAAAAGCTAAAGCACATTGCTTACCAATACCTCTTGAACTTCCAGTAACGACAGCAACTTTATCTTTTACATTATATAAATCTTCAATCATTTAAAAACCCCCTAATTGAATATCTGATTAATTCTATACAAAAAAGAAATATTTATCTACAATTTTCCTCGGCTATCGTGAATTATTCGTTTAATATTAATAAATCATGAATAATTTTGTAAAATCCCATGGTCTAGGAAACGATTATCTTGTATTAGATTCAAGGAAAATCGACTTTAAATTATCTAAAAAGACAATAATAAGGATTTGTGACAGGAATTATGGAGTAGGAGCAGACGGTATTTTGTTGCTTGTTAAATCAAAGAAAGCTGATTTTGGTTTAAAAATATTTAATCCTGATGGATCTCAAGCAGAAAAAAGTGGTAACGGCCTAAGAATATTCTCAAAGTTTCTTTATGACCACAAGTATACTAAGAAAAAAGCTTTCACGATTGAAACAAAAGGTGGCTTTGTAAGAAGTAAGATACTACTAAAAGATAAAAAGGTAAGTCTTGTAAAGGTAGAAATGGGCAAAGCTTTCTTTGAATCATCTAAGATACCTGTTAAAACAAACAAAAAATATTCAATTAATGAAAATATTAAAGTTGGCGGAAATATTTTTACATATTCATGCGTTAGTGTCGGGAATCCACATTGCGTGATTTTTCTTAAAAAAACATCTGCTGATTATGCTAAAGATTTTGGTCCACTAATAGAGAAGAATAAAATTTTTCCAAAAAGAATAAATGTCCAATTTGCTCAGATAATTTCTAGAAATAAAGTCAAAATTGAAATATGGGAAAGAGGAGCTGGATATACTCTTGCCTCTGGTAGTAGTTCATGTGGAGTAGTTTCAGCTGGATATAAATTGGGACTTTTAAATAGAAAAGTCGAAGTTCTTATGCCTGGTGGAAAACTGTCTATCGAAATTGATGACAACTTTAATGTCATAATGGAAGGTCCAGTTGAGGAAATATGTTCAGGAAAATTAAATATTTAAAATATGATCCAGGCCATAAAAGCAAAATATATAATAACCCCTAATCAATCATTTGTGACAGATTCAGCGGTAATTATTAAGAACAATATTATCAGTGGGATTATCTCACACCATCAGCTTGCTAAGAATGAATATAGCGTTCTAGATTTAAAGAACTCCGTTTTGTTACCTGGATTCGTCAATTCACATGTCCACTTGGAGCTTCAGTGGACTCAAAAGCTACTTAGTCCTTTTCAATCATTCTCTGATTGGTTAAATCAAATCATAACGCTAAAGAAGAATTTTGATAATTCCAAGATTCCTAAATCTGTTAAAGAGGCCTTAGATGAATCTTTAGATTCAGGGGTCACTACTATCGGCGAGATAAGCTCCTACGATGGACTAGACTATAAAGCAATAATTAAAAGTGGAATAAGGACTGCTTACTTTTATGAAATTACAAATTCAACAATTTCAAATATTGATAATAAATTTCTTCAAAATCTATTAAGAAATACTAACTCTCTCTTCAATTTGAAGATATTCCCTCATTCAATCTATTCCCTAGATACTAAATCACTAAGAAAAGTATTAGCTTTTGCGAGAAATAATAATACCAATCTTGGCATTCATCTATCTGAGAGTATTGATGAAATAAATTACGCAATGAAGAGAAAGAACAACTTGGAAGATGAGGTTTTCTCAAGATTTCCTAAGAAACCAAAATTTGATTCAAGTCCAAGTACTCCATTAGAATATTTAGATAAAATAAATTCATTTCGACAAAATATAACACTAATTCACATGAATAACTTATCATCAGATGACTTAAAAATATTAAAGAAAAAGCAGTATCCTGTTGTAATCTGCCCTCGTAGCAATCTATATTTGAATCAAAAACTTCCTAATTTAAAATTCTTCATGAATTATAAAAAAACGGGTCTTGGGACAGATGGTCTTTCAAGCAATATATCTATTAATTTCCTTGATGAAATTAACTTCCTGTACTTAAATGCAAAGAAAATATTAGTCAAGAATCCTGAAAGAAGAGTTCTTGATATAGCTACAATAGGAGGAGCCAAGACTCTAGGTCTTGATAATTCGATTGGAACAATTGAGGTAAACAAGAAAGCAGATCTAATAGCCTTTGACTTAAAGAATAAAGATCCATATTTGTCGGTCATGCATTCAAAAGTTAAAGACTTAAAAATGTCTATGATAAATGGAAAAATTATTAAGTTGAAATAAGATCTAACTCAATATTTTCACTTATAAGTTTCTTCTTAAATGCTTTTTCATAAAAGAATCTTAAACCATGTACACCTCTACTCGTAAAATCAACCGTATCCTGATTCACATACATGAGAACAAATTCTCTTGCTACATCCCTTGAAACGCCTCTCCCAAATTCCATTGCATAATCTAAGGCTTCTTCAATATTTGATAACGAATAAACTATGCTCTGTTTAATCATATTAGATATCTCTATTTGTATATCTAGATCTAGAGACCTGCTAATAACGTTTAGACCCAAAGGTATGGGGTAATTACAATCCTGAGCCCAAAGTTTTGGCAAGTCCAACAGCATCTTAAGTCCAAGATCTTTATATGTAATTTGACCCTCGTGAATTATTAATCCTGCATCAACTTTGGAATTAATTATTGCAGGGACAACCTGATCAAAATCATATTCAACAAAAGTTGCATCGTCACAATACAGCTGTAGCAATAAAAATGCTGAGGTCAATTTTCCAGGAACTGCAATCTTAAGTCCTTCTTCAGAAGCAAACTCTTTTTTTGATACTAAGATTGGACCGTAACCATCGCCCATACTTGCACCACAATCCATTACTCTATAGGTCTTATGAATTTTAGTATACGCATGAGCAGAAACAGCGGTTGTATCTATCTTGCCATCGATAGCTAACAAATTTAATGACTGTATATCTTGAATAATATGTTCAAATCTAAATCTTTCAGATGAGACAATACCTTTGGATATTCCATAAAACATGAAAGCATCGTCTGCATCGGGGCTATGACCTAAAGTAATAAGTTTTTTCATATTTAAAGTATGTTATTAAAACTTCTTTTTTCCCATTTTGCAAATTTTGCAGATAGCTCATGAAACAAGTTAATTCCATCTAAGTGCTTTTCTGTAAGCTTGTATATTATTCTTTCATTTAAATAAGTCTCAATCAATTTAGAATCTACTTTAGACTCATACTTAGTGGTAAAATCTTTAAGAATATTATCAATATTACTCATTCCACTTATGAAAGAATCATGAATTAACTTTATTTCATTTGGATTAGGCTTGTTAAGATAATAATTAAAAGTTGCAAACGTAAAAGGTAGGGAGGTTTCTAAGTACCAGAGCTCCGAAAGGTCATAAATCTTCATACCTCCTGGTCTTTGTGAAAGAAATTTTAGTGCCAGATCTCCAATTATTACTTGCCCAGTATTCATTTGATAGTTATTTGCTATATCTGGTCTTAAGTAATCATATTCAACCTTCTTCTTTATAAAATCTTCTTGAATCACCTTATATAAAAGATTAGCGCTCTTAGATATGGGGTCTAAATATACTCTTTCAAGGTCTTTAATATCTGAAGTTGCAACCAAAACCACACTATCAACTTTGCCCTCTGAGCTTATACAGTAATCATTTAGGGACACAACTCTCGAATCAGAAAGATGGTCTGCTATTGAAAGTAAGGATAAAAAATTTTGCTTATTTATTAAAGAATTAAGTAAATCTGATGGAAATAAAAGTTGAGTTTTATAATTATCATAAGCTCCTATGTCAAATAAATATGTAAGTGGCTTTGAATTTAAAAATGGAACAGAACCTAAGTTTTTTATGATATCTCCCTACAAAATCAAACTTTAAAATCTACAAAAGACCATTTCTTAGGGATAAATATAGATTTATGAATTTCTAATGCGAAATCATCTGACATCCCAGCAATAAAATCGCAACAATCATCTGAATAATTTCCACTATTAAACTTATAGAATTCTCTAAGAGCTTTTTCATTTACCAAAAAGAATGTATACAAATCCATCAAAACCTTCTTAGCTTTTTCAAAATTTACCTTTATGACTGGATTGTAATAAACTTTCTCAAAAAGAAAACTTCTCATGTCGACTAGATTATCCTCTAGCTCCTTAGATATGGCTACAGTTTTATAATTGGTATTCACAGTATTTAATATTGTATCTGATACAACCTTTGATATTCTCTCAGAATGCTTATCACCAAAAAATCTTATCAATTTTAAAGGTATATCCTTTTTCTTAATCAAGGATGACCTTAGAGCATCATCAAGATCATGTGTAAAGTAAGCAAAAATATCCGACAATCTCACCACCTGCCCTTCTAATGTATGAATCTTGATTTTTTTATTAACTATTGGCCCTGTTCCTTTTGAATGTTTCGAAATACCATCCTTAACCTCAAATGTTAAATTTAAACCTTTTCCATTCTTTTCGAGTAATTCTACAATTCTTAGGCTTTGCATGTAATGTTTAAACCCGTTCTTGTGAATTTTATCTAAAGCCTGCTCTCCAGCATGTCCAAACGGTGTATGCCCTAAATCATGACCTAACGCAATAGCCTCTGATAAGTCTTCATTAAGACTAAGTGATCTGGAGATAGTCCTAGAAATTTGTGAAACCTCTAATACATGAGTTAGTCGAGTCCTGAAGTGGTCTCCATAAGGAGCAAGAAAAACTTGTGTTTTATCCTTCAATCTCCTAAAGGATTTGGAATGAATTATTCTATCCCTATCCCTTTGATATTCAGTTCTAAGTTCACATTTCTTTTCCTTTCTTGATCTACCGATCGATTCGCTACTTAAAGATGCGTATGAGGACAAGAGGTTTTTCTCATTAACTTCCAACTTCTTTCTTAAATTTATCATTGCCTAACCAATATCCCCTTATTGGACAAATACTTCTTTGCCTCATTAATCCTATATTCACCAAAATGAAAGATGGAAGCGCACAATGCGGCATCAGCCTTTCCTAAAGTAAATGCTTCAGCTATATGCTGAAGGGAGCCGGCTCCACCAGAAGCAATAATTGGAATATTTATAATTTCAGAAAGTATTGAAAGAATCTCTAAATCGTAACCTTTTTTTGTTCCATCTCGGTCCATAGAAGTAAGAAGAATCTCGCCGGCACCATAATCTTGCATTTTTTTTACCCACTCTACACAATCTAAACCCGTAGATTTTCTACCCCCATGAGTAAAGACTTCCCACCCTGCATTTTTTCTTTTTATATCAACAGCAACTACGATACATTGGGAACCAAACTTCATTGCCGATTCTGTTACAAGTTTAGGATTAAGTATTGCTGAGGTATTAATTGAAACTTTATCAGCTCCCGCTCTTAGTAAATCTTTTATATCTTCAAACTTCCTAACACCGCCACCTACTGTAAGAGGAACAAAAACTTCCTCAGCCGCTCTTTCAAC
The DNA here is from genome assembly GCA_018654605.1 of bacterium. Lineage (GTDB taxonomy): Bacteria > Desulfobacterota_D > UBA1144 > UBA1144 > UBA1144 > TMED58. Next base: position 5,807 of record JABILG010000016.1, read on the forward strand.
TGTATCAATTATAATATTCCTTTCTTCATTTGAGGCTGTAATATCAAGAAACGTAATCTCATCAGCTCCTTCATTGCTATACTTTGTAGCAATCTCAACAGGGTCACCCGCATCGACAAGATTTACAAAATTAACACCCTTTACTACTCTTCCTTTATCTATATCTAAGCAAGGTATTATTCTTTTAGCTAACATCCTGATACACCTTTATGCTATCGCTTAAATTAATTGTGTTTTCGTATAATGATTTTCCTAAAATTACTCCAAATATACTTTTACTTTTGAGATTCTTTATCTTCTCTAAGTCTCTAGAGTCTCTTATTCCACCTGAAACTATTATTGGAATATCAGAGATTCTCAAATAGTCTTCGATTAAATCTTCATTAAAACCCTCTAAGGTTCCATCTCTATCAACTGAGGTTAATACAATCATGGAAACACCTAAATTTTTAAAATCTAAGAGTGCTTCTTCTATAGTCATGTCAATTTTCGTGTTCCATCCCCTAATTGCAATCTTGCCATCCTTAATATCAAGTCCTACAGCAATTTTACCACCAAACTTTACACAAGCTTTCTCAAGGAAACCCTTTTCTGTAAAAGCTGATGTACCAATAATAACTCTTTCTACCCCTATAGATAAGTACTTTTCTATTGTTTCTATGTTTCTAATTCCACCACCAACCTGGAACTTGCAATTTTCATCTCTAACAATCTCCTTAATAATATTAAAGTTCTTAGTGCTTCCTTCAAGTGCACCATCGAGATCTACAAGGTGTATAAGGCTAGCTCCTTCTTTAATCCACTTCCCGGACACCTCTAAAGGATTATCAGAATAAATCGTTTCTTTGCTGTAATCCCCCTTAAAGAGTCTTACACATTTTTTATCTTTTATATCTATTGCTGGAACTAAAATCATCATATTACATTTTACAAAAATTAATTAATAAATTAAATTTATTTTTATGAGATACTGGCTTGTTAAATCAGAACCATATAAATATTCATGGAATGACATGATAAAAGATAATACAACATATTGGGATGGAGTGAGAAATTATCAAGCTAGAAATAATATGAAAGCTATGAAAAAGGGTGATTTAGTGTTTTTTTATCATAGCAATGTAGGAAAAGAGATTGTTGGGATAACTACTGTTACCAAGGAGTTCTATCAGGACCCTACAACAAAGGATGAGAAATGGGTAGTTGTAGATCTTAAATTTAAGAAAAGTTTAAAAAGAAGTATAACCTTAGGGGAGATTAAGAGTGACAAAGAATTAAAGGATATGTCTCTCGTTAAACAATCTAGACTTTCTGTAATGGAAATAAAAAAATCTCATTTTGATATAATTATTAGGAAGGCTGATGAAAAGAAGTTATAAAGATTTAATTAAAGGATTAATCACTAATGATAGAGTTTGTCTTTCAAAACTTATTAGTTCAATAGAAAGTGACCCCTCATCTATCTTTAAAATAATAGACTCTGTAAAGCGCATACCAAATAAAGTCTATACTATTGGTGTTACAGGTCCCCCTGGTGCTGGAAAAAGTACCTTGACTAATCAAATAATTAAAAAGTTCAGGAGCATGGATCTTAAGATTGGAGTTATAGCTATTGACCCCAGTAGTCCTTTTACTGGTGGCGCAGTACTTGGAGATAGAGTTAGGATGCAAGAACACTCTTTGGATACTTCGGTTTTCATAAGAAGCGTTGGAAGCAGAGGAGACCTAGGAGGACTATCAAGTTCAACTAGTTCAATGATTAAGTTGTTTGATATATTTGGAATGGATATTGTAATAATTGAAACTGTTGGAGTGGGACAAACTGAGCTGGATATAATAAAAATATCAGATTCAGTTCTAGTGACACTCGTTCCAGAAGCTGGAGATGGAATTCAAGCTATGAAAGCCGGATTAATGGAAATTGGTGACATATTTATTGTAAACAAAGCTGACAGAGGTGGTGCTGAAAAATTAGCTCGCGAAATTGACTATATGGTTTCGTTAAAGCATGATAGCTCTTCTCGTAAAAATAAAGTCCTTACAACCCAAGCGGAAAATGACATTGGAGTAGATGAGCTAATTCAAGAGGTCTTAGACTTCAGGGCCCATGAAGAGTCCAGCGGTGCACTTGTCAAAAAAAGGAATAGAAGGAAAATATCCGAACTAAATACAATGGTTGAGAAACGATTGAGAAATGAATTGGAAAAAACAAAAGAAACTGCTACATTTAAAGAGTTGATAGATAAATTAGAAAATGGTTTATTAGAGCCTGAAATCTTAGTTCAGAATGTAATTGATCTAATAAAGAAAAGTAATTGAGAAAAATTATAATTAGCGAAACACTCGATCAAATAAGAATTGCTGTGCTTGATAATTCAAAGCTATCTTACTTCTTTATAGACAATACAAGTGAACAAGCCTCTATTAGGGGGAATATATATAAGGCACGCAAGAACCTTTCTGCTAAGGGGATTGAGGCTTCGTTTGTAAAAATCGACAACGAAAGAAGCGCATTTTTATCAAACTTTCACCCTTTAAAGGCTGACTTTAATACGGATAGCTCTGATTCATACAAAATACAAGATAAGAATTTCATTTTAGTACAGTGCGTTAGTGACTATGATCCAAGAAAAGCTCCTAAGGTGTCGGATTTTGTTGCGTTACCCTCTAAATTTTGCGTAATTATTGCTAAACCAAAATTCTTTGGAATATCTAAGAAAATTAATAGCGACGAGAAAAGATTAAGGCTAAAGTCGCTTAAAAGATTTACTACTAAGAATCTTGGAATAATACTTAGAACCTCATCTGAAAAACAAAAACTTAAAGATATAGAGCAGGATATTAGAGAGACTAAGATGAAATGGAAAGAAATTATTTCTGGCTTTAATAATCAAAGCGAACCTAGCCTCTTGCATCAAGAAAATAATATAATTGAAAATATTTATCGAGAACTGGTAACTTCCGATACTAACGAGATTCAAATCAACTCCAGGAGAATATACAATTACTTTAAAAAGCAAATCTTCAGCTCTAGACCAAAAGAAAAAAAGACTGAGGTTAAACTAATAGCAAGTAAAGAAGATTTATTTGTGCTTAATAAAATTGATAAAGAAATCTCTAGAATCTTTCACAAGAAAGTAAATCTTAAAAATGGATCTTTTTTGTTAATAGAAGAAAAAGAAGGGCTAACCGTTGTTGATGTTAACTCAGGCAGAAGCCTTAACAATAAGAAGGAAACGAATCTTAGTGTCAATCTAGCTATGGCGAAGGAAATTGGCCATCAAATAATGCTCAGAAATCTTAGTGGCCTTGTTCTGATTGATTTTATAGACCTTCAAAGTTCATCGGAAAGAAAGGCAGTGTTTAAAATTTTTAAGGGGTCCATGAAGAAAGATAAGGCTAAACATTCAATTTTACCAATGTCGAAATTTGGAATTATTGAGATGACAAGACAAAAAATTGGCAATAGGACTTCTAGCTTAGTAAGCGAAAGTTGTAGCGTATGCTATGGTTCTGGTGCAGTAACCAGGAAGGATATTGTTTGCTATGACTTAATTAGAGAAATTATTTCCTTGAAGAAAACTAGTAAAAAAACAAGGTTTGTAATAGAAATTAAAGAAGAATTATCTGAAACCCTGGCTGAAATTTTAGAAAAGAACAAAAGAAATGCAGCAATAAAAGGCCTTAATATATTAACTATCTCAAAAAAACTAAATGAATCTTATAAAATAATTTGATGAATTGGTTCTAATGTATTAAATTAATTAGCTATGGAAATTTTTAAAGTAGGTGACTTATACCATATTGGAATTGCAGTTCGGAATGCTTCCGATACAGCCAAGCTTTACCAGAAGAGTTTGGGTCTAATAGTTCAACATGATGAGACTGTTCCAGATCAGGGTGTAAGAGCAATAATGCTAGTTCCCAAAGATTCTTCTTCTTCTGCTATTGAGCTACTTGAACCTATAATCGAAAATTCTTCTATTTTTAAGTTTTTAGATAAAAGAGGAGAAGGCATGCATCATATTTGCTACTTAGTGAAAGATATATATGAAGGTATAGAGTCTCTAAAGAGAGATGGCATAGAAATGATTGACCAAGCACCCAGAGAGGGATTAAACAAGACACTAGTTGCATTTGCCCATCCTAAGAGTCTTAATGGGGTGCTAATAGAATTAGCTCAGAAGATATAGTTAAAGTTTAGAGTCTTCTTCTTTATCTTCTTCAGAATCTTTGTCTTTCATCGCTCTTTTAAAACCAGAAATGCCTCTACCAATAGCAGAACCTACATCACCCAATTTATTTGGTCCAAATATTAAAAGAACAATAACCAAAATGATTACTAATTCTCCTATACCTAATCCACCTATCATTTATAGCCTCCAATAAGTAAAACAATTATACCGTTAATTCCAAACCTTTTATATATTATATAATGCAATATAATTAAAAAATGAATATTCTGATATACACTCATGAATTTCCCCCTTTTCAGGGTGGAATTGCTACTTCAGCTAAAATGATTGCCGATATATTAAGCCCTGAGAATGAGTTAACTGTTTGCTGCCCTGATTATGGAATAGATAATTTTACAGAGCCGGAAAATTTTCGTACACATAGAATAAGGTTTGTTGGAGGAAGAAACTTCAAGAAAGTACCTCTTGCTCAGTATATTTCTGGTTTTTTTGAAATTAAAGAAATGATTAGGACTTTCAAGCCAGATAAAATTATCTTTCTTGGTGAAGAAGCTGAACTTATCGGCGGACTATTAAACAATAAAGAGATTGACCAAATTGTTAGGATAGCTGGCTCTGGAATTCAATCAATAATAAAGAAAAAGAGTATCTTTAAAATTATATCTAGGTTTCTACTTAAAAGACTATACAGAAACTCTAAAAATATAATTGCTGTAAGCATGAATACTAAAAAACTAATGGAATCAGAGAATGAATTCTTTTCAGATAATAAAATTAGGCTAATATATAATGGAATTGATTCAAGTTTCGTTCAACGTGAAAAAGACTTGTCCTTAATTCCAGAAATTAAACAAAATGAAAGAACTTTTATTCTACTAACTGTTTCTAGGCTTTTGCCAAGAAAGGGGCAGGATTTTGTCATTAAAGCTTTAGCTAAAATTAATAATAAGAATATTAAATATATTTGTGTAGGAGAAGGGAGCTATAAAGAAAAGTATAAGTCGTTAGTTAAATCATTAAGATTAGAAGATAATGTTATCTTTCCAGGTGGGATCGAAAGACGTGAAATCCACAAATACTATGACTGTGCAGATGCTTTTATATTATGCAATCGAACATGGAACTCTAAAATTGAAGGGTTACCGAACGTTGCTATCGAAAGTATGTCGAGAGGAACGCCTGTTATAGGTTCTAGAGATAGTGGAACCCAAGAGTTAATTCAAGAGGGAGTAAATGGATACTTAGTCGATTCTGAAGATATAGATGACATAGCAAGAAAAATAGAACAAGCTTTTACAAATAAGAGCAAATTAACAAGTATGGGAGATTCAGCTAAACTTCATGTAATGAAAAACTTCAGTTTTCAAAGTATGAAATCTAATTATCTGAAATTAGTCAGAGATGAATAAAGTTAAAATTTGCGGTCTAACTAAACTAGATGATGCAATATTATGTGCAAAACTAAAAGTAGACTTTGTAGGCTTTATATTCTATAAACCAAGTCCTAGATTTATTGAAGTAAAAAGAGCTAAAACTATATGTAATGCTCTTTCTAAGTATCCAATTAAAAAAGTTGGCGTCTTTGTCGACGAGGAGCACTTTAGGATTAATAAAATCGCAAAAGAGTTGAGCCTTGACTATGTTCAGCTTCATGGAAATGAAAGTCCTAGCTTTACGAATAAAATTAAATGTAAAACCATAAAGGCTTTCTCTGTTAGCTCTGTAGCTAATAATGATTACACTAAATACAATGTAGACTACCTCTTATTTGATACTTTCAATAAGGAATTACGTGGTGGTACAGGTAAAACTTTTGACTGGAAATTAATCTCAGGAGTAGTAAACAGAGAAGACATTATTCTTTCAGGTGGGCTTTCAATAGAAAATATTAATAGCGCAATAAAAGAATCTAATACTTCTTTTTTTGATATTTGCTCAGGAGTCGAGGAATCACCAGGCATAAAGGATGTTAAAAAACTTGAAACTATAGTAAGATTAATAAAATTATGAAAAAAAATTTAAAAATATTTCCAAACAAGGATGGTAGGTTTGGCGAGTATGGTGGCAAATTTGTTTCTGAGACCTTAATGCCTGCTTTAGATGAACTTGAGAAAGAATATAAGAAAATAAAAAATAATAAAAAATTCAGAGATAAAATTAATATACTTCTTAAAGATTTTGTTGGTCGTCCTACACCATTATATCTTGCAGAAAGAACAACTAAAGATTTAAAAGGTGCTAAGATTTATTTAAAAAGAGAAGACTTGGCTCATACCGGGGCACATAAAATTAATAATACTGTTGGCCAAGCAATACTTGCAAAGTTAATGGGGAAAAAAAGAATAATAGCAGAAACAGGAGCTGGTCAGCACGGTGTAGCGACAGCAACAGTTTGCGCACTTCTCGGATTAGACTGTGAAGTCTATATGGGAGAACTAGATACTTATAGACAATCAATCAATGTTCAAAGAATGGAGCTATTAGGAGCAAAAGTTATACCTGTTAAATCAGGGTCAAAGACTCTTAAAGATGCATTAAATGAGGCTTTAAGAGATTGGGTAACGAATATTGATAACACTTTCTATATAATTGGAAGTGTCGCAGGGCCGCACCCCTACCCTATGATAGTCAGAGATTTTCAATCTATAATAGGTATAGAGACTCGTAAGCAAATAATTAAAATTCAATCTAAGCTTCCTGATTTACTTGTAGCTTGCGTTGGAGGGGGGTCAAATGCTATCGGTCTGTTTTACCCTTTTTTAAATGACAAAGGAGTAAAAATGGTTGGAGTTGAAGCTGGAGGCAGTGGGATAAAAACTGGCCTACATTCAGCCAGTATATCGGCCGGCACTAAAGGAGTCCTTCATGGCAGCAAAACTTATCTTCTCCAAGATAAATTTGGGCAAATAACTGAAACACACTCTGTGTCTGCTGGACTGGATTATCCTGGAGTAGGTCCAGAGCATTCCTTCTTGAATGATATTAAAAGAGTAGAATACAAATCTATAAATGACATTGAAGCTGTAAAGGCATTGCAATATTTTTCAGAAAAAGAAGGGATAATACCTGCACTAGAAACAGCACATGCGCTAGCTTATGCCATGAAAGCAGCAAAGAGAATGAATAAGAATCAGTCAGTAATTGTGAATCTATCAGGTAGGGGAGATAAGGACTTACAGTCTGTTAGAGATTTTTTAAACAAGAGGAAGATATCTTAAATGAGTTTAATCAAAACTGTTGAAGAATGTAATCTAAACAATAGAGCTTGTTTTGTCTCTTATGTAACGGCAGGAGATCCAGATTTAAAAAGTTCTGCAAAAATACTTGAAACTTTAGCCTTAAATGGTGTAGACATTATTGAACTTGGTATACCTTTTTCTGATCCAATTTCAGATGGTCCAACAATACAAAAGGCTACAGAACGCTCATTAAAGAAAAAAGTGAATATAGACGATTCTCTCAAATTAATTGAGAATTTTAGAATAAAATATCAAACTCCCATTATTCTCTTTGGTTATTTTAATCCCTTCCTACAATATGGCTTAAAGAAAGTTATGAAGTCCATCAAAAAAGCTGGTGGAAATGGAGTACTAATTGTCGACCTACCTCCAGAAGAGGCTGAGGAAACACAGAATGCAGTTAATGAGGCAGGAATCGATTTAGTCTACCTTCTTGCTCCTACAAGCACAGAGAAAAGGATAAAGATGGTTGCTAAGCTTTCTAATTCATTTATATACCTGGTTTCAGTTACTGGGGTAACCGGTGTTAGAAAAAGTTTGGATATTAATATAAAAAAGTTTATTAACAAAGTTAGAAGAAGAACGAAAAAACCTGTATGTGTTGGCTTTGGTATTTCGGACCCAAAACATGTTAAAGAACTAAAAAGATTATCCAATGGGATTGTAATAGGAAGTGCTATTATTAAAATAATAGAAGATAATCTAGGAAATAAACTAAATATATGTAAAAAAATTGGAATTTTTGTCAAAAAAATAAGAAAAGCAACGCTTTATTAGGAATTCTAATCCAACTATCAATTTATCATTTTATTTATAATTTACTACATACTTTAAAGTCTTCAAAAAATATGGCAACCTTTATATTTATTTTTAATTTAAAAGGGGTGTGCTAATGGAATTATTATTTAAAACTAGATCCGAGGAATTTACTGGTCCCGGCACTTTACCAAATGGGAGCTTTGATGATACCGACAAATGGCAGCCTATGACAAAATATTTAGAGGCTGGCGCGTTAAACTTTCCTGATAAAGCAATGTTTAAGATTGCAAATGGAAAAGGTGAAGTCGTGGAGACTTATACTTATAAAGAAACAAATGAAAAATCTAACCAAGTTGCAAATGGTTTAATAAAGCTTGGAGTAGGTAAAGGTGACAAAGTTGGCATGTACATGCTTAACTGTGCAGAATTTGTTTTATCAATCCTTGCAATTCATAAAACGGGTGGTATCCAGGTTCCAATCAATAAAGATGAAAAAGGTGAACGTCTTGCTTACATAATTAATTATTCTGACCAGGTTGCGCTAGTTGTAGACGACTCTGGCCTTCCACTTATCGAAGACATAGCAGACAAATTAGAAAATCTTAAAACTATTTATGTAACGGGTGATGCCGCTAATGTGCCTAACAAAATTGGCGATATACCATGTGAGCCATTTAACAAACTATATGAAGGTTCAAATGAAAATCCAAACGTTGATGTTGGCATAGATGACAAAGAAAGGTGTATGTTTACATCTGGAACAACTGGTATGCCCAAAGGTGTTGTTAGAGAGCATGGAGGTGTAGTTTTAACTGTAAGAGCTTATTTACAACAACAAGGAATTAGAAATGATGACGTACTAATGAGCGTACTTTCTCTCGGACATGCGAACGCACAAGCAATGTGTTTGTTCACTTCTATTGGAGCTGGTGCTACTGCTGTTTTCTTTCCAAAATTTTCTGCATCTAACTTCTTCAGGTGGGCTCATGATTGCGGAGCGACTTGTGTAAACATGCTAGGAGCGGTTGCAGAATATTTATGGTCCGCAAAACCTAGTGAATATGACCAAAAACATAATATTAGAATCATGCTCGGTTCGCCCGCACCAAGAAATTTAATAGAATTCCAAAAAAGATTCAACTTAAGGGTAATTGACGGATATGGTTCAACAGAAATGGGAATGGTTTTATGGAAAAATCCTGAAGACCAAAGAGATAGATCAATGGGTTATCCAACTGAAGGCTTTTATGTTGAACTTAGAAACCCTGAAAATATTGAGGAGGTTGTTAGACCACATTGGGATCCCTATGTTGACGACACTCCCCCAGATTCCGCAAAAGGTATCTTGTATATTAGACCATTAGTTCCTAATACGACCCTAAATGAGTATTTTAAAGATGAAAGAAGAACTCGTGAGGCATTTGATGATGATGGGTTCTTTAATTCAGATGATGTCATGGCTTGCGGTATAGACGGTAGATATTATTTCATTGGAAGACATACAAGACTAAGAGTTTCTGGTGAGAATGTAGATCCAATTGCTGTAGCTGATTTAGCTCTAATGCATCCTGCGGTTCAAGATGCAATTGCAGTTGGCTTAAGGCTACCTGACGTATCTGATGATGAATTAAAGCTAAATGTGATTGTAAAAGATGGAGAGAAATTTGATGAGGCCGAATTCTGCACATGGATGGCTGAACAATGCATAGTAGCCATGGTCCCTAGATTTATTGAAGTCTTTGAAGGTGGTTATCCGATGACTGCCACTCAAAAGGTAAAAGTTGCTGAGCTTAAAGAAATATCAGACAAAACTTGGGATAGGGCAAAAGCTGGACTTAAGTTTAGCTCTAGAAAGTAAGCTTGAATGGAACTTTGCTTTAAACCCGTAAAAAAAGAATACTTGGGAGTGGGAACACTCCCAAATGGTCCCTTTGACATTGTAAACGAATGGAAACCTTTAACAAAATATCTTGAATCTGGTGCTCAGAAATATCCAGACAAACTCATGTTTAAGATTGGAAATTCTGATGGAAAGATAATCGAAGAATATTCGTATCTAGAAACAAACCAAAAGTCCAATCAAGTAGCAAACGGACTTATTGATTTTGGAATTAAAAAAGGCGACAAGGTTGGCATGTATATGCTAAATTCTGCCGAATTTGTTTTTTCAATCCTTGGTACTCATAAAACTGGTGGTGTCCAGGTTCCCATAAATAAAGATGAAAAGGGAGAAAGATTAGCATATGTAATTAATTACTCTGAGATGAGTGTATTAGTTGTAGATATCAGTGGACTGCCTCTAATTAAAGAAATCTCAGATAAATTAGAAAATTTAAAAGTTATATATATTGCTGGAAACTCAAGTGATATCCCTGAAAATCTTAATGGAATAGAAGTTAGGTCTTTTGATGAGCTTTATAATTTTTCTGATGAAAATCCAAATATAGCTATCGGCATAAAAGACCAAGAAAGATGCATGTTTACCTCAGGAACTACCGGTATGCCTAAAGGAGTTGTTCGTGAGCATGGCGGAGTTGTGATGACAGTAAGAAGCTATCTTCAATACCAAGGTATAAGATCAGAAGATACATTAATGAGCGTACTTTCTCTTGGGCACGCAAACGCGCAAGCTATGTGCCTTTTTGCTTCTATTGGTTCTGGTGCAACAGCTGTTTTCTTTCCTAAGTTTTCTGCTTCAAATTTCTTCAAATGGGCTCATGATTGTGGCGCAACTGTTACAAATTTTCTAGGTGCAGTCTCTGAATACTTATGGTCATCTAAAGAAAGTGAATTCGATAAAAAGCATTCAATAAGAACTGTCCTTGCAGGCCCAGCACCCAAAAATGTCCTGGCTTTTGAGAAAAGATTTAATCTTAAAATTGTGGAAGGGTATGGATCAACTGAAATGGGGATGCCACTATGGAAGAGTCCCGAAGATCAAAGAGTTGGGTCTTGTGGGTATCCTGTTGAAGGCTATTATTTAGAAATTAGAGATCCAGAAAATATATCTAAGGTTATAAAGCCTACCTGGGATCCAACCATAGAGAAGACGCCCCCAGATTCTGCAAAGGGCTTGCTCTTTATTAAACCTCACATTCCAAATACAACATTAAATGAATATTTTAAAGACAAAAGAAGAACTCTTGAGGCTTTTGATGATGATGGATTCTTCAATTCAGATGATATTTTTGCAGCTGGTACTGACGGAAGATTCTATTTCATGGGACGATACTCCCGACTTAGAGTCTCTGGAGAAAACGTTGATCCAACCGCTGTAGCTGACTTAGCTTTAGAGTATCCTTCAATACAGGACGCAATAGCTGTAGGAGTAAGGCTTCCTGAAATTTCTGATGACGAATTAAAGCTAAATATTATTGTTAAAAATGGTGAAAAATTTGATGAAATCGAATTCTGTAAATGGATGGCTGAAAAAGCAATAATTGCAATGGTTCCAAGGTTTATTGAAATTTTCGATGGAGGCTTTCCTGTTACAGCCACCCAAAAAGTTAAGGTTGCCCAGCTAAAAGAAATTACAACAAAAACATGGGATAGAGCTAAAGCTGGGTTAAAATTCAGCGCTAGAAAATAATTCCTTAATTGGCACATCTATTGCCACCAAATAATTGAGAATGTTAGTTTTTTCTTAATTTTTATATTTATGTCAATACTAATATTATAAGTATTGACAGAAAATACTTGGAGGAATTTACTATGAAAATGATTCAAGCAATTATTAAACCATTTAAGCTTGACGATGTTAAAGAAGCACTAAAGGGTGTCGGTGTAACTGGTATGACAGTCTCTGAAGTTAAAGGATTCGGACGACAAAAAGGGCACACTGAGGTATATAGAGGTGCTGAATACGAGATTGAATTCATCCCTAAAATTCAACTTGATATAGCGGTTGCTGACGATAAAGTTGATAGCGTTGTAAAAGCTATTCAATCATCTGCTAACACAGATAAAATAGGAGACGGGAAAATTTTTGTTATTCCTGTTGAACAAGCAATAAGAATAAGAACTGGAGAGTCTGGGGACTCTGCCATTTAGATTTTTTAAAAATTGGAGGAATAAATGAGTTATAAAGCTAGTGATGTTTTAAAGTTAATTAAAGCAAAAAAAATTGAATTTGTTGATTTAAGGTTCTGTGATTTGTTAGGAACTTGGCAACATACTACTTTCCCTGTATCAGAGATTGATGCAGGAACCTTTAAAGATGGAATGGGCTTTGATGGTTCAAGCATAAGAGGATGGAAAGATATTAACAATAGTGATATGTTGATAATGCCTGACCCTACTACAGCAAAAGTTGATCCATTTACTGCCTATCCTACTTTAGCAATGATTTGTGATATTGTAGATCCACTGACCGGTGAAAGGTACGATCTCGATCCTAGATATGTAGCTACGAAGGCTGAAGACTATTTGAAAAAATCCGGTGCTGGTGATACAGCATTTTTTGGTCCTGAATTAGAATTCTTTATATTTGATGATATCAGATATGAGTCCACACCAAATACTGCTTTTTATTCTGTAGACTCAGTTGAAGCAGAATGGAATATGGGAGAAGACGAAGTTCCAAATACTGGCCATAAAATTAGATATAAAGAAGGATATTTTCCACTTTCTCCTCAAGATACTTATAATGATATCCGTTCAGAAATGGTGTCAGTGATGCAAGAATGTGGCCTTACGGTTGAATGTCACCATCATGAGGTAGGTGGTCCAGGTCAAGCTGAGATTGACCTTCGCTTTGCTCCCTTAAGGCAAATGGCCGATGATACGCTTTGGTACAAATACATAGTAAAGAATGTAGCTAAAGCGCATGGTAAATCTGCAACTTTTATGCCTAAACCTGTTTATGCAGATAATGGCTCAGGAATGCACGTTCACCAATCGATTTGGAAAGGATCAAAACCATTATTTGCGGGAAATAAATATGCTGGTCTTAGCGATATGGCCCTTCACTATATAGGTGGAGTACTAAAGCATGCTCGTGCAATTTGTGCTTTTTCAAATTCAACTATTAATTCTTATAAAAGATTAGTTCCAGGATATGAAGCACCCATAGTTCTCGCTCACTCCGCTAGAAACCGAAGTGCCGCGATAAGGATACCTATGTATTCACAAAGCCCAAAAGCTAAAAGGATTGAGACGAGATTTCCAGATCCCGCAGGTAATTGCTACCTTATTTTTGCTGCTTTATTTATGGCAGGTATGGACGGAATTAAAAATAAGATCAAACCAACACCCGAACTTGAAAAGGATATCTATACGCTTTCCGAGAAAGAGCTTGCCAAGTATCCTAATGTTCCAGCCTCGCTTGCCGAAGCTCTTGAGGCTCTAAGAAAAGATCATAAATTCCTACTAGAAGGAAATGTTTTCACTAAAGAACTTATACAAGGATTCATAGATTATAAAATGGATGAAGAGGTGACTCCTTGGAGAACAAGACCTAACCCGTATGAATTTGTTCTTTATTACGGTGTTTAAAATTCTAAAAAGAGGCTCATAATTCTAAATTAGAGCCTCTTGTTTTATTAAGACGGTAAAATCCTTTTAAGGTTTTATTGCGTTAAAAGGTTTAACTCGATTCGGATAACATGTCTTACAAATCTCACAATTTATACCGTTACACCCCCTAGCTGTACAGAATTCACGACCATAAAAAATTATTTGAAGATGTAATTTATTCCAAAGTGATTTAGGAAAAATATTTTTCAAATCCCTCTCAGTTTCTTTCACATTCTTGCCTTTAGTTAAACCCCACCTTTGTGCTAAACGGTGAACATGAGTATCTATTGGAAAAGCCGGGTGACCAAAACCTTGAGACATGACCACGCTAGCGGTTTTATGTCCTACTCCAGGGAGCTGTTCGAGTAACATTATGTCTTCTGGCACCTCTCCTTCATACTTTTTAATCAGAATTTTTGATAAGCCTAATATCGCTTTTGACTTTTGTGGCGCGAGACCGCAGGGTCTTATAATTTTATAAATAATATCCAAAGAAAGCTTGGACATTTTTAGAGCATCTGAACCTAAAGTAAATAGTTTGGGAGTAATTTTATTAACTCTTTTGTCTGTACATTGAGCACTAAGAAGAACCGCTATCAGTAGTTGGAATTTTGTTTTACTATCCAATGGTATTGGAGTCTCAGGATAAATTTCTTCAAGTTTGTTGATAATGTAGATTGCTCTTTCTTTTTTTAACATATAAAACTCAAACCTTATCTAAAACTTAGCTGATTTTCTAAATTTTTAAAATCAGCTAACATACTAATTATGAGAATTAATGAAGTTATTATAAAGAATCTTCCCACTAAACCAGGCATTTATATATTTAAAAACAAGGAGAACGAAACTCTTTATGTTGGAAAAGCTAAAAATCTTCAAAAGAGAATTTCTTCATATTTCTCTAAATCACGAGACAGCAGACTAAACATAGCGTTTCTTATGAAAGAAGCATGGGGGATAGACTTTACCACAACTAATAGTGAAGAAGAGGCTTTAATGCTAGAGAGTAAAACCATTAAAATAAGGCAACCAAAGTACAATATAATGCTCAAAGATGACAAAACTTACGCTTCACTTAGAATTGAACTAAATAAAGAATTTCCACGAATCTCCTCATCAAGAAAGTGTGACGACTCAAAATCTATATATTTGGGCCCATTCAGATCATCAGATGGGCTAAAGAAGACCAAGAAATTATTCCAAAGAATATTTGGAATAAGAGATTGTAGCGAAACTAAATTTAACCTTCATAAAAAGAGAGCGTGTGTTTATAAGAATATTGATATGTGTCTCGGACCCTGCGATGAAGAAACTCTGAAAGATGCTTACAATAAGAACATCTCGTCGATCAAAGCAATATTTAGAGGAAAGATTGGAAAGTTAAAAAAAGAATTAGTGGAAAAGATGAATCGAATGGCGCAAAATGAGCAATTTGAGGAAGCTTCGTTCTACAGGGATGAGTTATCACTCCTATCAAATAATTACTACTTTAATCCCACGCCCAAAGAAAAGTTAACAAATACTGATGTTGTAGGATTCTACATTTTAGATAAGAAAATTCAGATCGTAATTCTTTTTTTTAGAGGTGGGTACTTAATAGATAAGGCTAACTTATATATAGAGACAAAATCAAAAAATATCAATCTAGATATTTATCAATTAGTTTCACAGTTTTATTCAAAAAAAACATCTATCCCAAAAAAAATAATCATAGCTAAAGATTTTCCATATATTTCAGAGTTAAAGAAAGATTTAAGTGATTTCACTTTTTCTAAAAGTAAAATAGAGATATCTGTTGTAAAGAATGCTCATCAATTAATGAAACTTGCAACAGATAATGCAGAAGGCTACATTGTTCAAAATATAAGAGAAGAAGAAGAAATAAACTTATTATTAAATAATATCAAAGTTGCACTTAATCTTAAAAAACTACCTAACAAAATAGAATGTTTTGATATTTCCAACACACAAGGTACTAATCCTGTAGCTTCAATGGTAACTTTCGTAAACGGAACACCTGACAAGAGTAAATATAAGAAATTCAAAATTACTACGCAAGGGCCAAATGACTATGCAATGATGAGTGAGGCTGTGAATCGTAGATTAAATAGAATCAATGATAAAGGTTGGGAGCCCCCCGATTTAATTCTTCTAGATGGCGGCAAAGGTCATCTCAATAAGATAGCGAAGTTAGATCTTAACAATATAGATATTGCCTCTATCGCTAAACCTAAGAAGAATGAAAAGATTGATAAGATATATACAATGAACAAATCTAAACCCGCTGACTTTTCAGGAAATATTAAAGCTTTAAATATATTAATAAATGCAAGAAACGAGGCACATAGGTTTGCTTTAACGTTCCACAAAGATAGAAGAAGAAAAGCTATGTTGCAATCTAACTTAGAAGAAAGTCCAATATAGCCATCGCAGCGTAAACTTTATTTTCAGCTTGCTTGTAAATTACTGAGTTCTTCGAATGAAGAACCTCTAATGTAACTTCCTCATCTATGTGAGCAGGCAAACAATGCATAAAGATATGGGACTTATTTGCTAGAGACGTTAGATCTTGATTAACCTGATAATCCTTAAAGTCTTTCAATCTTTGTTTTTCTTGTTTTTCCATACCCATACTAGTCCAAACATCAGTATAAATAACATCAGCCTTATGAACTGCTTTTTTGGGATTGTTTTCCATAATAATATTAGAATTTACCAAATTTAATTTTTTTAAATCCGGTTCATAGCTTTTAGGGCAACATATAACGAGGTTTAAGTTAAGAATGTCAGCTATAATACATAAAGAATTGGCTATATTGTTTCCATCACCAAAATAAACAATTTTCATTTTTTGTAAATTCTTTTTCTTTAAAAGTTCATTAATCGTATAGACATCAGAAATAATTTGAGTTGGGTGCTCATCATCAGATAATGCGTTAACTATAGGAATAGATGATGATTCATGGAATTTCTTCATATTTTCTTGATCTGAGGTTCTGTAAATTAAGGCATCTAAGTACAAAGAAAATATTTTTGCAGTTTCTGCAATTGACTCGCCTCTTGAGATCTGCGTGTCCGACTTATTTATATAGATTGGATAAGCCCCTAACCTGGAGATAGCTACTTCGAAAGAAAGCCTTGTTCTTGTGGAATGCTTCTCAAACAACAAACCAACAGACTTTCCTTTATATCTCATAAAGGATTTAGTCTTAAAATTATTCATTTTCTTAAAAATTTTTTCTATTTCTTTTCTACTTAAATCTGAAACAGAAAGAAGTGATTTAGTCATAAATTTGCTCCAGGGCATCTAGAAAAATTTTCATAGCTTCATCTATTTCCTTAATTTTAACATTTAAAGGGGGTAAAATTCTAACATTATATTTCTCTGTAAGAATCACTAGCAAACCCTTTTTAAGACAATAGGAGCAAAATTTTCTAGCTACCGCATCAGAATTGAACTCGATAGCCAAGATTAGACCTAACCCTCTAACCTCTTTAATCATTGAATTATTTTCGATTTTCTGTAATTTTCTTAAAAAGAAATTACCTTTTTTTTCAACTGATTCTAAAAAAGTTCTTTTTGATATCTGCTTGAATGAGGCTATTCCAGCTGCCATAGACAGGGGATTCCCACCCATTGTAGTTCCATGTGAACCCGGTGTTAAGAAATCAGAGAATTTAGGATTAACTAGCATTGCACCACAAGGCAAACCCCCACCTAAGGCTTTTGCTAAGGTAATGACGTCTGGACTTATATTATAATGTTCGTGACAGAAAGTTTTACCAGTTCTTCCAATACCAACTTGAACCTCGTCAACTATAAATAATATATTATAGATTCTACAAATTGACTCAACTTTTTTTAAAAAATTCTTACTGCTAAATTTAACACCTGCTTCGCCTTGAATTGGCTCAACTATGATAGCAGCAATCTTTTTATCTTTTTTTACTAAGGCTTCCAACTTATCGACATCATTAAATGGAACACTCTTAAAACCAGGAGTTAATGGGTAAAATCCATATCTGTATTTTTTAGGTGAAGTAGCACTTAAAGAACCAAAGGTTCTACCATGAAAAGCTCCGGAAAAAGAAACAATTTTACTTTTTTCTCCGTTTAATAGTCCCCATCTTCTAGCGAGCTTAAATGCAGCTTCGTTTGCTTCAGTGCCACTGTTACAAAAGAAAGCCTTATACCCTGCTTTATTCTTACATAATTCTTTTGCGTAATTAACCTGTTCTTTTATAACGAAAAGGTTTGAAATATGCAACATCTTACTTACTTGACTCAAGATAGCTTTATTAACTTTTTTATTATTATGTCCCAAGTTATTTACAGCTATACCAGAAATAAAATCTAAATACTTTTTGCCTTTAGAGTCCCAAACATATGATCCATCTCCCTTGACCATCTCTATCGGGAATCTTTGATAGTTTTGGATTAAATATTTATTGTTCTCTGAAAGTATTTTGTCTAGTTTCATAGCAATATCTCAGTCCCTATTCCAGAATCTGTAAAAGTCTCCAATACTAAGGAATGGGGTATTCTTCCATCAATAATATGGGCTTTCTTAACCCCTTCAGTTAACGCATCTATCATGCATTTTACCTTGGGAACCATTCCAGAAGCTATAACTCCACTCTTAATTAACGAATTAGCACTTTTCTTAGAAATAGATGAAATTAGATTATTATCTTTATCTTTTATACCTTCTACGTCTGTAAGTATAATAAGTTTTTCAGCATTTAATGATGAGGCAATTTTTGAAGCTGCATAATCACCATTAATATTATAGGCGAGCCCTTTACTATTCAAACCAATTGGTGCAATAACAGGTATATACCCCTTGTTCTGCAGTTCAAATATATGAGCCACATTAACTTTTACTATTTCCCCAACTCTTCCTAAATCTACTCCTTTTTTTGAAGATTTAATCTTTTTTACCTTTAGTAATTCATGGTCTCTTCCTGACAAACCGACGGACACGCCACCATTTGATTTTATCTTAGAAACAATCTGTTTATTAACTTTTCCAACCAAAACTTTCTCGACTATCTCCATTGTTTTATCACATGTCACTCTTAATCCGTTAACAAAATTAGCCTTAATATTTGAGCTAGAAAGGGCTTTCGTAATTTCTGTCCCACCTCCATGAACTACAACTGGGTTGATTCCAACAAACTTCATTAAGACTAAATCTCTAGAGAAGTTAGCAAATTCTTTAGAGCCAATACTGCCCCCAAATTTCAAGACCACAGTCTTACCTCTAAATTCTTGAATATAAGGTAAAGCCTCTATTAATGTTTTTGCAATTTTTAAATTATCTTTCATATCATTTAGGGAAGAATTATAAAAGATATTTATAAGAATCTCTATCTTCTATTTGATCTTTATGTGATTTTCAATAAGATATTAGACCACAAAACCTTAGTTTAGCTTATCTGTTGAGGCAAAATTATTGATTACATCGTATTTATTTTTAATCTTATTAACATGCTCATACAATTCGGTTGAAGAGATATTTTTATGATCTAGCATGTCCCTTACATCAGAGATATTTGCTCCATTCATACACATGACAGTTGCAAAGGTATGTCTTAAGATGTGAGGATGAATCCTTCTGCCTAAAAAAATCTTCGAAAATTTAGAAACTGCCCTATAGACTAAGTGTCTATCTATTGCCAATCCATTCTTTGTAATAAAGAGATATTCTGAGCTGTTTTGATTAAGATTAGATCTAATAATTAGATAATTTAACAACAAAGGCTTTAAGTAGTATTTTTCGATTGGAATTTCAGAAATTACTCCTCTTTTTCTTCTTACATTATGGATGAAATTATTTTCTAGATCTAAATCAATTAATTTAATTTTATTTAACTCACTCGCTCTGAGACCAGTAAAAATTAACAAAAGGATTATGATAGTATCTCTTTGAATATTATATGAGGCAGGGTTGTCTTTTAGGTTCTCGATTAAATCATGAACAAAATTGGACAACTCTTCTTCGGGTATCCATTTGGTGTAGTTCCTACTAATTACCTCTCTATTTTTCTTAATTATATTAGTTCTATCGAATCCATTTAAAAAATTTTCCTTAATTTCTTTCTCTCGAACTAAAAAATCTAAGAACTTTGAAAAGCCAGAAAGCTTTCTGTTTAAGGTTCGGTAAAGCTTATTAATTTCAACTCCGTCAGTCCTTTTTTTGTATGAATTTTTAAGCTCTGTAAAGTAATTTAGTATTTTTTCTTTTTGAAAATGAGGGATGAACTTAGTGTAAGGAGTGTCAATATCAAAATTATCTACTTTTTCAAGATAGATTATTATATCTCTACTGTATAGACTAATTGTATTATCACTCTTACCTTTTGTCTTGAGAGATTTCTTATAAACATCTAAGAACTTTCTTAAGGTCATAAATTGAATATAAATCATTAATAAATAGATAGTCAAGAATCATAATCAAATTGAAGATAAGCCTTTAATGTGAGATAATATATTATGTATAAAGTCGGAGATAAAGCAGTTTACCCATCTCATGGCTTGGTTACCGTAACCGGAATCCAAAAACAAGAGATTGCCGGTGTCTCTCATCAGTTTTTGATTCTTAAGGTTGTTGATAGTGATATAACTGTCATGATTCCCAAAAATTCCGTTCAAGCTAAAGAACTGAGGCCTTTAGCAAAGAAAAATGAAGTTAAGACCTTATGGTCGTTAATAAAGGGAAAAACAAAGTACAAAATCGAAGAAAACCTGAGTTGGAACAAGAGGTACAGATCCTATACAGAAAAACTAAAGACTGGAAACATCATTATGGCTGGTGAAGTGTTTAGAGAGATTAATGACATATCTAGGAACAAAGAATTATCTTTTGGTGAACAAAAAATCCTTGAAAATGCCTTTAAGAGACTAGTTAAAGAGCTTTCTGCTACCCTAAAATCTAAAGAAGAATTAGTTCATGCAGATTTGAAAAAGTTACTCTCAAAAGATGAGCTAATTAACCTCTAACTTAATACCATCAATCTTATTCGGACATTCTAAATCTAGAAAATCTAACATGGTAGGAAACAAGTCTACTGTTCTAATCTTGCTTTCTACAACTCTTTTATTAAATATTAATGGGACATTCATATGGTCACTTTTTAATGAACCATGAGATGACTTATGCTCGGGAAACTCAAAATTACTTCTTAAGTCAAAACCCGTTTGCGCACTAACGACAATGTCCCCACAACGAGTGGATTTAAAGATTTGAACTATCTGAGTTAACGCATCAGGATATGATGTATCAAAAGTCTGCTCTAGCACCTCTTCATAACTAAGAAAATCCTTGATGCCTTCATAGCCAAATGGGTCATTTAAAAGTGGTGTATACAATACCCCAGTTTCTTTATCCTCCAAAAGGGCTATCCCCTTCTTGCTATTGACTACTATTTGGCTTTTTTCATTCCTTGTCATAACTATATCGATGGCCTCATATGTTAATAGTTTCTCTATTAAATTTTCAGAATCTTTAAAAGTAAAACTCTTCGACCAATCCTTATCTTTCCTTAAATATATATGCGACATAGAATTTCCAGAAACCATAACAGAGGCATCTAAATCATTTAAATACTTTTTATGGACCAATGGATATGAAAAGACTTTGTAGCCACTATCTGATAATAAACCTACTAAATCTAAATGTGAGTGGGTATTTGAATGTCCGTGATCACTAGTAACTATAAGTAAGGTATCGTTGAATTGATTCAAGTCTTTCAACTTTTTAATAATTAATCCAAGTTGATAATCAAAATTAGCATATGAGTCTATTACTGGTTGACTATCACAGCCTGAAATATGTGAATTAGAATCTACGCCTAGGAAGCAACAAAAAACAAACTGTGCATCAGAATTAATTGACTGCAGCATCTTATCTGAAGCCACATTGTCTATAACTTGAGATCCTGAGAAATGAGATTTCATCTTGTGGTAAATCTTAGATACTCTCGTTAAATCAGAGCTATTAGGCAGACCTCTTGTTATTTCGTTAAATATCGACCTCGAATCCTTAACAATTTCAAAAATTGTAGCCTGAGATTTTTTCAAATCTCTATTGAACAGTAAACCTTCGACTCCCACATAGCTTCTGTGTGATGAAAGCGAGTTTCGATTTCGAGAAAACTCAACTTTGTCAAACCATCTTATTCCCGGCATATTTGCATTGCCAGGAAACAATCCGGTTATAAAAGGAAGATATGCTGGACCTGTAGTAGAAGGAAAGACTGAGATAGCACTCGATAAACTTCCTCCTTCATCAATCAGGTTTTTCGTATTTGGCATTAAGCCATTCACTAAATGCCTCTCCAGGGAATCCCTTCGAGCACCGTCCAAGAGTAAGAAAATTAC
This sequence comes from bacterium, assembly GCA_018654605.1. Lineage (GTDB taxonomy): Bacteria > Desulfobacterota_D > UBA1144 > UBA1144 > UBA1144 > TMED58. The sequence goes on from JABILG010000016.1 coordinate 27,898, forward strand.
TTTTTTCATAATGTCAAAAGATTACTTTTTATTCTCCCACTCTTCCTTAGAGATTATAAACCCCTTATCATTTCGATAAACTTTTTCACCATTAACCTCTTCATAAATCTCGTCGTTCCACCTTTCGTTTCTTAACCATCTTTGTGGATGAGGGACAAATCTTTCTTCACCTGTTATTTTATATAAACTATTAAACCTCGAGGCTAGCTCTTCTGAGGTAAGATCTGTTTGAACCTTGAGGAATTCAATTCTTGCTTTCTTCTTGTCAACCTTTCTTCCTAAAAGTAACTTCCAAAAAAGGTTAAAATCTTCTTCTTTTCTAGCCATATCTCGAATCTCTTAAAAGTTTACCTCCTGCAATATAATTTACTATTTAAATTAGATTAAAAAGTAATTCTTTCTAGTTTTCTCATAGTTTCAATTAGCTTGTGAATATGCTTCTTCTTATGACTAGACATTAGAGTTACTCTTATTCTAGATTCACCCTTCGGGACCGACGGTGGCCTTACAGCGGGGACATAGATTTGATTCTTAAGTAAGAATTTTGAAAATGTAAGTGCTTTCTTTTCATCTCCAATAATTATAGGAATTATTGGAGTGTTAAATTTTAAATAATTAAAGCTTGAACTATCAAGATAGCTCTGAAAATATTTAATATTCTTATTCAATTTATCCCTAAGTTTTGGTGTATTCCTAATTAAATCAATAGCCTTTAGAGATGCACTAAGAGACCCAGCAGGTAAGGAAGTATCAAAAATAAAAGATCTTGCCTTATTTTTTAAATAATCAATTAAATCTTTAGAGCCAGCAATATAGCCCCCGATTGAACCGATTGCTTTAGACAGAGTTCCTAAGCATATATCAATTTTATTCTGAACTTTAAACATCTCAGATGCTCCACTTCCGTTTGGTCCCAAAATACCAGTAGCATGCGCTTCATCAATCATAGATATACAATTATATTTCTTCGATAATTTAACAATGATATCTAAAGGTGCTATGTCACCATCCATGCTAAACACACTATCAGTTAAAATCATCTTTTTTCCTTTAAAAGATTTATTTTTTTTAAGTTTCGACTCTAAATCATTCATATCTGTGTGTTTATATATAACTATTTTCGACTTGGACAACCTTGCACCATCAATTAAACTAGCGTGGTTCAGCTCATCGCTAAAAATCATATCATCTTTGTCCATTACTGAAGATATAGTACCAATGGCAGCTAGATATCCTGAGCTAAAAACTAAGGAATCTTCGGTCTTTTTAAATTTGGCAATCTCTTTTTCGAGTTTCGAATGTAAATCAGATGTCCCTGTTACTAATCTCGACCCACCTGTTCCAGTACCATACTTAATTGTTGAAGAAATAGATGATTTAATCGTTCTTGAATCTACTGTTAATCCTAAATAATTATTTGAAGCAAATTGATAATAAGTTTTATCTTTTATAGTAATTTCTGGACCCATAGAAGAAGAAATTTCAATTAATCTTCTATGTAAATTAAGATCCTTAATTTCAGAAATATTATATTTAATCCAATTATTAAAACTATTAACTCTCATTTTCAGTTGCTTCTTTTATTGACTTGTAAATCGACCTTGTAAGTTTTTTTAATTCTTTTTGCTTGATTGAAACAGGTGGCATAAGAACAATTGTATCACCTAGAGGTCGAATCAGTACTCCCTCGGCCTTTGCAATATCACAAACTTTCTTTGCAATCCTATCTCTAATATCATAAGAGACATTCTTTTCTGGATCTTTCATTAGGTCTATGCCAGCCATCAGGCCCTTATTTCTTATTGAAGAAACATGTTTAAGGCCAGAGAACTCCTTCAACTCATCCTCGAAGATTTCAATTATTTCTTTTACTTTCAAGATTGTTCTTTCTTCTTCAAAAATTTCTAAATTTGCTATAGCCGCGGAGCAAGCCAAGGGGTTCCCACTATAGCTATGTCCATGAAAGAAAGCCTTGAGCTCTTCATGTTCTCCAAGAAAAGTCTCAAAAATATCGTTAGTGGTTATAGTTGCTGATAAAGGAAGATATCCTCCTGTTAGACCTTTCCCGAGAACTAGTATGTCTGGACAAACATTATCATGGTCACATGCAAACATCTCACCGGTTCTTCCAAATCCTGTTGCAACTTCATCTAATATGAGCAAAATATCAAATTTATCACAGAGCTTTCTGATATCTTTCAAGTAACCCTCTTTAGCTACTTTAATTCCACCTGCTGCCTGCACATATGGCTCCAAAATTAGCGCTGCAATAGAGTCTGCCTTCTTCTTTAATAAGTCCTCTAGGTCACTAATCGTCGAATCAGAAGAATCATAGGATGAGAGCTTATAAGACTCAAATAACATTGGTTTAAAAGTTGAATGGAATGCGTCTATACCTCCCACAGATACTGCCCCAAGAGTATCTCCATGGTATCCACCTTTAAGACATACAAATTTATTCTTGTTCTTCTTTTCTTTTATCAACCAGTACTGAAAAGCCATTTTCAAGGCTACCTCAACTGCACTTGCACCATCCCCTGAGTAGAAAACTTTTTTTAGACCATCAGGAGAAATATCTATTAATTTCTTTGCCAATAACGAAGCAGAAGGGTTTGTTACCCCCAGCAAAGTAGAATGAGCTAATTTATCAACCTGTCTTTTAATTGCAGAATTTATCTTAGATACATTATGTCCATGGATATTCACCCACAGTGAAGAAACTCCATCAATATACTTATTACCGTCCGAATCAATTAAGTAAACTCCGTCTGAATTTTCAATTACTAGAGGGTCTTCACTTAAGTACTCTTTCATTTGGGTAAAAGGATGCCAAATATAGTCTAAATCGTATGATTTTATTTTTCTTGAAGAAGTCATAAACTAAAAACTATTCGATAGTATCATACCTATCTCTAATAGGCATCTGAAGATCTTCAATCATCTTTAAATCTTCCTCAGGAGCTCTTCCATCCGTAGTTAAATAATTACCTATTATCATCCCATTTGAGCCCGCCATAATTCCCATAGATTGCAAATCTCTCAAAGTTATCTCTCTACCTCCACCAGACATTAAAACTTTTTCGGGCATAATAAGCCTAAATATTGCAATAGTCTTTATAGCTTCAAGGCTTGCTACAGGTTTCATGTGCGCTAAAGGTGTATTTGGTCGAGGGTTTAAAAAATTCATAGGAACAGTATGAGGATCTAAATCTTTAATTTCAAAGGCCAACTTAATTCTTTGTTCCACAGTTTCACCTAGTCCTATAATTCCTCCACAACACAGCTCCATTCCCGCCTTCTTAACTAACCTTGCCGTCGAAACTCTTTCGTCATAAGTGTGGGTCGTGCAAACATTAGGGAAGAATTCTTTACAGGATTCAATATTATGATTATATCTCCACACCCCCGCTTCGGCTAAAGCGAAAGCTTGCTCCTCGGTTAAACTTCCAAGAGAACACCCTACTTCTAATTTAGTATGCTTTTTTACTATTTCTATTGATTCTATAACTTTTTCAAATTGCTTTTTACTAGGACCTTTAACTGCAATAACTATACAAAAGTCAAACGCACCCATTTTCTCAGATTGTCGTGCTGCCTGTAAAACTTCATCAGGATCAAGTAATGAATGTTTAGATATAGGCGAAGAATAATGGACTGATTGGGAACAAAAAGAACAATCCTCTGAGCAGTCGCCGGATTTTGCACTTATAATGGATCTAAGAAAAACACCATCACCTTTATATTTTAGAGTTACCTTCCTAGCTAAACTTGTTAACTCTAGAATTCTATTCTTAGGGAAGTTGGTAAGCTCCATAGCCTCTTCAAAATTGATACTTCCATCATTATCTAATAATTTCTCTTCTAAATATTTAATATCCATAAGATTTGATACCCCAAAAACACTTACTATTCTACATATAATATTAGGTTTATTCAAACTGGGTTATAATTCATTTTATGAATCTGAAAATTAAGAGAATTAAGGAGTCAATGTGGAATGAAACAAGAGAAACCCTAGAGCTGTGTGCAGACATTGGCAACTTTAGCCCTGACCTCCTTCACAATGAAGATATACCAAGAATGGTTCATCACGGAAAGCCCGTAATACCGGATTCAATATTCTATAAGATTAGTAAGACTCCAAATAATGACTCAGAACTTCATGTAACTGCAATTGAATCAATTGGTATTGCTGCCGCTTTAAGAATAGGTCTTAACGAAAAATTTAGTATTATCTTTGCACGATGTTATGGATGTCTATACTTTAAAAGAAATATAAGTAGTTCTTCACAATATGAGCAAAGTTATTTTTCATCGAAATTTATAAGAAAGTTCAGAACTAACTATAATTGGAATACAAAAGATAAAAAATTAAAGGAATTTATAAAAATGATGTTTAATGAAATCTTAACTTGGAGCTTGGATTTAAATAAATACAATAAAGATATAGCTAAATTTATAAAGAGCACTTGAAACTATTCAATAAGTCTTAATTGTATTATAAAATGTATCGCGTTGTACTGGAATAAATCCTTCGGACTTAATAAAATGAACTATATCATCGATTCCTGCTTTATAAGGATTATTTGCAGACTTTAGAACATTCTCTTGTAACAATGTTCCACCAACATCATTCGCACCATAATACAAGGCTAAGCCACCAACTTTAAAACCCTGTGTAAACCAAGAACCTTGTATATGATTAAAATTATCTAAGAATATCCTACACAAACCTAGAACTCTTAGATATTTATCTCCTCCTATTTCATTTGAAATCTTTTTTTCCATAAAAGTATTTTCAGGCTTAAAAGTCCATGGTATAAAAGAAAGGAATCCATTTGTTTCATCTTGTAAATCACGAATTCTTGAAAGATGTTCCAATATATCTTCATCCTCTTCGGCATGTCCAAACATCATTGTTGCAGTTGTTTTAAAGCCTATTATATGTGCCTCACGTGTAATCCTAATCCACTCATCAGCCGAAATTTTTAAAGGGCTAATCTTTTTTCTAACATTATTGCTTAGAACTTCAGCACCTCCTCCGGGAATAGTTCTGAGACCCAAGTCCCAAAAAAGTTGTAGAAGCTCTCTAGTAGTAATACCTGAATACTTAGAAATAGCGTGTATTTCGGGTGCAGAAAATGCATGTAAATGAATCCCTGGAACCTCTTTAATAACTCTTTTAATTAAATCACAATAATAGTCTAACTTTATTGAGGGATTATGTCCCCCTTGAAGAAGAACAGTAGTGGCACCATTATGATACGAGGTTCTAATAATCTCAACTACTTTATCAGGTGATAGAGCATATGAATCACTATGAGACTCTTTTCTCCAAAAGGCACAAAAAAGACACTCTGTATCGCATATATTTGTATAATTAGGGTTTGTATCAACAACAAAACCTACCTCATTTTGAAACCCTTTCTGTTTCTTTGCGATATTGGCCAACTGTCCTATTTCTAAGGTTGAAAAATTCTTAAGCAACTCAAGGCCTTCTTGCTCTGATATTCTTTTTTGGTTTAAAATATTTTTTAATATATTATCCATATAACAATTAAAACGAATTAGTTTTGTTAGTCAAATTTAATGGAGCCCTATGTTAAGAAATTACGTCATAAAATTAAAAGAATCTCTTAGGACCTTTGTAAATCTTTTTCTTCTTTTTCTTCTTCTCATTATAGGAACTCATTCTGCAGGTGCGGAGATTAATAACGATGGAGATTTACATATAAAAGAAACATCTACAAGAATACTTAAAAAAATAAAAACAAAAGATGCTTATATAAGAACCGCTTATATATCAGGAAAGGTTAAATACTCTTTGCCTTTTGATAAGAAATTAAAACTTTATAAAACCTATAAGATTCAAAGAGACTCGAATATACATATTAAGATCTACATCCTTCTAAGACTAAAGGTCGCTGATTTTGTATCTAATACAAATCTGGTTAAATATAAAAGAATTAGAAAAAGGGTAAAGATCAGGAAAACATCTGAATTTAATCTAAATATATTTAATAAACATCTTGATTTTGACTTAACGATTCAAGAATTAAACAACCTGCTGCTTGGGTTAAGTCTGGTTGAACTGGGAAATGGTGAATACTCATCAAAAATCATCGATGATCAACTAATAATAGATCAAGATGATATTCAAACTTCGATAGATATTAAAACTGCTGAAATAACGAATATATCCATAAATAGTAAAAGAAGAGTCGCTGAAATTGTTTTTTCTGAATTTGTACCTATTTATAATAATAAATTAATTGACACTAAGACCAATAAACATCCTTTAATTACTTTAGAAAATGGAAGCATTCTTCGTCTCCCACGGAAGATAACCTTGGTAACCCCTAATTTCACGATGAAAATCTATCATGAAAATGATATAGTTGTTAATAACAAGATTAATCAAAAAGAATTTTTAATTAATAAATGATCAATGTAATAAAAATAACTAATAGTTTGGGGTTGCATGCTAGAGCATCATCAAAACTAGTCAAATTAACTAATAAGTTTAGTTCTCAAATTAATATTTCTAAAGGCAATCTGGTTATTGATGCAAAGAGTATCTTAGGAATACTTTCACTAGGTGCAAGTTTTGGAACAGAAATAGAAATTAAGACTGTCGGTGAAGATGAAGAACTAGCAATGAGAGAGATTATAGACTTATTTCATAATAAATTTGGTGAAGAGCGGTGAGCATTGAGAAAAGTGGATTGCCTATATCTCCTGGATTTTCAGTTGGAAATGCTTTACTAATCAATCAAGCTAAGACAATCGTTAAAAAAAAGAAAATTAAGAATAGCGAAATAGTAAGAGAAGTAAACCTCTTCCAAGCTGCTGTTGAGGAATCCAAAAATGAAATAAACAAGATGAAACTAAATGACGATAATCAATACAAAATAGAGCATATTGAAATACTAGACTTTAATATATTGATATTAGAAGATGAGATTTTAGCTGGTGAAGTTATTGATATGATCACAAAGAAACAAATCAATGCCGAATGGGCACTCAACAAAGTTCTTGTTAACAAGAGTAAGGAGTTTAGTCTAGTAAAAGATCTTTATATGCAAGAAAGACTTGCAGATTTTTACTACATAGCTGAGAGAATTACAAAGAATCTTCGAGGCTTGAATCAAGACCTATTTGAAATCAAAAATAATACAATCTTAGTAGCACACGATTTATCTCCAATTGACGCTCTTAAGTATTGCAAGGATGGGAAAGTTAAAGGGATATTGACAGATTTAGGTGGTGCTACCTCTCACACAGCAATTATTGCAAGATCACTTGGCATACCTACCATAATGTCACTTATTAACATAAGTACTTCAATAGAACCAGGTCAGAGAATATATGTAGATGGGTACAAAGGTAAAGTTAAATGGAAAGTTAATAAAAATGAGAAGAATGAGCTAACAGACCTAAAAAATAAATATAGTTCATTGCAAAGAAATCTTTTTGAATTCTCCAAACTCACTGGGGAGACTAAAGATAAGAGAATTATATCTATAAAGGCTAATATTGAAATATCTTCTGAGGTAAAAATGGCTCAAAAATATGGGGCTGAAGGTATTGGAATGTATAGAACAGAATTCCTTTTTACGAACAAAGAATATTTTCCATCTTTGGAGGAACAATATTTAGACTATGTTTGCCTATTTAACCAAGACTTCTTTGATGAAGTAACAATTAGAACTTTGGATATCGGTGGGGACAAAATACAAGACTATACACATTTAGAGAACAATCCTGCCCTTGGTCTTAGAGGTATAAGGTATTCACTTGCTAATAGTGATGTTTTTAAAACGCAATTGAATGCAATATTTAAAGTGATAAGTAATAAAAAGAAGAAAATTAGGATTCTTTTACCTATGATTTCAAATTTAGATGAACTTGAAGAATCAATTTCTATAATTGATGAAACTAAAAATAAATACTTAATCGATCCTAAGCTAGTTTCCCTTGGAGTTGTAATTGAACCCCCTTCAGCTGCTCTACTAATTAAAGAAATATGCAATAAAGTGGATTTTATTAGTATTGGTACCAATGATTTAATCCAATATACCATCGCTGCAGATAGGACAAATGAAACACTTGGGGATATTATCTCACACTATCAGCCATCAGTCCTTAGAATGTTAAAATTAATAAGCAACGAGATACCTGATAACACTTATGTTTCTATATGTGGTGAAATGGCTAATGATGTAAACTGCCTTCCAATATTTATCGCAATGGGGGTCAAGGAATTGAGTATGAATTATTATTCAATACCTAAAATTAAAGGTGTTATTCACGACCTCTCTTTTAAGGATTGTAATGAAATTTTTAATGAATGTTTGAAATATACCTGCCCAAAAGAAGTTAAGAAGGAGCTTGTAGGTCTGATAAAAAACAAAATGCCTTCATATAGCTCGATAATTAATTATGAAATCTAGTGGCCCGCTCATGAGGACTCGAACCCCAATTACTTGATCCGAAGTCAAGCGTGTTATCCATTACACTATGAGCGGATTGAAATACTCTATCATTAATAGTTACAATACTTTAATGGGGAATAAGCTTTATATAGATAAATCGTGCAGAATCTGTTCGACTTATGCAACATATATCAATTCAAATAAATCAATTAAGCTCGATATTAAAGATATTAATAATTCAAAAAATAGTCTAGAAACAAAGAACCAAATTGTATTCGAATATAATAAAAAATGTTTTTATGGCGCAGAGGGCATAATGAGGTCTCTGGAAGTAACAAAAAAACATACTGTATGGTATAAGATACTAAACCTCGCACCAAAGTTTCTTGTAAATTATATTTATAAATTGATTTCTGAGAATAGATATAAAATCAGCAAATTACTTAGTATAATCAAACCAAAATCTTAAACGATTTTTAAATAAATTATATGATGTTAACTTTTTTACTTCATTCTTTGACAAAGGTCGATTAGGATTACTCTTAGAATTAAAATATAGTTGGGCTTTAAATACATCTTCTTTCTCACGTGCCTTGAGTACATTAGCAGCAACAAAATATATATCTTTTTTAAGAATTATGACCCTAGGAAACGTCTTATATTTTTTTATATGATTAACAATTTCCCCTTTCAAACTTCTACTAACAATTAAAGGCGCTTCACCGCAATAAAGAAATTGATCGGGGCTTAAAGGTTTCTTGAAACTTTTTGAATTTTTTAATGAAATATTATTCTGAATATAGGAGTCCTCACTATAATAACAGGTTAAATTTTTATAAGAGCAATTCCAGAGTATTTCAGAAATTTTAGTTGTCATCTTATAACGATTAAGATCCATTTTTAAATAATCCTCAAATTTACTGACAAACCTTTCAACAGTATCAATTAATTCTGATTTGCTAGATGCAGAACAAATCAGACCATGATTCTCTAGGAAAAAAATCACTGTTTTATACTCCCTAAATGCTTTCTGCTCTTTAGAAATGACCTTATTTATTTCATTAGCAAGCACTATCCCAGGTTGGTAATATCCGATGTGGAATATGCCCTCATCTTTCTTCCTTTTAGCGACAATCTTATTAAATATCTCTTCAGACTTCTTATCAACAGACACCATATTTATGGCAATAGGATGAATATGAATCGTAAATTTCTTTAACAATGTATGGGTATATGTCTCAATTGAAGGACCTGATCCATAAAGGACAGATTCTTTTAAAGCTGTAGAAGACTTTCTATCAATACTTTTGGTAACTTTTTTATTCCTAATCTTATCCAGAAAGCTTATGAGTTCATCATTATTGAGAATCGCGTAACCATTCTCAGAGCTCACCTCTGACAAAGAATAGCCACTTGATTTGATATACATTTGATTTCCTATCTTTATAGAAGAATTACCACCTGCTGCTTGATTTAAATCAAACCTTTGTCCAAAATATTTGGAAATTTCAACGAACTCTTTTAGGATACTTTTATTTTTTTTAACCATTTATTATTACTAATATGCCAATTGTAAGTGTTAAGCATACCTTGCATTAAATCTGTCTTAGGCTCCCAGTTCATTATCCTCTTTGTTTTACTAATATCAGCTGAGGTATAGAATACATCTTCTGGAGTAGAAGGCTTATCAAATCTTTTAATTTTTTTATTAGAAAACTTAGAGATTATTTTAATAAGATTATTAATAGAAACTGGTTTATTGTTACCTAGATTTAGATAATTAAGCCCCTTTAACTTTGATGACTTATATATCCCATCCACAATATCATCTACGTAAGTAAAATCTCTTTTTTGCTTACCAGTACCAAAGACGTTAATAGATCTGTTGTTAATCGCGGCGTCTGTAAAAATAAAGGGTGCCATATCTGGTCTTCCACATGGTCCATAAACTGTGAAAAAACGTAGAATGGATATATTCTGCCCGTACAATGCATGATAGGCATGTAAAAGAACTTCTGAAGCCTTTTTTGAAGCAGCATAAATAGAATCAGGTTTGCTGGTTTCACTATTAATCTTAAAACTTTTCTCTTTACTGTCACCATAGACACTAGAAGTAGAGGCTTGAACAAAAGATTTAACCGCAAACTTCCTAGATAATTTAATTAAATTTAAGGCACCAAGCAGATTAGACTCGTAGTATGAATTCGGATATTGAGTAGATTTCCTAACACCAGTACCCGCTGCCAGGTTAATAATAGTATCTAGTTTATTTTTCTTAACAAACTTATCAAAGTAAGTAATAAGTCTTTTTTCTGATGAGATATCAACCTTATGAAATATGAAACACTTATTCTTTTTGAGCTCTAAACTTCTCCATTGCTTTAATTTTACATCATAACCATCACTATGATTATCTATACCAAAGACACGAAATCCTTTTCTTAAATATAATAAAGAAAGATGATAGCCAATGAACCCTGAAGACCCAGTAATTAAAACATTTTTCATATTGTTTAGAATATAATACCTATTTTACTCGATTTTTAAAAACCCATAGTCTTTGGCCAAAATACCCAATTATCACAGAAACAAATAAAGCTATAAAATAGGCCTGATCAATATCCTGGACAACCTTAAATGCAAAATTATTAACAACGACATTAACCAGGATTGCTATAACATATAACGCAATATATCTTTTTAAATCATCCAAATAAGCTGATTCAGATTTAAATGTCCAAAGTCTATTGAAATGGAAAGATATATTTACACCAAGGAAAGTAGAAGCAGCTTTAGCCATATCCATACCTATCTTGTCTAATAAGAAATTATACAACAAGTAATCACATATGAGCGCCAAAATACCTATAGCAGCCCATTTATATGTTTTTTGGTCTTTTAATAGCATTATTATATATCTAATGATTTTTAGCATTTATTTGAAAGGGATGATAAATTTAATTGATTGATTAGTCAAACTATAATACTGTAATCTAAAGTTAGATTAGTAATTAATGATAATGTTGAAAATAATTCCAAATATAAATTTTAAAGATAAAGAAATATACTTTTTTATCGCTACATTCGTAATAATTGCTTTATCAATCCTTACAAATAGCTTTGTAGATACTAATGGCTATCTGACTACAGATTCTACTCACTTCTTAAAGCTTGCTAAGTCATTTACTGAGAATGGAAGCTTATATGTTTACTCATGGACAAATAGCGGGGAAACAACCTTCTTTAGCATGTGGCCTCTAGGTTACCCACTCCTAATATCGTTAATATCGAAGCTAACCTTTCTTGATGTCTTTTGGTCTTCAAAATTGCTAAACATCTTATCGGTCTTTGCAATCTTTTTAATGATTTACAAAAATACGCCATTTGGATATTCGCTAATTGGTCTACTATTCCTTGCTGGTAGCTTTATAAATATATTTTCTTATACACTAACAGAAAATTTATTTATCGTTGGGCTAATCTCCTATGCTTATTCAACTCACAATTTAACAGTTCAGACTGGGAAAAAATATATATTAATAGCTACTCTCTCATTTATAATTGCATTTTCTTCAAGATACGTAGGTGGCTATCTATTAGTATTCAACTTCTTCTTAATTCTTAAATCAATAAAAAATAAGGAGGCGAACACTAGGAACCTAATTGTGCTTCTTCTTGGGTCAGGGGCATACATGGTTGGATACCTTTGTATGAATGAATATTTCACGGGATTCTTAACCTATCCTCATGCATACATCACTTATGAATCATCGACTGAAATCATACTACATTTTATAAAAAAGGTTTTTGAGGAATTAAACCTTGTAATGGCCAGCGTTAGATTCAATATGAGTCCTATATTTTCAATAATTTCGTCATTCATTTCAGCTATCTTTGTCTCACTAGTTACCTTTTACTGTATAAAAACTCCTATTAGAAACGAGAAACTTAACACCATAGCTGGCAACTTTTTATATATGTCATTATTTTATATAGCTATAGTTCTTTTATGGAGACTAACGATTTGGTTTTCCCCCTTTTCCTATAGGATCTTGTTTCCCGCATCAATTCTTATGATGATAGGATTCGCCTATAAAGTGTTGTCTAGGACAAATATAAATTTTGATGGTATAAAAAATATATACTTAGCATTAGTTGTTATTGGATTTTTATCAATTGGATATAATGTTATATATAAACAAATCTCATTTAAAGGAAAATCCTACACGGAAAACATAGAAAAAATAAGAAAGAAATACGCTCTACTTAAGAAGGGGAGTTCAATTATTTTTGGGGAACGTCAGATAGACTATCTGAGAACAGACCTTGTTCCTTTAAAACCTTATTACCTTCCTTTATTTGCCAAAAGTGAATCCTTGGGTGACTTTAACAAAAGAATAAAAAAATTTGAACCAATATTTTTAAATATCCCTGAGATATGTAAAAAGCCATATCAAACTTTATCGGGAGATAGAGATTTAAATTGCATATCCTTAAACAAGAAAATCCATTTTTTTGATAACCGAATTATGGACTACATTAAGAAAAATAAGACTCTTGGGTTGCATAAAGTAAGTGAGATTGAATGAGCTATAAAGAGTTAACAGATAGAATCAAAAAAAATTTTAAAATCCTTAGTATAGGAAAAATTTCTGGAGGAATATTCTCCGCCCTGACTCTACTTCTAATAGGTAGGTCACTTGGAGTAGAAAAATTCGGCACATTCTCAATGTTAATATCAGCAGTAGAAGTTTGCAATATACTTCTTAGTTTTAGAATCTGGGATACTACCGTAAAATTTATCGGTCAGAATCTCAAACAAAAGGAAGTTGTATCTAAATATTTAACCTTAAGCTTCTATCTTAGTCTTGGTTCATCAACAATCTCTTTCTTACTAATATATCTTATTACGAATCTTTATGCTGACAGACTCTTTGCTTCTGAAGTCAATCCAAAACAATTAATCTTTACTTATTCTATAGTGGTCTTATTTATTACACTAAATGAGATAATAGATGGAACTCTAAGAGTTTTTGATAATTATAGTTCAATCCTAAAAATTAATATTTACCAAAATTTACTTAGGTTCTTGCTCATAGTAAGTTCTTTTCTATTATTTAATCTTAATATAGAGAATGTAATAAATTGTTTTGTCATTAGCTATTTAGCAGGCTTTCTTCTCAGGTTTTTTTATTTAAAAAAGACTCTAAAGCTAAATTCTATAATCATTAAATATCCAGACCTACCAGACTCAAGATCATCTCTGGAATTTATAAAGTTCATGCTAAATGCACATTTCTCAAACATATTAAATATTGCTAATGATAAAAACTTAGGTGTCTTAGCTGTAGGATACCTAACCACACCTTACTATGCTGGTCTCTATAGGGCTGCAAGAGCTATCGTTAAAATAATTAGACGAATAATGGACCCTTTACTTGAGATAATGTTCCCTGAACTAGTTAAATTATATTCCGAGAAAAAATTCAAAATATATAAAAGAATTATTTACGACTCAACGAAGCTAATCTTATTAGTCTCGTTTGCTTTAGGAGCAATAATTTTCTATTTTTCAAATAGCATAATTCTAATATTCTTTGGGGAGCAATATATTGAAACTATCTTCGCATTGAGAATTTTAATAGGAGCAATGATAATTCACAACCTTGCATATTGGGTTAACCCTTCCTTTTTATCTTCTGGAAATGCCAAATTCTTATCAATCACGACTATAGCAACAACAGTGATTTATTGCATCTCGCTTATCTATTTTATCCATCAAGCAAACCATGAAGGTGCAGCAATCGCATTACTAATTAAGAACTTGTCAACTTTATTACTAGGTCTTATATTTTATTTTAAATTTTTAAAAAATAAGAACTAAGATGGTGTAGGCTTTGTTTTAGTATTAGAAAAAGGTTGGTCTAGAGAGCTTGAATGCTTGTCTAACCACAAAGTCTCTATTTTACTAATTTCTTCCTCCGAAAAAGGGGGCAAGTCTGAAACATCACTATACTCATCAATTTCATCATGAGTTGTAAAATTGGGCAAGACAGTACAGATATTTGGAGCTGACAACGGAAAAAGAATAGCGGCTTGGCCGATTGTTCTATTCTTTTCGTTATATAAAAACTCAAAATCATCTCTGGCATCTAAACCGGCTTCCATCCACTTTTGTCTTCGATGACTTCTATGGTCATCCTTAGAGTAGACTTTATCTTTAGTAAAACTGCCGTCCATAATACCAGAAGCATGTGGAACCCTTGATATCAAACCAGTTTGGGTTTCTAATGCTTTTTTAAATAAAGACTTAGATGGTTCTTGCTCTAAAAGATTATAAATAATCTGTAAACCTACAGGAGAATAGTTCATCGAATCGAGCCCCTCATCTAACCATCCAATATCTGGACCTAAGGCCATAGCATAGGATCTAATCTTTCCTTCATCAATTAACCTTTCTAGAGCTTCCAAAACTTCATCATTATTAATAAAATCCATACGTGGGTTATGAAGCTGATAAATATCTATATAATCAGTCCCGAGTCGTTTTAAACTCTGCTCACAAGAAAACTTTATATCTTTAGCAGAAAATTTCTGAGGCATCTCCGTGTGACCCTTTCTTTCACCAGCGTTAGAGTATATATCATAACCAAATTTCGTTGCATAAATTCTTTTGTCTCTAGATCTTGGAAAAGCTTTAGCTAATATTTCTTCTCCGTAACCGTTTCCATAAACATCTGCTGTATCATAAAAATTTATTCCTTTATCAAAAGCATGGTGCAACAAAGATAATGATAATTTCTCATCAGTTACCCCCCACCACTTTGTTGCTACAGACCATACACCAAACCCAACCTCTGAAACATTTAAATCTTTATTCTTAGGAAAAGTTCTATAATTCATGCTTTTGCTCCAAAAATCTTTCCGCATCAATAGCTGCCATACAACCAGAGCCTGCGGCAGTTATTGCTTGTCTATAAATACTATCTTGAACATCTCCGGAGGCGAAAACACCTTCTATGTTCGTTCGAGATGACTTACCTGCAGTTATGAGATATCCATTTTGGTCTATCTTTAACACATCCTTAAAGAGATTCGTATTAGGATTGTGACCAATCGCTATAAATACGCCATCGGTATCAATTTGAGCCTTTCTTTCAGTTTTAGAATCTTTATAAACTATAGCATGTAAACCCTTCTCTTCGTTCCCTATGAATTCAATCGGCTCAGCATTCCATAAGAAATCAATCTTTTTATTATTCAAAGCTCTATCAGCCATTATTTTAGAAGCTCGTAAAACATCTCTCCTGTGGACTATAGTTACTTTGGATGCAAATTTTGTTAAAAAAATTGCTTCCTCCATAGCGCTATCACCTCCACCGATAACATGAATTGACTTATTTTTATAAAAGAACCCATCACAAGTTGCACAAGTTGAAAGGCCTCTTCCTACAAATTCGACTTCGCCTTTTATGCCTAAGAGTTTTGCTGAAGCTCCAGTAGAGATTATCACTGAATCTGACTCTATTATTTCATTATCTGTCATCAGCTTAAAGGGGTAAGTATTAAAGTCTACCTTATCAATCTGCTTCATTATGCATTTTGCACCAAATTTCTGCGCTTGCGTTCTCAATAAATCCATCAAATTTGGGCCCATTACACCTTCGGGGAAACCAGGAAAATTTTCAACATCTGTAGTCATTGTTAGCTGTCCACCGGCCAGAAATCCTTCAAATACGACCGGTTCAAGATTCGCTCTTGCGCAATAAATTGCCGCCGTAAGCCCTGCGGGGCCCGAGCCAATAATTACGACTTTATTTTTTTTAGGATAATCCATTATGACCTCTTGTAAATATAAATTTAATAACAAGTTTTATATATGTTACCAGTTGTGTTAATTATTATGTACTTTATACGAATAAGGTAAAGAGAGGAATTTTTTTAATAAGATTAGCACAATGATAGTAAAAAATCTTAATGATATATTTAATAATGGAAAATTCATATTTCTACAAGAGAGTAAATCCATATTGCTCTTAAAAGGTCAGGAATCATTTAAATTCATCAATAGCATCTCTTCAAATGAAGTCTTAAACACTAAAGGCAAACTCTCTGTTAGTACATTAATGCTTAACAATAAAGGTAGATTAATCTTTGATGTTGAAGTTTACTCAAAGTCTGCTGATTCACTCTTTCTTTTGTGTAATCTTTCACAAAAAGATGAGCTTATAATGTATCTAGAAAATTACAGGATGTCTTATAAAGTTGAGATTATTGACTATAACGGCAAGCTCTATCCATTCAAAGGAATGAATGTCGGAATCTCAGAGAAGAAAAATAAATTTTTTTCAGCACTGACACTAGAAGAAGGTTTCGTAAACTACTTCTTAAATAAAAGAAATCTTCCAAAGGCTAACGAGTCTAAAGTTAACGAACTTGATTACAAAAAATGGAAAATTTTATCTGGATCTCCAAGCTTCCCTAACGAATTAAATGCCAAACTAATACCTATAGAAGCGGATATGTGGTCATCAATATCTTTTACAAAAGGATGCTATATTGGACAAGAAACAATAGCAAGAATAAAGTATAGGGGAAAAGTAAAAAGAACTCTTGCTTGCTTTGAAATATACGGATTAGTCGAGGATGAAAGAGAGATACAAGTGACACCAGATAAGAATATTGGGTCTATTACTAGCTATTTTCACTCTAAAGAGATGATGATAACTTTTGCGATAGGTTTTATTAACAATGAAGAGAATTTTGTTAACAATGAAATTAAAATCGGTCCTTTAGAGGGCAAAGTAATTGTAAATTTGCATATGGAAGAGAACAGAAGGCTTCTTAAAGAATGAGTATTATTCGACCGACTTATCTATAACTAACTTAATCTGATTTTCAAATTCGCTAAGACCTTCTATGGGAACAACAATGCTAGACCTGCCCCCACTTTGCTCTGTAATCCTCAAGTATCTACCCTTGTGATTCTCTTTAATATCAAAGAAGAATCTTTTAGTCTGGATATCTACTTGAGAACTATATAAATCTTTCGATTGATTGTTTTTTTCAATTGTCATTAACTATCCGCTACACTTTAGGGTTTTCTATAACCATAGCAATACCCATACCACCACCAACACATAATGAAACTAAACCTCTCTTTACTTTACGTCTTTGCATTTCATGAAGAAGTTTAACAACTAAAACAGTTCCTGAAGCTCCAATTGGATGTCCAAGAGCAACTGCTCCGCCGTTAACATTTAGTTTTTCAGCAGGTATAGGAAAATCACTTAAAACAGCTAAAGATTGAACTGCGAAAGCTTCGTTTAATTCAACCAAATCAATGTCATCAATTGTTAATCCAGCTTTAGCCAGAGCCTTATTCATTGCGGGTACTGGACCTATGCCCATAACTGAAGGCTCAACGCCTGCAACTGCATAAGAAATAACCTCACCAACTGGATCTAGACCTAACTCTTTAGCTTTTTCTTCAGAAGATACGACCATATAAGCAGCACCATCATTGATACCAGACGCATTTCCGGCAGTAACTGACCCTTCTGGGGTAAACACAGGCTTAAGTCTGCTTAAGGCTGCCATTGAAACTTCTCTTGGATGTTCATCTATATCAAATACACCTTTTTTTAATTGAACAGGAACAATTTCCTTCTTAAACGTTCCGGCTCTTTGCGCTTTTTTAGCCTTACCTTGACTCTCAATAGCAAACTTATCTTGGTCTTCTCTAGAAATATTATATTTTTCAGCCAAATTTTCTGCTGTCATACCCATATGATAGTTATTAAAAATATCCCACAATCCATCATATACCATTCCATCAAGCACAGTATCTTTGGCTTCTAAAGCCATTCTATAACCGTATCTTGCTTTTGGCATTATAAATGGAGCCAAGTTCATATTCTCGATACCACCAGCCAACACAACACCAGCGTCTCCGGCTTTAATAGCTTGAGCAGCGTTTGCTATTGATTGAACACCTGATGCACAAACTCTGTTTAGACTATATGCAGGAGTATCATAATCAAGACCAGCTCCTAGAGCTACTTGTCTAGAAGGGTTCTGACCCTGTCCCGCACCTAAAATATTACCAGTAACAACTTCATCAATATGAGTTGGATCTATACCAGTTCTGCTTAAAATTTCTTTAACTACTGTGACACCAAGTTCAACAGCTGGAGTATCCTGGAGAGTTCCCCCGAATGTTCCAATAGCCGTCCTTAAAGGCTCACTTAACACTACTTTTGTAGACATTGTTTATTCCCCCTTTTCTTTAACTTTTAATTAGAAATTATAAAAATTTTAATCTACATATTGTACCAAAGTATAAAGAAATAATAAACTTTTAATTAATTTGATAGTATTATTCATTCCATGAGGAAAAAAGTATGTATTATCTTTGGTGGTGAATCAGTTGAACATGAAATATCAATAATTTCAGCAAATTCAATTTTAAATAATATAGATAAGAGAAAATATAAGGTTTTTGGAATTTTTATTTCTAAAGATGGTGAATTTCACGAGGCTGTATATAAGATCAACAAATCTTTAAAGTACAATTTTATAATTAAAAAACGGAATAAAATCTTATTTTCATCAAATGTAAACAGGAATATAGTAATAATGAACAAAAACGAGGTTCAATCTAAGACCAAAATTGATATATTTTTCCCAATGGTTCATGGCACTGGTGGAGAAGATGGAAAAATACAAGGGCTTTTGGAGCTTCTTAATAAACCCTATGTTGGATGCGATGTAGGAAGCTCATCAATGTGTATGGACAAAATACTAACAAAAGAAACACTGTCTAACAAGTTGATTCGTACGACAGGGTTTATACATTTCTCAAGAAATGAATGGAAGGATAATGAGTCAGCTATTACAAAAAGGATTGCGAAAAAGATTGATTTCCCATGCTTTGTGAAAGCCTCTAACCTAGGGTCCAGTGTTGGAGTCTACAAGATTAGAAACAAGAAAGAATTAAAGGATAAAGTCAGGGCTGCTTTTAAATTTTCAGAAAGGATTCTTGTTGAGGAAGCTGTACTAAATCCCGAGGAAATAGAAGTAAGCGTCCTTGAGGACAAAAAAATTATTGCATCTACTCCTGGCAGAGTTTTTCCATCTGATGATTTTTATAGCTACAACGCGAAATATGTAGATGGAAAATCAACAATAGAAATACCCTACAAGAGAGCAATGAATGTTCCATCTCTGATGCGAGAGCTTGAACTCACATCAAAAAAAGTGTTTCAAATTCTACTATGTTCAGGGATGGCTAGAGTTGATTTCTTGTTTGGATCCACAAAGAGGGTAAAGAAACCTATGCTTTATCTGAGCGAAGTTAACACAATTCCTGGTTTTACTGAGATTAGTATGTTCCCAAAACTTCTAAATAATGAAGGTCTAAAATTAAAGAAAATTATTGATATATTAATTAAGTCTGCAGAAGCTAAGTTCAAAAAAAGAAGTAAAATAATTACCGACTACTACTGATTACCTTTTTCCTTTCTAAAGATAAGGAGGAAAATAACCCCTATTATTATCAAGGACCCACCTATAAGCTTTAATGGACTAGGAACTGTATCAAAGAATAAAAAAGTTAGCAATACAACGAAGACGGCTTCTAAAGGTGTTAAAGCTGTTGTTCTTGATACATCTACTAATTTAATTGCCTGGAATTGTAATGCCTTCCCAATATAAGCTCCACATGTTCCTCCAATCAACATGTAAACCAAATCAATGTTATTCGGAAGCTGGAACCTACCACTAAGCACCAAATACAGTATCCCAATAACTGAAACTCCTAGGGATCTTAAAGTTGCAACCATCATCATATTTAAATCTGATCCCTTCTTTCTTACAATGATAAAAAGACACGAATAACAGAATGCTGCCATCACAGCATAAAATGCTCCATGGAGCTCAAAGGACGAGGTATCATATGTGATTACCAAGCCCCCAAATATTGTAAGAAAAATTCCGAATATTTCTAATTTCCTAAGTCTTTCCTTTAAAAAAAATGCACCAAGCATTACTGAAAAAACAACTTGAAATTTCATCAGAAAAGAAGTAACCGGGGGGCCTGCTGATCTAAGTGCAATAACCCAGAATGCTACCCCGAAGACTGTGACAATAGATGATATAACCATAAGCTCTTTATATTTCCAAAGATCCGACAGAGAAACCCTGAATCTTGTTCCAAATACCCCAAAAAGTAGTCTCTTGAGTACCGCAAATAAAAAAGCACCAAAGAACCAATAGAATGCTACGGTTTCTGGATACAATTCTTCAGAAACTTTTTTCCCAAAAATGTAGGAGAAGGCCGTAAAGAAAGCTGTTCCAGCAACAAGGATATAACCAAGCAATATATTAGATTTCTTATTGAACAAATTGGTCTTCAAACTATCTTGCTCCTTATAGTATTCCTAACATTATCAATGGGTGAATTAATCTTGTTTCTTGACTGCTATTCCTAGCTTGTTAAATCCGGATTTCTTAATTAAGTCCATCACCTGAACAACAAACCCATGGTCAATTACTTCATCTGCCTTAATTACTACTACTTTATCTTTACTTATATCATCAAGATAATTTGGAATTTGATCAATAAATAATTTTTTATCATTAATATAAATCTTATTTCCTTTTTCTATACTCACAACTACTTGTTTCTCTGTTACAACTTCAGAGCTTTTAGCTTTTGGCAATTTAATATTAATGCTAGATGTAACTTGAGAAAAATTTAGCGATAGAGCAAAGAAGATTAAGAGGTTAAAAACTACGTCAACAATAGGAGTTAGGTCCATTAATGCATCTTCAGTATTAATTCTTTTGTTAAAGTTCATTTGGATTCTATAATTCTTACTAGCTCAGAAATTAATTTTTGGGCCTCTTCTTGGAGCTTGTTAGAAATCTCGCTAACTCTGTTGTTAATAAACTTGTATCCAATAAAAATAGGTATAGCTACAATCAAACCTAACGCTGTAGTATAAAGTGCTTCAGAAATACCGCCTGCTAAGCTTGGTGGATCTACCACGGTCTGAGTTGAGATAACCTGGAAAACGGTAATCATTCCTGAAATTGTCCCTAGAAGACCCAGCAAAGTGCTAATGTTACTTAATGCTCCCAGGAGATCATTTGATTGTGATAGTCGAAAAACTTGCCTCGCTCCTTCGTCCTCTGCGATTCTTTCGATTTCCTTCCTTGTCTTACCTTGAGATAAAAGAATAGATTGCGCGACTTTTGAATAAACATTATTACTATTCTTACATAGAATGATTGCTTCAGAAATCTTGCCAAGAGAGACAAGGTTATTTAATTTATTTAAGAAAATCTTAGGCAATACGTTGTTATCCTTTGTTAAAAAGAGCTTTTTCAAAAAGATTGCCAAGGCAACCACGGAACAGGCTAAGATGGGATAGACAAAAAATCCACCTTTAGAAAGTATTGAAAGAATAAATGGTTCATTAGTCATCTATGATTACCTCGTTCTGCAAGAGTTGATCAATAGTTTCTTTCTTTTTTATTGTATAACTAGTCTTACCTGACACTAAGACTTCGGGGACCTTGGGTCTTGAATTATAGTTTGAAGACATTACAGAACCGTATGCTCCTGCAGAATGTATCACAAGGTTTTCTCCCAACTTTATATCATTCAATGCTACATCATAAGATAGAACGTCACCTGTTTCGCAAATTGGTCCTACAATATCGTATACCTTCTTATTCTTTGAAGACGATATAGACTTAGAAATTTTATGATAGGCGCTGTAAAGTGAAGGTCTAAGAATATCATTCATTCCTGCATCAACTATTAAAAAGTTTTTTTTATTACTCTTCTTCTCGTAGACAACTTTAGTAATTAAATATCCTGCATTTCCAACCAATGACCTTCCAGGTTCTAGGACCAAATTGCAATTAATATTCTTCATTATCTTAATTATTTTTGAAGCAAAATCTGCCTTGGTTGGAGGAATATCGTCATCTTTATACTTAATTCCAAGTCCTCCACCTATATCAATGAATTGAATGTTTATTCCCATATCTCTCAACTTATAAAAGAGATTCTCTAACCTTGCAAGAGAGTCTTCAAAAGGTTGTAAATCGAAAATCTGAGACCCTATGTGCGCATCAATTCCAACAACCTGAATATTATTCATCTTAGATGCTTCGATATAAGCATCAAGAGAGTCTTCTATGGCTATTCCAAACTTGCTAGTCTTTAAACCTGTAGATATGTATGGATGAGTCTTAGGGTCAATATCTGGATTTACCCTAATAGAGACTCTAGCCTTAGTTCCGAGATCTTCAGATATTCTATTAATTGCTAATAATTCATCAAAAGACTCAACATTGAAAAAGCATATTCCAAACTCTATAGCTTTGGCAATCTCTGAATCTGACTTTGCAACACCTGAGAAAACTACCTTTTTAGGGTCTGCCCCTATCTTTATAATCCTATCGAGTTCTCCTTCTGAAACGATATCAAAACCTGACCCAAGAGAGTTAAAAATCTTTAATATCGATAGATTAGAATTAGCTTTGACCGAATAACAAATAGTTGTTTTAGAATAACCCTTAAAGGCATCCTGATAATCAAGGAATTCATTGACCAGTGCTGCTTTACTGTAAATATAGCAAGGGGTCCCATGTACTCCCGCTAAATACTCAAAACTTACATCTTCCACAAATAGCTTATTGTCGATTACATTTAACATTTAAATTATTATATACACAAGGTATGATTTTGATAAGGAGATTTGAATTTTAGAATGAATAAAGTTCACAAGGTAACGTTTACTAATACGGGTGCGTCCTATAATATAGAGCAAGGGGAATCAATAGTTAAAAGCTCTAACAATCAAGGGGCTTCTCTTCCTTTTAGCTGCATGCAAGGGATGTGTACTACTTGTGTTGCTAAAATCATCGATGGTGACTTCAAATATATAGAAGAGCCTGAGCTTGGTATCCTAACCGAAAGCGAAATTAAGAATAACGTTGTTTTACTATGCGTTGCCACCCCTATAACTGACCTAACTATAAGCTCTTATAATGAATAATATTAAGTTGTTGAATTAAAAATTTTGTTTTGATACAATTAATATATCAATAATGGAGGTGCAATATGCCAGATCAACAAAATTCACCAATGAGAAATTGGGCAAGACAAGTAAGTAAAGATACTGCTGTTTCTGCTCATGACCCTCAGAAAGCACTTGGATATGCAGGACATGTCAGTGGTTTTCAAAACTGGGCTGCGAAAGTAGGTACAGACTTTGGACGACCTGAAAGTCAGTCAAGACATAGAAGAGCTGTAAACCAATAGGACTAATTTTATAGAAATGACCAGAAGAAGAGTTTCTTTGTCTGGTCATTTTCTAATTTCTTAAATCTAACTTATATCGTATAATTTAATATGTCGCTTTTGAATATTTACTTTTTAATTGGTTCATTTTTGGGCATTGTTTTTGTTTATTTATTCTATGCAAGCACTTTTTATCCCTTTGAAGGAACTAATATTATCTTTTATATTGAATATATAAATTACTATTTAACAAAAAATAAGTTAAGCCCTTACCTTCTTCTATATCTCATTTCATTAATTTTGGCTTCAATATATTACTTCTTTTTTAAACGAATTAAGTTTGGGATCTTGCTTAAGGGGGTGATAGTATCTCTAATTGTTTTTGTCATATATGTTTTAATACTTTTGATCATTTTTGGTCTAGATAGGTTAAATTATATGCAGATATATGTTCTACAGGACTTAATTGCATTAATTATTTTTTATTTAACATTGTCTTTAATTTATAGGAGAGTATAAGTTGAAAATTAAAGTTTATACAACAATATCTTGTCCATTCTGTGTCGCAGCTAAGAATCTTCTAACAAGCAAGAACTTAGACTTTACGGAAATCGATTTAACATCTGACCTAGAGTTAAGACTTGAAGTGTCGACTAAATATAATTGGAGGACAGTTCCTATCATTATTATAGACGATGAACTTATTGGTGGGTTTGATGATCTAAGCAAACTTAACCTAGATGGGGACTTAGCCTAATACTTCTTATACAGGTCAGCACAGGCTATCCTTTTCCCACCTTGAACACTCTCATGGATAATTATTGAAGATCTATTATTGTCCATAATAGTAAATTCGGAATCAGGATCTAGATGAATATTCCTAAGAAAGATTGTTTGACTAAACTTCTTCAATTTCCCAGTGTACTTACTTAGTTCATTCTTCACATAAATAGGATTAAAGTCGCCATAGAAATCACCATCTTTCTTCATTCCATGGTGCCCGCCAGAAGTTAGGAAATCAGGATATGCACACTCCCCTTTCTCGTGAATATGCATTGCATAAGAGCCGGGCTTTAAAGTATCAATATGTATTCTAAAGTTTGAACCATCTCCTTGCTGAACTATTTCAACAGTTCCTATGTTAACATTTGCTTGATTTACAAAGACTCCTTCCGCTTGATATACTTCATTGCTTGAATTACAAGAGAACAATGCCAAAAGTATAATAAACAAGAACTTCTTACTCTCCAATGTGTACCTCGCCTCTTTCTTCAGACAGTTCAACTTGCTTTTGTCTTTCAAATAAACTTTCCATCTTTTCTTTAGTTAAATCATCATAACATTTAGGGCATGAAACACCTTTTTTATATTTAGGATGGGCAGCCTCCTCCTTTCTTAATGGCTCCCCACAGCCATTACAATTTAAATAGTTACCCTGTTTCAAATCTTGTTCAATTGAAACTCTGTTGTCAAAAACATAACATTCACCTTCCCATCTTGATTCCTCTTCTGGTACTTTTTCCAAATACTTTATTATCCCACCCTTTAAGTGGGAGACGTCTTTGAATCCTGTCTTCAACAAATAAGCGCTAGCTTTTTCACATCTAATTCCACCAGTACAAAACATTGCAATCTTTGCATCTTTCTTAATATTATGCTTCTTAATAAAATTAGGAAATTCCTTGAAATTCTTAATAGGAGGTAAAACAGCCTGTTTAAAACTACCAATAGAAGTTTCATACTTATTTCTGGTATCCATTAAAATCAAATCACCCTTACTTATTAAATTATTCCAATCTTCTGGTTCAACATACTTGCCTACAGCTTCATTTGGATTTGATAGCTTTGGATAACCCAGACTAATAAGTTCCTCTTTAATCTTTATCCTTAGTCTCTTAAAGGGTTTAATGTTTGATTTTGAAAATTTAAAATCATCTATAGAGAAACCTAATTTACTAAAAAAAGATGTTGCAGTTTTTAAAGAGTCATCGTCGCCCGCCAACATTCCATTTACACCCTCTTTTGAAACAATTATAGTTCCAAGGATTTTGGATTTCTTACATAAGACAAAAAGCATGTCTTTCAATTCATCGGGATTCTTGATTGTGATAAATTTATAAAAACTAATTATCTCGAAACTAACTTCATCCATGGAAAAGATAATAATATCATATTAATTTTCATAAAAAGAACTTGATGTTGGAGAATATATGGTGCTATAATGACAGTGTCGTCATTTAACTCTACTTGCAACGACTTTAAATAACTGCTAAGGCGGGCAAAAGGACTTATCAGTTCTTTTCCTCTTTGGGTTACAAATTAATTTCAGGAGTTTTGCTATGGCTAATTTAAACATTCTTTTATCTTCAAAAGGAAAAGATTCATGTTGTCTTAACTTTGCAAACTCTTGCTGTTGTGGCTAATAAAAAATCAATCTAATTTGACACTTTGGATTAAAAATTTTATCAAAATTTGATAATTTTGTTCTTTCTAGTCTTGAATTAGATTTGGACATTAATATTTAAATTATGGAGAGCAAGATGAAGAAAGAAAAAAAAATAGTTAAGAATGAAGGGATAAAAGAATTTAGTGATGGATTAAGAGGTACAATTCAGGAAGAGCTGTCTAGCCAGGATTCTATTAAATTCTCTAGTGATAACGAGCAAGTACTAAAATTTCATGGAATCTATCAACAAGATGATAGGGACAAAAGAAAAGCCTTAATGAAAGCTCGCCTAGAAAAAGATTACAGCTTCATGATTAGAACAAAAAATCCAGGCGGTGGAAATATAACTGCAGAGCAGTGGCTTGTAATGGATGATATTACAAACAAATGGTCAAATCCTACCCTTAGAATTACAACCCGAGAATGCTTTCAGTTTCATGGAATTGGCAAAAAAAACCTTAAGGAATTAGTTAAGACTTTAAATGAAAATCTTATAACTTCTTATGGAGCTTGTGGTGACATAGTTAGAAATACTGTTGCGTCACCTATATCTGATATTAGAGAAGATTTCAGCTATGACGCACAGTCTTTAGCTAAGAAAATTGATCAAGCCACATTAGCCAAATCAAGGGGATATTATGAAATATGGGTTGATGGCGAAAAAGTTTCAACTAAAGCAAATAGAGATAAAATCGAAGAAGATTCTCTCTATAAAAAAACATACTTACCAAGAAAATTTAAAATAGGGATAGGCCACCAATCAGATAATTCAATTGATATATACACACAGGATATAGGGATATTGCCTATAATTGACGGAGAAAATAAGTATTTTAATATCTTAGTAGGTGGTGGATTGGGTAGTCATCATAGACAAACACAAACCTTTCCTAGGCTAGCTGATGAGCTCGGGATGTGCAAAGAAAGTGAGGTTCTAGAAGTTGTAAAAGGTATAATAGCAATCCAAAGAGACTACGGTGTAAGAACAGATAGGAAACAAGCAAGAATGAAATACCTATTAGAAGATTGGGGGGTAGAGAAGTTTAAGGTTGAATTAGAATCCAGAATAAATTTTAAACTAGAAAAATATATTAAAAAATCGGTAGTAAGAATAGAAAACTACTATGGATGGCATAAACAAAAACAAAAAAACAAATTCTATTGCGGAATATTTATCGAAAATGGTCGAATAAAAGATACAGAAACAGTGAAACTAAAATCAGGGCTAGCTGAAATAATTAAAAAATATAATATTGAGACTAGGCTCACTGCAACACAAGACTTAATTCTAGTAAATATTAACAAAGAAGATGTAGAAGGTGTAAGTAGCCTATTAAAAGAAAATAATATTGATACAAATGAGAAATACTCTAATTTAAGATTGGCGTCCATGGCATGCCCTGCACTTCCAACATGTAGCCTCGCAGTTGCAGAAGCTGAAAGATTCCTGCCTTCTCTCATAGATCAGCTGGACCTTAGAGGATTTGGTAATGAGAAAATAAAAATTAGAATGAGCGGGTGTCCTAACTCCTGCTCTAGGCCTCCGGTCTCAGAAATTGGACTAATTGGTGCAACAGCTAATAAATATAATATTTACTTAGGTGGAGATTTCTATGGGACAAGGCTTAATAGATTATTTTTAGAGCTTGTGGATGATGAAGAGCTTGCCGATAAAATATCAAAATTAATTAACTATTGGAAAGAAAATAGAAAAAATCAGAATCAAGCATTTGGTGACTTTTGTAATATTGAGGACTTTGAAGTTCTGAGGAGAGTTGTCGTATAAATGAAAAAAAATATATATCTAAAAGAATTAGAAAGCGAGGCAATCTTTATTCTTAGAGAGGTTGTCGCAGAATTTAAGAATCCTGTAATGCTTTATTCTGTAGGTAAAGATTCAAGTGTGATGCTTCATCTTGCTAGAAAGGCTTTCTTCCCATCAAAGATTCCTTTCCCGTTGCTCCATGTAGATACAGGATATAAATTTAGAGAGATGTATGAATTCAGAGATTCATTTACTAAAGAAATTGGTGCAAATTTAATTGTATACAGGAATGAAGAAGCCATACAAAAAGGCTTTCACCCTTCAAAGAATGGAATTGCAAAATGCTGTGGAGCATTAAAAACTCAGGCTCTGCTCGATGCGCTTAGTAAATATAATTTTAATGCAGCAATAGGTGGTGCAAGAAGAGATGAAGAAAAATCTCGAGCCAAAGAAAGAATTTTTTCTTTCCGTGACTCTTTTGGTCAATGGAATCCTAAGTCACAAAAACCAGAATTATGGAACATTTTTAACGGAGAAATTGATGAAGAAGAGTCTGTAAGAATTTTCCCTTTATCTAGTTGGACAGAAACTGATATTTGGAACTATATTAAGCATGAAGGAATAAAAATTACTCCTTTATATTTTGCAAGAAATAGAAATATGATAATCCAAGATAACAGCCTAGTCCCTTCAGACGATATCAACAACCAAGGCTCAACTAAAGTTAAATCTAGATTTAGATCTCTCGGATGTATGCCATGTACAGGTGCTATTAGATCTGATGCAACTGATATCGACATGATAATTGAAGAAACTATTAAAGCAAAAAGAAGCGAGCGGGAGACCAGAATCATTGATCACGGTTCTAATTCTATGGAAGATAAAAAGAGGGAAGGTTACTTTTAATATGAGTGATTCAATCGAAATTTTAAGATTTGCTACAGCAGGAAGTGTCGATGATGGTAAATCAACACTTATAGGAAGATTATTGTATGATTCAAAAGGCATATTCCTTGATCAACTAGAAACATTAGAAAATGACTCAAAATCTAAGAACCTAAAAGAAATAGATCTTGCCCACCTGACAGATGGACTTAAAGATGAGCGAGAGCAAGGAATTACAATTGATGTAGCATATAGATATTTTTCAACCCCTAAAAGAAAATTCATAATTGCAGATACCCCTGGTCATGAAGAATATACACGCAATATGTTTACTGGCGCTAGCAACTCTAGCTTGGCAATTATATTGATTGACTCGAGAAAAGGTGTATTAACTCAATCCAAGCGTCATCTTTATATAAGTTACCTTCTAGGTATAAAGAATATAATTGTTGCTATAAATAAAATGGACCTTGTCGATTACAGTAGAGAAGTATTTACAAATATAAGGGAGGACTTTTTAAAATTATCTGATGATTTATCAGTCAATTCGATTAACTTTATACCTATATCTGCTCTAAAAGGAGACATGATTGTAGATAGAGGAGTCAACCTCCCTTGGTACAAAGGGGAAACATTAATTCACATACTTGAGAATACTAAAATATACCCCGAAGAAGATTTTAGTAGATCTTGTTTTCCTGTTCAACTCGTATCAAGAGTAGACAATGAAGAAGTTAAAGATTTTCGTGGTTATATGGGAATGGTTACATCAGGAAAATTTAAAATTGGCGACAATATTAAGATTTTGCCAGGTAAAAAAGAATCAAAGATAGAGAATATAATTGTATCCGGAGAATATAGTCAAGAGATAGATAAGAGCCAATCTGGAACATTGCTATTAAAAGATGAGCTAGAAATCTCTCGTGGGGACGTAATTGCGTCTTTGGACTATGAATTAAAGATTAATCAGACAATATTGTCTCAAATCTGCTGGATGGGAGAGGAAGGGCTTAAATTAAAGACAAAATACATAATGAAGCATTCCAATAAGAACTCAAAAATTATAATCAATAAAGTACTAAACAAGATAAACATTGAGTCGCTGAAAGAATTAGAATCCGATGAACCATTTCAGATGAACGATATTGGCCAGGTCGAGATAAAAATCCAAAATAACATCGTCTATGATACATATGAATCAAACAAGCAACTTGGTTCTTTTATCATTATCGATATTGAATCAAACAATACTGTCGCTGCAGGAATTATAAAGTAATGGAAATTGCGCTTATATCTTTTTTAAGTCTAATACTAGCGTTTAATATAGGAGCAAATAATGCTGCATCGTCTATGTCGACAGTGTATGGCGCAAAAATGCTTTCAAAACTGGGTACAGTCTCACTAGTTTTTATATTTGTATTCCTTGGGGCTTCCTTAGGAGGAGAAAAAGTTGTTACCACCGTTGGAAAGAACTTGCTTAATATAGATTTCCTTAATTTAAAATCAAACCTAATTTATCTAGTTCTAATCATTCCAATAATTTCTATATTAGTAGCAAATAAATCAAAAGTACCTATTGCTACTACCCATATAGTTGTTTGTACTATATTCGGCATAGGATTAAGCTTAAATTCTCTAAACGTAACTAAGGCTGCTGAAATAATAGGTTGGTGGCTAATTACGCCTATAGCAATATGGCTTGTAAATTATCTAATTGGAAAGTATGTATATTTTGAAATTGTCGACAAGCTAATAAGTATGGATGGACGAAAAACTCAGAGGATATCTTTTTCTTTAAAATTTTTATTGATATCTTCTGCCTGCTTTCTGGCTCTTTTTGCAGGTGCAAACAATGCTGCCAATGCTGCTGCCCCTATTGTAGGGCTCAATGTGATAACAGCGGAAGATGCAGCACTTATATCCGGCTTTTTCATGGCATTAGGAGCTTTAATCTTTGGTGGAGCTATTATGGAGAATATAGCAACCAAGATAACTTCTCTTTCAATAATAAGAGCGATTTCTGTTAATTTTACTAGCGGTTCTTTCCTTGCATTTGCTTCCTTCTATGGGATTCCTATTTCTATGGCAGAAATAATCACATCAGGAATAATTGGTTTTTCTTGTTCAACTTCAGGATTCAAGAAGACATTTAGAAAAAAAAGCGTAGCTCAGATTGTAACATTTTGGATTCTCGCTCCAATTATTTGTATTGTAATATCATATTTTACGACCAACCTTATACTTGGAGAAATAAAATGAACAAAAACATAGGGCTAAGTTCCTTAAACACTGACCTTAAAAAGAAGGCTCCTATAGATATAATTAGATGGGGGCTAAAAAAGAGTAAGAATCCAATCGTGACCACAAATTTTAGACCTTATGAGGCCGCCATATTGCATCTGGTAATTCAAGCCAAACCAGACACCAAAGTCATATGGTGCGATACAGGTTATAACACTAAAGCAACTTACCTTTTTGCCGAAAAAATTATATCTGAACTAAAACTCAACATACTTTTATATGTTCCGAGACAAACGAAAGAATATCGATCCATCTTTATGGGTGATATTCCGGGGGTTATGGATCCTAAACATAAAGAATTTACTGATCAAGTTAAGCTAGAACCATTTAGAAGAGCAATGTCAGAAATAGGCCCTGATCTGTGGATTACAAATCTTAGGAAGGGTCAAACACAATTTAGAGATAGTATAGACATAGCAAGTAAAACTAAAGATGGCTTATTAAAGCTTAGTCCTTTTTATTATTGGTCAGACAAAGATTTAGATGTTTACATGAAAGAGCATAAACTAAAAAATGAGTTTGATTATTTTGATCCTACGAAAGTTGAAGAGAAAAGAGAATGTGGGCTGCATGATTAATGAAGTAAAAAGGGCGAAAAAAAAGATTGAGTTTTAGTGCTAATCTCTTAGCTTTCTACGTGAGACAAACAACTTTATCTCTAACTCAACCTGATGAATATAAACTACACAATAAAAAGCTTTTTGTCAATGATTTTTAAATTCCTTTTGCTTCTGACAATTCTTCAGGAACAAATATAGACCCTATAGGCAACAGAATAGCATCACCTAGAACTGTTATAACTCTAAAAATTAGTATTCCAATAGTCGGGTCGTCTGGTCCATATATTGGGGATAGTAGTGCGATAACTATAAATTCCCTTATACCAATTCCGCCAGGTGCTCCAGGTATAATAAACATTCCAAGCCATGTGATTGTAAAAAGTGAGACCACATAAAGAAAGCCTATATCCATACCCAGCAAGCTTGAAAAGACAAAGAATTCTACTGTGCCCATTCCAAGAAAGAAACAAACTAATAGAAGAGAAAGTCTAATTATCCTCATTAAGTTTTCTGAGGAAAAAGCTGATTTATAATTTTTTAGAGCCCTTACTAGATAAAAAGCTATGGCCAAAGCACCAAATATTAAGATTCCAAAGGAAAATCCTTTAACTTTTCCACCTGAGAAATCTCTTATCTTAGCAACTAGCTCGTCAGAAAGTGAGAAGTTTCCTGTATAGACCGATATTAATACTATTACAAGTCCTATAAGTACCATAAAAACTATTTCGAGAAAATAACTTTGTACCACATTCGCCTTGGAAGGGCCAAGCTTCGTAGCAAAATATATTCTAGCAATAACATGCATTAAATTAGAAGGTATATATTTATAGATTTGAGTCTTAGTATAAATTCCTATTACTCTCCATCTAGGTAAAGCAGAACCATGAAGGAGTTCTAACATATATCTCCAACCAGTAGCCAAGAAACACATTAAAACCACATAAATTGCAATAAAAAGGAGCAATAGAGGAATCCATGAATAGCTTAATTTTTGCTTTGCGGCTTCAAGGTCAATATTCACAACATAACGATATACAAAATACAAGGCTGCAAGGCTAACCAAGTATCCAAGTACTTCAATTATTTTCTTTTTTATTGGTTTTTTAGACTCATTTCCGCTCAATATCCGACTCCCAACTAAGATTAACTATATGATAAAAGTAAATGTTTAATATATACTACTATAAAGACAGATTAAATTACAATTAGTTTTTGGTTTTATATGATTTTAAATTTGATATCATCATTATTCTTTAGCAATAAGATATATATGGCTGCTTCCCTTAATAGGCACTATATACAAGGAAGCAGAGCTTTATGTATTGTCCTGTTGGCCACTCTACTTGATGACTTTGCATATTATATGTTTGACAATAAATATTCTTTATCAAACTTCAGTTCTATCTTTTATTTTAGCGAAATTATTATTAGTTGTTTTACACTATGTCTTCTTGGAAGAATTTTCGGAGGTTCGCCTAAACAATTATCATTTAGTTCGGTGTTTAAGGCCTTCAGCTTTACACTATCTCCAGTAATTTTTGGTTCACTTGTATTAATTCTTCTTTCTTCATTAACGAATCTAAATGTTGAATATTATAATCAAGTAAAACTTGGGGCATACTTGATTATTACAGTCTGGATGTGGTTATGTCAGTTTATATTTATCTCAACGTATTTTGACAGAATCACCGGTTTAAGTAAGTTGATAATGTTCATCTTAAATATAGGCATTTATTTAGGGATGGATAAGTTTAAGAAATTCTTCTATCTCTTTTTTTCTGGGCTCCAATAGTCTACGATTTGGAAAGTATCAACAATATATTCAAGTCTAAAACAAAATACTTTAGCATCTTTATAGATCTCCTCAGCAATAAATGGGGTCAAAAAAATATCAGTTTTATCATTTTTATTCTTAGGTAGCATATTGTGGGTTTTTGATATCACTTGTGCTGCAATACTTTCATAATTAGAAAACCCAGTATTTAAATCAGATATTGAATACTTGGTCTCAAGCTCCAATTTTAAATCGCCACCTAAAATCTTTACCTGTTCTATCTTACGGATTATTTTTTCAAAATTCTCAACCAACCTGAAGCATCTCCTTGGTGGGTGAACCTCAAATGAGAAATAAGAGTCTTCCTTAATATACTTGTGAACAAATCCTGAATCATAATGAAAAGAGTTAGATAGATCTCTATACCTACTTAACGCAATACCTATATTTCTAAGAAGCTGGGATAAGATCTCTGAATCTATAACTTTATTAGATTTAACTAGCAAGCTCCTCCACCAATTTACCGTCTCTACACAAAAGGGATCCATTATGACGTTCGGATCTGCCTCAATTGACCAAAAAAGATACTTTGGCTTCTTAGTAATAAGAAATCTATTTACCAATAAATGTCTAGAGAAGCAAGTGCCTGTTTCAAGTGTTGGAGGGAAGAAAGAAAAATTATCTTGATATTTATATTTATTTTGTAATGATTCAAAGCTTCTATATTCTAAGATCTTAGTCACCAACTTATTTACTAGAAACTATATAAGTACAAGAATTTTTTAACTTGATTCCATCCGATAGAAACTTGTTTAAAAAAATAAAATTATAATCATGTGATTCCCAGGATAAAGATTCGCTAATTCCATTATTAACCGTAACCATGTGATGCCTCCCTAAGTTACTAATTGATATAGCCCTCATCTTTTTACAATCAAAGTTATCGTAAGCGAAGTAACCAACAGCTTTTACCTTTTCATTAGAACCCTCAGAATAGAAAGAATAAACATTCTTTAGATCTTGTAATTTGCTCTTTCTTAAGTACAAGTTGTGATTCTTGACTCGTAACAAATTAGAAACTGTTATGTATTCAGCTGAGTCAGCAAATGAAACTTTATAAAGTGACGAATCTGCCCCGGAAGCCTCGTTAATTGGGACTCCATCAATTGAACCATTATTGTAAAAGCTATAATGAATAGAATGGTTGATCGTATTATAAAATCCTACAACTATTAGAATTAAAGACAGGTAAAAGAGCGGCATAAATACCCAACCATTGTCTCTTATAAAAGGGGCTTTGCTAATTTTTTCTAGTATTTTTCTTATATTCATCTAATCCTCACTTAACCGTCTGTAGGAAAAACTTTAAGCATCTTATCGGGTTCTTTAACTACCCCACTTTCATCTTCACCCTTTTTTATCTGATCGACTAAATCCATCCCCTCTTCTACTTCACCCCAAATAGTATATTGATTATTTAACCAAGAGCAATCTCCAAAGCAAATAAAGAATTGAGAATTTGCGCTATTAGGATCAGCAGACCTTGCCATTGACACGGAACCTCTTATGTGATTTTCATCAGAGAATTCCTGATTTAAATTTGGCTTATCGGAGCTACCAGTCCCTGTTCCTGTAGGGTCCCCAGTTTGAGCCATGAAATTTGGGATTACTCTATGAAAAACAACTCCATCATAAAAACCCTCTGCTGCTAATTCAGTAATTCTTTGTACATGATTAGGTGCAATATCAGGTCTAAGTTTTATTTTTACATTTCCCGTCTCAAGCTGAATTTCAATGTGTGTAAATGCCATCATAAGCTCCTTTAATTCTTGATACATATAATATATATTTTTTTTCAATATATAAAAGTTTTTTTACTCTTTATATTCATTTTTTGCAATGTATAATTAACATGGAGTTTAACCCCAATTTTAAACTGAAACGATATTTTACATGGAGGGTGTATAATTATGTCTTTTGTTACAAGTGACCACGAAGAATTTAGAAGTGCGGTAAGAAGATTTACTGAAGAGGAAATCGTACCTATAGCATCTGAACTTGATGCTAAAAATGCTGAAATTCCAATGGAAATAATAGCTAAGATGGCTGAACAAGGTTATTTTGGAGTTCTTTTTCCTGAAGAATATGATGGACTAGGGCTTGATAATATCACCATGACTATAGTTGCTGAAGAACTAAGTAAAGGTTGGTTAAGTGTTGGAAGCGTTATGACAAGAGGGGTTATAATGGGAACTCTTTTACAAGCCCATGGAACCGAGGAACAAAAAAAGAAATATTTGCCTGGACTTGCTACTGGAGCAGTCTTACCAGCGGCAGCATTTACTGAGCCTGATTCGGGGTCAGATTCTGCAAGTATGATAATGAAGGCTACTAAAACTGAAGGTGGATACTTATTGAATGGCGCCAAAGCTTGGTGTACATACGCAAACAGAGCAAACGTACTAATGGTTCTAGCTAGAACAAATCCTGACACTTCAATCAGACATAAGGGTCTTAGCATGTTTTTTGTTGAAAAAGAGTCAGCTGAAAAAATAGTTCATCCAAACATACAAGGGGAACCTATTCCTACTGTCGGATACCATGGTATGAGATCCTACAACCTTGCTTTTGATGATGTATTTGTTCCTGAAGATTCATTACTTGGTGGTGAAGAAAATAGAGGCTTTTATCAGTTAATGGTAAGTTACGAAAGTGCAAGACTTCAAACTGCAGCAAGAGCAGTGGGTGTTGCACAAGCTGCTTTTGACTTTGCTCTACAATATTCAAAGGAACGTGAACAATTCGGTGTCCCCATATGTGAGCACCAAGCAATCAGAATGAAATTATCTGAGATGAAAGTCGAGCTTGAGGCTGCAAGACAGCTTACTTACTATGCTGCATCATTAAAGGATTCAGGGAAAAGATGTGATCTTGAAGCTGGAATGGCAAAAGTTAAAGCTGCTAAAGCTGTGGAGTTCATAACAAGAGAAGCAATGCAAGTTCTCGGTGGTTATGGATACTCTAAAGAATTCCCGGTTGAAAGATTCTGGAGAGACGGAAGAGTAATAAGTATCTTTGAAGGTACCAGTGAAATACAACATGAAGTTATTGCTAAAGCTATTTTAAAATAAAAATTTACTTTTAGGAGGAAACTATATTGTTTATATTAGACGAAGGAACAAGAGTAGTAGTACCAAGAACAGAATTGACATACCCGGGACACAACATGAAGCTTCATACAAATGCGGCTAATCCGGAGAAGACTCCAGTTGACCATGTAATGGCTGACCTAGAAGATGCGTGCCCATATGAATTCAAGGGTGACAAAAGCAGGGCTACAATGGTTGAAGCTTTAAATACATTGGATTTTGGCAAAAAGGTCATAACGGTCAGACCTAACAATCTAAGGTCAGAATTTTTTAGAGGTGATATGGAAGCGGTTTTAAGTGGTGCCGTAGACAAATTCCATGGAATAATAATTCCTAAATGTAATGGTCCTGAAGATGTAAAACTAGTATCAGACACTTTAGATGAACTAGAAACAAAGCACGGATGGAAAACAAAACTAGCAATAGAAGCCCTAATTGAAAGACCTAGGGCTCTTGAATATGCATTTGATATGGCTAAAGCATCCCCTAGAATGGCTGGATTAATTTTTGGGATTGCCGACTATACCGCGGAATTAGGAGTTGATCCGAGTGCTTGCTTAGATATTCAAAATGAAGTTTTCTATTATGAAAAAAAGGCTGTTATAACAGCGGCGAAAGCAGCAGGTCTTCATGCCATTGACAACGTTTATCTTGGCTTATGGAGAAAAGATGATACCCCCGAGCAAGTGGCAAAAGTTGAAGATGGTTTAAGAAAAAAAGTGGAAGGATCAGCGCTAATCGGTATGGATGGAACATGGGTAATACACCCACAACAAGCTATTATATCGAATAGTGCTTTTACACCGAACGACCAACAAATAAAAGAAGCAAAGCAACAACTAGATTTCTACCATGAAATGGGTGGTGGCTCTATGTTTAATCCCGAAACGGGAGAAATGATCGATGAAGCAACTGCAAAGATTGCCTTAATGAGAGTTTCTAAGGCTTATCTTGCCGGACTAGTTGACAAAGAGTACTTAGATCTAATGGCAGAAAAAAGTAAATCTATTACGGGATATGATATTTTAGGATCAAACGAATAAAGATATATGACTATAAAAAAAGATAAACCTTGGATTATGAGAACTTATGCTGGGCATAGTACAGCTGAGGAATCCAATAAACTTTTTAAAATCAATTTAAACAAAGGTCAGACTGGACTTAGTGTGGCTTTTGATCTTCCAACGCAGACTGGCTATGATTCAGATCATGTTCTTTCTGAAGGTGAGGTTGGCAAAGTTGGTGTGCCTATATCTAACTTAGAAGATATGAATAAACTTTTTCAAGATATACCTCTTGAGCAAATGAATACATCTATGACAATTAATGCACCTGCTGCATGGTTACTGTCACTTTATTGTGCCACCGCAGAAAAGAATAAAGTGGACATCTCTAAGCTACAGGGTACAACGCAAAATGACATATTAAAGGAGTATCTCTCTCGTGGTACATATATATTTCCACCTAAGGAATCAATCAAACTTATCTCTGATATGATTGTTTTTTGCTATAAAGAAATACCTAAATGGAATCCTACAAATATATGTAGCTATCATCTGCAGGAAGCCGGTGCAACTCCAGTTCAAGAAATAGCTTTTGCTCTTTCTAATGCGATTTGCATCCTAGACACTGTTAAAGAATCTAACCAGATTCCTAAAGAAGACTTCTCAAAAGTAGTTGGTAGGATTTCTTTTTTTGTAAACGCAGGGATTAGATTTATTGAGGAGCTATGCAAGATGCGGGCTTTTACAGAAATGTGGGATGAAATATGCCAAAAGAGGTATGGAGTTGACGACCCTAAATATAGAAGATTTAGATATGGTGTTCAGGTAAATTCTCTTGGACTAACTGCTCAACAACCTGAAAATAATGTTGCTAGGATAATAATTGAAATGCTTGCGGTAACTTTAAGTAAAAATTCAAGAGCTCGTGCTGTTCAGCTACCAGGTTGGAATGAAGCTCTAGGGCTACCAAGACCTTGGGATCAGCAGTGGTCTCTTAGGTTCCAACAAATCCTAGCCTTTGAAACAGATTTATTAGAGTCTTCTGATATTTTTGAAGGGTCCAAGGTAATAGAAAACAAGGTAGATGATTTAAAAAAGTCTGCATATGATGAAATTAAAAAGATTGACAACATGGGTGGAGCAGCGGTAGCGCTTGAGAATGGCTACATGAAGGAATCTCTAGTAGCTTCTTTAGCTAAGAGATCTCAGGAGATCGAAAGCGGTATTAAAAAAGTCATTGGAGTTAATATTTTTGAAGAAACGGAATCTTCACCATTACAGGTAGATGAATCAATTCAAAAAGTAGACAATGAAATTGTTTCTGCAAAAATCGACTCTTTATCCCAGTACAAGAAAACGAGGAATGAAGAATTAATAAGTAAGACAATCGAGAAGCTTAAGAATGCTGTAGCAAACTCTGAAAATATAATGCCTATATCCATTGAATCTGCCAAGAATGGTTTAACTACAGGAGAATGGGCGGGAGCCCTTCGAGAAGTATTTGGAGAATATAGACCTCCTACTGGAACAGGTATATCAACCAATATGGACCATGATGAAATAGAGGCTGTACGAAATAAGATTAAAGTTGTCAGCAGTAAACTTGGTAGACCGATTAAAATTCTTGTAGGAAAACCAGGTCTTGATGGTCATTCAAATGGTGCAGAACAAATTGCCGTAAGAGCAAGAGATGTTGGAATGGAAGTTATATATCATGGAATAAGACTAACACCAGAAGAAATTGTCAGTACAGTCGAACAAGAGGACGTTGACTTGGTGGGTTTAAGTATTTTATCTGGCTCTCATCTTACTGTAGTACCTAAGATTATCGAGATAATGAAAGATAAAGGTTGCGGAAACACTCCGATAATTGTCGGCGGGATAATACCGAATAAAGATCATAAAACATTAAAAGACTCAGGTGTAAGAGCTGTCTATACTCCTAAAGACTATTCGTTAAACAAAATAATGGAAGACTTTGCTAAAATCATTAGTCAAGATATTGCTAACGCTTAGACTTCCCATATTTTACTTCTTCATCGTAGGTCTGATACTCGTCAATGAATTTATTCTTAAATTCTCTAAAACTCCTCGATTCTTCTAATTTAGAATTAATCTCGGTTACAAAAACCCTTTTATTCTCTTTATCAACAGATAGAAAAACTTCAACTTCCTCATTGTTCCACTTATAGGTTTGAAATGAATATATTGAAGCTTCAGAATCCGGTGAAGAGTAGTTGTTAACAAGAATTTGATATAATGAATTTATAATTTCTTCTAAGTTTTGATCGCTGGTTGCATTAAAGGTCATTCTTGTGGACAATAGTGACCCCTCAAAGAAATTTACAGTTGAATCTGATGAACTATAGCTGAATAGGCGAGGAGCATCAATAAGAGTGCCACCAAAACTATAGCTTAATAATTTTGCTTTCCTATCGTTCTTAGATTTTTCATATTTTAAACCGCCAGCAGCAATATCCTTCCTTACTTCACTAGGACTCGAAAGAATACTAAATCCAGAGACTAAAAGAGTATTAGAACTATTATTTATAGTTTGAGTGCTAGAAGTGCTAGAGTCAGGCATGAGCCAATCTGGTCTATCTTCCCATTCCTTATGAAGCCAGGAACAAGAATTCAAAAAAACCATTACAAATGTGAGCAAAAAAAATTTCTTAATCATATTAACACCTACCATCTTTCTCTCGGGGAACCGGGTCTTTCAGGACTACTATCTCCCTCATCTCTTATAATCTCATGATTTCTTTTATTGATACTATTCACATGTTCACTATCTTCATTTGCCGATTCTTTAATTGGTTTTCTATTTTGAGATTTAACCTTTATTTTAATTGTGTGATGCTTAATGCTATCTTCTTTTTTTTGATAATTCCATCTTTCTCTTGGAGAGATTGTTGCATTTACTCCAAGTATTGAGAAAAGGGATAGGAAAGCGATAAAGAAAAAAAACGCTGTTTTAATCACTACATAATGATACATTTTATTAGATAAAATAAAATGAAAAAACTAGTGTTAAAAATTAAAAAACAGAGATTCTTTGTAGTATCAATCATAATCCACATAATTATCTTTATAATTTTTCATAACTATAATCTTTTCAATAAAGTTTATCAAAAACCCTTGAAGTATCTAGAGATAACAGAGATTAGTTCAACAGATTCAAATAAGATTCCAAACACTTCTAAGAGACTGGCAAAGAATTCTAATACAGCAGAAGAGGAAAAGATTAAGAAGGCTCCTATTAAAAATAATAATAAAAGTGCTATCAGCTCTAAGAATAGCAAGCAGATAAAGAAAGAGTCATCCAAGGAAAAGGAAGATATTAAAGATTTTGGTGACTTGGAAGCCATCAAGAAGAAAGAAAAGGAGCAATCTAAGAAAGAATCATTTGAGAGTGATGAACGTATTTTTAGTTATGGAATAACGGACCCAGAGAGTAATAATGAAGCTACCGTAGATTTTAACACAAAGGAATTTAAATATATTTCATATTTTTTGAGAATAAAGAGGAAAATTGAAATGACATGGTCTTACCCAAAATCCTCCCTTCAACGTGGCGAAACAGGACAAGTAAGTCTTCGAGTAACTTTAGATAAAATTGGAAGGCTAAAAGATATAAAAATAATAAAATCGTCTGGATTTATCGAACTTGATGATGAAGCTAAGGGTGCAGTGTTATCTGCATCTCCTTTTGGCCCCTTCCCTTCATCGTGGACATTAAAAAAACTTAGCATTAATATTAATTTTAACTATACGCCTAAAGGCTGGTACTACTAGACTAGTCTGAACTCTGGCTTTTTAGTTACCTTACCCAGAACGTATATTCTTTCCTTCTTAGCTTTAAGAATCTTATCTAACAAGCTGAGGTCTCTCTCATTTATACATAAAACGAAGCCTATGCCCATATTAAAGACGCTAATCATTTCTCTTAATCTTAAATTTGAAGCTTCCTGAATCTCCCTGAAAAGCCTTACTTTGGGTAGCCTAGATTCTATAAGCTCCACTCCCATTCCATTTGGTAGAATTCTAGGAATATTTTCAACGAGTCCTCCACCAGTTATATGAGCCATACCTTTAATGTTTACTTTCTTTTTTATATGTAAAATCAAATCTGTGTAAATTCTAGTTGGCTTCATGATAGAATTTATAAATTTTGTATCTCTTTTATGCTTATTGTTCTTGTCAAAAAAAAGCTTCCTAATCAAAGAATAACCATTTGAATGGGGTCCGCTTGAGGAAATCCCAATAAGAAGTTCTCCGCCTTTTATGTTTGCTGTTTTTATTATCTTGCTCTTATCTACTATTCCAACTGCAAAACCAGCTAGATCAAAATCTTTACCTTTATACATGCCCGGCATTTCAGCTGTTTCACCACCAACTAGGGAGCAAGAAGACATCTTGCAGCCGTCAGCGATACCTTTTATAACTTCTGAATGATAGTCTACTCTTAACTTAGAAGTTGCCAAATAATCGAGAAAGAATAGTGGCTTGGCTCCAGTACATATAAGGTCATTAACAGACATTGCGACTAAATCTATTCCTAAGCCTCGAATCCTATTCGTTTTAATACCAACTTCAATCTTGGTGCCCACGCCATCTGTGCATGAGACTAAAACGGGATTATTAATTTTCTCTTTACTTATAGAATACAATGCAGCAAATGAAGTTGTCTTACCTATCACGTTCCTACTTAGAGTTTTTTTAACATAGGGCTGAATAGTGCTTACAAAATCATTTCCTGTCTTTACATTTACCCCTGCATCTTTATAAGTTATTTTAGACTTCATTAAGAATTAATTTATAACCCCAAAAACCTTTCTAATCAAGTTTGGAAGAAAAGGTCCCAAGAATGAAATTATTAACAAAGTTGAGATAAAGCCAAAAACACCAAGTGCAAATCCTATTGCCCCTGCAGTACCTAGCCTGTCACTATTTTTATCCATCAGTGTCCTCCTGCATTAGAAAGTTTCTTTATTAACTTTTTATCTTTAAGACCAAATATCGGAAAATAAGATAAGAACTTAGTTATACATATTAAAAATAAGCATAAGAATCCGAAGGATATCAAGATACTTTCTAAACCAAAATGAAAATGATCGTGCATAATAGAAGGGTAAATTAATACAATCTTTTCTACAAATAATCCTAAAAATGATATAGAAGCTATGGTGACCAATATAGGTTTAACAATCTTTGTAGTTCTAGGTATCAGAGTAACAAAAGGTATAACAAAAACACACGTAAGTGTTACCCAAGAAAGAGACTTATATGGCTCTTCGAATACCCTGGTTGCGATATATCCTGTTTCCTCAGGCATATTTGCGTACCATATAGGAAGAAACTGAGAAAAGAATGTATATAGCCAAAAAACACTTAAGCCAAACATTAACTTAGCAGCATCATAGTATTGAAATTGTGTAATTACAGATTCTAATTTAAATTTAATAGTCATCATAGATGAGATAATTACAACTAACCCTAAGGCAGCTAAGACAGACGCCATAAAGTAGTAAACACCGAACAATGTACTATAGAAATGAGGGTGAAGTGACATCAT
This sequence comes from bacterium, assembly GCA_018654605.1. GTDB lineage: Bacteria > Desulfobacterota_D > UBA1144 > UBA1144 > UBA1144 > TMED58. Next base: position 71,111 of record JABILG010000016.1, read on the forward strand.
AAAATCAAAGGCAACAAAGGTCATAGATAATGAATAAGCAAATGCAATTGCTATTGAATATTTATAAAGTTTTTGATCATGATTAACTTCTTCACCTTCCGCTGGCGTAGAAGAAAGGAAAGAAAAGAATCCTTTAAATCTTCCGGTACCTTCACAATCCTGCCTTATAGAATGATATAGATAGTAATATGTCAGTATATGCAATGTTCCCACAAGTAAAACGCTTCTTGTTAGTACAAAATTAAAGTTTAGCCAATTGGTATACTTCTTACTTGTAATAAGATCGTAATTTTTATATTCTTCTGCAAGATATGGCAATGTTTGGTCTCCGTCTACAAAAAGGAATACCAACAAAAAGATAAAGACTACTGGCATAAAAGCTGCAAAAGATTCACAGATTCTCATCAAAGACCTGCCCCAACTTGAGCTAGTAATCCTCATAGCACATGCAAAGAGAACACCGCCATGACTAACTCCAGCCCAGAAAACAAAATTTAAATGAAAAGCTGTCCATGCCACATCTGCATGTCCATTTGAAATAGTATAAAGAAAAGTTAAGAGACCTAGAATAAATCCTCCATAAAGGAAATAGTCCAACGTTTTAGGAAACTCAATTTTTCTATTTAATAAAGCGTCAACATCTATACTCATAATAAAATTCCTTTATTTAACCTTTCCTTGCAAATATCTTACATAATAAACTACATCCCATGCTTCATCTGGAGTAATTCTTCCATAAGCTGGCATCATAACTCTTCCACCGTATCGAATATAGGCATAAATATAGCCATCTGTTCTATTGACTGTTTGATTCTGAGTTAAATCAACTGGGTAAAAATACGAGTTAGGCCTTAAGTCATTTTTTATAACGGGGCCATCACCCAACCCCTTCATGCCATGACAAGAGTAGCAATTTGTTTCATATAGCGACTTTCCGCTAGCAATGGAATCGTCACCTCTATTCTGCCCGGTAACTATAGATTCATACTCTTCTCTTTCAAGTTCGATTGATTCATTATCTCTAAAAACAGATTTATCAGGATAATCCCTAGCTTCTTCATAAGGCTTGATACTAGGCTGCTCCCATAAATCTGTTGACCACGGGAGAGAAAAAGAGCTAGTAGTAGAAATAAAGAAAACAACTAAAACAAATAAAGCACAACTGCTAAACATTCTCATGAATCACCTTCTTTCTTTTCTTCAGTAGGTTTTTCTTCTACAACAGATTCAGTAGGTTTTTTCTCTACAGCTGGTTCAGACTCAGGAATCTTTTCCTCTAAAATCTCCCCGTTAACCTTTAATTCTTCAGAGCCAAAGTTTCTCAGAATATGCTCTACTTCTTCAAAGTCACCATTATTACATGTGACTAGCAAGCCGAACTTATCATTGCTAAACCTTTCATCATAATCTATAGGATTTACATTCCTTCTTAATCTCGAATTAATTATTAAACCTAAAAATGTTGACAAGCCGCCAATTAAGATCATACACTCAAAAATTATTATCATGTAAGGTGGTATTGAGACTATGGGCTTTGCACTCGTTACTATTGGCCAATCCATAGAAGTTAGTATTGTAAAAGCTGCTCCAACGCAAGCACCAAGGAGAGCGCCACAAAAGGTGAAATACTTAACCTTACTAGGCTCATATCCCCTATCTAGTGCGTCTTCAATTTCATGGTTAGGAACTGGAGAAAAAGCTCTAATGTCTTCAAAGCCTTTCGCACGTAATTCTTTTATCGAATCAATTAACAAATCTACATAAGAATAGATTCCAAGAATCTTTCTACTCTCATTCATGGTCTGAGCCTCCATTCTTTTTAGGAACAGGAAGTATTTCTTTAATTTCTGCAATAGATAAAGCAGGCAAAGTTCTAACAAAAATAAGGAAGAACATAAAGAACCATGCAAAACTACCTACTGTTATCCCAAGCTCAACCCATGAAGGCCTATAAAGTCCCCATGATCCGGGCTCAAATTCTTTTGAAAGAGAAATAACAATAATGTTAAATCTTTCAAACCACATACCGACATTAATTAATAGCGATATAATGAATAATATAACAAGGTTGTTTCTAATCTTTTTAAACCACAGTGCGTGTGGAACAATTCCATTACAGAACATCATTGTCCAATAAAAGAAAGCATAGTCACCATTAGCTCTATATAAAAACTGATCATATTCGTACTTATTTCCACTATACCAAGCGATGAAGAACTCAATCAAATATGCATAAAACACTATACAAGAAGTTAAAATTATCATTTTAGACATACCTTCAAAATTTTCCATTGTTATATAATCTTCTAATTTAAAAATTAACCTCAGTGGGATACATAGAGTAATAACCATCGCCAGTCCAGAAAAAATAGCACCAGCAACAAAATATGGTGGGAAAATTGTTGTATGCCACCCAGGTGTATTTGCCATTGCAAAATCCCAGGAAACAACACTATGGACGGAGATAACTAATGGAGTAGCAAAGCAAGCAAAATAAAAATATGCTCTAGTATAATGACTCCATTCCCAGTTTGATCCTTTCCATCCTAGTGATAAAACAGAATAAAGTACTTTTTTGGTTTTTCCGACTACACTGTCTCTGATTGCCGCAATATCAGGAATCATCCCGATAAAAAAGAAAACTGAACTAATTGTTGCATAAGTACTAACAGCAAAAACATCCCACAACAACGGAGAGTCAAAATTAACCCACAACCCTCTTTGGTTTGGATAAGGTAAAAGCCAATAGAAATTCCAAGGTCTACCAAGGTGAATTATAGGGAAAAGTCCTGCGGTTGCTACAGCAAAAACTGTCATAGCTTCTGCAATCCTATAAATAGACATTCTAAATTTTGCCCTGAATAAAAATAAAACCGCTGAAATTAGAGTTCCAGAGTGTGCTATACCAACCCAAAATACAAAATCAGTTATATAAACCCCCCACAATACTGGGTGGCTATAGCCGGCTACTCCTAAACCTTCGTAAACCTGATAAATAAAACAATAAATTCCAAAGGCAAGAAATATTAAATCAAAAATAAAGATGGCCCACCAACCGAAAGAAGGTCTGGTTAGCATATTCATAACAGCCTTATTTAAACTGGAATACTTGTCCTTTTCTGCTATCTGGCTCATGTTCTATCCCACTCGATTTTTTTAAGATAAGATACTGATGGTCTTGTATTAAGCTCTGCTAATAATGTATAAGATCTTTTATGTTCAACTATTTTAGATATTTCTGAATTCGGCTCATTTAGGTCTCCAAAGATAATAGCGTTAGAACCACAAACACTTTGACATGCCGTAACTACTTCTCCATCTCTAAGCTTCCTATCCTCATCTTTTGCTACATCTTTTGCTGCGGTAATCCTATGCAAGCAGAAATTACATTTCTCCATTACTCCTCTTGACCTAACAGTCACATCAGGATTTAACTGCATGTTTAATGGCTCAGGCATCTCATATTTAAACCAATTAAATCTTCGAACCTTATATGAACAGTTATTAGAACAATATCTTGTTCCAACACACCTACTATAAACCATGACATTTATGCCCTCTGGATTATGATATGTAGCAAAAACAGGACATACAGGTTCGCATGGAGCATTCTCACATTGCTGACACATCTGAGGTATAATTCTTGTATCCACCCTTACTGACCCTAAGTAATCTTCTTCTTCTGTTTGAAATCTCTCTAAAGTAAGCCAGGACATCCATCTTCCATTTCCTACCTGCTCTTTGCCTACAACAGGGACATTGTTCTCTGAATAACAGGCAGTTACGCAAGCTCCGCAACCAGTGCATTTATCCAAATCTATATTCATTCCCCATTTATGAATAAAATAGTCATATTCTCTGTACATGTCTCTTTCTGCATGATGTTCACCATGGTGGTCATGGTGGTCAACAACCTCAGACAAAGCTATAGTTTGAGCAATATCTCGGTTATCTTGCGAATACGAATGTTGAACTTTTACTAACTTTTCCCAGTTGCCAGTTTTATTTATTGATACTTCCCCGGAACACCAGTTTAGATTTCCCGCATCCCCAACACTTTCCCCATCTAATAAATCTACCGGATTAACACCTCTATCTTTTGCATACCTTCCATAAGCCGTATGCCCTTGTCCTAAGGAGATGGAAATGGTGTCGGGCCTCATTGCTTTAGACAGATAGGCTTGTGTCGTAACTTTTCCATAATCAGTTTCTACATCAACAAAGTCGCCTTCAATAATGTTAAGTTTCTCAGCAAGTTTAGAATTTATCTCTACCCAAGAGTCCCAAACTGTAGTCGTTAACAAGTCAGGCAACTCCTGAAGCCAAGTCTTATTAGCACCTCTACCATCATAAAGCCTATAGTTTGGAGTTATACATAGTTTAAGCTTCTTTCCTAAATCATTATCAACTTTAATCGTGAATTTTTTAGAAGTATTAAAACTAAAATCAACCTTATTAGGCACTTCGTTAAGGACTCCACCATCCTTGAGGGCTTGATTCCAAAAGGATTTAAATGAGGTAGGAGAATAAATCGACATCCATGAATTCTTTAAATACTCTAAGTAGGAATCTTCTTCTATCTTTTGATTTTTCGGTTCCAAATCATTATAAATGGACACTATAGAGTCACCAATAGACAAATTACCGTAAAGAGGCTTCATTACCGGCTGCATTAAATATCTTGAATTTTTCTTCCCTTGATAATCACCCCATTGCTCTAAAGAATGTTGATCAGGTAAAATTAAATCTGACAACTCAGAGGTCTCATCAAGAGTTGAGGAGAAGCTTACTTTGTAATCTATTTTCTCTAATGCATTTTTGAATTCTAGAGAATTAGACAAGTTATAGACTGGATTAGCATTATGTGTAATTAGCAGACCTACATTACCGCTTAATGCATCTTTTCTAAATTTAAGTATTTCTGAATAGTTTGAAGCATTAGAAATCATATAGTGATTATCAAAGTCGTATTTATCCAAGTTATCAGTAATATAGTTTAGGATATTGACTGCAACTACTGTCTTAAGTTGGTCTTCCCCTGTAGAAGCAATTCCCCCAGCTATTGCCAGTGAAGACTTGGAACTAGCGAAGTCATTAGCTATCTGCTCTATTGATTCAATAGAAATACCAGTCAAGTTACTTGTTCTTTCTAAGGTAAATTCCGAAAGATTAGTAAAAGTATTCGGAACAGTTTTTTTGTTAAGTCTGTTTATTTTAATATGATTTATAATTCCTAACGCTAAAAATAAGTTAGTTCTCGGCTTAGCCGGAACCCAATCATCAGCTTTTGCTCCAGTCAAAGTTAGCTTAGGTTCAACTTGAACAAATTTTCCTTTAGTATGATCTTTCACTGAATGCATCTTCTCAAATCTAGACTGATATTCGCTTGGTGATAGCCACGTCTCAAGGAAATCAACTCCAAAGCTAAGTAGATAATCTGTTTCATCAATTTTATAAGTAGGTATCAATCTTTTACCAAATGAAATCTCATTTGCGGCCGTAATATGTTCAAAGGAAAAAGTTTCGAATTTAATTCTTTTTGCACCAATTTTATCAGAGAACTTAGTTAAAAGCTCATCGAGTGTACCGGTTGTATTATCTGTAATTACATACCTATTCTTACTTTCTTTTTCATTCAATCTATTACTAAAAATCTCGAGTGCTGAACCCCAAGATGTTGGAGACAAGTCTCCTCTATTGTTCCTAAATAATGGTTGTTTAATCCTATCAGGGTCATACAATCCTTGCAATGAAGCTTGAGCTTCTGAGGATACACCCCCGTTAGATACTGGGTCAAGCTTATTTCCCGAGATGAATATAGCTCTTCCTTCTCTTACCTTTACAACAACTGAGGCGCCAACTGGAGAATAAGGTAAAACTGTCGAATAATAATTTGGTATCCCAGGAACAACATCTTCTGGAGGAATAGCATAAGAGACTAATTTGTCTAATGGTTCAGGTGAGCAACCAGAAGAAACTACTGCGGCTCCGCCGATTGCTGTTAAAGCCTTTAGGAAATCTCTTCTATTAAGTGTTCCTTTTTTTTCTTTATCTTTATTCATAGTCTGATTAAGAATCCTTGATTAATAATGACACGTAGAACAGTCCTTCAACCAAGCTACCTCCTTATTAATGTTAATTAATTTTTCTTTTCCGGCGTTAGATTTATGTTGGTCTCCCAACTTCCTATCAAAATCTTTATACAATAACCTCGATTGAATTCTACCTGTATGCGACATAATTCGCTTATCATGATCACTTAATTTTGAAATTCCATCATGGACTTGTTCAAGATCATCAAACTTTTTCTGCAACTTCTCTTCATGGCAACTTATACACCAGCCCATTTGTAATGTAGTTTGTGGTTTAGGAATATCAACATTTTCAACATCCCCATGGCATGTTTTACACTCTAGTCCATATCTTATATGAGGCTTATGAGGAAATTTAGCATGTTCAGGAACATAATGATAATTGACCCATACAATTGATTCTTTTCTCTCCCAATAACCTGTTAATTTTTTTATTTCGTTTTCAAAATTAATTCTTTTTCTCCCATCATATAAATAATTTGTGGGATCAATTGATTTATCATTAAATTTATAAATTCTTTTTGGATCCTTAGGATCATATTTACCATCTACATACTTATGACAACCCATACATTCCATTACTGAAGGAATCCCAGGCTGTGATGACTTAGCAACATATGCGTGACAATAAGTACAGGGAATCTCATTGACTCCTGCATGAATCTTATGACTAAATGCAATTGGCTGTTGAGGCTCATAGTCTTTAATAAATGCAAAATACGAAATTACAATTGTGGCTAATAAGGCCAATATTGTAACAATTGTAAGCTTCCTGGACAACTCTATACTTCCTTTTTTGCAACTCTATATCTGGGGACTGGTAAAAATGATAGCATAGTCAAAATGACTGTCAATTCGTGTATTTTTTTAAAAGTATTTTGAATTTTTTTAGACATTTTTCTATGAAATGAATTTGACAAAATTGACCCCCTAAATCGGGTGAGAAGAAACTTCTTAGATGGATATTTTTTGATTTTTTTAGAGAATTTGTCATTCTAGGAACAACACCTAAAATCTTGACCCTCCTAGTATTCATAAGAATTGGATTGTGTACTTCGGATATATTGGGCCTAATTGGGTATGAATTAATTATAACACCCTGCAGAAAAATCTTCCTTACTTTTAATGTCTCAATAGACATAAAAGTATGATTTAATGTCCCTAAAAAGGGAGTAACAACCAAAATAACTTTCGCCTTTATTGATTTAATGAGGTCAACAATTTCCTTACTTTTCGTAATCGGTACTCTTAGTCCACCTGCACCTTCAATTACTAAAAGGTCGTATTCTTTTTCTAATTTCTTTATATTCTTAACTATTTGAGAATAATTAATCTTTTTTTTCTCGATTAATGACGCAGTAAGAGGGGCAACAGGTTCTTTAAATAAACTAAATTGGAAGAAATCAACTTTTTCTACTAAATTACTAAATTTTTTAACAAATGATAAATCAGATTGATTAACTTTTAAAGCTCCGCTCTCGATCGGCTTAATGTAGGCTATCTTATTATATTTTTCTGATAACGACTTAAGGAGCAAGGCTGAGACGAAAGTCTTACCTATATTAGTGTCGTTTCCTGAAATAAAAAAAATCATTTTTTTTCATCAAGGAACTTAAGTACTTCCTCGGCGTGTGCTTTTGTATTAACCTTAGTCCAGATATTTATAATTTTACCACTCTCGTCTATTAAAAAAGACGTCCTTCTTGCTGAGCCTTTTTCATTTAAAACCCCATATCTTGTAATTATTCTTAAATCAGGATCAGGGATAAGATTTATCTTTAAATTATATTTTTTTATGAACTTATCATGTGACAACTCATTATCCTTACTTATTCCAAAGACTTTGACTTTTTGTTTATCAAATCTTTTTATAGAAGCACTTAATGAACATGCCTCCGATGTACAGCCTGGAGTATTATCTTTGGGGTAAAAACATATTAAAACTTTTCTACCAATATAATTCTCTAAAGAATCAGAAGATCCATCAGCTAAATTATATCTAAATTTAGGAGCTTTTGACCCCACTATTAGAGATTTAAACATGGCCTTTTAATCCATCCCCATACTAACTCGTGCTTCATCGCTCATTTTCTCTGGAGTCCAAGGTGGGTCCCAGACAATTTCAACATTTGCCTCGCTTACACCCTCCATTTCACTTACTAATGTCTGTGATTCGAGGACAATCTCTCTAGCTGATGGGCAACCAGGTGAGGTCATAGTCATTTTTAGATTAACTATGGTGCCCACAACTTCCACATCATATACAAGTCCTAAGTTAACTATATCTATAGGAATTTCAGGATCATATACATCAGAGAGCACTTCTAGGACTTTTACCTTATTGAGACCTGAATCACTCATTAGACTAAACTTTTTACAACCTCTAACGCAGAATCAAAATTAGGCTCACTTGATATCTCACTAACATATTCTACATACTTTACAGTATTATCTTTATCTAATACGAATACAGCTCTTGCTAATAATCCCTTGTCCTTTATCAAGACCCCAAAAGCTTCACCAAAGGCATTGCCCCTATAATCTGAAATATTTTCAACTCTATCAATACCTTCTGCCCCACAAAATCTTTTTTGAGCAAAAGGTAAATCAGCACTTACCGTATAAATCTTAAGGTTGCCAGATATATCTGCTGCTTCCTCATTAAACCTTCTTGTTTGCGCGGAACAAACAGGAGTATCAACTGACAAAACTACGTTGAAAACTTTTATTGAATCTCCCATGTCCGAAAGTGATATCGATGGAACTAGTCCTTGATCACAAGTAAATTCCGGGGCTTTATCTCCAACCTTAATTTCTGGCCCCACTAAAGTAATGGGATTACCTTTTAATGTTACTGCTGCTTCTCTTTCATTGCTCATAAGAACCTCCAATTGACTCTATTAAGCTAAACAGATTAAATAATGGTGTCAAGATATCATTGTACTTCTTATTCTTTCTATTGAATCCTTAGCAGTCATTGAATGTATTAAGTTCTCACTGTCCAAATACTTTGTTAATATTGACAAATATTTCTCACTAGCAGAATTACCCATTACAATTAATATGTTCCTTATTAATCCATCTTTCTTGACTCTCTTTAAAGGACTTTTAATTTTAATCCTATCCCAGTCCTCTTCAATTATAGAGATAAAATTCATCATATCTGGCTCTATTAATTCATCTTTAGGATTAAATTGATTCAGTTTAGAAATAGTAGCTCTTTTATTCCAGGGACAAACTTCCTGGCAAATGTCACAACCATAAATATTGTTTCCAATCCTACTTGCCAAATAATTGTTAACATATTTTCTATTCTCAATTGTCAAATAAGATATGCATTTTCTAGCATCTATAATTTTATCACCAACGATTGCATTAGTAGGGCATGAATCTATACATTTAGTACAAGAGCCACAAAGATTCTTTGAAGGTAAATTATCAAAAGCCAAATCCTGGTCAATAAGAATATTGGAAAGAAAAACCCATGAACCTTGGTCCCTATTTATTAGGCAAGAATTTTTACCTATCCATCCTAAACCCGACATTGACGCATATGCTCTTTCTAGAACAGGTCCTGTATCAACATAAACTCGAGAGTTAATATTCTCAACATATAAATCCTTAATCTGCGAACTTGCTATTTTTAACTTTTTTTGAATGATTTTATGATAATCATCTCCAATAGCATATCTAGAAATCCACCCTTTCCCATTCCTCATAGCATCTGAGGAATTCTTCTTTATATCAAGAGAATTATAGTTTATTGTGCAACTTATAACTGATTTAAAGTTACGATTAATCTTTCTTACATCAGATCTTTTTTCAACATCTTCCATATATTCCATATCTGCATGAAATTTTTTCTTTATCCAATCTGACAAAAAGGAGGAATCCTTTAATTCATGCGCCTTGGAGATTCCCACAGAATCGAAACCATTTGATAAAATTATCTTTTTAATCTGGCTAGTTAGATCAATGTATTTCTTCATTTTTGTTTTTTGTAAAGAGAATAAATCTCATCAACAATCAACGCGGGAGAGACATTATCGGTATCTACTATGAAATCAAACGAATCATATATATCTTCTCGAGATTCAAAGATTTTTAAGCCCGTTGAGTAAGGGTCTTGTGTGTTAAGCAAGGGCCTTGTATTATCGTCTTTTATTCTTTCAAAGATAGTTTGATAAGAAGCCTTAAGGTATACAGAAAAATTTCGCTTAAGAATTTCCCGGTTTTGTTGTCGTAAAACAATTCCACCTCCAGTAGCAAAAATTGTTTTTTTATAATCTTCGATTTCTAAAAGTTTCTTAGTTTCTAAATCTCTAAAGTAATCTTCACCTTTAGATTCAAAAATTTCTACTATTTCTTTGCACTCTTCCTGCACTATCATTTGATCGGTGTCTTCAAAATTAAAATTAAGTTTTTTGGCTAGCAAAAAGCCAATCGTTGTTTTACCTGCCCCCATAAATCCTATCAAAAAAATATTACTCATCTTAGCATCATCTTCTCTACGTATTTAGCAATCATATCAAACTCTAAATTTACAATTGAGCCCTTTAACCAGGCTTTAGAGATTGTATTACTGCTAGTATGAGGAATTATATTTACAGAAAAGATACTCCCTTTTACTTCATTAACGGTCAAACTAATTCCATCTATAGTTATGGATCCTTTATTAATTATATACTTACTAGATTTCTTGCTAATACTAAACCAGTACTGAATAGATTTACCTGAATTCTTAACTTTAGATATAACGCCTGTACAATCAATATGTCCACTGACTATATGTCCTCCAAATCTCCCATTTACCTTCATTGCCCTTTCAAGATTTACTTTTGAACTTGTCTCTAATTTAAATAAAGAGGTTTTACTCAAAGTTTCTTTTGAAGCTAGCGTTTCAAAATAAGTCTTTGTTCTTTTTGTTACTGTTAAACAAATTCCATTAACTGAAATTGACTCACCAAGGGAAAAGCTATCAGGCCTAAGAGACTTACATTCAATTCTAATAAGATACTCCCCAGTATCCTGGAGCTTAATACTATTTATTGCGCCAACTTTCTCAACTATTCCTGTGAACAACTCTTTTCCTCTCTAATATATTTTACTAAATATATAATAACACCAATGAGGATGAATGAATCTGCAGCATTAAATGCTGGCCAATGAATATCATAATAATGAAAATCAATGAAATCTATCACTCCTTCTCTGAAGAATCGATCAAAAGAGTTACCTAAAGCACCTGCAAAGAACAAGAGAGCTATATATCTATATTTATAATCCAAGAAAAGAAATCTATATATAATATAAATTGAAGCAACAAATAACCCTAAATGTACAAATAAAAGTATTAAATCTGGTAGATTAGAGAAGTAACCAAATAGAAAGCCCCTATTGTATATAAAGATTATATTAAAAAAAGAGTTAACCTTATGTGTGGTATTTAATAGGATGGAATCCGCCACAAAATTTTTGCTTAGCTGATCTACAAGGAAAAGAGTTAGAATTATTAAAAGATTTTTCATTAAAAGATTTTATTTAATACATACTCTTTTGGGCCTGAAGGGGTTTTAACTATAAATTCATCACCTTCTTCTCTACCTAAAACACCCCTAGCTAACGGGGACTCAATTGAGATAGATCCTTTTTCTGGGCTAGACTCCTCTGGACCTAAAAGTTGATAAACTTTTTTTTCCCCGCTATCTAAATCTTCAATTTCAAAAGAAAGTCCGAATATCAATTTTGACTTATTCTTTATATCGTTTGGATCGATTACAACACAAGATGACAATTTGGTCTCCAGCTCATTGATTCTTTTATCATTAAAAGCTTGCCTATCTTTTGCTGTCTCATATTCAGCATTTTCAGACAAGTCCCCTAGAGATCTTGCAAATTCAATCATCTTAATAATCTTTGGTCTCTCATCATTCTTCAACCTCTTTAACTCATCTTGAAGAAAGATGAAACCATCTGGTGTTATTGGCATTTTATCCATAAGTTTTCTCGAACCCCCTTTTAGTATTCTTGCAGCGGTTTAACTTTTATTATACCTTTTTTTAGATAGTCTATTGCATCAATTGCAGCTGTGGCTCCCGCTATAGTTGTAAAATAAGGAACTTGCTTAATCAAAGCTGTTCTTCTAATGCTAAATGACTCTAAAATCTCTTTTTTTGTGGATGTCGTATTTACTAAGATATCAATTTCAGCATTTTTCATTAAATCAACTATGTTCCCGGAACCTTCCTTAACTTTTTTAACTATTTGAGATGAGATGTTATTTTTCTTTAAATATTCATGTGTACCCTTCGTTGATATAATATCGAAACCCAAAGATATTAGACTTGCGCATAAAGATAAAATCTTAGCTTTATCATCATCTTTAACGCTAACAAATGCCTTGCCAGATGTTGGGAGACTATTGCCGGAGGATATTTGAGCCTTAGCAAAAGCTGCCGGTAGGTCTAAATCAATTCCCATAGCTTCACCAGTTGATTTCATTTCAGGACCAAGAATTGTATCTACATCAGGAAATTTGATAAATGGAAAGACAGATTCTTTAACACAATAATGATTGATTGATATTTCGTTTAGAAAATTTAATTCGGCTAATTTACGCCCTGACATTACTTTTGCAGCTATCTTTGCAATTGGAATCCCGATTGCTTTGCTAATAAACGGAATAGTTCTACTAGCCCTAGGATTAACTTCAATCATATATAAATCGTTTCCTTTAATAGCATATTGAATATTTATAAGACCTTTAACTTTTAATCTTAAAGCAATTTGTTTAGTTTTTTCTTTTAGCTCATTCAATAAATCTTTGGAAAGAGAGTACGGAGGCATTACCATAGTGCTATCGCCTGAATGAACACCAGCCTCTTCTATATGTTCAAGTATTCCACAAATTACAACATCAGTTTGATCACAGAGAGCATCTACATCGATCTCTTTTGCATCTTTTAAGAATTGGTCCATCAACAAAGGTCTTTTTAGAGAAATATCTACTTTTCCTTCTAAATAAGACTCTAAATCATTTCGTGAGTAAACAACTTCCATGGATCTGCCGCCTAACACATATGAAGGCCTGACTACCATAGGGTAAGTTATTTCTTCTGACAAATTGAGTGCCTCTTTCTTTGACTTTGCAATTCTAGATTCAGGCTGGAGTATATTAAGTTGGTCCATTAAGTCTTTAAATCTTTCCCTGTCCTCAGCTATATCAATACTATCTGCAGAAGTCCCCATAATCTTTACACCAGCATTCTCTAGGTCTAGCGCTAATTTAAGAGGCGTTTGGCCTCCCAAATGAACAATGACACCTTCGGGTTTCTCTTTCTCTAAAATAGCAAGTGTGTCTTCAACCGTCAAAGGCTCGAAGTAGAGCTTATCAGATGTATCATAGTCCGTACTAACAGTTTCAGGATTACAGTTAATCATTATTGTCTCGTAGCCTTCTTCTTTTAAAGAAAAGGAAGCGTGGACACAACAATAATCAAATTCAATTCCTTGACCTATCCTATTGGGCCCACTGCCCAAAATGGCAACCTTCTTTTTTTTGGAAGGGTTTGATTCATCTTCGGTTTGATAAGTAGAATAAAGATAAGGAGTAAATGCTTCGAACTCTGCGGAACAAGTATCTACCATCTTGTAACATGGCAAGATAGAATTTGCGCTCCTATACGCTCTTACTTCTTTCTCTTCTGTCTTTAATAAGATGGAAATCATAATGTCCGAATACCCATATTCCTTGGCATTCAAGATTAATGCGGGTTTGATATTAGAGATAGTCTTTTTAAGAATTCTTTTTTCTAGATCTATTATCTCTCTTATATTATTTAAAAACCATTTATCAATTTTAGTAATATTAAAGATATCGTCTACGGATATACCAAGCCTTAAAGCATCTGCCAAATACCAAAGCTTCTCAGGGTCATTAGAAGACAAGATACTAAGAACTTTACCTTTGCTCTTTTCCATTCTATCAAAACCAATACTGTCTATCTCTAAAGATCTCATAGCCTTACCTAAAGCTTCTTTAAATGTACTTCCAATCGACATAACCTCTCCAACAGACTTCATCTGAGTACCTAGTTGAGCTTTAGTTTCAGGAAATTTCTCGAATGTAAATCTAGGAATCTTAACAACCACATAGTCAAGAGTAGGTTCAAAGGATGCTGGTGTATCTCTTGTTATATCATTAGGGAGTTCATCAAGTGAATAGCCTACAGCTAATTTTGCAGCGATTTTGGCGATAGGATATCCCGTAGCTTTAGAAGCCAGAGCCGAGCTTCTTGAAACCCTAGGATTCATTTCTATTACTACTACATCACCATTCTCAGGATTGATACCAAACTGAATATTTGACCCACCAGTATCAACTCCAATTTCTCTAATTATATCTATAGAATAGTTTCTTAATATTTGATACTGCTTGTCTGTTAAAGTTTGAGCTGGAGCGACAGTGATACTGTCACCTGTATGGACTCCCATAGGATCAAAATTCTCGATTGAACAAATTATGACTACATTGTCTTTAGTATCTCTAACCACCTCAAGTTCGAATTCCTTCCAACCTATTATTGACTCGTCTACTTGGACTTCAGAAATGGGACTGGCCTCAAGGCCATCTTTAAGTAAAATTTTAAATTCATCATAACTATAAGCAATACTTCCTCCGGTTCCACCCAGAGTAAAAGAAGGTCTTATGATTGCTGGAAAACCTATATCCTTAATTTGTTTTAATCCTGATTCGTAATTCGAAATAATAGCACTGTTTGGTACCCTTAGACCGATTTTCTCCATTGCATTTTTAAAGCTCTCTCTCTTCTCAGCTTTCTCAATCGCCTCAATACTTGCACCTATTAGTTCAACATTATATTTCTTTAGAATTCCTTTAGCATCCAATTCCATAGCTAGATTTAAAGCTGTTTGACCACCAATAGTGGGCAAAATAGTATCAGGTCTTTCTTTGATAATTATCTTTTCTAAAGTTTCTACATTCAAGGGCTCAATGTATGTTCTATCTGAGAAATCAGGATCTGTCATAATAGTAGCAGGATTGCTATTTACAAGAATAACTTTATAACCTTCTTCCTTCAGAGCTTTACATGCTTGGGTTCCTGAATAATCAAATTCACATGCTTGTCCAATTACTATTGGACCTGAACCAATTACTAAAATAGATTGGATATCGACTCTCTTTGGCATAATTTGTAAAACTTATCTAACTAGTTTTGCTTGACGTAAATATTTCCGCCAGCTTCTTTGAACTCTTCAGATTTTTTCTCCAGTTCTTTTTGTATCTCAGTATCCTCTGAGTTTTCTTTATTACCAAACTCCTTCATTATATCTTGAGTTATCTTCATTGAACAAAACTTTGGCCCACACATTGAACAGAAATGTGCAACTTTTGCATTATCTGACGGTAATGTTTCATCATGAAACAACTTTGCAGTATAAGGATCTAGGGATAAATTAAATTGATCTTCCCACTTAAATTCAAATCTTGCCCTACTAATTAGGTTATCCCTAAGTTGGGCCGTGGGATGCCCTTTTGCCAAATTAGCTGCATGGGCAGCTATCTTGTAGGCAATCAAACCGTCCTTAACATCTTGTTTGTTGGGCAAGCCTAAATGTTCTTTAGGAGTAACATAACAAAGCATTGCTGTTCCAAACCACCCAATCATTGCGGCACCAATCGCTGAAGTTATATGATCATATCCAGGGGCAATATCTGTAGTCAGTGGTCCTAAGGTATAAAAAGGTGCTCCTTTACATCTATCTACTTGCTTATCAACATTTTCTTTAATCATTTGCATTGGAACATGGCCAGGTCCCTCAATCATTACCTGAACATCATGTTTCCATGCTATATCCGTAAGCTCTCCTAAGGTCTCTAGTTCTGCAAATTGTGCTTCATCGTTAGCATCATAAATCGATCCTGGTCTTAAACCATCTCCAAGAGAAAAAGAAACATCATACTTCTTCATAATCTCACATATTTCTTCAAAATTTGTATACAAGAAGTTTTCTTTGTGGTGTGAAAGACACCATTTAGCAAGGATTGAACCACCTCGTGAAACTATTCCTGTTCGTCTTTTGACTGTCATGGGAACATAACGAAGCAAAACTCCAGCATGTATAGTAAAATAATCAACTCCCTGCTCAGCTTGCTCAATTAGAGTATCTCTATAGATTTCCCAAGTAAGCTCTTCTGCTGCACCTTTTACCTTTTCTAAAGCCTGATAAATCGGAACAGTTCCAACAGGAACAGGTGTATTTCTGATTATCCACTCTCTTGTTTGATGAATATTCTCACCAGTAGAAAGATCCATTAAGGTATCTCCACCCCATCTACAAGACCAGACAGCTTTTTCGACTTCTTCACCTATACTAGAAGTGACCGCTGAATTTCCTATGTTGGAGTTAACCTTAACTAAAAAATTGGCTCCAATAATCATGGGTTCTGCTTCAGGATGATTAATGTTTGCAGGAATTATTGCTCTGCCTGAAGCTACCTCAGACCTAACAAATTCTGGAGTAATAAGATTCTTAGGGATACAGGTATTGAATTCTTCTCCATCATGATTATCAAGTAAGTTATCTTTTTCTATAAAAGCTTCTATGTTCTGATTTTCTCTTATAGCAATATACTCCATCTCAGGTGTTATTATCCCCTTTCTTGCATAGTGCATTTGAGTTACATTCTTACCTTCTTTTGCAATCAAGGGTTTTCTATTTAAAAACTTTAATGGAATTAAATCTTTCTTTGTTCTTTCACTATTTGTAAAAACTGATGAGAAATTAGAAGCAACTTCAACATCTTCTCTTTCCATAACCCATTTTTCTCTAATCTTGGGTATACCTTTTGTTATATCAATATCTATTTCGGAATCAGTATATGGGCCACTAGTATCATAAGTAGTAAAATAAGCATTACTGTTCTTAGGATTAGAAGAAAAAAAATTGTCAGATTCGGAAATCTGAATTTCTCTCATTCCAACATTTACAGAAGAATGAATATCCCCCTGAACATAAACTTTTTTTGAATTAGGAAAAGGGTCCCTGGAGATAGCATCATGTCCTTCTTTGAGTATATTATCTTTATATTTCATATATAAACACATTTTAACATAGATTTACTAATTAGTTTATTTTGTAAAATAAATATCTTATGATTAAAATTAATTTCATGAATTATATAATGGGGATAGAAACATCTTGTGACGAGACTAGCGTTTCAATAATAAATTCAGAGGGTTGTGTTTTATCTAACTCTACGTTTAGTCAGATTAGTATTCACAAAAAATATGGTGGCGTTGTCCCTGAAATCGCATCTAAGAATCACTTGGAGAAAATTATACCCGTTATCGATTCGTCCTTAAAAGAGGCAAGAAAAAAAATAGAGGAAATTGATTACCTTTGTGTAACGAATGGTCCTGGGCTAGTTAATTGCCTGATGATAGGTGTAGCCACCACAAAATCAATCGGATTACTCAAAAATATAAATGTTTTACCTATTAATCACTTAGAAGGACATGTAGCTTCTTGTTTTATTGAGAATAAAATAAATTTTCCTTCAATTTGCTTAGTAGCATCAGGGGGTCACACCAATTTATACCTACTAGAAAATGAAAAGGAGTTTCACCTTATCTCTTCCACGAGAGATGACGCAGCAGGTGAAGCTTTTGATAAGGGTGCTAAGATTTTAGGCTTAGATTACCCTGGTGGAGTTGAAATCGATAGACTCTCTAAAGATGGTAGCAAAAAATTTCACTCCTTCCCTGTTGCTAATCTAGAAGCTAGCTTGGACTTTAGCTTTAGTGGATTAAAAACTTCTCTTAAATACTTTATTGAAAAAAATAAAGATTGGGGAAATAATATTGAGGACATTGCCTGCTGCTATCAAGAAGCAATAGTAGAATCTCTACTTGTCAAAACAAAAAAAGCCGCAATAAAATTTAACTCAAAAAATATATTGTTTGCAGGTGGAGTCGCATGTAATTCTAGACTTAGAGAAACAGCAAAAGACTTTTTTGGAACTAGAGCTTTGTTTCCATCTAATCAATATTGCACAGATAACGGAGCCATGATTGCCATGCGTGGTCTTCAGAAAATCAGACTAAAAGATACAAAAGCTGACAGTAAATTCCCTGTTTTTAGTAGCAGCAAAGTAATTGCTAACCTAAATCTGGATTAATGAAATCGAAATCATCGATATTTAAACCTTTTGACTCTAACAACTTGGATATTTCCTTAGGAACAATCTTAATAAATTGATTCTTTATGGTGTCAAATGACTCCAAAAGCATTGAAGCTTTTTTGCTACTAGTAGCACCTAAATGCTTAGTTAAGATTTCTTTAATTTTTAATAAATCTTTAAGATTAACTTTCTCTATCGTAACCATATCTTGGTTAACTTGTTCATATATGTCCTCATTCTCATTCAATATATATGCAATGCCACCTGACATTCCAGCGCCTAAATTCTTACCTATAGGTCCAAAGATATAAACTTCGCCTCCAGTCATATATTCACATGCATGATCACCGACACCCTCTACAACTGCGACTGCTCCACTATTTCTGACACAAAATCTCTCACCTGCTGTACCTGCCGCAAACAAGTATCCAGCAGTAGCACCATATAAAACGGTATTCCCTATTATTGAATTTCCATCTGTAGAAAAATCTGACTCTCTATCTGGATAAATATTAATTCTGCCTCCATGCATTGACTTACCCACATAATCATTAGCCTCACCCTCTAAATTAATCTTTACACCGTTAATAAGATATGCACCAAATGACTGTCCTGCATATCCTCTAAAGTTAATCGATATCGTATCACTAGGTAAGCCTTTATTGCCGAACTTTTTAGCTATTGCGGATGAAAGGATAGCTCCGACTGACCTATCTTTAGTTTTAATTAACATATCAAATGAATTCTTTTTAAATTCGTGAATACTAGAAGTAAATATATTTATAAGTTCATAATCAATAGGGTCTTCGTTTCTGACATTTCGTTCCATGACTCTTTTTCTAGGCTTCTCATTGGAAGGATCTGGGTCAGCAATTAGTCTGGAAAGATCGAGATTGTTGGTTTTTTGAAAATCAACATCTATATCAGGTTCCAAGAATTCTGTTCTTCCGATTATCTCATCAAGTGACTTAACTCCTATGCTGGCTAAAATCTCTCTAACCTCTGAAGCTATAGAATACAAATAGTTGATTGCGTCTTGAGGTACTCCAGGAAACTTCTTTCTTAATTCAGGCTTTTGAGACGCTATGCCGACAGGACAAGTATTAACATGGCACTGTCTAGCCATTACGCAACCAAGAGCTACTAGAACAGAGGTTCCAAAACCATACTCTTCCGCACCTAAAATTGCTGCCTTAACAACATCTGAGGCCTTCTGGAAACCTCCATCAACACTAAGACAAACTCTACCTCTTAAATCATTCATGACTAAGACTTGCTGGGTTTCAGCTAGCCCCATCTCCCAAGGTATCCCGGCATGTTTAATGGAACCCAAAGGTGAAGCCCCTGTTCCTCCTTCACAACCAGAAATCTGAATATAATCAGAATACCCCTTTACTACACCAGCAGCTACAGTACCTACTCCGACTTCCGAAACTAATTTAACCCCGACTTTTGCGGAGGGATTTGAATGTTTTAAGTCGTAAATTAATTGGGCTAAATCTTCTATGCTGTAAATATCATGGTGCGGTGGAGGAGATATGAGCCCTACTCCAGGAGTTGATAATCTTTGCGAAGCAATCTCCTGAGTGACTTTTTCACCAGGAATTTGTCCTCCCTCTCCAGGCTTTGCTCCCTGAGCCATCTTGATCTCAATTTGTTCGGCAGAAGCCAAATATTCTGGGGTAACTCCAAATCTTCCTGAAGCTACTTGTTTTATTGCACTATTTCTTAAATCACCATTCTCATCTTGAGTAAACCTATCTGAATTTTCTCCGCCTTCCCCACTATTACTTTTACCCCCAATCTCATTCATTGCTATTGCAACAGCTTCGTGTGCCTCTGTACTAAGCGCACCATGAGACATTGCTCCTGTTCTAAATCTTTTCATTATCTCTTCTACGGGTTCAACATTACTTATATCGATTTGTTTCTTTGAGCTTAATTTTAACAAGTCTCTGATAAGAAAAGGAGGTCGATCTTCAGACATTTTAACGAATCTCTTATAATCATCATGAGAACCTGTCTTCGAAGCTCTTCTTATTGCTTTAAATACAGGGGGATTTAATGAGTGATACTCACCATCTTTTCTAAATCTATAAATACCCTCTTCTTTAAGTTTATTATCGGTTTCTTTATATCCTCTTGAATGAAGAAATAGCGTGTCGAATTCAAAATTGCTTAAAGACACACCCCCTAGTCTGCTAACAGTTCCTGGGAAGAATTCATTTGAAGTATCTTCGTCAATTCCAATAATCTCAAAAATCTGAGACCCTGTATAACTAGCTACAGTACTAATCCCCATCTTGGACATGACCTTTAAAATTCCTCTTTCTAAAGCAACTTTGTAGTTTGATTCATATTCTTTGGGGTCGCCATCAAATTTCTTCATCCAGTCAGCAGAGCTCGCAAAAGCAAGGTAAGGGTTAACTGCAGACGCTCCATAGCCTAATAAACAACAAATG
This sequence comes from bacterium, assembly GCA_018654605.1. GTDB lineage: Bacteria > Desulfobacterota_D > UBA1144 > UBA1144 > UBA1144 > TMED58. Next base: position 91,870 of record JABILG010000016.1, read on the forward strand.
TGATGATCTTCTTTAATTTCAGCACTTTCCACTATAATAGAAACGTTCATCCTTTTACCTGAGAGTATCAACTCATTGTGAATAGCGCTAACCGCTAAGAGCATTGGTATAGGACATTTATCTTTTGATATTCCTCTGTCGGATAAAATTAAGACAGTGGTACCGTTGTCGACTTCATTAATTGCTTTTTCCTTTATATTACTTAAGGATTCTTTTAGATTATTATTCTTATTTATTTCAAATAAAGTATTTATTTTTGATACCTTAAAAGAAGCTGAGTCTAGATTGTTAATCCATGAGAATTCTTTATTTGTTAAAACCGGGGAATCGAAAAAAATATAATTATTATCATCTCCGATTTTATCGAAAAAATTTGACTTGTCACCTATTACAACCCTTAAGGACATAACGCTATCTTCTCTGTAAGGGTCGATAGGTGGATTCGTAACCTGAGCAAATCTTTGTTTAAAATAAGAAAAAACTGATTTTGGCTTAGAGGAAAGAGCGGCTATAGGAGTATCATCGCCCATTGATCCAATTGGCTCTTTACCAGTCAAACTCATTGGCTCAATGAGTCTTTCCAAGTCTTCCAAGGAATACCCAAAAGCTTTTTGAAGAAGCAGCAGACTATCTTCGTTGATATGAGATTCTTCGTCAGTGGTAACTTGAGTTGATTCAATTATTTCTTTTGCACTTAGGAATTTCTCGGAAGTCCACTTAGTAAAGTTTCCACTACTAGAGATGCTTTCCTTAACTTCTTTATCAAAAAGTAAAACCTTTTCTTTTGTATCAACGGCTAATATCTTTCCTGGCCCTACTCTACCCGACCTTATTATATCCTTGGGTTGCAAATTCAACATTCCAGCTTCAGACCCCAAAACAATCATGTCGTCTTTAGTTATGTGATATCTAATAGGTCTTAATCCATTCCTATCTAGAACAGCTCCAATGTACCTTCCATCAGTAAATACAATAGCAGAAGGTCCATCCCAAGGCTCTACTATGCAAGAACTATAATCGTAAAAGGCTTTTGTACTTTCAGATAAGTCAGAAATTTTCTCATAAGCCTCGGGAACAAGCATGCAAATAGATTCCAATATGCTCCTTCCAGAAAGGGTCATTAACTCTAAAGCATTATCTAATTCTGAGGAGTCGCTACCGTTATCGTCCACAAATGGCTTAAGTGATTCTATGTCATCCTTCCAAACATTCGATATTGCACAATTCTCCCTAGCTTTCATCCAATTCCTATTTCCTTGGATAGTATTTATTTCTCCGTTATGGCCCAAAGTTCTGAATGGATGAGCTCTTTTCCAATCCGGGAAGGTATTAGTACTATATCTTTGGTGAAAGATGGCCATCGAAGTTTTAAAATTGGGGTTCCTTAAATCTAAATAAAATTGATCCAACTGATGAGCTTGAAGCATTCCTTTATATAAAATAGTTTTTGAGGAAAGCGAACAACAATAATAGTCCTTAATGCTATTTAATTCTTTAGTAATAATCTTTCTTAGCTTATAAAGATCTCTTTCAAAAACATCTTGATCAATGAGATCTTTGGTAGAAATAAAGAATTGATATATTTCAGGGAGACTTTCTCTAGCAACAGTCCCTATTGAAGAAGGATTGATTGGGACCTCACGAACAGCAACAAGATTAAAATCTTTACTAATTAGATTTCTTATCTTCTTACTACATTCATCAAATTCTGCAGTTTCCTTGGGCAAGAAGAACATTCCTACAGCCAAATTTCCTAGAGTTATATCTTGAACACTGTTATAGGCAAAAAAATCATTAAATAACTCTAATGGAATTTGAGTTAAAACACCTGCTCCATCACCAGTCTTTTTGTCTCCTCCTACAGCACCTCTATGAGTTAAGTTAACAACACCTTCAAGGGCTTTTTGAAGAATTTTATTTGTTCTCTTACCATTGATATCTGCTACAAAACCCACTCCACATGCGTCATGCTCGAATTCTTTCTCATATAAAAGTCTATTTCTTTTCATAATAAAACCAACAGGGGATAATAATATAATTTTACACTAAAAAACAGACAAATTTGAAATTTGTTAAATTGTAACAAAGGGGGCAATAATCTCTCAGAAAAAAGAAATCTAACATAATCTTTTATATAATCAAAAATCCTATACAATATTATTTAAATAATGAAAAATGATATTCCTATTGTCTTATGTGTAGCTGGATCTGATTCTGGTGGTGGAGCTGGGATACAAGCAGATATAAAAACTCTTACTACATTAAAAGTTTTTGCTACAACAGCGATAACCTGTATAACTGCACAAAATACTAGGGAAATTCTATCTATCAAGAAGGTTTCCCCAAAAATTATTTCTGACCAAATTGCAGCAGTCTTTAACGATTTTCATATCTCCGCAATCAAAGTTGGAATGCTATATGATGCCAGCATAATGAGAGTAGTTAGTGAATCATTAATAAAATTCCCTGAAGTTCCTATCATTCTTGACCCTGTAATGATATCAAAGTCTGGTAATTATCTTTTGAAACCAGATTCAATTAAATTTTTTATAAAGAATATGATTCCAAAATCCTACTTAATCACACCAAATATTCATGAAGCATTAGAAATAACAAAGATGGAAAGAATTCAATCTAAAGTGGAGATTGAAAAATGTTTTAATAAGTTTCTAGGTTTAGGAGCGTCTAATATTCTAATCAAAGGTGGGCACCTTGCAAACAAAAAAACTTCGACAGATTACCTTTATTTCGATAAAAAAGTTCACACCATTTCTGGTACAAGGTATCTTACAAAAAATACTCATGGTACTGGATGTACCTTGTCAGCCGCAATTTCTGGTAATATAGCTTTAGGTATGAACTTACTTAAAGCAACAAAAAAGGCGAAAGATTTTGTAAATAAGGGAATAAAAGAATCATTTAATATAGGAGAGGGCCATGGGCCTTTAAATCATTTTTCGTAGGAGCAAAAATAATGAGTAAAAAAATAATAGACGGTAAATTAGTATCGGCAAATATTAGAGAGGAGATCAAGAAACGTACAAAAGTAATAAAAGAAAAATATTCTAGAGTACCTGGCCTTGCTGCAGTGCTTGTTGGGGAAGATCCAGCATCACAGATTTATGTTAGAAATAAAAGAAAGTCTTGTGCTGATGTTGGTATATATTCCGAAGAGCACAAGCTTTCGGAATCCACAACTCAAGATGAATTATTGGAATTAATTAATAAACTAAATAATGACGTTAATATCAATGGTATATTGGTGCAGCTTCCTTTGCCAAATCATATAGATGAATCGAATATCCTAAGCTCGGTTGCATCTGACAAAGATGTAGATGGATTTCATCCTATTAATGCTGGGCATCTATTTGAAGGTAAGCCAGAATTCATTCCATGCACGCCCCACGGGATTATAAAGATGCTTGAATTCTATAATATAGATATTGAAGGAAAAAATGCTGTTGTTTTAGGTAGAAGCAATATTGTAGGGAAACCAGCGGCAATTCTATTACTTCAAAAAAATGCGACAGTCACCATATGTCATTCTAGAACAAAAAATCTGAATCATGAATTAAAAAAAGCTGATATCATTGTAGCTGCAATTGGGAAAGCTCATTTTGTAAAGAAAGAAATGGTAAAAGAAGGTGCTGTTGTAATAGATGTTGGAATTAATAGGTTAGAAACAGGAAAACTTGCAGGAGATGTCGACTTTGATCAAGTACAAGAAATTGCGAGTTTTATAACTCCTGTACCAGGCGGAGTAGGACCTATGACAATCACTATGCTATTGTGGAACACTCTTATTTCTTTAGAGAAATCAATTGGTTGATTGTTTTATTATATAGTTACCTTCGGTATCTTTTCCATCAAAAATCAATTTAACCGAAGGGTGAGTAAAAGGATTCTTTTCTTCATCCTCTTCTAAGTTCTGCTGTGAGACGTAAGCTATGTAAACTGTTTTATCCTCATTCTCTGCAAGGACATGGTAGAACGGCTGATTCTTACTTGGTCTACGGTCCTCAGGGATTCTTTCTAACCATTCATCTGTATTATTAAAGATAGGATCTACATCAAAGATTATTCCCCTGAAATTAAATTTCTTATGCTTAACCACTAAACCTAATTTAAACTTCGCTGGTTTTACGCTCATATAAAAATGATATACATTCATTTATAGTTTTCAATAACTAATACTATTCAATTTATTAATATCTTGCTTATCTAGATTTATAAGAATTTCCTTCAAAGTTTTATCTAAGGTTGGATGAATTAATTCAGAGTCTATCTCAATCAAAGGCATAAGAACGAATGCTCTTAAGTGCAGTCGGGGATGTGGAATCTGAAGAACTCCATTATATTCCTCAAGGTCAACCAAGATATGTTTACCCATTGATTTCATAAATATTATATCAATATCAATTATTCTGGGTTGACTAATCTCAGACAAATTCCTTCCAAAATCAGCCTCGATTCTTTTAGCTGCTTTTAGTAATCCTAAAGGATCTAAATTGGACGTAATCTTTAAAGCGATATTTAGAAATTTAGGTTGCTCGTTATCTGGCATAGCAGAACTCTCATATACGCTTGATACATTCTCTATTAGAATATGATTACTATCCATAAGTGTTAAACTAGTCGAAAGGCTCTTGATTGCCCTACTTAAATTAAACTCTCTATCGCCAAGATTTGACCCTAAGGATAAATAAAACTCATTCACTTTCTTATTATAGTTTATTTCTTTGACTTGTTAATATTTTCTGTTTATCTTGAGTTTATGGTTAGAAAAGCAAAAGTATTATCAGACAATAAGATTAAACAGCTTGTTCCAACCTGGGCAATAAAAAAGAAGAAGCTTTATAAGAAATTTATTTTTTCAAATTTCTCAGATGCATTGGGGTTCATTGTGCAAATAGGTATTGAATCTGAGAAACTAAATCATCATCCTACTATTTTAAATACATACAACAAGGTCGAGATATCACTATCCACTCACTCTATTGATGGCTTATCTGACTTGGATGTGAAGCTTGCAAATAGTATTGACAATATTTAAATATCAATAACATTCGAATCATCGTCATCTTTGGATTCTGATTTATAAGGGGTATCTTGTTTTTTCTTTTTAAAAAAAAGGCTATACAGTTTGGTAATAAAGAAAATTCCTAAAACAATCAGAAAACCTAGGCCAAAAACAAAAACTAGTCCTACTATTATTAATATGCTCAAAACAGATGATGTAGTAATCTTTATATTTCTCATCATTTTCTCTGTTTCTTCCTTTGATTCCTTTTTTGTTTTTGCAACTCTCTCCTTTTGTTCTTTTCTTTCTGCATCTTATTCTTCGATATAAGCTTAGTCTTATTTTTATTATCTTCTTCTTTTCGTTCAAAATCTATCTTTTTTTCATCACCAACAATTTCAGAATCGCTAAGATATTCAACTTGTTCCTGTTTATTCCTTTCTTTTTCTAATTTAGTTATTTCCTCAGGTGCCACTGGCTCTACCGCCATAAAACTTCTAATTGCATCATAATTAAATCTCTCTATCATTTCTTCAAACATATCAAAACCTTCTTTTTTATATTCATTTAAAGGATTCTTCTGCCCATAAGCTCTTAATCCGACACTATCTCTTAGATAGTCCATACTTAAAAGATGTTCTTTCCAACTCATATCTAGCGTGGTCAATAAAATATATTTTGACACCGGTTTGTATAACTCACCTAATGATAAAATCTTCTCATTTATCCTAGATTCCATTAAATTCTTTAATTCATCTAAAGTATTAAACACAATATTAGAGGGCAATCCCAGAGCAGTAATTATTGATTGACAATCAGAGTCCGACAGATTCTGTGAATTCTTATAAGACTTCTCAATGTTTAGAAAAACATTCTCAGATATATCAGATAATATCTCAGTTATTTCCCCATCTTTGAGTAGTTTATTTCTTATACCATAAACAACTTCCCTTTGTTTGTTTTGAACATCATCATATTCCAACAAATATTTTCTCATTTCAAAATTTCTTCCCTCAACTTTCTTTTGAGCATTCTCTAAAGAACTTGTTATCATTTTATGCTCAATAGGCTCACCCTCTTTCCATCCAAATTTTGTCATCATTGATGAAATTCTTTCGGAACCAAACAACCTCATTAAATCATCTTCCATTGAGACAAAAAACTGGCTTCTACCAGGATCACCTTGTCTTCCTGACCTACCTCTTAATTGGTTATCAATTCTTCTAGACTCATGCCTCTCTGTTCCTAAAACTACCAACCCTCCTAATTCTAAGATTCTCTCCTTTTCTTTTTCTATTTGTCTTATTAAACCCTCACTATCCGCGGACTCCTCATTTAGATGATCAGAACTTCCTCCAAGTTTAATATCTGTTCCTCTACCTGCCATATTTGTAGCAATTGTTACAGCTCCTATTCTTCCAGCATCTGCTATGATTTCTGACTCGTATTCATGATTCTTTGCATTTAAGACCTTATGCTCGATTCCTTTCTTTTTTAATTCTTTACTTAATTCTTCAGATTTTTCTACTGATATTGTTCCAACAAGTATAGGATTCTTTTTAGTATTAAACTCGAGAATTGTTTCAATAACAGCGTTAAACTTTTCACTTTCTGTTCGATAAATTAAATCATTTAAATCCTCTCTTACCATGGGTGCATTAGTAGGTATGACTAATACTTTTAAATTATAAATATTATCAAATTCTCTCGATTCCGTATCAGCTGTTCCGGTCATACCGGACAACTTATCATACATTCTAAAATAGTTCTGGATAGTTATAGAAGCAAGTGTCTGGTTTTCTTCCTCTACTTTTAATCTTTCCTTGGCTTCAACTGCCTGGTGTAACCCCTCACCCCATCTTCTTGTGGGCATTAACCGACCAGTAAATTCATCAATTATCACAATTTTTTCATCCTGCACAATGTAATCTTTGTCCTTCTCATACATATGTATGGCCCTTAACGACTGAGTTATAGAGTGAAGAGTTATTAGATTGCTCGGATCATAAAGGTTAGATAATGATAAAGTTTCTTCTATCTTTTCTATTCCGGATTCAAGAATAAAGACTTGCTTAGTTTTTTCATCTTTTGTTACATCATCTAGAGTTAAGCTCTTTGCAACGTTATTCATTTGGGAATAATCAATAACTGAGCTGTCAGTTGGTCCTGAAATTATTAGTGGAGTCCTAGCTTCATCGATCAATATGCTGTCAACTTCATCTACGATTGCAAAAAAATGACTTGACTGGGAGACTTCATCTAATGAATACTTCATATTGTCTCTGAGATAGTCAAAACCAAATTCACTATTAGTCCCATAAACTACATCTGCCAAATAAACATCTTTCCTATTTGATTCAATCAAGACGTGCTCTCCTGAATCACTTTTATTAACTAGATAAGATACATCACTGTTTAATATACCGACTTTTAATCCTAGAGATACATAAATTGGTGACATCCAAAGAGCATCTCTTCTAGCCAAGTAGTCATTGACTGTTATGAGATGAACGCTCTGATAAAGCGAGTTTAGAGTTACTGCCAAGGAGGCCACTAAGGTTTTACCTTCACCTGTCTTCATTTCTGAAATCTTACCTTCGTGAAGCGCAATCGCTCCTAAAAGTTGAACATCAAAAGGCCTTAAACCCAACCTCCTATTTGAAGTCTCCCTTGTAATAGCCAAGACTCTAGAAACATGTTCGTCAAGTTCCTTAGGATTATGTATTTGCAATCTAATGGAAGAAATTTCATCCTTAAGCTCTAAGTCAGTTTTATCAGCAATCTCTTTCTCTAGATTATTTATAGAATCAACCATCTTACTGATTCTAGATAGCTCTCGCTTGTTATCTGAGCCAAATATTTTTTTGATTAGATTTATCATTACAAATTCAAATCTTAAAAATTTACTCTGACAGGTCCACGGGGATAACTTCGCTTAATCCTTCTAGTTTGGACGTAATACCTATAAGTTTATTTGAAAACTTCATTGTTC
>JABILG010000017.1 GCA_018654605.1 bacterium
CAGAACATTGTATGATGGATAAATGTCTCCATCTTTTTTCCCAACTTTACCAAAAAATCCAATATCTGCAACATGGTGCATACCACAGGAATTAGGACATCCAGATATGTTTAATTTAAGATTTGTTAGGTCGTCTAAATTTAGATTAGAATTATTTAATAATCTGTTGTGTATATCTTCTACTAATCCTCTAGGTTTACATATGCCAAGTTGACAAGTTTGTGCTCCTGTACAATTAATCATCTCACCTAAGAAGGTGGACTCATTAACAAGAGTATTTTTAAAAGAATTAAGTATTGTAAATAAATTAGATAAATATTTAAAAGGGATATTCCTCAGACGAATATTCTGATCTCTATCACATCTGATGTTGTTTTCACCAAAATTAGTTAGGAAGTTGCATAGTTTTAAAGTATCTGTAGCTAATAAGTCACCTGACCTGAGCATAATTTTTATTGTATAAAGACCTAGTTGTTTCTGCTCGGACACGCATCTTTTTATCCAAGCATCGAACTTATCTTGATTTTTTTCTGGAAGAGATTGAATCTCAATGTCGGTCTCTGACGCTTCGTTCGCAAATAGTTCAGGTTCTGGAAGCAACTCGTTAGATTCATCTTTTTTAAGTTTGTTAAACTCTTCCGTAACAAGAGTTGAGAACTCTTTGATGCCCATTTTATTCAGAAGAAATTTGATTCTACTAGAATGCTTACTTCTTCTATTGCCGTATTGATTATAAACATTTAAGACTGCTTTTGTCGCAGGGTAGAGTTTGTTTGTAGGAATAAAATCAAATAGTGGGTCACTTATCCTAGGATGTCTCCCAAGGCCACCACCAATATAAACTTTAAACCCGTATTCTTCATTAACTTTAACCGCTATAAAGCCAAGACATGTTGCCCTTGAGTAAGCTATGTCATCAAAATTGTCAGAAAAGGCTATTTTAAATTTCCTAGGTAAGTTCCATGACTCATCTTCTCTAATTAATTTACTAGTTAGGCATATTGCAAAAGGGGATACGTCGAAAACAGAATTCTTTGAAATACCACTATCAGCTGGACATAGGATATTTCTAACAGTGTTACCTCCTCCTCCTCTTGATGATAGGCCTACATAGAAAAGAACTGATAATATTTCTTTCATGTCTTTTAAGAGCAAACCATGGATTTGAACTTCCTGTCTCGTGGTAAAATGAACCTCAGGTGTTCCAAATAGAGACATGTCTGCTACTACTTTTAGCTGCTCTGGGGAAATGAAACCACCAGGGCATCTGATTCTTAACATGTAAGTCCCCCTCTCTCTTTGTTCATATATACCATGTGCAACTCTTAAAGCCTTAAACTTGGTTTCCATTTCAAGAGTTTCGGACGATGAAGAATCATGTTCTGAGTGAATATATTCATCTATAGAGGTAGAGAGTGCGGATATTTCATCAATTAAAAGTACTGGTATTTCGTAGAAAACCATAGCCCTAAGATAGTACTTTTATAAGAAAAAATTGTCAAGCCATAAGCACTATGTTAAATTAATACTGCTATGTTTCTTGTAAGAGAGAGATTCTTTATCTCCCTCTTTTTTTTTAATATAGCTTTATAGATTCCAAATGAATGTGCAGAATTTTCTTTTTATAACAAAGAGCAAGCTTCTAATAATTGGTCCAAGGATTTTTTATTTGCTTGCTTTGATATATTCAATAATACATATTTTTTTATGGTCTTTGATTTACACTCCACATGAAATTAAGATTAAAGTAATAGGGTTTAGCTCGATTTTTGTTTGGCATGCACATGAAATGCTTTACGGATATACAATGGCTGTTATAGCAGGCTTTCTAATGGTTATCCCTAAGGGCGAAAATTATTTTACTAAAAGTGCAAATACCTTTTTCCTTCTCCATTGCGTTAGTTGGTTATTAGCAAGGATTGCTCCATTTGCAGAACCCTCTATTTTTGAGGCCTTGTTTTTATTTAATCTTATCTTTTGTTTCTTCTTATTTAACTCCATCAGAAAAAAAGTTCTTGCAAACAAGAAGAATTATGGCCCATATTTTTTAGTTGCCTTTATCTTCCTACTTTTTTTCGTTGAAATATTATTTTATGTTTCAGAGTTCTATTTTTACATGAATTCTATTTTCTTAATTAAGATTTCAATATATATTGTCGGCTTACTAATTTCTATCATTTCAGGAAGAGTTTTATCTAATATAATTGTCAATGATGATTTACCGTCCTCCCAACAAATACATATGTACAAAAGTAATAGCTTGTTAAATATTCAGAAGAATCTTTTTAAATTTTATATTGCTGGTCTAATATTATTTTTTATAATAATCTCTATCTTTTCTAATCAATTCTTGATACTAATTGCTTCAATAGCAGTGCTAATTATTGGTGCTGCTAGATTAATCATCCTTTACAAGAAAACCATCTTTGAGAACATGCTTGTCGCTGGACTCTATATGACTAACATTTTTATTTTAATAGCAGTACTAATAAAGGGTGTGGAAGGGTATTTTCAATTGATTCCCACCCTTTATTTGCATGCCTTAACCTTTGGTGGGATTGGAATTGCTACTGCAACTATGATGAGTAGAATAATTATAGGTTTTAGTGGCGGAGATTCATCTAGAAAACCAGAAAAATTGGTAAGCATTGGGATTATGATTCTAATCTTAGGATCAATAGTAAGAGCAATTCTCCCTATCTTTATCAAAGAACATTATCTTATTCTTGTACTTATCTCTGAATTTCTTTGGGTTGCTGGCTTTGGAATGCTTTCGGTTAAATTAATTCCGAAATTGTTTCAAGCAAAGTCATTTGAGAAGAAAACTAAAAAAATATAAGAGTTTATAGAGAAATGAAAGGATAAGATTTAATCAGAGTAACAGTAGTAAAGGATTAGAACTTTCTAATGTTCTTGGAACGTTCTTTGGAAAAGAAGCCTCTTTTTTTTCTTGTATCCTCGCTTCTTGAGCCATTAGAAGTATTCTTTTTGTCTTCTAATCCTAATGCATCAAGAATATCTGTTGGAAGACCATTGTTCGACATGCAAACATCATCCTTCCATATAGCCTCAAAGACTGAACCATCTGAGAATTTATATGTTCCTTTCCCTGATCTTTTTCCTTCTTCCCATGACCCAAAGTATTCATGGCCATTGCTATGAAGGAGAGTGCCTTCTCCATGTTGTTTGTTGTTTTTCCAATTCCCTGTATATTCGGACCCATCTCTGTAGTAATAAGTACCTTCACCACTTCTTTTATTATCTTGCCAATTCCCAACGTATTTCTCATTGTTCTCATATACGCAAGTACCCAGCCCGGTTTTCATACCATTAGCATCTAGATTGCCAGTATAATTTTTATTCTTTTTGGTAATTGTTGACATGCTGCTCACCTCCAAATGATTGAGCTAAGATAGTATATGATTATTTTAACATAGGCTCATAAGGGAAGGAATTATTAAAATAAAAATTAAATTATAGCTTTTGTTAAACTCTGTATTCATGTACTATTCATAGATATTTTAGATTGCCCGGATGGCGAAATTGGTAGACGCAAGGGACTTAAAATCCCTCGGTAGCAATACCGTGCCGGTTCGAGTCCGGCTCTGGGCATTTCATTTTTCTTATACTGTTTTATGACCCAATATTTATTAAAGTTGTTACTGAGAAGTGCATACTGATTCTTGATTTTATCTTGTCGTACATCTGTAATAGGAATGCAAGTGGTTAAGATTATTTTTTTAAAGAGTTAAATATATTAAAATTAATTTTCTTCTTCTAAGTCTTCAAGGTCATCTTCATCAAATTCATCAATTTCTTCTAGTTCGCCTAAATCATCTAGGTCATCAATTTCCTCTAAATCTTCAAATTCATCTTCATCTTCAGTGTCATCTCCGGAATCAATCTCTTCTTCAATTTCCTCTTCATCTGACTCTTCCCAAATGTTATCGTCATAGTCAATTTCTTCTTCTAAATCGTCTAGGATTTCTTCTTCAAATTTCTTAAATTCTTCACCTCCACCTAATAGGTAAGCTAAGGATATTTCGTTATTTGATGAAAATTCATGCACTCTCAAGTTATTCCTCCAGAAGTAATGACTACAATTTAAAATATATTTACCTCAAAAAAAGTCAATAGGGGTCTTAAACTATTTTTATGCTTGGTTTATTTTTTAAAATGTATATTATTTAGTGGTAAGTATTTTGCTGTTAAAGAGGTAGTATTTTGCCAATATCAAAGATAGAAGATGCAATAAAAGATATAAAAAAAGGTAAGATGGTCATACTTGTTGATGATCAAGATAGAGAGAACGAGGGGGACTTGATTGTTCCGGCCGAATTCGCTACGCCAGAAGTTATTAATTTTATGGCTACTCATGGTAGAGGCCTAATTTGTTTATCTGTCGATACGGCTAAGGCGAAGAAGCTTGACTTATCTCCAGTAAATAAGCCATCCGATGAAAATTTAGACTCAACAGCTTTTACAGTATCTATTGATGCTAAGAAAGATGTAACAACGGGTATTTCTGCCCATGATAGGTCGAGAACAGCAGTATTAGTTTCAAAAGATTCTTCTTCTGCCTCCGATTTTGATAGACCAGGGCATATGTTTCCCCTGGTGGCAAGAGACGGTGGTATCTTAGTTCGAGCAGGACATACGGAAGCTTCTGTTGATATATCTAGAATAGCTGGATTAAAACCTTGTGCTGTTATTTGTGAGATTATGAATAATGATGGCTCAATGGCCAGACTGAAAGATTGTGAGAAATTTGCAAAAAAACATAAAATAAAGATTGCTACCATCGCCGATTTGATAGGGTATAGATTACAAAAAGAATCTTTTGTTACTCAGTCTTCATCTTGCAACTTGCCTACTGGTTATGGCGACTTTACATGTTATTCATTTGATAGTGAGATAGATGATAAAACTCATTTAGCTCTCGTTAAAGGAAAAATTAAACCTAATAAGGAATATTTAGTTAGAGTGCACTCAGAGTGTCTCACCGGTGACATCCTGGGCTCTACGAGGTGTGATTGCGGTTCACAGTTGCATAAATCTTTAGAAATGATTGAAGCGAAAGGTGAGGGTGTACTTTTGTATCTTAAGCAAGAAGGTAGAGGTATAGGAATTAGCAAGAAAATTAAAGCTTATTCGTTGCAAGACGAGGGTTTAGATACAGTTGAGGCAAATCATGCTCTTGGCCTTAAGGACGATTTGAGAGAGTATGGAACAGGCGCCCAAATATTAAGAGACTTAGGTCTGAAGAAAATTAGATTGTTAACAAATAACCCCAGAAAAGTCGCAGGTTTAGATGGTTTCGGTATAATGATAACAAAAACTGTTCCGATTGAAATAGCTCCTGGTAAAGATAATAGGAAGTACCTTCAAGTTAAAAAGAATAAGTTAGGGCATAAGCTTAGCTTAGTAGAATAGAATGATGAAAGATGATGGTCAAATAGATTCTAATAAAGAATTAAATATATATATTGTTATTAGTACATTCTATAAGGACATCTCTAAGAAACAGTTAGCCAATGCAAAAAAGATTCTTAATGTAGAATTAGGGACCGAAGAACTCCAACTTAATGTAATAGAGTGCCTAGGGTCTCTAGAATTACCATATTTAATTAATGCAGTTTGTAAAAGCCATAAGCCAGATGGAATAGTTGCTTTAGGATGTATTATAGAAGGTGAGACAACTCATTATGATGTTATTTCTAATGCTATATTTGACAAACTAATTCAGATTAGTGTTGATAATGATACACCGATAACTTCTGCTGTTTTAACTGTTAAAAATCAGGAGCAGGCTATTGAAAGGGCAAATGGTGGACCGAAAGACAGGGCTATAGAGGCGGCTCTTAGTCTTTCGAGTCTAATTAAGCTAAGAAGAGAGTTTTAGTAGTGAGATATTGGATAGATAGAAGGGCGAGAGAATTATCATTAAGATTTATGTATAGCCTAGATGTAAAATCATCAGATTTTTCGTTTGATATTGAGGACTTCAATTTAAATATTTCTAACTTCTGGGACACGAACCCTATTAATAATTACTACATGTTAAAGGTAATGAAGATTAAAGACGAAGACATGATTGTAATAGGCTCCTCCGCTTTAAGTAATAATAAAATTTTTCTGAGGATTATATCTAAGTCTAAATTTGAGGCTTTAGTTTCTAAAGTTGGAAATATAGAAAAGTTTAAAGTTTTTTTAAAGACATATAATTTAAATGAGAAGATAGAGGGACATGATTCAGATTTTTATAAACTTTTGAGAGATATCTTCGCTGACTCAAGGAAAGTTGTTACAAGGAATGTTATAAAAAACAAAGCAGATGAAATAATACAAGGCTGTGTAAAAAATATTAAACCAATTGACGATCAGATTGATCAAAGTATTAAGAATTGGAGATTTGACAGAATTAATTCTGTGGATTTAAATATATTAAGAATAGCTGTATTTGAGATTTTATTCTCCAAAGGTATACCAGTTCCAGTAAGTATAAAAGAGGCCATAGTTCTTGCTTTAAAGTATAGTTCTGATGAATCTTGTGGCTTTATAAATGGTATTCTTGATACAATATCCAAAAGAGCCTTGCAATGATTAATAATATTCTTGAGAAGCTATGTGATGGGGTAGATTTATCAGAGGCAGAGATTGACTCTTTTTTCTCTCTTATGATGGAAGGAAGCCTAAGTGATACTCATGCCGCATCTTTCTTAACTGCTCTAAAAATTAAAAAACCTTCAGCAGAGGAGATCTTCTTTGCTTCCAATGTTCTTTTAAAGAATCTCGATATTGCTTCATCCCATAACTTTAATTTATTAGATTTGTGCGGTACGGGTGGTGATTCAAAGTCAACATTAAATGTATCAACTATCAGCTCTTTAATCCTGGCATCTATTGGAATAAAGATTGCCAAGCATGGAAACAGATCAGTTTCTAGTAAAGTTGGAAGTGCAGATTTGATAGAGAGTTTGGGTATACCGCTTGATAACTCGTTTGACGATTCATTGGAATCTATTGATAGAAATAATTTTTCTTTTTTATATGCACCAAATTTCCACAAATCTATGAAGAATGTTGCTCACATAAGGAAAGAATTAAAAATGAGAACCATTTTTAATATACTGGGACCGTTAGTTAATCCATTGAGACCAAAGTTTCAAGTTATGGGAGTTTACGACAAAGACTTACTTCTTGTTATGGCAAAGGTTTTACAAAAGCAAGGTGTAAAAAGAGCAATGGTAGTGCACGGTTTTGATGGTATGGATGAAATTTCAATTTGTAGTAATACGTATATAGCTGAGATTAATGGAGATCATATTGATGAGTATGTCTTCAGTCCTGAGAAGTATGGATTTAAGTTATCTTCTATCAACTCTCTTGTTATAGATTCTCCTGAGGAATCCAAACTTATAACTGAAGGAATCTTTAACAATACAATCCAGGATTCTCGTAGAGATATATGTATCCTTAATGCAGGAGCGGGCCTATATGTTTCAGGAAACGCTAATTCACTTGAAGATGCCTTTCTTGAAATTGAGTCAAAATTAATCACTGGGGAAATAAAATCTAATTTCCTTGAAATACTTGGATAATTAATGGATATTTTAGATAAAATAATCTCCAATAAGAAGAAAGAAGTTTCTTTATTAAAAAAGAGCTTCCCTATTGAAGACCTAGAGTCAGGTATTAAGAATAAGTCTTATTTAAAAAGAGATTTCCTTGGATCTTTTTTAGATAGGAATATTATTAGTATAATAGCAGAGATTAAGAAAGCATCGCCATCTAAAGGTGTCATATTAGAAGATTTTCAGCCTCTAAAGATTGCACTAGAGTATGAAGCCGGAGGCGCTTCAGCGATATCAATATTAACAGATGAGCTCTTCTTCAAAGGTAAGATTGACTATATACCTTCAGTAAGAACTCTTACCACTATTCCTTTGTTAAGAAAGGACTTTATTGTTGATGAGTATCAAATTGTTCAAAGTAGGTTTTATGAAGCCGATGCAATATTGTTAATTGGAAGAGTCCTTAGTGCGGCTGAACTAAGTAATCTTTTGACACTAGCAAGTGATAATGATTTGGATGTCTTATATGAGGCACATGATGAAGAAGACTTGAATAAGGGAATAGAAGCCGGTGTTAAAATCTTTGGCATAAACAATAGAGATTTATCAAATTTTAATGTTAGTAATGATAATATAATCAAGCTTTATCAGAAAATTCCTAATGATGCAATTTTGATAAGTGAAAGTGGAATAGCGGGGCCTGAAGATGTTGCTACTTTAAAGAAAGTAGGAATATCAAATTTTCTAGTTGGTGAGAGTATTATGAAATCAGAGAATAGAGTTAATTTCATACAAAACTTAATTAAAGCTTAAAGTCCTCAATCATTTCTCTTAGTGATTCAATGCCGCTATTATTGTGGCAACTAATTGAAATCTTCCCACAATTCTTGATTGGGTCAAATCCTACAATGTCATCTTTGAAGGAGCACAAATCTAACTTGTTTAATACTACTAACTTTATTCTTAAAGGTAAGTCCTTATTGTACGAGTTAAGTTCTTTTATCAAAATAGAATGCTGGGACTTAAGTTCGTCCAAGTTTTTACATGATAAGTCAAGAACTTCTATAAGGAACTTGGATCTTTCTATGTGTTTAAGAAATTTATGACCTAACCCTTTTCCTGAAGAAGAACCTTCTATAAGTCCGGGTATATCAGCTATAAGGTAATCTTCTATGTCACCTTTTAGTACCCCAATATTTGGATTAAGTGTTGTAAATGCATAATCGCCAACTTCAGCCTTTGAGTTTGTGATTTTGGTAATTATTGAGGACTTTCCAACATTTGGAAAACCAACCAAGCTCAAATCAGAAATTGTCTTTAGGTCTAGCGCAATCTTTAATTTGTCTCCCTTTTTGCCATCTTTCGCCTTAGTAGGAGCTCTGTTTGTAGAAGATTTGAAAAAAGTATTACCAAGCCCGCCTTTGCCACCCTCTAGTATTCTTACTCCCTTTCCTTCTATGGTGATATCCGCAATTTTAATATTATTTTCTATATCATAGATTTCTGTACCTAGAGGGACATATATCTTTAGATCATCTCCATTTCTTCCGTTCTTTTTATTAGACCCTCCATTGCCTCCGTTGATAGCTTTAAATATTCTTTTATTACGAAAATCTCGCAAAGAGTTAATATTCTTATTGCCAACAAAAATAATACTTCCTCCATTCCCACCATTACCTCCATCAGGTCCACCGAATGGAATATACTTTTCTCTTCTAAACGAAGCAAGACCATTTCCTCCATTTCCCGAGGTAATTTGGATTTCAGCATAATCTAAAAAGCTATTCATTTCTTTATCCTTGACATTAAAATGACACGACAATATTATAGCATCTATGTTCAATCGATTATTAAAAGTTTTTTTTGTCTTAATTATCCTTGCATCATGTTCCAAAAGAGAAGATTTCTTAACTGGATCTGATCAAGAGATTTATAATCTAATAGTCAAAGAAATTAATAAAAAGAAGAAGTACTTAGTTTTAAATCATACTGATTTTAGCTTGCTAGAGGATATGATTACTACTCTCCAGATTAGGTACCCATATTCACCATACACAAGGGAGGCATATCTATTAAGTGGCGATGTTGCTTTTAAGAGAAAAAGATATCCATTAGCAATAAATGAATATTCAGAGTTTATAAAGAATCAGGTTAATCACCCAAAAACAGATTATGCAACATTTAGAATCTTAAAGTCACACTCAATGCTAATAGCTGCTAAAGATAAGAATGTCGATCCTGCTAAAGATATTCTTAATATATATGCCACTTTGTCTGCTGTTTATAAAAGTACTGAATACATGGCAGAGACTGAAAGGATATACAAAAAAGCTAAGAGGTTCATCTTAAAAAGAGGAATTTATGTTGCCAAATATTATGTTAAGAAGGGAGAGTTTAGCTCAGCTTTAGGAAGGTTAAACAATACAGAAACTTTGGTTCCTAATTTAGCAAAAAATAGTGCAGAAGCTCAGTACCTTATAGTTTTGTCCCAAATTAAAACCTTAAAAGATGCAGATAAGATAACCTTAATAAGTTCTTACAAAAAAAGGTTTCCAAAATCAGATTTCATAGAAGATCTCGAGAACCTACTTTAAGGTAAATGTACTTTATAGAATTGTTCACAAGTAAAGAAATCCCAGAAAGAGATTTTTTATTTTTTTATGAAGATTTTAATTGTGTCTTTACACAATATGAAGAAAAAGACGGATATAAAGTTGAAATAATATTCTCTAAAAGAGATGATATAGATTTTTTTATAAACTTTTGTAATAACAGTTTCGATTTAAAGGGAAATTTATTGGCATCCTTAGTCGAAAATCCAACAATTAAGACTTTTAAAAGCGAAGAGGCAGATAATTGGATAAAATTCTTGCCTCCCGTTAGTGTATGCTTTAATTATAAGATTGTATCACCATGGGACTCAACTAGAAGTATTGATGAAATTGTAATAAACCCTTCTATAGCATTTGGTACTGGCCATCATGAGACTACTAGTTCATGTTTAGAATTATTACTAAAAATTAAACATAATCTTTCTTCAGAAGAAAAGATTGACTCTGTATTAGATATTGGAACTGGCTCGGGAATTCTTAGTATTTTTTGTCTCAAGGTCTTTAAATCTAAAATTATCGGAATTGACAATGATTATAATGCAATAGACCAGGCAAGAAAAAATTTACGATTAAATCCTTCTTTACCCAATATCGATTTTCGGTTAGAAGAGCTTGATTCTATCAATCATACTTTTGATTTAATAATTGCAAATATTTCCATTGAATACTTACTCTTGAATATTCATAAGATGTCTGAAAGGTTAAATCCAAACTCTTTTCTTTTAATTTCTGGATTTTTATTTATGAGAATTTCATCCATGAATTTTTTATTAATTAAAGAAAAATTTAGCATAATGAGTATAATTCATAAAAACGATTGGATTAGCATGGTGATTAAAAAAAAATGAGAGATATAATTTATTTTTCTGATTCTAAGACTGTTTTTGTTCTAGATCAAACATTATTGCCTTTTAAGGTTCACTACGTTGAAGCTAAGAGTTATAAGGTAGTTATTAAATTAATAAAGAACTTGAGCATTAGAGGGGCTCCAGCTATAGGCGTAGCAGGAAGTTTCGCTGCTTATTTGGCTCTTAGGGGTCTTTCTAGAAAGCCTAAGGATGAACTACTTAATATTGTAATTGGAAGATTAAGAGAGATAGCCTTTGCAAGGCCCACAGCAGTAAACTTGACATGGTCTATTAAAAAATTTGAAAATATTTTGAATTCAAATATTGGTAAAAGTTTTAAATTTCTGTCCAAATTATTTTATATAGAAGCGTTGAGAATTTTTAATGAAGAAAAGAAAGTTTCTTTGTTAATTTCTAGGTTTGGTTCCGAACTTTTTTCTACGAACAATAAAGTTTTAACTCACTGTAATACAGGATCTTTGGCAACAACGGGGCCTGGTACAGCTCTTGGAGTTATTAAAGAAGCCAACAAGAAGAATAAGGGATTGCAAGTCTTTGCGACTGAGACGAGACCTCTGTTGCAAGGATCGAGATTAACAGTCTGGGAATGTGAGCAAAATAATATTGATTGCACATTGTTAACTGATTCCATGGCATCACATATTATTAAAGAAAAGAAGATTGACTTGGCAATAGTAGGAGCTGACAGAATAGCAGTAAATGGGGATGTTGCTAATAAGATTGGAACCTACCAGCTAGCAATAGTTTGCAAATACCATAAGATTCCCTTTTATGTAGCTGCTCCACTCTCAACCTTCGATTTTGAATGCGATGAGGGTAAGATGATTCAAATAGAAGAAAGATCTTCCGAGGAGGTCCTCAAGATTGGAGGAAAGCTCGTTTCTAAAGCGAGTAAAATTGTTAATCCCGCTTTTGATATTACCCCAAATAAATTAATTAGCGGAATAGTAACAGAAAAAGGGATTATAATTAATCCAAGTAAGAAAAAGATTATTAAATTTAAAGATTGTTGCTATTAAATTCTTCTTCTTCCATGCAAGATAAGCAGTATCTTGTGAAGGGCATAACTCTTAATCTATTTTCATCAATAGGATCTTTACAGTAAGGGCATATACCATATGAGCCACTTTCAATCCTTTTTATTGCATCTTCAATCATTACCAGTTTTTGTCTGTCCCTTTGATTTAAAGATAAGGACAAGTCTCTTTCTCTGTCATTGGAAGCGTTATCATAAAAGTCGCCAACATCATGTTTAAGATGATTTGATTCTGTCTTAATTATTTTTGATATATCTTTAAGAATCTCATCACTCATTCCATTTAACATTTTTTTTATTTCATTCTTGAATTTCACAGGAAGCTTGTGTTTTGTTTTAGGAATGGAGGTTTTTTTAGTCTTTTTCTCTACTTTAATCTCTTTTAAAGCTATCACTTTCTTTTTTTGCTTAGCAACAGGCTTCTTTGTATCTTTTATGCTTTTTCTTCTATTTTTAGACTCTTTCTTTAATACCATTGTAAAACTCCGAATTTTATAAGATAAGCGGATTAAAATATTTGTCAAGATTAATAATTTGAGGTTATTTTATATATAACTATTATGGAAAAAAGAGATTTTTGGTTAACACGTTATGGACTGATTTTAGCAATGGCTGGAAATGCTGTTGGGTTAGGAAATTTTTTGAGGTTTCCAGTTCAAGCTGCTGAGAATGGAGGAGGAGCCTTTCTTCTTCCATATATTATTTGCTTCATAGTAATTGGCATTCCTTTGATGTGGATAGAATGGGGCATTGGTAGACATGGGGGTTCTATCGGAAAAGGGACTACTTTTGGTATATCCAACAAGCTTAATATAAAAAAACCGATTCAAATTTTTTCGTTATTTGGAATATGGATTCCATTTGTAATATCAATCTATTATGTTTATATAGAGTCTTGGACATTGGGTTATTCTATTAATTCTTTATTAGGAAATCTACAATCTAACCTAGTTGATCCATCAGCTAAGATGTCCTTCTATGGAGATATTTTTAAGGACTATATAGGAATTAATAAAAGTTCTATCTTCCTTACACCTTCTTTTTATGCTTATGCGTGTTTTCTAGTCACTATTTATATTAACTATAAGATTCTGTCAAAAGGTATCGTTAATGGAATCGAAAGATTTGTTAAGATTGCCATGCCAGCTCTTTTTTTGATGAGCATCTTTCTTGTAATTTATACTTTTACATTGAAAACTTCAGTTTCTACTTCATTGGAAGGTTTAAATTTTTTATGGACACCTGATCTTGGATATCTTTCTAATCCTAGAGTATGGGTTGCTGCAGCAGGACAAGTTTTCTTTACTCTTAGTTTAGGCTTTGGTGCCATTGTTACATATGCGTCATTCATAAAGAAAGATCAGGATATTGCTCTATCAGGGCTCACTTCAGCATCTATAAATGAACTTGTAGAAGTTGTATTCGGAGGTTCAATTGTTATACCGGCAGCAGTTGCATTTTTAGGTATATCAGGGGCTGTCTTAATTGCTCAGTCTGGCGCGTTCACTATTGGCTTTATAGCTATGCCAGTTATTTTTGACGGAATAATTTATGGTAATCTTGTAGGTTTCTTATGGTTCTTTTTGTTGTTTATTGCTGGGTTAACGTCATCAATAGGAATATTACAACCAGTAATAACTTTTGTGGTTGAGGAGTTTAACTATAGTCAAAGAAGAGCTTCACTGATTGTAGTGTTAACCATATTCTTTCTTTCGCAAGCTGTAATCTTTCTACCAGAATTCCTGGATGAATTCGACTTCTGGGCTGGTACAATTTTTCTAATTATTTTAGCCTTAGTTGAGATTGTAATATTTATTTTTTATATTGCACCAAGAAATCCAATAGACGAGATAAATCGTGGAGGTTTAATCAGGATTCCCCAACTCTTTAATAAAATATTTAAAATATATTTACCATTGCTTTTAGTTGCCTTGTTTGTTTCGTGGTTAATACAAGATATAAATAGCTCTAACTCCATAATATTTAAAAAAAGTTTGTGGTCATACCTATCGAAGGCTGTTTTAATAAGTCTTTTTGTCTTCTTGATTGCAATTGTTTACAAGAAGGTTTATAAAAAATGAATATAGATGCATTAATTTTTTTATCAGTCGCTTGGTCCTTAATATTTCTTTTAGTGGTAATTTGTATTCTAAAGCTTAATAAGTGATATCAATTTTTTTTCTTAATTCTATAAAATCTGACACTTGATGGAGTAGGCCTCCAATTAATAGAGTTGATGCTAAGATAGTAGCAGTCTCGTACCCTATTAAAGATACAAGAATCATACCAGGGGAAAAAAATTCTCTTTTTAACAAAAATCTAAACTTTGTCATTATACGATAGGTGAAAGATCTATCTTTTAAAGGAACGATTTTATCAACTTCACTAGGGTAATAGGCAAGACTCCCATTCTGGGTTCTTCTTAGCATAAAAAACAAGATTGTAATTAGAAATATTAAGTACAAAAGTATGTTTAATATGGATAATTGTTTATAGATAATATTGTCGACAGTAAAAGGAAAAAATTTTGGATTATTCATACAAATACTAATACCTAAGAACATTGAAAAGTATGAAAGTTGATCTAAAGCAGTATCGAACCATTGACCAAACTTAGATTCTCTAAGTTTTATTCTTGCAACTTCACCGTCACATCTATCCAATATCGTGGCGGATTGAAGTATTATCGCGCCAACAAAAGGCATATTCATGGCATAAAAAATCCCACAAGATATTCCAATAAGACCCACAATAAATGTTATTACATTTGGATGAAGGGAGGTCTTTATTAGTACTTTACTTATGGGTATAGATATTTTGCTGTTAATTGTTTTTGAGAACCAGCCGCTAACATTTTTACTTATATGGTCAAAGAGAAAGTCCCTGCCAGTATCTGATCCGATCTCATCAGTGCTAAGTTTTATCGGAGGATCTTTAGGGTCGATTTTTGTTAAGTTCTTATTTAAATTATTTAAATCACGGTGGTCACTATTCTCGCTAAGTTTGTAATCCTTTTTTAAAAATATTATTCCACTATTCTTAATGCCACCTATAACTGTTGATTTTTTTTGATTATTAATAATGTCTAGAGTGGATTGAAGCTGTTTCTTGTTTATGACAACATTGTTTTGAAATATTAAGACATCTTCTTTGTTAAGAAAGTCAGACAAATTCTTTGATTGATGGATTTTAAAGTCAGGAAACTTTCTCTTTAATCTCTTAAAGCTTATTTCTGGAATATCAGCAATTAGGCCGGCATTACTAAATCCTTCCGCAGCTAGAATTAATAGCACCCTTTCAGTTAAACTTAAGCCACCTATCTTTTCATTTATAAATAAATCTAAATTTTCTGAATCTATTCCAAGTCCATTAGATATAACAACTGGCAGCATTTTTTCTTTTTATACTATCTTAAGTTTAGAGGCTGTTTTTTTTGAAGAAATCTTATTTATATTTAACTTTGCATTATTTAAATCGTTAGGATAGTCGACATCATGCCAGTATAAGTTATTAATATTTAGAGTCTTAATCTTATGCCCTCTTTGTAAAATTCTTTCAATACTTGACGCATACCATTTTAGATTAAAGTTCTCTGTTCTTATTTCCTTTTCCAAAGATCTTTTTAGGATTTCAACACCCTCATTCCTAAAAACTCTTATCCCAACAGATTCACCGGAAGCATTTTTAAGATTTTTCCCTATAGATAATAGTAGACCATCTTTCATTTGTATCTTCATATCTTCTGCAGCGTATTCTTCTTTTACTTTGTAAGGAACACAGATTTCATCTTTGTTAGATAAAATCTGTTTCATAACTTCAAGTTCGAATACATCGTCACCATTAAGAAGCACTACATCTGAATTTAATTGAAACCTTGCAGCCCACAAAGAAAATAAACTATTTGTTGTTTCCCAAAAAGGATTGTAAATCGTATTTATCTTCATTCCTAATGAATCATAATTACCTAGAAATTCTTCAACTTTGTTGCTGGCAAATCCAACAACGACGTTCACTTCATCTATATCACAAGTTTTTAAATGATTAATTTGATGCTCTAGTATGGTCTGACTATCGAGAGTAAGTAAGCATTTTGGTATTTCATTAGTATGAGGTTGAAGTCTTTGACCTTTTCCAGCTGCGAGAATGATTGCTTTCATCTTTTTCCTAAATATAATTAAGTTGAATTATTTATAACTCTTATAAAAAATTAAGTCAACAAAATAAGCGAAAAAATCTTAATAATACTAGTATATTATCGGTTCGCACTTAATTTTTTATTTTAATTTAAGTAAATTAGTTAAATTTCACCCTAGAAGCTTTACAAGTTTTCCATCGATTAGCTCAGCTTCAACCTGAATATTTTTTGGATTTACATAGACAAGTTTTGGTTTAAAGATAGATGCTTCTTCTGGTGACATTTGTGTAAATGAAACTATTATTAAGGTGTCACCTTTTCTGGCACAATGGGCAGCAGCGCCATTAGTGCAAATTACACCTGTATCCCTTTCACCTTCAATAACATAAGTAATAAATCTTTCAGCATTAGTAAGATTAAAGATATGAACTTGTTCATAGGGCAAAAGGTTAGCAGCATTCATTAAAGATTTATCAATAGTAATACTACCTTCGTAATAGAGATTTGCCTCAGTTACGGTGGCCCTATGAATTTTTGATTTTAATATTGTAAGATTCACAACAAGTATTTTAAATTAAAATTTTAGATTGTCTATTAATCTTATTGACCCTAGCTTAATTGCAACTAAAATATAGTCCTTAGTATCGGGAGTCAAAGGATAGCTTAAATCTTTTGGATTAATAATTTTAATGTACTCGATACAAGTAATATTCTTACTAGAGTAGTATGTTCTCAAATTCTTGATTATCTTTTTTGTTATAACTTTATTGTTTTTCTTAAATTCATCTCTTGCCCTGGTAAGTCCTTTGTATATAAGAGGTGCAATTTTTCTCGCCTTCTTCGAAAGCCTAATATTTCTTGAACTCATAGCTAAACCATCTTTTTCTCTAACTATAGGAATAGAAATAACTTTGATGGGTAAGTTAAGATCCTTGACCATCTGTTTGATTATAATTAATTGTTGCAAGTCTTTCTCACCAAAATAAGAATAATCAGGGATAGTTATATTGAAAAGTTTTAGTACTACTGAGGTCACACCATCAAAGTGTCCGACTCTGGTGGCCCCGCATAGGTGATTCTTAAAGTCTGTTACAGATACTTTTGTCTGATATCCTTTTGGATATACTTCTTCAAGTTTTGGTGCAAATAGATAATCTACACCTACTTCCTCTAGCTTTGCAATATCTTTTTTAATAGTGCTTGGGTATTTCTCTAAATCTTTCTTATTATTAAATTGTATAGGATTAATAAAGATTGTAACTATTATAATACCGTCTTTCTTTTTAGCTTTTCTTACCAAGCTTAAATGACCGTCATGAAGTGCTCCCATAGTGGGAACTAGAGAAACCTTCTTCTTACCTTTTCTTCTAATAGCTAATGAAATTTTCTGCATTTCATTAGCAGAAGTAATAACTTTAAGGGAATTTATTTTTTTTGACTTCATTTTTATATTTACCAACTGATTTCTTCATTAGTACTCTCATATTAGAATAATTCTTCACAAAGGATGGGTGTGGAGAGGGTGTTATTCCTAACATATCTTCAGTGACAAGAATCTGTCCATCACACATTTTTCCCGCACCAATTCCAATAGTCGGGATTTTGATAGTTTTAGTAATCTTTGAAGCTAAATTGTCTGGAACACCTTCAATTACAATTATTGAGGCACCATTTTTTTCAGCTTCTTTTGAGAGGGCTAAAATATAATCTTGATTAGCTCTCGTCTTACCTTGCTTTTTATATCCCCCATAAACATTAAATGATTGTGGGCATAGTCCAACATGAGCAACAACAGGTATACCTGCATTCCCGAGCTTTTGAATTGTAGGGATAGTATCGAAGCTAATTTCGAGTTTAAGAGACTGAGCTTTTGTAGTTTTAATTATTTTACCTGCATTTCTTAATGCGTCAGTTGTGGAAGATTGGTAAGACATAAAGGGCATGTCAATGCAAAGATGAGCATTTTTAACTCCTCTAGATACAGATAGTCCATGGTATATCATATCATCAACTGTAACGCCAAGAGTCGTTTCCTCGCCCTTGAATACATTCCCTAAAGAATCTCCAACAAGTATAAAGTCACAATAGGAATCTATAATAGAAGCTGTTTGAAAATCATATGCTGTAAGAGCTACTATACGCTCTTTATTTGATTTCATTGATTGTAAGTCTTGTACAGATTTCCTCAATACCCTTCCTTGATCATTTACAATTTTATATATAGCTATATTATATTTAAAAAACATGTCTATTAATAGTGAAAACTTTTCTCTTCTATCAAAACTGCCCCAGTATGTATTTTCGTCTGTAAATGAACTTAAATACGAAGCAAGAATTCGTGGTGAGGATATAATTGATTTTGGTATGGGAAATCCAGACCAACCAACGCCAAGACATATAATTGAGAAATTGTTGGAATCTTCTGTTCAAGGGAGAAATCATAGGTATTCGGTTTCCGCAGGCTTGCCAAAATTGAGACTTGCTATAAGTAGCTGGTATAAAAGAAATTATAATGTTGATTTAGACCCAGAAACCGAGACCATAGTTACTATAGGGTCAAAAGAAGGATTGTCACATTTAATGATTTCTTTGTTAGCACCTGGCGAGACGGTCTTGGTTCCTGACCCTTGCTATCCTATTCACAGCTACTCCGTCCTTATTGCGAGAGGAAATATAAAAGAATATAACTCGATAGATGACAAAAGATTATTAGAAAATATTGAACAAGGTTTAAAGTCAGAGCCTAAGCCCAAAGCCTTAATAATATCTTTTCCTAGCAATCCAACTACGCAAACTGTTGAGTTGGATTTTTTCACTAAGATTGTAGAGCTTGGCAAGAAATATTCAGTAATTGTAATTCATGATTTTGCTTATGCCGATATTTGCTTTGATAATTATAAGGCACCTAGTTTCCTCCAAGCTTCAGGGTCAATGGATGTTGGCGTTGAGTCTTTCTCTTTATCTAAGAGCTACAATATGGCGGGATGGCGTGTTGGTTTTATGTGTGGGAATAGTGAAGTCATATCTGCACTTAAAAGAGTTAAAAGTTATCTGGATTATGGGATATTCCAACCAATTCAAATATCAGCTATCACGGCCTTAAACGAAACTCAGGAATGTGTTAATGAAATTAGGGAAAACTATAGATTAAGAAGGAATAGGCTTGTTGATGGATTAAACAAAATAGGTTGGGAGATTGAGACTCCAAAGGCAACTATGTTTGTCTGGGCAAAGATTCCCAATCAATTCATAGAACTAGGGTCGTTGGAATTTTCAAAAAAATTAATTAAGGAATGTAATGTTGCCGTTTCTCCCGGAATTGGTTTTGGTAAAAGTGGCGATGAGTATGTAAGATTTGCTCTTATAGAAAATGAACAACGAATACAACAAGCGGCAAGGTCACTCAGAAAACTATTTAAATAATGAAGATTTTTTATACTGTTTTAGCTATTTCTTTCATTTTAATTTTCTCTGGTCAAGCAGAGGATTATAACTTTAATAATAGTATAATCTCAGTCTCGACTGTTAATAATTCTAGATTTAAGAAAGATAAAATAAATAAATTTATTAATTATTTTTCAAAGACAGAAAAAGGAAGAGTTTTCTTTAAACAAACATATAGAAGGCAAGGTCTTTTTCGGGATAGAATAAAGCAAATTTTCAAAGAATACGATATACCAGAGGACCTGATTTACTTATCAATGATTGAAAGCGCATTCCAAGTTAATATTGTCTCAAGCGCAGGCGCAGTCGGATTATGGCAGTTTATGCCCAGCACAGGTCGAATTTTTAGCTTACGTGTAGATAAGTGGGTAGACGAAAGGAGAGATTTTGAAAAGTCTACATATGCCGCAGCTAAGTATTTGAGAAGTTTAAAAAGAAAGTTTGGATCATGGGAGTTAGCCATGGCAGGCTATAATTCTGGAGACTTAACTGTTAAGAATGCAATTAAGGAATACAAATCAAGAGATTTTTGGTATCTATCACAGTATACTTTCACAAAGCAAACTAAGAATTATATTCCTCAGATTCTTGCCGTCATTCATATATCAAAGAACTTAAGTGAATTTGGATTTAGTAATAAAATCATTGATCCAAGAATAGAACTACAAAGAGTTGAATTACCACCGAGAACTTCATTAGAATTTATTTCCAAAATATCAGGTATTGACTATGGATTGCTTAAAAAAATTAACCCATCACTTTTGAGGGATATGACACCCCCAAACGGTACTTATTCTATTTATGTTCCTTACGGATATAAGAAAAAGGTTTACGCCCAATTGTCAGCTAGTCCAAGATCAAAGGTTTTATTTAAGTATAAAATTAAGAAGGGCGATACTTTAAGTGAGATTAGTAAAATATATTCAAATTCAATAGAAGAGATTGTCAAATTAAACAATTTAAAATCAACTTCTATCTTTACCGGACAGGAGTTACTAATCTATAAACAAATTTATGTTGATAAAACATTAAAGAAAGAGAAGTCTTTTATCTATGTTGTTAAAAGAGGTGACTCATTAAGCATGATTGCAAAGAAGTTTAAAATAAGAACAAAAGATTTAAAGAAGATGAACAATCTCATTTCTAATAAGATTCAACCCGGTCAGGCTCTTAAAATTCTAAGATGAAATGATTAAGCTTAATATAGACCTAATAATTGAAAAAGTATTAAAAGAAAAGAAAACCGAAATTAATAAAAAAATAGAGATTTTTTCCCAAATTAATAAGGATAACTATAAGGAAACTTTCTTTGAATTAGTATTTGTAATCTTGGCTGCTGGAACAAGTGCAAAGTTAGCACTAACAACGGTAGATGTTTTAAGAAAAGATGATTTTGTAATAAAACAGGATTTAAATCATATTATAGAAAAGCTAAAGGGATGTTATAGATTCTACAACTTAAGAGGTAAGTATATATATAATACCAGGGAGTATATTAAGTTCTTTCATAACAATAGTTTTAAAAAAATCTTTAATGACAATTCTTCACATCATGAAAGAAGAAGCTTCTTTTCATCTAATCCTAAAGTTCAAGGTGTTGGGATGAAGGCAGCAAGCCACTTCTTGAGGAATGTAGGTTTTAATGATTATGCAATACTAGACAAGCATATAATTAACTTAATGAAAGAGTGCGGTTTGATAAGTGTTGATTTTAAAACTCTTAACGAGAAAAACTATGTTGCAATTGAGAAAATCCTTAGAGCGGTTGGTGCTAGACACAATTTGACACTTTCTTCTTTAGATTTAGTTCTTTGGTATTCTAAAACAGGAAAAATTATTAAATAATATTCTTGATTAGCAGGTAATATGTTTAATAATTCTTTAAAGGAGTTCTTATGGAATTTGAGGCAGTTATAGGTCTTGAGGTACATTCTCAGCTAAAAACGAAAACTAAATTATTTTCTTCCTCTAATAACGACTTTGGTGAAGAACCTAATTCTAATGTATCTGTGGTTGATCTAGGTTTACCCGGTGCTCTTCCAGTCATAAATGATAAAGCAGTAGATTTAGCAATCTTAGCTAGCCTGTCAACAGACTGTAAAATTAATACTAAATCTACTTTTGCTAGAAAGCATTACTTTTATCCAGATTTACCCAAAGGTTATCAAATAAGCCAATATGATGAACCATTGGCATCGAATGGAACTATTATAATTCAAGATATAAACGGTAAAGATAAAATTGTAAGGATTAATAGAATCCATATGGAAGAAGATGCTGGAAAATTAATACATGATATTTCTGATAAATTTTCTATGGTTGACCTGAATAGAGCAGGCGTACCATTAATAGAAATTGTATCAGAACCAGATCTTTCGACAGCTGATGAAGCCGTAAGTTATTTGAAGAAATTAAGAAATATTTTAATTTACGCAGATGTTTCAGATTGTAATATGGAAGAAGGAAACTTTCGCTGTGATGCTAATATATCAATCAGAAGAGCTGGAGAAACTGAATTAGGTATTAGAGCAGAAATTAAAAATATAAATTCTTTTAAATTTGTAAAGAAAGCAATTGAATATGAGATCCTTAGACAGTCAAAGCTAATAAGTAATGGAGAAAAAGTTGTGCAAGAAACGAGACTATTTAATTCTAATTCAAATAAAACATTTTCTATGAGAACCAAAGAAGAAGCACATGACTATAGATATTTCCCTGACCCTGATTTGAAGCCTTTAATCCTAACATGTGAAAGGATAGACTTACTACGTAATTCATCATTCCAGTCATACAATAAAAAGTTAACTACTTACACAGTTGATTATAAATTATCGAAAGACGATTCTGAGATACTTTTGTCTAATAAGGCTCTCTCGAAATTTTTTGATGATACTTTGCTTGTGATTAAAGAACCTAAGTTAGCATGTAAGTGGATTATCACAGAAATTATTAAGCATATCAACTTAGATAGTTTTGTCCTTGAAGTAGAGAATTTTGCGAATTTTTTATTAGTTCTCAAGGATGGGAAGATTAATAATAATTCTGGGAAAGAGCTATTGGAAAAAATATGTACTTCAAATGATGACATAGAACTTTTGATTGATTCGATGGATCTTAAACAAGAAAGCTCAGAAGATTTATTAAAAGAAATAATAGAACAAGTTCTACAGAACAACCCCGACGAAAAACAAAGGTTATTAGACGGTGAAGTTAAATTGATTAGTTTCTTTATGGGCAAAGTTATGAAAGAAACAAAGGGAAAAGGAAATCCTGGAATTATAATTGCAATAATCAAGAAGGAATTTAATATTAGCTGATTTCGTCATATAGGTCTTGAATCCTGCTCATTATTTCATCTCTTACATTATTAATTCTTTCTTTCGAAGGTTTCTTTTCTATATCATATTTAATAGGTTGACCAAATTTTAAAATAACATCAGCCGGTCTTATAAATTTAGTTTTTCTAGGGAAAGCTTCAAAGGTCCCTTTGATTGCAAGAGGAACAATTGGTGATCCAGATTTAAGAGCCATTATCGCAACACCTAGTTTTGCTTGACCTATTTTTCCATCCCTAGACCTCTGACCTTCAGGAAATAGCCCACATAGATTGTCTTTCTTGAGAAGTTTTATAACTTTAAGTAACGCAACTCTATCACTAGTAGCTCTTTTTACGGGTATACAGTTTCCAAGATCACAAAGAAACCTGAATAGAAAGTTCTTATTGTAAACATCCTCAGCAGCAAGGAAATTTATTTTCCTTCTTGTATGAAAAGCTGTTATGGAATTAATTATTATTCCATCCAGATGCGATAAATGATTTGAGGCTATAACGCCCCCGCCAACTTGTGGGATATTTTCAGGATTTATTACTCTCACCCTATGATATATTTTTAAGTAAATATTAACTATGAAAGTTAACCAGTATTTGAGCTGATATGATTTTAAATCACCCGAAGGGTAGTAGCCTTTGTAGAAAAAGTCATTACTAATATTTACTAATAGATTCCTAACTGATTGAAGCTTCATGTTTCCCTAATAATTATTCTAATTGACTAAAACTATTAAAGGAAGTATTTTTAGTGTTTTAATGGATAAAAATTGTATTTTATACCTAGAAAATGGTGAAGTCTTTGAGGGATTTTCTTTTGGTTTTAACGGTGAAGCCCTAGGGGAAATTGTGTTTAACACGTCTATGACAGGCTATCAGGAAATATTAACTGATCCATCCTACCATTCACAGATTGTTCTGATGACTTATCCTCACATTGGGAATTATGGAATTAATGACTCTGATAACGAATCTGATTCTTGTTTTGCTAAAGGATTGATAGTTAGAGAGCACTGTGACTACCCTTCAAACTTTACTTCAAAGCAATCTTTAGATTCCTATCTCAAACAAAATGAAGTTGTTGGTATTTCAGGGATTGATACAAGAAAATTGGTAAGAATAATCAGAGGAGATGGTTCTCAGAAATGTATTATCAGCAACGATAAAGACTTATTAAGGTTGAAAGATAAAATTAATAAGTTTCCAATAATGCAAGGTAATGATTTGACCTTGAGTGCAACCTGCAAGGAGATTTATACTGTTGCAGGAGAAGAAGATGCAAAGAAAGTTTTTGTATATGATTTCGGATGCAAGAGAAATATTATTCAGATCCTTAATCAAGAATTTGGTTTAAATGTAGTTGTTGGACCTTGTGACACTAGTCCAAATTTAATTAAAGATATTAATCCAGATGGAATACTTTTATCTAACGGACCTGGTGACCCTGCTGCAGCTATTTACGCAATTAATAATATCAAGAAATTGATTGGTTATAAGCCAATTTTTGGTATTTGCTTAGGGCATCAACTCCTATCTCTTGCACTTGGTATGGAAACTTTTAAGTTGAAGTTTGGCCACAGAGGAGGAAATCATCCTGTTATGGAGGTTGAATCAGGCAAGGTTGAGATCACCTCTCAAAACCATGGTTTTGCTGTTAGCAATAAAGAAATTGCTGACGTTGTAATAACGCACATTAACTTAAATGATAAGACGGTTGAAGGCATAGAATCTAAAAAGAACAAGTGCTTCTCAGTACAACATCATCCAGAGGCCTCACCTGGTCCACACGACTCAAGAAAATATTTTAAAAAGTTTGTTGAGACTATTTAATGAAGCCCATAGCACTTTTTATATTAAGCACTGAAAATTTCATTAACCCCGAGAAAGATACAAGTTATTTATTTATGCTTGAGGCTCAACGTAGAGGTTTAAATATTCTAGTTTGTGACCATAAAGGAATTCACTTTACCTATAATAGGGAATCTAAGAAAATTAATATTGTTGCAGCGAAGGAAGCTAGAGCTGTCCAGGTTTTAGAAAAAGAATTTGTAAAAGAATCAGTATTAGTCAATTCAAGATGGGGAATAGAATCTAGTATAGATGTTAGAAGCGAATCAGAATATTATATTTTAGACGATTTTAATTTAACTAGTTCTTCTGTGATATTTATGAGATCAGACCCACCGATAGACGATGCATATTTAGATGCTTGTACATATTTAGAAACTATAAAAGATGAAGTATTGATAGTTAATAATCCTACCGCTCTCTTAAATTTCAATGAGAAGTTATGTACTCTTAACTTTCCAAATCTTATTCCAGAAACTTTTATATTAGAAAATCCTAGAATGATAGACTTGGATCAGTATGCAAAGAAATTTTCGAATGGAATTGTTATTAAGCCATTAAATTTATGTGGAGGAGAGGGGGTTCAGAGATATGATAGTGAAAAGTTTAATTCTGTAGATTTAGCAGAAGATACTTATATTGTTCAAGAATTTATAAAAGAAGTAGACAAAGGTGATAAAAGAATAATAATCTTAAATGGAGAACCCTTGGGTGCGATATTAAGAATCGCTAAAGAAGGTAGTTTTATATGTAATTTCCATTCAGGAGGGAGACCTTCGCCCACTGAGATAACTAAAGATGATCTTTATATTTGCAATCAAATTAAGGATTTTCTGATAGACAATGATATATATTTTGCAGGAATAGATATTATTGGTGGAAAGTTAACAGAAATTAACATTACCAGCCCTACTTGTGTTCAAGAAATTAATCGTGCTAATAACGTTAAACTTGAGGAAAATGTGTTAGATTTTATTCTTAGTAAGGTCAACTAACATCTAAGGACTTTTATATGGTAGAAAAAAAAGAAGTATTAAAGATATCTAAACTATCCAGGCTCTTAATCGAAGAAAATAAAATAGATAGTTTTCTGAAAAATTTTTCTGAAATTATAGAATATATTAATCTTCTTGATCAAGCTGACACCACAGAAATAGGCAAAGATGAAGAAATAGTTGAATATTCGTTTAGAGACGACTCTGAAATAGAAAAATTAGAAGTTGAGGATGTTGTAAAGAATTCTGCAAAAGTAGAGAATAATTTCTTTGCAGTTACAAAAGTGATAGATGAAGAGTAATCTCGAACTACTTACAATTGAAACTATAGCAGAAGGTTTCAGGAATGAAGATTTTAAGCCATCAGAAGTTATGGAAGCTTTTCTAGAGAATATAAAAGTTAAAAGTGAATTAAATGCATACATTGATACTTATGAAGATGATGCGGTATCCAAAGCAGCTGAATTCGATAAATTGTTTAAGGAGGGTAGAGAAGATCTTCCTATATTGTCCGGCATACCTATCAGTTTAAAAGACATTTTTTTGGTTAAAGATAAGATATGCACTTGTGGATCTAAAATGCTTTCAAATTATGTCTCTAATTATGATTCAACTGTTAAAAAGAGGTTGGATGACCAAGGTGTTATAATATTAGGTAAAACAAATATGGACGAATTTGCTATGGGCTCATCAACTGAAACATCTTATTTTGGGCCAACATTAAATCCTTGGGACCATGAAAGAGTTCCTGGAGGTTCTAGCGGGGGCTCTGCTGCTTCTGTGGCTGGAAGATTAGCTGTAGCGTCTATTGGAACAGATACAGGTGGCTCTATTAGGCAGCCTGCTTCTTTTTGTGGGATTGTGGGCTTGAAGCCAACTTATGGAAGAGTAAGTAGGTATGGAATGGTAGCCTTCTCATCATCTCTTGACCAAGCAGGACCGCTAACACATAACGTGCGCGATTCCGCTATATTGCTTGATACACTTTCAGGGTTCGATAATAGAGAT
This sequence comes from bacterium, assembly GCA_018654605.1. Taxonomy (GTDB): domain Bacteria; phylum Desulfobacterota_D; class UBA1144; order UBA1144; family UBA1144; genus TMED58. The sequence goes on from JABILG010000017.1 coordinate 26,850, forward strand.
ACAACCTCACTCAAACTAGCTCCGACTAAATGTTATGAGGCATTAAAGAAGAATGATTTTTCCCCTAGTGAATTTAAAATAGGAATTCCTTATGATCTTTTAAGAGAGGGTTTAGATTCAGAAATTGATCAGAGTTTCAACCTTCTTGTAGCACAATTAGAGAAAATGGGTTTTAAAATAATAGATGTCTCCTTACCCAGCTCTAAATACGCTGTGGCAATCTATTATATAATCGCACCATCTGAGGCTAGTTCTAACCTGTCGAGATATGATGGAATTCGATACGGATTTAATGAAGAATCTACACCAGAGACTTTAGAAGAGTTTTATGTAAAGAATAGGTCTGCTGGTTTTGGTGAAGAAGTTAAGAGAAGAATAATGTTGGGAACTTATGCTTTATCTTCAGGTTATTATGATGCTTATTATCTTAAGGCAATTAAGGTTAAAAGAATGATGCAAAAGGATTTTAATGAAGCGTTTAAAAAGGTAGATTGTATTTTAACTCCTACTTCTCCTGAGTTGCCTTTCAAATTAGGAGAGAAAAAGGATAATCCTTTAAGTATGTATCTCTCCGATATTCTTACTATACCTGCCAACCTAGCAGAGCTACCTTCAATTTCTATTCCATTTTCAATTTCATCATCCAATCTTCCTATCGGGCTTCAGTTAACTTCTAATAAGTTATGTGAGGACACTCTTTTAAAAGTGTCTTCTATTTTAGAGAGGGAAGTTGGGTTTAAGTCTAAAACATGAGCTTGAAAATTAATTCCAAATTTTAAGGGCTTCTGCATATATAACCTTTTTACTAATTTTACTCTGATTTTTTATTATCTCTACGCTTTGCTTTAGTGTTAAGCCCTCAGATTGTAATGATTTTAGTAAGTTAGACATTTCTACCAAGCCTGCTCCTTCCTGTTCCTGCTCCTTGCCTTTAATGGTTACAGTAAACTCTCCTTTATTAAAGAATTCTTCATTGGTTTGATTAATCATCTCCTCTGCCATTCCACGCCTTGTTCCTTCATTGATCTTTGATATTTCTTTTGTAACGGATAAGAAAGTTCCTCTAAAGTTTTTATTTAAGATGTCTAGTAGTGTTGTTAGTTCTTTTGAGTTTAGTAAAATTACTAGTGGAACATTTAGTTTTAGTTTATCAAAAAGAATCTTCTCTATTTTATTCCTATTCTTGGGTAAAAAACCTAAGAATAGAAAATTACTTATATCTAGGGTCGTCAATATTAATGCAGAAATGATAGAGCTTGGTCCTGGAACAGAAATTGGTTCAATGCCCTTGTCAACAAGTATCTTTATAATTCTGTGACCAGGGTCAGATATTAGTGGTGTACCAGCATCAGATATCAAAGATATATCTTTCTTATTTTCTAACTCCTTTATAACTTGTGGAGCTATCTTCTCACATTTGTCATCATGATAAGCTATTAAAAGTGTTGGTTTAATTTCAAAATAATTTAAAAGTTTTAATGCACGTTCCTTCTTCTCACAAAGTATAATATGAGAATTTTTGAGTATATCTATAGACCTGCTTGAAAAATCTTTTAAATTGCCAATAGGCGTTGGAACGATATAAAAACTCATAATAAATCGGAGGGCCAGGGACTCGAACCCTGAAGTCCGTGAGGACGCCGGTTTTCAAGACCGGTGCATTGCCAATTCTGCCAGCCCTCCATTCTTGAACATTATATACTATATGAATAATAGTTTTTTTCTATCAAAAATATTAATTATTATCATTTGATTTTGGTTATATATGTGTTAAATTTTCTGCTTATATTATGAGTAATGAAGAAAACATCGAAAAACCTATTGAAAAAGACCAAGACACTGTAATCACAATGAAGCAGCTTTTAGAAGCTGGCGTTCATTTTGGTCATCAATCAAGTCAATGGAACCCTGCAATGAAAGATTATATTTATGGTTCTAGGAATGGGATTCATATTATTGATTTACAGAAGACTTTAAAGTCTTTTTTGATAGCATATGATTTCGTTAGAGATTTAACATCAACTGGAAAGGATATACTTTTTGTAGGTACCAAAAAACAAGCTCAAGAAATTATAGGCGAAGAAGCTATAAAATGTGACATGCCTTTTGTTAATTCAAGGTGGTTAGGTGGGACTTTAACTAATTTTAATACAATAAGATCTAGAGTTGAATACATGCTCCAGCTGAAAAGATTGAAAGAAGATGGTGAATTTGAGAACTTACCTAAGAAGGAGCAAATTAGTCTAAATAGAGAGCTAGCAAAGCTTGAATATCTATTAAATGGAATCGTAAATATGAGGAAAATGCCCGCAGCTCTTTTTGTGGTCGATACTAAGAAAGAAGATATAGCTATTAAAGAAGCCAGGAAACTTGGTATACCTATCGTTGGTGTAGTCGATACAAATTCTAATCCCTCAGATGCTGACTTTGTTATTCCTAGTAATGATGACGCTATACGGGCTGTTAAATTATGTGTTGAAAAAATGGCTTCAGCTACAAACGAGGGAAGACTTATTTACTCACAGAAAGTCAATTCTGGGCAGATTCAACCTGAAGAAGACTCTCAGGATGGTGTCATAGTTGAAAGGAAAGCTTTTGTTTTTAAGACTAACACCCCGGAAAACGAGCAAGAGTCAGTGGTTTACTCAGAAGATAAGACAGAAGAAAAAGTGTAAAAATGGCGAACGAGATACTTCCAGAGCACGTGCGAAATGTTAGAGAAAAAACTAGCGCTCCTTTGCTTGATTGTAAAAAAGCTTTACAAGAGTCAGAAGGGAACATAGATAAAGCTATTGAAATATTAAAGATTAAAGGATTATCTAAAGTTGAGAAGAAGAGTGGAAGAAATACACCTGAAGGGCAAATTTTTTCGTATATTCACGCTGGCGGAAAGATAGGAATAATAGTTGAAATTAATTGTGAAACAGATTTTGTTGCAAGGAATAGTGAGTTCCAAGATTTTGCTAAAGAAGTAGCTATGCAAATAGCTGCATCAGATCCAAAATTTGTTTCAAAAGATGATATGTCTGAGACATATATAGAAGATGAAAAGAAGATAATCTTAGCGCAGTTAAAAGATTCTGGTAAAAAGCCTGAGATTGTTGAGAAGATGGTCGTAGGCAAGCTTAACAAGATACTCGAAGAGTCTTGTTTGTTGAACCAAGTATATATAAGAGATTCTAAACTCAAAGTAGAAGACTTGTTAAACGAACTAGTTTCTAAGCTTGGTGAAAATATCAAAATATCAAGATTTGTTAGATATCAGATTGGTGAAACTGCAACTAATGAGTAGTAAAAAGAATCTTTTTTTTACTAAAATCTTATTAAAATTAAGCGGTGAAGCATTACAAGGAAGCCAAGGTTATGGAATCGATAACCTTACTCTAGAAAGAATAGCCAAAGAAATTTCCGAGGTTTCAAAATTAGGGGTTCAGGTTTCAATAGTCATTGGAGCAGGAAATATCTATAGAGGGGTGTCCGCTGCGGCCCAAGGTATGGATCGAACAACTGCTGATTATATGGGGATGTTGGCCACTGCAATTAATTCATTAGCACTTCAGCACTTCCTAGAGAAAGAAGGTTCCATTACTAGAGTAATGTCAGCACTAGAGTTAAATAGAGTAGCAGAGCCTTATATACAAAGAAGAGCCATGAGACATTTAGAGAAAGGTAGAATAGTTATCTTTGCTGCTGGTACTGGAAATCCTTATTTTACTACTGATACTGCAGCTTCATTAAGGGCTTTAGAGATTGACGCACAAATTATATTAAAAGGTACAAAGGTTAATGGAGTTTATGATAAAGACCCTGTCAAATATAAAGAGGCTAAAATGTTTAAAAAGTTGAAGTTCATGCAGGTCTTGGAAAAAGAATTAGAAATAATGGATTCAACCGCTATATCATTGTGTAAAGATAATAATATACCAATATGCGTATTCAACTTGTTTCAGAAGAATAATATTAAAAGCATTGTCCAAGGTAAAAAAATTGGGACAGTTGTTTCTTAAGAGGTTTAAATATGAATATTGTTATATCAGAATGTGAATCCAAAATGAAGAAAGGAGTTGATTCGTTTAGAAAAGAGTTAACAAAAATTAGGGGTGGCAGTGTTAGCAAAGGAATGTTTGATGATATTAAAGTTGATTACTATGGAGCACCTGTACCTTTAAATCAAGTGTGTAATATAAATATGAGTGAGGACTCTACAGTTATGATTTCACCTTATGATGAAAATGCATTAGATGACATAGTTAAAGGTATTCAAAAATCAGATCTTGGTTTCAATCCTAGTGTAGATAAGAACGTTATTATAATTAATATTCCTCCTTTGACTCAAGAAAGAAGAACAGAGCTTGTAAAATTTTTAAATAAGCAAACAGAGGCATATAGGGTTTCTTTAAGAAATATAAGAAAAGATTCAAACGAAGGCATTAAAAAACTTTTTAAAAGCAAAGATATCACGGAAGACGAGTCTAAAGGCGGCCAATCCCAAATTCAAGAATTGACCGATAAGTATATCAGTATAATTAATTTAGAAAGTAGTAACAAAGAGCAAGAGATTACTAAAATCTAAATTATTTTACATTCCACCTAGTTTGTATACCTTTAAGGCCCACAATCTGATAAACAGCCGACAAACCAACTAGGCTATATACAAGTTTCTCAACTGAAGGCATAGAAGAGAAAAGGTAATCAACTAAGTTAAAATCAATTAGGCCAACAAGGCCCCAATTTAAACCACCGACAACTAGTAATATTGCGGCTAAGACATCTAAATTTCTCATATGTATTCTCCTTTAAGCAATTTACGAGTAATGTAACTAGAAAACGAAAAAATTCAAATCAATCTAACTGATAATATCTAGATTGTTCAAATAAGGTCTTAATATTTTAGGTATGGTGACTGTGCCATCAGAATTCTGAAAATTTTCTAGGATTGCCACAAATGTTCTGCCAACTGCTAAGCCAGAGCCATTTAGAGTATGGACGAAATTTGATTTATTTTCTATTTTGTATTTGATATTGGCTCTTCTTGACTGAAATGATAGGAAATTGCTGCATGAAGAAATTTCACGGTACTTGTTTTCGGAAGGAATCCATACTTCAATATCGTAGGTTTTACTTGATGAGAAGCTTGTATCACCTGAAGATAAAGTAACAACTCTGTAGGGCAACTCTAGCTTGTCAAGGATAGAACATGCATCTTCTGTTAACGTCTCTAGTTCTTCATAAGAAGAAAATTCGTCAGTAATCTTTACTAGTTCAATTTTATTGAATTGGTGTTGTCTTATCAGGCCTTTTACATCCTTCCCATAAGATCCTGCTTCAGATCTAAAACATGCACTATACGCTACATACTTAATAGGTAGCTCCGAAGAATCTAGGATTTCATTCGAATGCATATTCGTTAATGGAACTTCTGCAGTAGGAATTAGATAGTTGTTTGTACCTTCGATTTTAAATAACTCTTCTTCAAACTTAGGGAGATTTCCTGTACCAATGAAGCTCTCTTTATTGCAAATGAAGGGAGGAAATATCTCAGTATAATTTTTTTTAGAATGTTCATCTAACATGAAATTAATTAAAGCACGCTCAAGTTTAGCTCCTAGGCCCTTATATAAATTAAATCTTGCTCCAGTAATTTTTGCAGCAGCCTCTAAATCAAAAAGTTTTAAGTTTTTTCCAAGTTCTATATGATTTAGTATCTTAAAATCTTGCTTCTTTATTGTCCCCTTCTTTCTTATCTCTTTATTGGATAATTCATCATCTCCGATTGGAACTGAATCATCATGAAGGTTTGGAATCTCTAGTAATAATTCAGTCAGCTTTTGCTCAACTTCTTTCTTGACCTTTTCTGCATCTTTACTTTGACCAGAAAATTCTTTAATTTCTTTTAGCTCATCTTCAGAAGGTTTTCTTTTCTCTTGGGTTATTTTCTTGTTAAATTCATTGAGTTTAGCCTTTAATTCTTCTAAGTTTTGAATTGATTTCTTTCTTAGCACGTATAAATCGTAGAATTTATTGTAGTCTAGTTTGTATTTTTTATTAGAAAGCTTCTTTAAAACTAATTCTTTGTTGTTAAAAATAAAATTTGGGTCAATCATTAAAATTTGAACTCACTTTTTTTTTCGTATATCATAACATGGATTTAATTATATTTTTAATACACGGGGGTTTAAGATGAGAAATAAAGAAGTAGATATACAATATGTGGGTCATTCTACGTATATTTTGGACAATAAGGCTGGAACAAGAATATTGATTGATCCTTGGCTTAAAAATAATCCAGCATGTCCTAAAAATTTACAAGAACCTAAAGATATTGATTATATAATGATAACCCATGGTCACTTCGACCATATTGGAGATTTATTTGCTGCAATTGAACTTAATAAGGATGTCAAGATAATTACAAGTCTAGAGATATCCTCATGGCTTAATGCAAAAGGCGTATCCAATACCCTACCTATGGGCATTGGCGGAACTCAACCTATAGATAATGAGATTAAAGTAACTATGGTTAATGCTGTTCATGCGTCTGGAATAGCCGATGATTCATCAGAGGCCATGTTGTATGGTGGTGTAGCAAATGGATATGTTATCACTTTCAAAAATGGATTTAGTATTTACTTTGCCGGAGATACTGCAATTTTCTCTGACATGAAACTGATTGGCGAAATTTATTCACCAGATGTAGCTGTTTTGCCTATTGGCGATCATTTTACAATGGGACCTAAAGAGGCTTTTTATGCTACAAAACTCATAGGGGCTAAGCACGTTATACCTTTTCATTATGGAACTTTCCCTGTTTTAGTCGGAACCCCAGAAGAGTACATTGAGCTTGTTAAAGATTTAGATGTTAATGTTTATGTTCTTAATCCAGGCGATGTGATATAAAAATGAGAGAACGAAGCGGAAGACAATATATCAACTATTCTTTTTATAAGTTATTGCCTAATTGGTATGGCCTTAGCGCAAAAAATAAAATTTCTTATTTAAAAAGAATTGAAAAAGTTTTAGTGAAATATGAAAAAATGTTTACCTTAAATTTTTATTCAACATTTGGGGTGAGAGCAGAAACCGATTTTATGTTTTGGAGAGTGTCAGAGAGACTTGAAGATTTTGAAGATATGACTTCCGAGCTAATGGCGACTGGTTTGGGAGCTTTTGTAGAGAATAAGTATTCATTTTTATCCATGACCAAGCATTCTCAATATGTAAGTAAGAATAAGAATGTTGCACAAGAGGGAACAAGGATTAAGATTTCTCCAAAAAAGAAGAAGTATCTTATTGTATATCCATTCATTAAAAAAGTTGAATGGTACCTTTTAACTAAAAAGAAAAGACAAGAGATGATGGCAGAGCACATTGGTACTGGACACAAGTATCCTTCAGTCAGTATTAACACATCTTATTCTTTTGGACTAGATGATCAAGAGCAGATGGTATCTTTTGAAACAGACTACCCTGAGGATTTTTTAGATTTAGTAGAAGAAATGAGGTCTCAAAAAGCAAGAGCTTATACTGAAAAAGATGTCCCAATTTTTACCTGCATCCATAAAGATTTCAAAAGTATTAAGACTCTTTTTTAGAAATTAATTATATCGTTATATATTGCAAATAACATTAATGTTATAAGAATTGCAAACCCTATCTTGTTAATAAAATTTTGAACCTTAATATTTATTTTTCTTCTTGTTATAATCTCAATTGTATTGAATAGGATATGGCCACCATCAAGAAGAGGGATAGGCAAAAGATTTATTACTCCTAGGTTAATACTTACAACAACAACAAATTGAATTATAGAATTAAAGCCTTTTTCAGCTGCCAATCCTGAATATTTAGCAATGGATATTGGTCCAGCTAAAGAGCTTTTCAATTCTGACAGGCTTGAATCGCTACTAAATAAAGAAGAAAACAGACCAATAATTCCATTAAATATTAATTTAATCATTCTAAGTGAATCATTAAAACCCCTTTTGATAGAATCAATGAAAGTGAAATCACTTGAGGTCAATTCAATCATCGGAGTAATACCAAGCATTCTTTCTTTCCCCTTAAAAGCAATTCTTTTAATAATTATGCTTTTTTCTCTTTCAATAGTAATTGTAAAGCTTGCATCATTTGAAGCCCTTAGAACTTCACTTATTTGATACCAACTTTCTATTGTTACATTATTTATTTTTAAGATTTTATCGTATTTTCTGAGATCAATATCATCAGCAATAGACTTGGTAAGTATTTGGTCTATAACAGGCTTATGATTAGGGTATATATTGTCTAAGAGAAATACTTTATCATTGTTTGAGTTTTTTAATACAATATCTACGATTTTTCCATTTCTTTCTATTCTAACTACTTGTTCAGAAGTTAAGTTGTCACTCTTTGATTTCCCAAGCTCTTCCCAATTTTCTATTTTGGTACCATTTATTTCTAATATCCTATCCCCCTTAAGAAAAAACTGACCCTTGGGGTCCTTTTTTACATATCCAACAATGGGCTTATCCTTCAAAAAACTGGGTATATCAATCCCGTTCATATAGATAAGAGGCAGAAGTAGGAAGGGAAGAATGAGATTCATCCCTGGGCCGGCGAATAATATGATTTGCTTTTTAAAATTCGAGATATTTTTATAGCTTCTGTTTGGATCTATTGTCTCCAGTTCATCTTTATTATTTGTTTCTGATACATCCTCACCTTGCATTTTTACATAGCCACCAAGAGGTAGCAGGGAGAGTGAATATCGAGTTTCTCCTATGTTGATTGAAAAAAGTTTAGGTCCAAAACCTATAGAAAAATCCTCAACCTTAACATTTGCCCATTTGGCCGCAAGTAGATGTCCCAGCTCATGGATAAAGATTAAAAAACTTATAATTAAAATAAACGATATTAGACTTGTCATTAAAGATCACTTGTTAACTATATTATACGCATCTTTTAATGCGATTTCATTTATATCTAGAATCTTTTTTAAAGTAATTCTTTTAATAGGCTCATGTTTATTCATTGTCTTCTCTACAATCTTTAATATATCAGTAAACTTAATTTTATTGTTTAAAAAAGCTTCAACTGCAATATTATTTGCTGCATTCATTACAGCTGGCATACTACCGCCAATATCTAATGCTTTTCTGGCCAAACTGAAAGCTTTATAATTTTTTTCGTGAATTCTTATTAGATTTATACGCTCATCGGGTTGAAATTTATATTCTGTAGAGTCTAACCTATTTGGGAAATTCAGAGCGTAACCAATTGGAATCCTCATGTCATTGTAGCTACCAGAAAAAAGTATGTTCCCGTCTATAAACTCTACAATAGAATGAATATGACTTTTTCTGTTGATAATAGGGTAAATTTTTTTATGAGGAATCTTAAACATTATTGAAGCCTCTATGATTTCTATGGCTTTGTTCATCATGGTTGCAGAATCGATTGATATTTTGTCACCCATAGACCATGTTGGATGGTTTAAGGCTTCTTTAGGTGTGACATTTCTTAACTGTGCATTGTTTTTGCCGAAGAAGGGACCACCCGAAGCTGTTAAGTAGACTCTTCTTATGTTTGATATATCTTCATTCTTTATAAGTTGGAAAAGTCCTGAGTGTTCGCTATCAATTGGTATGACTTCTCCAGAATATTGATTTGCTAAAGCTGTAATCTTATTACCAAGAAGTAAGAATATTTCTTTACTTGCTACACAGACCCTTTTACCTAATTTCAGGAATTCTAATGTTGGAATTAGAGAACTGACACCAGAAGTTGCAGAAACTAGAATATCTGCTTCTTTTGATTGGCCAATTTGCTTTAGACCGCTATCACCAGATAAGATTTTCACTTTTCTTAAAAGTGGATTTTTCTGTAATCTTATGGCGTCATCCTTATTGAGAACAGATATTATCTTAGGCTTAAATTTAAAGACTTGGTTTAATAGTAAGTCAATATTCTTCCCACCTGCTAGCGAATAAACATTAAATTTTTCTTTGTTTTTAGCAATTACAGATAAAGTTTGTTTACCAATTGAGCCAGTCGAGCCTAAAATGCTGATTTTTTTAATCATTCTTTGTGCTTCCACCGAATTTTCTATCTATAGATTTGTAAATATTTAATGATTCTTCAAGGTCCTCTTCTGTGAAGTCAGGCCATAGTTTTTGATTAATATCAATTTCAGAGTAAGCAATATGCCAGAGGAGAAAATTTGAGACCCTTGAATATCCGGCAGTCCTTATTAATAATTCTGGGTCAGGGGTATCAGTTAAGTATAAATTACTTTTCATGGATTCTTCATTAACATCCTCGATAGAAAGACCTTTCTCAATAATTCTTTTTGCTGCGTCTAATATCTCCTCTCTGCCACCATAGTTTATTGCAACATTTATACAACATCCTAAGTTGTTTCTTGTAGACTCTTCTAGTAAGCGAACCTTCCTAGCAATAGCCTTTGGCAGCTCATCTATTCTACCGATAGGATTAAATCTTAAATTGTAATCATGAAAAAATTGACTCTTATTGTCAAAAAAATCTATAAATAAATTGAAAAGGGCATCGATTTCAATTTTAGGCCTAGACCAGTTCTGAATAGAGAATGCATATAAAGTTAAATTCTTTATTCCTAATTTGTTACAGTAGATGCAAATTGCTCTTGCTACATCTAGCCCTTTCTCGTGTCCTTTTATGGTAGACAGGCCGTGTTTCTTAGCCCAAGTTCTATTGCCATCCATGATAATTGCTAAATGTTCTGGGAGAGGGTTGCTCATTTTTTTCTTACCTATTAAGTATCTTAAATAGAATGATACTTATTTTTGAGAATAAGAAAAGAAGTAGGATGACAAATAAGGAAATTGGATAAACTGCTAACGTTAAAAGGTATAATGGGATTTTCTTATTTGATTTATTTCTACTAATACTATTAGTAAGAAAAATAAATCCTTTAAAATATCTAGATAAGATTTCTATCATTATTCTTCGTTCCTTATAGCTTTTATTGGATCGAGTTTTGCCGCCTTGTATGCAGGATAAATTCCAAAAAATATACCAATAAATGCCGAGAAGATACATGCTGCGGCTATAGACTTAGTGCTAATAATCGCTGGCCATCCCACGAAACTTGATGCAACTTGACTGAGAGTATATCCAAGAGAAATCCCTACTACTCCACCAAAGAAGGATAAGAGCGCAGATTCTGAAAGGAATTGAAAGACTATGTCTTTTCTTGTAGCTCCAATAGTAATCCTTATTCCTATTTCTTTTGTTCGCTCAGTAACGGAGACCAGCATAACATTCATTATTCCTATTCCCCCCACAACTAATGATATAGATGCTATAGCGGACAATAAAACTTTTAATATAGTTGTTGTTTGAAGAATCTTTTTAGTCACATTTTCATAAGATACCATCTGAAAATTATCGAACTGATCTTTCAATAAACCCCTTTGCTCTCTTAGCATTTTTCTTATTGCAAATTTCGCATAATCAACATTTGTTGTTTTAGTTGTAGATATAATTATATTACTTATCCCATAAAGTTGACCTTTATAGTCCCACCTATTTAATGAAGTATAAGGAATAAGGATAAAGTCATCTTGGTCTCTACCACCTGGCGTCAAACCTTTCTCACTTAGATCCCCAATAACTCTAAAAGATATTCCATCAATTCTAATTTGCTTTCCAGTAGATTTTTCTGCACCAAAGAATCTTTTTTGTACAGATGCTCCAAGTACGCAAACCTTAGCTCCATCTTGTACATCGATTCTATTAATAAAAGCCCCAGAAGCAGTTGGCCAATCATTGATTAGTGAAAAATCTTCATTACTTCCAACAACTGCAACTACTTGAACTATATCTCTATATGATATTTGGTTTGAAGTTTTAACTATTGGTGAAACATATTCGACCGAAGGTATAGCTCTCATAAACTTTAGTTCGTTTTGTGAGAAATCTGCAGCTTGACCTCTGTAAACACCACTAGCAGTTCTACCTATTGGCTTTAAGACTATCGTTTTAGCGCCAAGACTAACTAGTTGTTGTTCAATTATATTCTTAGCCCCATCTGTAATTGCTACAAGGATAATTACTGAGGTTATTCCAATTACTATGCCAAGTGAAGTTAGTATCGTTCTGGGCATATTCCTTAGAAGGTTTGTCTTAGCTTCAATGATATTGTCAATTATGTAAGATAGTTTCATAATTTAAATTATTCTTCCATCCTTTATCCTGATTGTATCCATTGCCTCTTTAGCAATACTTTCGTCATGTGTAATTATAATTATTGTTTTTCCTGATTCGTGTAGTCTTTTTAAGAGGTTGATTATATCAGCACTAGTTTTAGAATCTAAATTTCCTGTAGGCTCATCTGCTAAGATTATATCAGGATTGTTAATCAGAGATCTTGCAATCGCCACCCTCTGTTGCTGTCCACCGGATAATTCATTAGGGTGATGTTTGGCACGGTTTGTTAAATCAACAAGTTCCAGACATTTTAAAGCTCTTTCTGCTCTTTCTTTTTTATTAACGACATTAGAGTATTGCAATGGCATTTGAACGTTTTCAATCGCGGTATGTCTTGAGATTAAGTTAAAACTTTGAAATATAAATCCAATCGATTTGTTTCTAAGTCTAGAAAGATCGTCTTTAGACTTGGACTTAACATTCTTACCTCCAAGAATATACCTTCCCGATGTAGGGCGGTCTAGGCAGGCCATTATATTAAGCAGGGTTGTCTTTCCAGAACCGGATGGGCCAACTATAGATATAAAGTCCCCTTCATATATTTGAAGGCAGATATCAAATAAAACTTGTAACTCATTTTTTCCAGTTTGATATATTTTATTTATATTTTCTAATTCTATTACAGTTTTATTGCTCATCTTGTTAATATCTTTTAGGTTGGGGTAAGGCAAATTTTCCCTTCTTCTTAGTTTGGGGTACGGTTGCTCCAATAACAATTGAGTCCTCAAGTGAGATTCTAGTATCTTCAGGTACTTCAATAAATTGATTATCTTTAATACCCGTTTCTATGGGTATAGCAGAAATAGAATTGTCTTCATTCGCTATCCAAACTATTAAAGTAGTTGCATTGTTTGGGGGAGGAATCTTAACAACAATATCTTTGGGTGGAACAAATCTCAAAGCAGACCTAGGAATTCTTTTAATTCCAGTTTTAGTTTGAATTTTAATCTCAGCATCAACACTTAGTCCAGATTTGAGCTTCACTTCTTTTTCGCTAATGCTTGCTATTAACTCATAAAAGACAGGAGCTTTGTTAGTATGTGGTTTCAAGTTGAGTGGCTCGATAATTTTAACAATTTCACCATAGAATTTTCTTTGCTTAAATGAATCAACTCTAAACATTACTTCTTGACCCACTTTTACTTTAGAGACGTCTCTACCGTCAATACTAAGATTTAGATTTAATTCGTCAATAGAAGATGAAATTGTGAAGTACCATTTATATATCCCAACCTTTACACCACCTCTTTGTGCATTTTCTTTAGTTATTTGTGGGTCTATATAGTCGATTCTTCCGCGGATTGGCGATATGAATCTAGTATTTAGCAATTGCGCCTTAAGCTTCTTTAGTGTTAACTCAACAGATGACTTTTGTACGAGGATTTCCTTAGGAAGCCTTTCACTCTTTTCATATTCATCTTGAGATATGAATCCCTGATCTAATAGTTTTTTATTAGATTCAGATTTTTTGATAGCCTGATCGTACTTATTAGAAAAAACTTCAAAACGCTGTTTTTGTGTATTAATCTCAGACTCTATCAAATCAGCATCAAGTTCAAGAAGGAGTTGACCTTCTTCTACAATGTCCCCATATTCAACATAGACTGTCTTTAATGGAAGGTCTATTTTAGAGAAAAGCTTCTCTTCATTTTTTGGAACAATCTTACCAGATGTTTTAACAAATTCGCTTATTTCCCCTATAGACATTTGGGTTGTAGAAAGTCTTATATCGTCATCGACAATATTTATTGAAGGTGATTGTGCATATCTATTAGCAACAAGGAGGATTACTAGTCCAATGGCTATAAGAATTCGCAGTGACCATATAAAATTTATTAGCCATATGATTGGACTGAATAGAACTTGGAAAAAATGAAATGTTTTCCGGATAAGATATTTGACCTTATTGTAAACCTTGGTAATAACATCATTGATATATTTAATAATTTTTCCCAATAAAGGTATTGCTTCCTTAAGATTCCCTAATAACTTTTTTATTAAACTATAAATTTTCGAGATAGTAGGACCTAATGAATCTTTTATTTTCTTTATTAAACGTAGTAATCTCTCAAGATATTTCATTAGCAATGGAGACTGTTTCTTCTTCCAAGAATCCACATAGCTTAGAGAACTCTTCGACAGGTTTTCTACTTTTGGTAACAATCTGCCAAACATTCTTTTTATGAAACCAATCAAATTTTCAATAAAAAGTGTAGTCTTCTTTTTTATCTTTTTTAAATCTTTCATTTTGTAATATTTAGCCCAGTAACTTTTTCGATTCTAGCAATCTTAATTATATAATCATAAATAGAATTTTGGTAAAAAATTTCTTGTTTATTTCTCATGTTCTCAACTTCAAAAAGCTCAATTTCGGATAAATCGCCACTATTATATTTTGTTTTCATAAATTCATGATGAGCTTCTGCTGCTTTAAAGGATTTCTTAAGAACATTAATCTTATAAAAAGATGTTTCAGCTTCAATAATAGACGCTTTAACCCTAGACCCAAGCGTTTGCTTTAGCAAGCTAAGCTGTGACATTTGAGCTCTTAAACGAGCTTTATGAGACTGAATCTGATAATAGGTTCTTCCACCATTGAAAATTTGCCAAGTAGCACCCATACCACCAACTAGGTCATTATCTTTATCTTCGGATGATACACCTTTTCCCTCAAATCTATATGCTGCTCTAGCAACAATATTGGGCAAAAAGTCTCTATATATTGCAGAAATAGTAGCTTTAGTTGACAATATGGTCATCTCCAAGGCTTTTACTTCATACATATTCGCTAAATATGAGTCTATAATTAAGTCAGGATTTAAATCAATTCTTGTATATTCTAAATCCGTAATATATTTTACAGATTCAGGTTTAGCAACTCCAAGAAGGGTAAACAATTCTTCTTCATACATTCTCAGTAAACCTTTTTTAGAAATTAGTTCGAGTTCAACTCTACTAAGGCTAAGATTTCTTTCGGCAACCGTTAATGAGGATACTCTTCCAGCTTTTAAGAAAGCAATTGATTTTGCAAGTTGCTTGTCTTTTGTTTCTTTCTCTTCTTCAAAGACTTTAATTAAATTTTGAGTCTTAATTATTTCATAAAACTTTTCGGTTACCTGATTTAATATCCTAATCTTCTTACCCTCATGAGAATATTCTTGTGCCCGGATTAGATATTTACCTGCATTGATTCTTTGGCTTAATTTACCAAAGTCAAAGAGTAATTGGTCTACATTAATATTAGAACTCCTCCCATAGAATGGAAAGATTACATTTGCATTAATTTGAGGAAAGTATTGGGCTTGATATTCCTGAAGTGCTGAAGATCGAGATTTTGTTTCCTCTAATGAGTAGGTTAACTCGTAGTTATTTTCCATGGCCACTTTATGAGCGTCACTTAAGGAAAGATTGTCATAATCAATAGACCATGCGGAACTACCTGTTAATATATAAACTATAAAAAAAAAGCGGATAAATGCAGTCATTTTAATAAGAACATTATAGCATGAGTAACAAATTTGGTATATATATTCACATTCCTTTTTGTAAAACAATATGCCCTTTCTGTAATTTTAATGTTTACCTCTCAAGTTCAGCTGACTACGATGAACTAGTTTCTTTTTTGTTGGATGAATTAAGAACCAAATCCGTCTTATTTTCTGACAAGAAGCTAGTGAGCATACATTTTGGTGGAGGAACACCATCTTTACTTCCCCCTCGTTTGTTAAAAAAGATTCTTAATCAGATAGAAAGATTGTTTTTAGTAGAATCAGATTGTGAAATTGCTCTAGAGATTAATCCTTACGATAATGAAGTCGAAGAGCCTGTATTATTTAAAGATCTTGGTATAAACAGACTTAGCGTCGGGATTCAATCTTTTAACAACAAAAAACTTAAGATATTAGGAAGGAATTCCACTAAAGAATCTAATCTGTATTTTATTAGGAAGATCTCGGATTGTGGATTTACAAACTTAAGCTTTGATTTTATTTTTGGAGTTGACAAGGAGTCGCTAAAAGAATGGGAAGAGGAGCTGTTACATTTAAAAGAACTTGATATTCAACATGTGTCGACTTATTGCCTAACGATTGAAAAGTCAACAGCTTTTTGGAAAATGCGTGACAGAGGAGATATTGTAGAAGTCTCAGATAACATTTTTTTAGATATGATGGATTTAACAAAAAAACAATTAAATCAGATTGGAATTGAACAGTATGAGATTTCTAATTATTCAAAACCATTATACGAGTCAAGGCATAATTTATTATACTGGAATAGCGATTCGTATCTTGGTATTGGTCCAGGAGCACACTCATCATTAATTGATATTGAAGAGGGTAAATATTACAGGTGGAGTAATCCTAAATCAATTAAGCAGTATGGAAAACTTTTAAGTTTAAAATCTGATACTTTAATAAACCACTCATTGGGAATACGAGAATATATTAAAGACACTTTTATGATGGGGTTGAGATTAAAGAAAGGTGTAAATATCGAGAGCCTGAACTTGGTAAGCAGCTTCTCTATTAACCAGCGAATAATTGACGAGCTAACAAAGCAGCACTTGATTGTGAATAAAGATAATAACCTCGCTTTGACTGATACGGGCTTTAATGTTTCAAATGAAGTAATATTTAGAGTTATAGATAATATTGATTTTATTGATGATTAATCAAACATGAACCAATATAATATTTACCATCTGTTATTTTAATAATTTTACTAATTTGATAAAGCGCTGGCCTAGAGAATCTTGCTTCAAAAACTCCCTGTTTTACAGAGCAGTACGGGATATTGTTTTTAAAATAAAGACTGCTCACGTCCAACTCCTCTTTGGTTGAATCATTAAGCAGTAAAACTGTTTTTTTTTCGGATACATCTGCTATTCTAACAAGAAACGGCTTGTCTTCAAAGTCTACATAAGCTATGGATTTTTCTTCTTGAACAAAAAAAACCTTATCTTTATTTATCTTTAGATGTTTATAATTAAAGTTGTAGATACCTTTGTGTGTAATTGCTTTTCCGTCCTGAAACCAATTGCACTCTTTATCTACGAAAAAACGATACTTAATTTTATTCACGGTGACAATATCCTACTTTCCCATTTATTTTTATTTCTTTTGTATTCTATCCTCTGATGAAGCCTGTCTTTGCCTCCTTGCCAAAATTCAATTGTAATTGGTTTAAGCTGATAACCGGTCCAATTAATTGGAAAAGGAACTTTTTTGTTCTTAAATCGCAACTTGTTTGCGTGAAACTCGTTTACTAGAACCTCATATGAGCTTATCTTTGAACTTTGATTTGATGAAAGTGCGCCTAGCTGACTATCTATAGGCCTTGAATAGAAATACTTCTTAACTGTAGCCAAGCTAAGTTGAGACAAAGTTCCCTCTATGCGAATTTGTCTCTGCATTTCTTTCCACCAAAACAACATCGAGGCCGATTCATTTACGATTATTTCTCTTCCTTTCCTACTGCTAATGTTGGTATAAAAAGTAAAATTAGTGGAGAATTTTTTAAGTAACATCATTCTAGATGACGGCTTATTCTTAAAACTTGTGGATAAAGCAAAAGCATTTGGTTCAGAAACTTTTTTTTCTGCTTCTAAATACCATTTCTTAAAAAGTTTTAGCGGAGATATCTCTACATGAAATATGTCACTTTTGTTCTTATATGTTTTTCTTGTTTTACTAATATTCATATATAAAAGTTACTAAATACTTTAAAGGTTGTCCAATGCCTTGTTTATAGTTGGAGCAAAAAATCTATATTTATTCTCTAATAATCTTTTAGGAGATATTTTTTGATTAGATAAAACAATCTCATCAACTAATTCTTTTAACAAAAACCTTGGAATAGAAGATGGAATATTAATAAAGAATTTAGACTTATATTTTTTTGCTAATAAAGTAAAAAGGTGCTTACTTTGAATTGGGACCGGGCTTACTGCATTTATCGCCCCGTCATAATTATTGTTGTTAAAGCTTTTTTCTATAATTCTTACTAAATCCTCAAGTAGTATCCAATTTACAAAGTTTTCACCTTTGCCCACGTAGCTTGCGAGCCCAGCTTTAAAAGGTAGCTCAATTTGTTTGATTAGACCACCTTTGCTTGACAAAACAACCCCTATACGTAAATTAACATTTCTTTCTGTTAGTTTCTTAAATTTATTTTGCTCTTTTTCCCACTCTTTAGTGGTTTGTGCAAGAAATCCATATCCTGAGGAGTTGTATTCGTCCAATAACCGATTTTTGTTTAAGCCATAATAACCAACAGCAGAAGCATGAACACAACATTTAGCTTTTATTGAATTCTTTTCAAGAACTCTAAGTAAGCTTCTTGTAGGAATTATTCTACTTTTAACAATTGATTTCTTTTTTGACTTTGTCCAGATCCCTAATATATTTTCTCCTGATAGATTAACAACAAACTTAATTTTTTCTCGAATATCAGGAGGAATGCATAAATCATCATCGATATAAGGGTTCCATGCTATCTCTATTAAATCCTTATTATGTGATTTCATTTTGATTGCAGAAGGAGAAGGTTTATAATGCTTCTCATATTTTAGAAATACCACTTTGTATCCTAAAGAGTTTAACAGAGGAATTAGAGCTGAACCTACTAAGCCGCTAGACCCAGTTACTAATACATAGTATCCATTTGTATTATCATAGGCATTAGAGAGGTCGTGTTCTAAGATATCAGTTCTATATTTAAAGGATTTTCTAATACTCTCCAAAGTAAAATTGTTCAATTTTTTAACGTTAATCCAGTGGGAGAAAGAAATCTCATCTTGAATAGTGGTCTGGCTTGTTGAGGTTCTTATAAAATTATGAGTGTGCTGCCATTCTTTAATCGGACCAGACACCAAGGTATCACAAAAGGATACACCCTCTTTGAATCTCGAGGAATTGTGAGAAATTTTCCATTTAACTTTTATTAAAGGCAGAATTTCTTGTTGAAGAGTAATCTTTCCGTCTTTTAAAAAAAGATTTCCAACAGGTTCCCTCTTTGTGACAGTGACCTTATCCCAGGGCGGCGTTAACCTCTCAAGAGCCATGAACTTTTTGTGCCAATTCCAAACCTTGTGGATATCGTGCTTGTAGGTCTTTGAAAAATTAAAAAAAACCATTTAGTAGAATAATAATAGATTTCTAGTATTTCTTCTAATACTTTTAAAACTAGAATCTTTTGTTGAGCGTATAACCTTTCTTTCTTTTTTTTCTCTAACTTTATGTTTACTTTTAAAAGTAGTTGATGTTGGTTTTTGCTGAATATGAAATGTCATAAATTCTCCTAGTTTAAGAAACCCTTTAACGATAATCCATAATTTTTTTCGATTTTTCTTAAGGCTTTTTTCTCTATTTGTCTTATTCTTTCCCTAGTTAAGCTAAATCTTCTACCTATCTCATCTAAAGTCAGAATTTCAGAGTTATTAATACCAAATCTTAGGTTTATAATCTCCTTCTCGCGATTACTTAAGTCTGATAGCGCCAAATTAATAGTCTCCTGAAGAGAAGAATGAGCCGAGAGTTCGTCTTGTAAAACATTCTCATCCTGGAGAAAGTCCATAAAAGAAGAGTTTTCTTCTCCTGAAACAGGTGAATCTAAAGAGAAAGTGTCTGAACCTGAATCAAGTATTTGCTTTACAGCCTCAATTGGAAGGTCAACTTCGATTGCAATTTCAAACAACTCAGGTTTTCTAGACAAATCTTTCTCAAGTTTTTTATTCGCTTTAAAAACCTTCGCTGACTTCTCAAGTATGTAGACAGGAACTTTTATTGATCTGGATTGATCCATAATACTTCTAGTGATTGATTGATGTATCCACCATGCTGCATAAGTTGAGAATTTAAACCCTCTTGTATGGTCAAATTTTTCGACTGCCCTCATAAGTCCAACATTTCCCTCTTGAATTAAATCAATTAGAGGAACCCCTTTATTTGCATATTTTTTTGCTATACTAACGACAAGCCTTAAATTAGATTTAGTAAACGACTGGAAAATTTGATTCTTTTTATTTTTTACTGCTTTTAAAAAACTTTCTAACTTTTTTTTGTCTTTACCATTTCCCAAGCCAAGTCTTTTCTCAAATGAATTTATTTGAGCATCACAAGATTTTAGCTGAGAAGAAAGTGTTCTTTCTTCTGAAGATGAAAGAAGAGGGGACATTAAAGCTTTCGAAAAATACTCTTTCACTGAATCGTACTCAGATGCATCATTTCTTCCAGAAACGAAGGTGGATTTGGAATTAAGAAAATTATTAGATTTACTATTAGAAGATTTATTTTTTTGATTCATTTTTCACCTCTCCCTATATTGTATAACCATGTCTGGTCTTTGTCCATCTTTTTTTTAAAAAATCTTCTAAAAGCTCGACATACGTATTCAATATATTGACAAGTAATTTGGATAATTTATGATTTAAATATGAACAATAAAGATTATCCAATCAGAGTAGTAACTAAAATCACAGGTTTAACGGCTGATCAGATTAGGAAATGGGAAGAAAGGTATTCCATACTTAATATTACTAGATCATCCAAAGGAAGTAGGAGGTTTACTGATAAGGACCTGGAATTACTTCAACTTATGCTTGAGGCCAAAAGAATCGGGTTTTCCTTGCAAGAAATAGGTGAATTGACCATATTGGAACTTAGGAATATTGTTAACAATTTTAAAGGAAATTCGTCAAATGTTATGTACCCGGAGCTAGAACAGCTTAGTAGCTCAACTAAAGTCTATTTTGATATTTGCATTGAATCACTAAAAGACTACAACATTAGTAAAATGGAGAAAGCTATTTATCAGGTAGCTATGGAAATAGGGGCAGTGTATGTGATACATAAATTTATGGTTCCCTTTATTAAGCATGTTGGTAGACTATGGAAGAATAATAAGATTTCGAAATCCCAAGAACGTTTTGCTAATGCAGTTATAAGAAATTATTTAGAGAGTTATAGGTCATCGTTCAAGGAGTTTAATGATAAGAATCCAGTTGCCTTAATAGCAACACCTAAGGGGCAAAAAGCAGAGTTAGGGTGCCTTGTTAATGCATGTATCTCTGTGGCTACCGGTTGGAACAATATTTACCTTGGTACTGATTTATCTTCTGATGATTTAGTTGAAGCTACTAAAATTTCCAAGTGCTCATGTTTAGTACTAAGTGTTTTGTATCCCTTAGATGACAAATCACTAATTTTAGAACTCAAGAAGATTAGACAAGGTATCGGGGACAGTGTTGAAATAATAATTAATGGAAAGAAGTCCACTATTTATACTGAAACTTATAAAGAGATAAGAGCAAGAGTTGTTCATGATCTATTCTCTATGCCTAGTCTCTTTGAAGAACTTAGATTGAAATCAATTGTTTAGGGTCTAAAAAAAAACAAGGCTTACAATTATTAAGTAAGCCTTGTTTTAATTTAAGAAAATCTGTGAAAATATTTACTTATTTATAAAGTTTTAAGATCACTTGCTTTTTCTTTACCTTTTTCTGAAACTACTTCAAATGATACTGAATCACCTTCGTTAAGGTTTCCAATTCCCGCAGCTTCTAAGGCTGAAATGTGAACAAAGACATCTTTGCCACCATCTTCAGGTTCTATAAATCCATAAC
>JABILG010000018.1 GCA_018654605.1 bacterium
AAAGTTTACATAAGATATATTTTGCATTTATTATAAATTAAGACTCGTAGGAATAAACAAGCTGATTTTATAAAGATGTCCCTAGCATAGTTAGCCCTATTTAGTTGTATTTAATTCAAATAAAGTTAGTATGAATCAACTAATGTCCGAAAATATAAGAAATATTGCAATTATCGCCCATGTAGACCATGGCAAAACAACTTTAACCGATGCTCTTTTGAAGCAATGCGATGAAGGACTTATGAAAGAGTCGGATAAAGATTCTGAGTTACTTATGGATACAGGTGACCTTGAAAAAGAACGAGGTATAACAATTCTTGCAAAACCAACATCTATCAAATATAAAGATACTAGAATAAATATAATAGATACTCCAGGTCACGCTGATTTTGGTGGAGAGGTAGAAAGAGTTCTTGATATGGCAGATGGCGTTCTATTGTTAATCGATTCAGCAGAAGGACCAATGCCACAAACTAAATTTGTATTAGGTAAAGCTCTAGCCCAAGGTTTAAATCCAATAGTTATAATTAACAAAATAGATAGGTCTGATTCAAGACCTGATGATGTTTTAGATGAAGTATTTGATTTATTTGTTGCCTTAGACGCTAATGATAAACAACTAGATTTTCCTGTACTATATGCAGTGGGTAGAGATGGGTGGTGCGCAAAAGAGTTAGATCATCCCAGAGAAAACGTAAAACCCTTGCTTGATTTAATATTGTCACACGTCCCTACTCCTAAGGTTTTTATTGATAAACCATTTGCGATGCTTGCAACATTACTCGATTCAGATCCTTATCTTGGAAGATGCTTGGTTGGAAGAGTAATACAAGGTTCAGTAAATGTGAATCAAAATGTAAAAGCAATTGACTTAAATGGTAAAACAATCGAATCTGGAAGGCTTACAAAATTATTAAGGTTTGATGGTATGGCAAAGGTAGCAGTCGATAAGGTTAGTGCTGGGGAAATCATATGTATAGCGGGCTTAAACAAAGCAACAGTTTCGGACACAATCTGCCTCCCGTCTGTAAATGAACCTTTAAAATCGACACCAATAGACCCCCCTACTATGTCCGTAACTATTTCCGTAAATGACTCACCTCTTGCTGGACTCGAGGGGAAAAAGGTTACTTCAACTTTAATCAGAGAAAGACTTTTAGCTGAAGCAGAAACAAATGTTGCTATAAGTTTTACAGAAAATTCAAACAAGGATGCTTTTGAGATTAGTGGACGAGGTGAACTCCAGCTTGGAGTACTTATTGAGCAAATGAGACGCGAGGGATTTGAGTTAACAATAGGAAGACCTAGAGTGTTATTTAAGGAAGATAAAGATGGAAAACGAACTGAGCCTATAGAGGAAGTAATAATTGATGTAGATGAAGAATATTCAAGTTCTGTTGTTGATGGAATGAATAGAAGAAAGGGTGAAATGGTAGATATGAGAACAGCTGGTGCAGGTAAAACAAGATTGATATTTCATGCTCCTTCCAGAGGGTTGATTGGTTATCAAGGGAAACTTTTGACTGAAACTAGAGGAACTGCAGTGATAAATAGACTTTTCCATTCATATGAACTCTATAAAGGTGATGTACAAAGTAGAAAAAATGGGGCTTTAGTTTCAGCTGAAACTGGAACTAGTGTTGCTTTTGCAATTTTTAAATTACAAGAAAGAGGGGCAATGTTTATAGGTCCTCAGACCAAAGTATATCAAGGTATGATTGTTGGACAAAATAATAGAGATAATGACTTAGATATAAATTTAATCAAAGGGAAGGCTCTAACTAATATGAGAGCTTCAGGAAGTGATAAGGCAGTTATTCTTACTCCACCGAAATTAATGTCTCTTGAAGAAATCATGGCTTATATTAAAGACGATGAGCTTATTGAAGTTACGCCTCAGAATCTGAGACTGAGAAAGAAATTTCTATGTCCCAATGAAAGAAAAAGAAACTCTAAAAATATGTAGTCAAACTTTTATGTAACTTTTAATAAATTCCTTGACCTTAATTTTTATCTTATCTCTTATAATTTTGATTTCTTCTAACTTAGTAGAATCATTCCCTTCAAAGACTGAGGGGTCTTTTATTGACCAATATATTTTTTCAGCTTCATATGGAACTACTGGACAGTTAGCTGCTTGAGACTCTTCACATACAAAAATTACAAAATCAAATTTTAGACTGTCTTTAAATATGCTCTCGACAGTCTTAGTTTTATTGCTGGATATGTCATAACCCGCACTTAGCATTGATTTTACAACTAAGGGGTTTAATATTCCGGCAGTTAATCCTGCACTTTTAGCATTTATCTTTGATGATAATGAATTGAGATAAGTCTCTGCAATTTGGCTTCTAGCAGAATTATGTATACAAACACACAGTATATTAGTCTTTTTATCTCTCAATTTAAAACCACCTTGGTTGGGAATCTTAATTAATATAAAAGAAATCTTCTTTAAATTAGCTAAAAAGGTTTATGATTTAAATTAATTCTCCTATATTATAAAGAAATTATGAAATTTTTAAATATTGTTCGTCATAGTGAATCAGAAATAAACACTAAGGATGACTTTCTTAGGACTCTTAACAACCAGGGAATCAAGGACGCTATAAATCTAGACAACTATTTAATTCAATGCAACTTTAAAAAACATAAGATAATTTGCTCCACTTCAAAGAGAACTAAAGAAACTTTGGGTTATCTTCAAAACTCATTAAATCCGGAAAGTAAAGTTATATACTCTCAAGATGCATATCTTGGTACCTTTAAAAAGCTTCTTAAACAAGTAACTCTGGAGGCTAAGAATACTCGGATGATAACTTTAATAGGTCACAATCCAGGTCTTAGTGATTTATTGTCTTATTTAATAGGAGATTATGATATTAATGACCTGGGGACTACTAGCATTGCATCTTTATCTTTCAACAATCAAGGAGAAAATATAATATACGAAGGAACTGCTGAATTGGACTTCTTTGTACAGTCTAAGAATAATATAATTATTGATTTATAATGTAGCTATGTTTATTCCAATAATATCAGATCTTGTAAAGTTGAGAATTAGAAGCAATAAGATATCTAAATATTTAACAATATATTTAATACTGTCTTCGCTGTTCTTTTTATATAAAAGCATTCTTCTTATATATATTCTTAATGGTTTTTTAGCTTCTTTTTTTGCACTATTAATCTTTCCGTTAACATTAATTTTCTACCCTCTCTTTCTTTTGTTGACCGATGATTATTCAATATTCTTCTTAAATCAGCTAATATACTTCTTTCTTCCTTTAGCATTAAGAATTCTAACCAAAAAAAGTAAGAGGAAATATTATTAAATGTACAAGATTATCTTCTTATTTATGATTCTTTCAACTAACTCATACTCTTATGTCTTTAGGATGCCTCCTAAAGATCCAATCCCAGAGAAATTTGATCAGTTTATTTTTGATAATTCTCTTAAAACAGTGATAATTGCTAACCTGAAAGAATTAAAAGTTATAAATCAAGTTGAATGTGAGCATATAGAATGCAAATATCTTTTTATAAGTCCAAATATAGTTGAGATTCATAAAAATAAAATTATAAAAGAAATCGCATTAAAAATAAAAAACTAATATTATTTAAGATTCTCAATCTGGTCAATAATCTTTCTTATATAAGTAGGACCTTCTTCGCTATAACTTCCAAGATGTCTAGCTAGAACAATTGGGTCGACACTATTCCACAATTTCACCTCAATTATCCTGGCTCTTCGAAGACTACTATATTTTTCTGAAACATTAAGATTATATATATAGTCTTCCACGGACGCACACATATCAGAGTATATAACAAGACCAAAAGTGGACTCTTTTTTAAACCTGGGCTTCATGTGAGGCTTACTTAGGTCCCAAGTCCTCATTCCAAAGTAATTATTTCCTTCTTTGGCAAAACGGGATTTTCCCCAATTAGATTCTATAATAGCCTGAGCAACAACTAATTCTTTAGGTATCTGCTTAATTAACGTTAGCCCATCTTGGATTTTATTAGAGCAAGAAGCAACTTTCTCTATAAATATGGAATTATTAGCGAAAGTAGAATTGACCAAAAAAATAAAAAAAACAATGATGACGAGTTTTCTCACTAGGAAAACTTACTTCTAAAATATACCTTTGACAAATAAATTCCTATTTAGTTTTTATAGATTCAATTTTGGCTCTAATCTTTCCTCTTTCAATTTTTAATTTTCTTAAAATTGAATCTGTAACATATGAATTCCAAGAATCAGAGATTTTAATATCTAAAGCCCTATGCTTAGCTGTAAGATACTCAAGATTACACTCCGAGTCCTCTTCAGGGCTCTTACTCAACTAATCTCCTCCACCTAAATCAAAGAATTTATTTTTTCTTTTTAAAGTTGTACCACAGTCGGGGCAAGATGAAATCAAATCATACTCTTGTCTCTTATGTGCAACAACAATAGATATCTTCTTTTCTATATTCTTAAATTGTAAACATGAAGGACAATAATTTTTTGTTAAAAAATCTGAACTTTTAGCCCTATCCTCTTGCTTATTCATAAAAATGCTCCTTAAAGCTTACTGTAAGAGTAGAGAGAGAATAAAAGCAGGGTCAACGCAGTATCAAATAGCTTTACTTTAATTTTTATCAAATTTTATATATAAAAGTCAAGGATTTAAGTTAGTATTTTACTAATGAATTTGAAATGGTTACTTTTGGCTAGTGATGGTAAATTAGACAGGGAAACTTTCTGGCTGACCATCCTCTCGATTTTTTTTGTATCTATGGTTCTCGATGAAGTTGGAAATTCAATCTTTGTTGAAATTGGTGAAGATAAAATCTCCTTCTTAATGTTTTTTATTACTAAAATGTTCCCCAGACTGTTTGGGATTCTAATACTCGTTTTTTCTTTTTTTGTAGCAAAGAAAAGAGTAAACGACATTGGAACCTCTGAGTGGCTTCCAATTGTTTATGTTTTATCGCTTTTTTTACCCACTTTTCTCCTAGCCGCAGGTCAATCCAGTCTTTTTATCGCATCTGCAATAATCCCACTCTTAATTACTTTCTATTTAGGATTGGCTTCGCCTTCTGAAGAATAAAAAGAATAAACAAAAAAGTATATATAAGTTAAAATAAATTGATGAATATTAAAAACCTAGATCTTCAATTCTTAAAGTCTAAAACTGTTGTTATAACAGGTTCATCTAGGGGAATTGGTCATTCTATAGCTAAAAAACTTTTAGACCTTGGGAATATAGTAATTGGAACTTCTAGGGAGATTAAATCTTTAGATAGTTTAAGCAGAAAGTTTAATAGGAACTTCTATCCGATGGAGTTAAATCTTGAGTCATCAGAATCTGTAGAATCATTAGCTAGTCTCATAAGTAATGATTTTGACAAGATTGACGTTCTAATTTGTAACGCGGGTGTTCTTGGTGACCTTAATTATATTGAGAACTATAATTACCAAACTTGGTGCAAGACTATGACTGTCAATCTCAATAACCAATTCTTATTAATACAAAAGCTTTTGCCTTTCATTCAGAAATCTAAAAAGGGTTCAATTATTATAACAAGCTCTTCAGTTGGGCAAAAACCCAGGGAAAATTGGGGTGCTTATTCTATCTCAAAATATGCAATGGAAGGAGTTTCCTCGATTTTATCCGCAGAATTAAAGGATAAAAATATTATAGTAAATACTGTTAATCCTGGAGGAACAGCTACATCAATGAGAAGGGATGCTATGCCTAAAGAAGACTCTTCTAAGCTTCCCCAACCTTCTGATGTTTTACCTATCTTTTTGTACTTGTCTAGCAATGAAGCACATGAAACTGGTCAATCATTTAACGCACGAGACTATATTGGGCTCTTGAATTTTTAAAAAAACTTAATATATTTGTTTCAATACTTAGCAGGGAGATTTTAATGCCAATTTACGAATACGAATGTTTGAAATGCAATAAAATATTTGAAGAACTCCAATCTTTTAATGACAAGGATGTTACAAAATGTCCACATTGCAAAAAATCTAAAGTTAAAAAATTAATCTCCCTTTCTTCGTTTCAATTAAAAGGTGATGGTTGGTATTCTACAGATTATGCAAGAAAACCTAAGGTAAGTCATACTGCTCCTCCTTCTGAAGGTCAGGATGCCACGAAACAAAGTATTGAATCCACTACAGCCAAGAAAGATGATAAGTCAGTTGCAGATTCGATAAGCAAGGACGTCAAGAAAGCGAAGGGTTAACTCAAGAAAGAGTTGTTAAAACTTTCAGTGCTTTTTTAACTTGAAAATCATCATTTACTTTATCAAAACTATGAACTGAAACTTTTTTCTTTAAATCAAACCATGAAGTACAGCCTTTGGCTTCTGATGAATCATACTCTATTTTTTTTGGAAGCTTAATCTTAAATACGTCCAACAGATAGCACCTTAGTGGGTTTTTTGGTCTGAAGTTAAATCTATCGATTAAATATGAATTTTCCCAAATATGAAAACGATCAAGTAAGCTTAATTGATCAATTGAGGAGATTTTATAACTACCAACAATTTGGCCAAAATAATCAAGATTCCCAATCCCGGTATAATTAGCTGACTGATTTGTTATATATTTACTGTTTCTATAATCTCTTTTAACATTATCATTTGATTCGTGCTCAAAAGTCGGGAAAAAACCAAAAAAGTTTTTTGTTTCGACAAAATCTTTTTCATGTATTCCCCCTTTTCGAAAAATTAAGCAGACTTTCTTGCTTTCGTAGAATTTTAATGCCGATGACCATTCCTTTAAGACTTTACTTAAGATCATTACTACCTCTCTTCTAATTTTTTTCAGCTTTCATAACATTATAACTTTCCATGCCCAGCTTGATTGCACTAATTAATATAATAAAACTAATTATAAGTCCAGCTATTATGTCTGGCCACCATGAGTTTAATCTGTAGACAAAAAAACCTGCGACTATTACAAGCAGATTGCCAAAAGCATCATTTCTACAACATATATATGCGCTTTTAAGATTTACGTCACTGTCCTTAAAAGACAATAAAATTAGAGTAGAAATTATATTCACCACTAGCGCCAAAAAACCAATCCAACCTATAACTTCATAAGAAGGAATCTGTGTTGACATGTAACTTATGTAAACTTGATATAATGCTAACAAACCAAACAATCCCCATATAGAGCATTTGATGATAGCAACTTTAGCCTTTACCTTTTGGCTTGAGGATATTACAAAGATACTTGTTCCTAATATTACAGCATCACCTATATTGTGCGCACTATCACTAAGAAGCGCAGCAGAATTTTCAATGTATCCATAGTAAAATTCAACGAGGAATATAAGGAAATTTAAAGCAAAGGTGATTATTAAAGCATTCATTTCGCTAAAATTAAATCTTAGCTTTTTCATTAAAATATTATACATTAAAGTATGGATCTGGGATTAAAAGGTAAATTTGCAATTGTCTGTGCTTCAACAAAGGGGCTTGGTTTTGCTGTAGTAAAATCTTTGCTTGATGAAGGTTGTGAAGTTCTTATTTGTTCTTCTAAAGAGGTCAACATATCAAAGGCAGAGAAAATACTATCAGAGGAAGGATACAATAAGTTTCATATTCTAAAAGCTGATTTATCAAAAAATGAAGGGATTGCTAAACTTTTTAAGTTTGCAACATCAAAAAGTTCAAAAATTGATATATTAATAAATAACTGTGGTGGTCCTGATCAAGGAAATCTTGATAACGTCAACGAGGAGCAACTAGTAGATGCTTTTAATAAAAATCTAAAGAATATATTTACTCTAACGAAGCTTATTCTTCCAATTATGAAAGCTAATAACTGGGGAAGGATTGTCAATATTACATCGACATCTGCAAAGCAACCCATTGATAGTTTGGTGCTCTCAAATATAATGCGCTCAGCTGTTACAGCTTTTTCAAAATCTATCTCTAATGAATACGCAAAATGGAATATCATGGTAAACAATGTCCTGCCTGGAAGAATTCTAACAGATAGAATTCTTGAGATATCTAATGAGAAGAGTAAAGAAAGTGGAATAGATAAGAAAGATATTCTTGAAGCATTAGGTCAGGACCTACCTATTAAAAGAATTGGGAAGCCCGAAGAGTTTGGACCAATCGTAGCTTTTTTATGTTCTGAGAAAGCAAGTTATATTACCGGAAATTCTATCAATGTAGATGGAGGACTTGTTAAATCTTTATTTTGATACATCTTAGTGTAAATTTAAATTATGAAGTTTAAAGATATTTTACAAGAAACTCAGGACCAAGTCCTCAAGGGCTTAATATTAAAAGTTAAAAATGAGAGCATGAAGAAAGATATGCTTTGGTCAGAATTACGTTCTTTCCTGAAAGATTTAAAAGATTATGATCAAGAAGTCTTTAAAAAGGTTTTAAGTTTAATCACAGAAAAAAAGTATAAATAATGAAAGTCTATAATAATATTTTAGAAACAATTGGAAATACACCTATAATTAAACTATCAAATTTATATAATAATCAAGATGTTGAGATTTATGGAAAACTGGAGAGTTTAAATCCTGCCGGAAGCATAAAAGATAGAATATGTCTCAAAATGATAGAGGATGCAGAAGATGAAGGATTAATTAAACCCTCTATAACAACAATTATTGAACCCACGAGTGGTAACACAGGAATAGGTCTTGCCTTAATTTGTGCAACAAAAGGATATAAATTAATCTTAACAATGCCTGAGGATATGAGTGAGGAGAGGAGAAAGATGCTTGCAGCATATGGTGCAGAAGTTATCTTGACACCAAAGAATGATCAGATGGAAGGCGCTATCCAAAAATCTAACGAGCTGCTAGTTGCAATTAACAATTCTTTTTCACCTAGACAATTTGATAATTTAAGTAACCCACAGGCACATAAGGAAACTACTGCAAGAGAGATAATTGCACAAATGGGAACTGACATAACATCTTTTGTGGCAGGAGTTGGAACAGGTGGAACGATATCAGGAGTAGGTTCTACATTAAAAAGCAAGTTCCCTGATATAAAAATTATTGCTGTAGAGCCGTATGAATGCCCTACTCTTTCAAGTGGAAAATCAAGCCCACATTTAATACAAGGAATAGGAGCAGGCTTTATTCCACAAACCCTGGACAAGAATTCTTATGATGAAGTTTTACAAATCAAAGGAAATGAGGCAATTGAGATGACCAAAAAGCTAGCTATCAATTACGGTCTATTTGTAGGTGTTTCCGCGGGCGCAAATGTACTAGCATCAATAATTATTGCAAAAAAATTAAATAAAGGCGACAAGGTCGTCACAATTCTCTGTGATACAGGTGAAAGATATCTCAGTACTGGTATCTTTAGCTAGTTTTTTTAGGTATATTGTGTTTTATGAACAACTCTTTTATTAAGAACCTTTTTGTTTGGTTTATAATTTTTGCTTCCTTAATGGGAGCCTATCAGATAATTTCTGAAGGTAAAAAGCAATATTCTGATCTAAAATATAGTGAGTTTTTAAATGTTGTAGAATCAGGTCAAGTTTTACAGCTTGAAATAAAGGGAAATGAAATTACTGGTGAATTTCTGGCACCCTCTGGTGATGGAAAGCCTGAATATTTTAAAACTTATGGCCCAGTCGGTGAAGATTTACTAAATAAATTAACTTTAAAGAAAATTAATTTTAATTTTATTTCAGATCAAGAAAGTGGCTTAATTGGCTTCTTGGTAAATTGGGGTCCAATGATTTTCTTAATATTGATAATGGTCTTCTTCTTTAGGCAAATTCAAGCTGGTGGGAAAGGTGCAATGAGCTTTGGTAAGAGCAAAGCTAGAATGTTAAACAAAGAGGACAATAAAAAGAATTTTAAAGACGTCGCCGGTATAGATGAATCAAAAGAGGAAGTACAAGAAATTGTCGATTTTCTAAAAAACCCTAAAAAATTTACAAATCTTGGAGGAAGAATTCCTAAAGGTATCCTCCTTGTAGGGTCACCAGGTACTGGAAAAACGTTGCTCGCTAAAGCAATTGCAGGGGAAGCAAATGTTCCCTTCTTTATCATTAGTGGAAGTGATTTTGTAGAAATGTTTGTTGGCGTTGGTGCTTCAAGAGTTAGAGATTTATTTGCGCAAGCTAAAAAAAATTCTCCTTGCATCGTTTTTGTAGACGAACTTGATGCTGTTGGTAGACACCGTGGAGCGGGATTGGGTGGTGGCCACGATGAAAGAGAGCAAACTCTTAACCAACTATTGGTTGAGATGGACGGTTTTGAATCAACAGAAGGGATTATAGTTATGGCTGCAACAAATAGACCTGATGTCTTAGATCCAGCACTACTAAGACCAGGTAGATTCGATAGACAAGTAGTAGTCCCAAGGCCTGATGTAAGAGGAAGAGAAGAAATTCTAAAAGTACACACGAGAAATACTCCACTAAGTGAAGACGTGGAGCTTAAAATAGTTGCCAGGTCAACTCCAGGTTTTTCTGGTGCAGATATAGAAAACTTGGTTAATGAAGCAGCTCTAAAAGCTGCAAGAAGCGACAAGAAAACTCTAGATATGAATGATTTTGAATTTGCTAAAGATAAAGTAATTATGGGAACAGAAAGAAGAAGTATGGTTATAAGTGATCATGAAAGAAAAGTAACAGCATATCATGAGGCCGGTCATGCATTAGTCGCTAAACTTACCCCTGGAACAGATCCAGTACACAAAGTAACTATTATACCTAGAGGTATGGCTCTTGGCCTTACTCAGCAACTTCCTACTGAAGATAAGTACATGTTGACAAGAGACTATTTACTTAAGAGCATTGCTGTTCTTCTTGCTGGAAGAGCCGCAGAAGAAATAATTTATGACGAAAGAACTACTGGAGCTGGAAATGATCTTGAAAGAGCAACTGAAATGGCTAGAAAAATGGTCACAGAATGGGGTATGTCTGAAAAAGTTGGTCCTATAAGGTTGGCACAAAAGGAAGGGGCAGTATTTCTAGGAAAAGATATGTCTTCCAGGACTGATTATAGCGAGGCTACTAGTCTTGAGATTGATTCAGAGATTAAGCAAATAATAGTTAAACAATACGATTATGCGGTCACTTTGTTAAAAGAAAACGAGCAAATTCTTCATGACTTAGCCAATCTATTACTAGAAACAGAAAGTGTTAACGCCAAACAGCTAGATGAGCTTTTAGGAACGGAGCCCTCATTTGAACCTCCTAAAGATGAAACACCGGGTAGCACTACTTCAACATCAGGGAACAAGGAGGGTGAAGATTGGAGCGGTTTAAACCCAGACCCAACAACTGCGTTAGAAAATATAAAAAAATCATAAAATGTATTTTAAAGTTGGAAAAAAGAATTTTAATCTTGCAAGTTCACCTCTAATTCTTGGCATTCTAAACCTCACCCCTGATTCTTTTTATGATGGTAATAAATATAAGACTAAAGACTCAATATTAAAAAGAGTTGATCAAATAATTAAAGAAGGTGCTGATATATTAGATATTGGTGGAGAGTCTACAAGGCCTAAGTCTAAAAGGATTAGTGTTAAAACTGAAAAAGAAAGAATTTTAAATAATATAATCCTTATTAAGAAAAACTTTGATATCTTAATATCAGTGGATACTATGAAAAGTCAGATAGCCGATATTTGCTTAAATGAAGGTGCTGACATTATTAACGATGTAACTAGCTATCAGTTTGATGAAAAAATGCCATACATCATTGCTAAACATAAAGGTGCTGTAATACTAAATCATACTTCTGATCTTCCGAATAAGATGCAATTAAAAACTAACTATAAAAATTTAATTTATGACATAAAGAAGCACTTAAGCAATAAAGCTAAGTTAAGTGCTAAGTTAGGTATTAATATAAAATCTATTGCAATAGACCCTGGGATAGGATTTGGTAAAACGACTATCCAGAACCTTAAACTCATTAAGAATGCAAAAGAATTTAAAAAACTCAAATACCCCTTGATGTACGGGGTATCAAACAAAGCCTTCCTAGGAGAGATATTAAATATTAAAAATCCAAAAGATAGGTTAAACGCCTCAGTAATAGCTGGCTATGCCTGTATTAGTAACGGAGCCAATCTCTTGAGAGTCCATAACATAAAAGAAACTAAAGAGATGATAAAGATTTGGAGAAATTTAAAAGATGTTCGGGACTGATGGTATTAGAGGGTTTCCAAACAAGGGCCTTTTTGTTGAAAAGAAATTAATAAAGATTGGCTATTCGTTTGGAATATTCTTAAAGCTAACAGACAGTAAAATATCAAATATCTTTCTGTCTAAAGATACGAGGGAATCATCAGATTTTATAGAAAAATGTTTAATTACAGGTATCAACAAATCTGGTTTAAATTCAATTAAACTTGGAATATTGCCTACTTCATCTTTATCTCTATTCACTAACAAATACCCCTATTCTGCAGGAATTATGATTACAGCTTCTCATAATAGCTCTGAATATAATGGCATTAAATTCATCAACACAAATGGAGAGAAAATTTCTATAAAAGATGAGAAGAAGATAGAGAAGATCTTTAGAGGAAGAATTAACATTAAGAGGGTAAAAACAAGAAATATCAATTATAAAGATTCTTTATCAGAGTACGTCAATGAAATCGTATCTAAGATATCAGACTTAAAAGTGTCTAAACTAGCTTATTGTGTAGATGTAAGCAATGGAGCATCTTATTTAGCAACTAGAGAAATATTAAAAAGACTTAAACAAAATTTCTCAATAATCTCTGCAAGACCTGATGGCTCAAATATCAATAAAAAATGTGGAGTTGAGCATCTAGAAAAAATTGGAAACTATGTACGAAAATATAACTTAGATTTTGGTGTTTCAATTGATGGAGACGCCGATAGAATTGTTTTTGTAAATAAACGTGGAAAATTAATTGAAGGTGATAAAATTATTGCATTTATAGCAGAAAGCACATTAAAGAAAGAATCAAAATTAACTACTACAATTATGACTAATAGTATTATTGAAAGAAGATTGTCCTCCAAAAGAATAAAAGTGCTAAGAACAGATGTAGGTGATAAAAATGTTTATCAAATGATGAAGGAAGTTGATTCAGGTTTTGGAGGTGAAAATTCAGGCCACTATATAATTAGAGATTTTATTAATACTTCTGATGCAAACCTTACATTAATCTACGTACTTCACCTCTTAAGAAACAAAGATAAGGATTTTGAGTTTATTGATAAAATGAAACTAAATCCTAATGTTTTAAAAAGCTATGTTGTTAAAAATAAAAAACCGTTCAAAGATTTTTCAAAGCTTAATTCTTTCATAAGAGCATTTAATGAAAATTTTGGCACAAATGGGTATTTGAATATAAGATATTCTGGGACTGAGAATAAAATTAGAATACTTATTCAAGGATTGAAGAAAAAAGAGACAGAAAATGAAATTAAGAAGTTTGAGGAAATAATCAAGGTGTTAAATTGAAAAGAAAACTAAATATCAATATAGACCATGTTGCGACACTGAGACAAGCAAGACAGGGTACCTACCCTGACCCTATTGACACTATTGAGATAATAAAGAAGGCTAAAGCCAATGGTATAGTTATGCACCTTAGAGAAGATAGGAGACACATACAATTAAATGATCTTAGAAGATTTAAAAAAAAATATAAATTCCATTTTAATCTAGAAATGGCTCCAACAATCGACATGATTAATATAGCTAATAAAATAAAACCCGATGTCATAACACTGGTTCCAGAAAAACGAATGGAGCTTACAACAGAAGGAGGTTTAAACCTTAAAACTAACTTCGATAACTTGGAGAAGCTGGTTAAAAAAATTTCTAAAGATATTAGAATAATGTTTTTTATAGATCCAATTAAACTTCAGATAGACATTGCCTTAAAATTAAAAGCTTATGGCGTAGAGATTAACACTGGAAGGTATTCTGAGAGTACCTCCTATTATGCAACAAAAGAACTAAAGAGAATTAAAAAAGCTGCCGCTTATTCAACATCTATGAATCTTTATACTGCAGCGGGGCACGGTTTAAACGAAAACAACCTTTCAAAACTTGTTAAAATTAAGGATATAAAAGAATACAATATTGGCCATAGTATAATTTCAAACTCAATTTTTTATGGTCTCTATGGCTCAATCAAAAGAATACAGGATATAATTAATGTTGATGATTAAAGGTATAGGAACAGATATCCTAGATATAAGAAGATTTGAGAGGCTTCATCTAACATGGGGAAACAAGCTTGTTGAAAAATTGTTTAATAACGATGAAGTGCCAAGTTTCTCCTCAAATAAGAAGTTTATTCAAAGTTTAGCTGGAAAGTTCGCAGCCAAGGAAGCTATATCTAAAGCATTTGGTACTGGAATTGGAAGTCATATTTCTTTTAAAGACATTAAGATATTGAAAGATAAAAAAGGTAAACCAGTGGCAAGTATTAAAAAGCTAAATCTAGAAGACTCAATACATATTTCAATATCGCATTCAAATGATTATGCCGTCGCATTTGCTGTTGTTGAGGAAACATGAACGATACAATCTTTGGTAAAATTATAAGAAGAGAGATTCCTGCTGATATCGTGTACGAGGACGACTATACTCTTGCCTTCAAAGATACTAGCCCTCAAGCGCCGATACATATATTAATAATTCCAAAGAAACTAATAGATATGCCTCAAAATATAACTCTTGAAGATGCAAAGATAGTTGGAAATCTTTTTCTCGCAGCTAAAGAAATAGCAAAGAACTTAAATGTAACTAATGGTTACAGGCTTGTAATGAATAACGGTGAGGAGGCAGGACAATCAGTTTTTCACATTCATCTTCATTTTTTAGCAGGTAGGAAGCTAAGTTGGCCACCAGGATAAGTTATAAGAATATAAATCGCCTAGAATCACTTAAGAATAGCAAGAAGCCTGGCCTTGGTAATCTACTGAAAGTTTTACATTTACTTGGTGAACCACAATTCAAACTTGGAAAAACTATTATTATCTCAGGTACAAATGGCAAAGGTACTGTTGCTAACATATTAAATAGGATATATGTTGATTCAGGATATAAAGTAGGTCTCTATACATCACCACATCTTGTCTCTTTAAATGAAAGAATTAGAATTAGGGATAAAAAGATAGATTCACGGATCTTGGACTCATACTTAAATAAAGTTATTAAAGCTGGATTGAGAATTAATTGTAAACTAAGTTTTTTTGAACTTTTAACTGCGACAACTATCC
Source organism: bacterium (assembly GCA_018654605.1). Lineage (GTDB taxonomy): Bacteria > Desulfobacterota_D > UBA1144 > UBA1144 > UBA1144 > TMED58. Next base: position 15,233 of record JABILG010000018.1, read on the forward strand.
TATATTTTGCACAGAAAAAAAATGATTTAAATATATTTGAAGTTGGCTTAGGGGGAAGATTTGATGCAACAAATGTGATTAAATCAAAAATAGGAATAATTACAAATATAGAGATGGATCATATGGAATATTTAGGGAACAGCCTTAGAGAAATAGCTTATGAAAAAATCGGGATTATAAATAATAATAGTAAATTAATAACTTCAGTGAAATCTAGCTTAATGCAAACTATAAAAAAATATTGCTTAAAGAATGGTACTGAAATATTTAAGCTGAATAGTGATTTCAACACTTTTAAGGAAAATGAATATTATATATACGAATCTCCAAAATTTAACCTAAAATTTAAATCACAACTAGATGCCTCACATCAGGTTCAGAATTTAGGAGTTTCAATTAAGACTACTGAAATTATAAATACAGAGTACGGGCTAAAGATTACAAAAAAACAACTAAAAGAATCTCTAAGGAATGCATTCAATCCAGGGAGATTCCAAATAATCTCAAAAAAACCTATCTTGATTGTCGATGTATCTCACAACCTGCACTCTGTCAAAAGTTTAATATCTAATTTTAGAATAAAATATCCAAATAAAAGAATAAACATAATCATCGGTATGTTAAAAGAAAAAAAGCCTATTGAGTGTATTAAACTACTAAGTAGAATTGCGAAAAGAATATATCTAACAGAAGTTCCAAACCCTAGAAGTTTTAATCCGATTACAGTAGCAGAAGAATTAAAAAATAAGAAAATTTCTTACGTATCGAACAATGAAATAGCTTCATTGCTTTCTAATGAAGAAGATTACATAGTAACGGGTTCTATTTATTTAATAGGCTCTCTTATAAAAAGAAGATATGTTAGAATTAAAATAAATTAATTTACTATAGAGGTGAAATATGTCAAAAGTAGCAATTGTGATTCTTGCTGACACTGCAGGTCCTGGAGACATTGGAAGAGCTGTAAATGGTTTAATGACAGCCAAAGAATTTAAAGAGGCTGGTGACGAAGTTCAGATAATCTTTGACGGCGCAGGAACAAAATGGATAGGAAAGTTTAATGAAGAAGGAAGCAAGTACTCTTCTTTGTTTGAATCTGTAAAAGATAAAGTTACTGGTGTTTGTGGTTATTGTGCTGGTGCTTTTAAAGTAACTGAAGATGCATCCAACAATAACATTTGTCTAATCGATCAATATGATGGTCATCCTAGCTTTAAAAATCTGGTCGATAATGGATTTACAATTATTACATTTTAAGATTTAGAAGAAAGCATTCTGTAATCTTCGCCATTTAACTCAAGAATCTTTGACATCTCATAGATTCTTGAGATATTTCTCTTTCCAATTTTGTAATCCAAAATCTGATTAGAATCAGTTGCCTTAAAATTCTTACCATTAAGAAAGGCTAAATTTGAATTAAAAATTGTATGTTTTTTCGAGTTATATCTCTTTGCTATAATGTTGTCCAGGACACTAATCTCCCACTCGCTCATTCGGGTTGCGCCTAAATCATCAATAATCATTACATCATAGCTGCAAAGAGTCTCCACATACTCCTTCTCTGAGAGTCCTTTAACGTAGATATCTTTAATATCAGACAGTAAGTCTCTAAATTGCTTAAAGATACATTTTTGATTATATGCAAAAATTAGTTCTGTTATTATAGAAACCGACAAATGAGTCTTACCAAGACCAGGTAGTCCAACAAAAAAGGGAGGTAAAAACTTTGGAAAATTTTCTAAGTACTTAATACTATATTCCAAAGCATTTTGAATTGACCTATCCCTTATTTCCCATCCGCCGTTATCTAGCTTTAGATTTTTACACTTAGAATATCTTGCTGGAATACGTGAGAAATTATAAACATCAATTTTCTTCTTTCTTGAGCAGAAAGAAACACCACCTTCACTGTATACAACACCATTTCCACCACATTCCTCGCAACTGAAGCCCTCCCTGCTTCTTACTCTAGAGAAATCAGAGACGCTGTAAAACTCTAGGTTCTTCAATAATTTGTAATCATTATATTCAATTTTATTATTAGTTTTCATAATTACTTTCCTGGAAACGAGTTGATCATCTCTTTCACCGTTTCTTTATAATCATTAGTCTTAAATATTCCGGTACCAGAAACAATAATATTAGCCCCCGCACTTGTCAGCCTTGACACATTGTCAGATTTAATTCCCCCATCAACTTGGATTGGTATTTCTAAATTATTATGTTTTAAATAAGTGCTGAGAGCTTTAATTTTCTTAATACATGAAGTTATAATTTTTTGTCCAGCAAATCCAGGCTTAACCGTCATTATTAATGCCAAATCTATATATCTTATAAACTTATAAATATTCTTAATAGGTGTCGAAGGATGAACAGCTAACCCGAAGCCTATACCAGCCCTCTTAATTAAACGAGATAGCTTCGGAATATTACTACAGACTTCAAGGTGTACGGTAATATTCACTACATTTAAATTCTTATATTTTTTAACAAAAAGAGGTACTATTTCGTCAGGATTTGATACCATGAAGTGAATATCTATTGGAATAGAGCTTTTTTTAACTAAGGAATCTAGCTCGCATGAGCCAATAGTAATATTAGGAACATAGTGTCCATCCATAATATCATAGTGAATCCACCCTACTCTAGATTCTTTTAATCTTTTAAATTCTTTTTCTAGATTCCAAAAGTTTGCTGCAATCAAAGAGGCTGCTATAAAGTTTTTCATTTTTTGTAATTATAACATGCCGATTAAAAAGATTGTTAGATACTTTTTTTTATATATTTTTATAGTATTATAAATGGCAATGTTCAATCAAGATTTTATCTTTAGTTCCGAATCTGTAACCGAGGGTCATCCAGATAAAGTTGCAGATCAGATATCAGATGCTGTATTAGACTCGATAATAAAAGAAGACCCAAATTGTAGAGTTGCATGTGAAACACTTATAACTAGGAACAGAGTTATATTGTCAGCTGAGATTAAATCAAAAATATCCCCTGATTTTAATAAAATTGTAAAAGATACTCTTCTCTCTATTGGATATGATGATAAATCAAAAGGATTCGACGCAAACAATTGCAAAATAGACCTGTATATTGAAGAACAATCTCCTGATATTTCAATAGGTGTTGATCAAAAAGATTCAAATATTATTGGGGCTGGTGACCAAGGTCTCATGTTTGGTTATGCAACCAAAGAAAACGACAACTTTATGCCTTACCCTATTTTGTTAGCTCACAAACTCACTAGACAACTTGCAAAAAAAAGGAAGACAGGGGGTTTAGACTTTTTGAGGCCAGATGGAAAGTCACAAGTCTCCATTAAATATAAAAACAACAAGCCATCTTATGTAGACACTGTTCTTATCTCAACTCAGCACAGTCAAGATGTAACGGATTCAGTTCTTAAGGAAAGTATTATTGAAGAAATTATCAAGAAAGAAATACCCGATCACTTAATATCAAAAGATACAAAATTCTTGATTAACCCCACTGGTAGATTTGTAGTAGGTGGGCCACAAGGAGATACAGGCCTGACAGGTAGAAAAATAATAGTTGATACTTATGGTGGTTGGGCAAAACATGGTGGAGGTGCATTTTCAGGAAAAGATCCATCTAAAGTTGATAGAAGCGCCTGCTATATGGCTAGGTATATAGCGAAAAATATTGTAGCATCTGGTTTGCTGCCTGATTGCGAAATTCAATTAGCATATGCAATAGGAAAACCGGAACCAGTATCGTTCAATCTTACGAGCACACTAGAAGTAGATGAGAAAATACTTAATAAGTTAGCCAAAGAAGTCTTTAAAATCTTTGACTGTACTCCAAAAGGGATTATTGAAAGTTTAGATTTGTTAAATCCAATATATCAAAGAACTGCATCTTATGGACATTTTGGAAGAGATAATGAAGGTTTCAATTGGGAAAACATAGACAAGAGAGACGAAATTAAATCATTATAGGAGATACAAATGGAATATGACGTAAAAGATACAAAGTTAAACAAGATGGGAAGAGATAGAGTTGAGTGGGCTTATAAAGATATGCCTGTTCTTCAGGAAATTAATAAAACCTTAAGTAAAACTAAGCCCTTCAAAAATATAAATATTGCAGCATGTCTTCATGTTACAACAGAGACCGCAAATCTTTTAATTACACTAAAAAATGGAGGAGCAAACGTATCATGTTGTGCATCAAACCCCTTGAGTACGCAAGATGATGTTGCAGCGCATTTGACTAAGGATTATGGAATTTCAACTTTTGCAATAAAGGGAATAAGCAACAAGGGTTACTATAAACATTTAGTTGACTCATTGAAAATTAAACCAAACATTACTATGGACGATGGTTGCGATCTTGTAAGCATTCTTCATAAATCACATAAGCAATATATGAAAGATATAATTGGTGGAACTGAAGAAACCACTACTGGTGTTATCAGGCTTGAAAGTATGTCGAAGAACAACATTTTAAATTACCCAATAATTGCTGTTAATAATGCATTTACGAAACACTTATTTGATAATAGATATGGAACTGGTCAAAGCGTTTTGGATAGTATAATGAGGGCTACAAATAGACTACTTTCTGGTAAAACCTTTGTTGTTTGTGGATATGGTTGGTGCGGTAAAGGACTTGCAATGAGAGCAGCAGGATTAGGGGCTAGTGTTATTGTCACTGAAATTGATGCAACCAGAGGATTAGAAGCAAAAATGGATGGTTTTCAAGTTATGACAGGAACAGAAGCATTTAAAAAGGCTGATTTTATTTGTTCAGTAACTGGAAATATAAATGTAATAGACAAACATCATTTTAAAATAATGAAAGACGGTGCAATTATTTCCAATGCAGGTCATTTCAATGTCGAAATCAACATTGAAGCTTTAAGAAGAATGGCTACTAAAACAAAAAAAATAAGAAGTGATATTGAAGAATTCACAGTGGGCAAAAAGAAAGTATGCCTACTATCAGATGGTAGACTTGTAAATTTATCAGCAGCGGAAGGTCATCCATCGAGTGTTATGGATATGAGCTTTGCAAACCAAGCACTTTGTGCGGAATATATGGTTAAAAACTATAAGAAGTTACAGAATAAAGTTTATGATGTACCAATCAATATTGACAATAAAGTAGCTGAGATAAAACTGAAATCTATGAATGTTAAAATTGATAAACTAACAAAACAACAAGATGACTATCTTAACTCATGGGAGAGTGGTACATAAACAGTTTATGGAAAAGATTATTGATGAGTTCTTAAACTATAAAGATGACCACAGTAACAACACAAGGGATTCGTATTTATCTGATTTAGTTCTTTTCACTAATTTTCTAAGGCTAAAGAAAATAAAAGAATTTTCAAAAGTTACACCAAAGAACGTAGAAGACTTCTTCACAAGCGAGTTTCTAGATACTTACGAAAGAATCTGGAAAGATAAGGACGGTAACATCACAAAGAGATTTGCCGGCCGGAGATCAGAAAGCTCAAAGAATAGAGTAATTTCTACATTATCTAGTTTTTATAAATATTTAATTTTCAAAGAAAAGATAGCATTCTCCCCTATTCCGAAAAGATCCAGTAAGAGCGAAGTTGTTTCTCAAAGTCTTACCAGGAAAGAAATTCAAATAATATTAGACTTTATCAAAGGTGAGAGTTTCTCAAAGGCTCCAAAAAGAGATAGATTAATTATTGAAGCATTATACTACCTAGGCCTAAGGGTCTCAGAATTAATTAAGGTCAAAATGGTTGACCTAAAACTAAAAAATTCAAATCCATATATCGTGATTCAAGGGAAGGGAAACAAGTTTAGAGATCAACCAATTCCAACAGTTATGCTTCAAAACCTACTTAACTATATAGAGATAGAAAGGAAAGTATTAATTAAGAAGAACGGGGACTCGGATTTCCTTTTTATAAGCAACTATAAATCTTCTACTACGACAAAAGCCAACCATTTAGTTCGGCAACAAGTTAATCAAATCGTAAATAAAATTTCTAGGGTCAGCTTAAATAATAAAAACCTATCTAATAGAAAGTCAGGTAAAATAAAATATAAACAAATTAGTCCTCACATGTTTAGGCACGCAATTGGGACACATTTACATAGGTCTGGCGTTGATATCATTAAAGTTAGAGACCACTTAGGTCATTCGTCAGTCTCAACGACTAGTAGGTACGTTGCGAAAGAAAGAGAGAAGGCCTCAATATTAGAAAAATATGGGCCCTTATCTAAAAAGTAGTACATAATTGTTTTATGAATTTAATATTATTAGGCTTTACACTTATCTTTTCTCTCACTGTACATGAGTATAGCCACGCTTGTGCAGCCTTGGTGCTAGGTGATACAACTGCCAAAGATCAAGGTAGGTTAACTTTAAATCCTTTAAAACATCTGGATTTAATCGGAATAATGATGCTTTTTATCATAGGACTTGGTTGGGCAAAGCCAGTACCAGTCAATATAGAAAATCTTTTAAACAAAAGAAGAAGTCTATATATAGTTGCCCTAGCAGGGCCTCTCTCGAATATTATAATAGCTACAATTTCCACAATAGCCTTCTATATGACCGATAGTCAATCTGTTTACAGCGCTTTCTTTACCTATATGGCTACAATCAATATATTGTTAGCATTATTTAACTTATTTCCGATTCCACCCTTAGATGGGTCCAATATTATTTATAGTTTCTTATCAGAGAAATCTGCCTATCAATATACGAAAGTTGTTGGAAAATATGGAAACTATGGTTTCTTGATTATTATTTTACTTTTCAATATTTATCCACAAATAATTTTTACTCCACTATCTATAATTTTAAAGATATTAGGTTTAAAATAAGCTTATGAAAAAAGTAGGTAACACTTGAAAGATTTAAATAGTAGTAATTCAAATTTCGAAAAAGTAAAGCTAGATATCTTTGAAGGTCCATTGGACTTATTATTAAATCTTATAAAAGAAAATAATCTAGATATATATGAACTTTCATTAACTCAGATAACAGAACAATATTTAGAATACGTTGAGCTCTTAAAAGAGTTCAATTTTGACGACATTGGTGATTATCTAGTAATTGCGGCAGAACTTGCCCGATTAAAATCTAGGTCACTTTTACCTGATAATGAAGATGAATCGATGATTGATGAACCAGAAATAGATTTAGTAGAAATGTTAAAAGAATACAAGAAATATAGGGCTTTCTCTGAGAACTTAAGAGAAAGAGTATTACTTGGTAGAGATACATTTAAAAGACCTACTGATTTAAGTCTTAGATCTAATACTTTGTGGGAAGTTCAGAAGACTGATATATGGAAACTTGTGACTTCTGTAAAAAAAGTATTACAGCTTGAAAACTATAAAGAAATCCCGGATATAGAAATTGAAGAAGATTCAATTGATCAAGATCAAAGAAGAATAAGTATAATTAATAATTTTAAAGATAGAAAAATTTTAAAATTTAACGAGATATTTAATATTAAAGATGGACGAGAAAGTGTTATAGTCAGCTTTATTGTTATTCTTGATATGATAAAAGAAGGTAATGTGCTAGTTGTAGAAGATGAAGATCAAATTCAATTTGAATACAAGGGAAGCTAGAATGAAAAATCTAAAGAATAAGATTGAGGGAATCATTTTTATATCAGATACTCCTGTTAAATCAAAAGAAATTGCCGACTTCTTAAACGAGGATTTAATAAAAGTTAAGAATAGTATTCAAGAACTAATCATTGAATGGGAGAGAAAGGAAGGTTCGATAAAAATAGAAGAAGTGGCTGGTGGATTTCAGTTTAGAACGAAAGAAGAACTTAAAGAAATGTTAACTGAATATATAAACAAAAAACCCTACAGGTTAAGTCGAGCTGGCCTAGAAGTTTTAGGTATTATTGCAAAGAAGCAACCGGCAACAAAAATTGAAGTTGATAAAATAAGAGGAGTAGATTCGGTTGGTGCCATTTCTGTTTTAATAGAAAGAGATCTAATTAAAGTTGTAGGAGAAAAAGAAGTACCAGGAAGGCCTTTTCTTTATGCTACGACCGACCTCTTTCTTGAGGTTTTTAGTCTTAATACAATTAAAGATTTACCGGAGATTGGAGAATTTGAGGATTATGAGAAAGTCTTAAAAGAGGAGTAATTTAACACTATTTAAACTTTTCATACAGTTCATTTTGTATCTTAAACATTTCTTTTTCTTCTTCCTTGCTGACGTGATTATATCCAATTAGATGTAGAATTGCATGTATAGATAGAATTTTTACTTCTTTGGATAAAGAATTATGATTTATTGAACAATTCTTTCTTGCATAGTCAAGGGAAATAAAGACATCTCCCAATAGAGCATTATCGTGTCCATCTACTAAAAAAGAAAGAACATCTGTCGATTCTTTAATATTTCTATACTTAGTATTAAGTTCTTTTATTTTAACATTATCAACAAAAGTTATATCAATGTGTCGTTTTTCAATGTTAAGATACTTCATAGTTCTTATTAAAGTTCTTTTTAAGATTGATTTGTTAATACTCTTAATCTTAATATTAGAATCATTTATAAAGAGAGGCATTTTTTGATGATACCATTAATATCAATAGTTGGTAGGCCAAATGTAGGTAAATCAACTTTGTTTAATCGACTCTTAGGCAGAAGAAAATCCATAGTCTTCAGCGAACCTGGTAGTACAAGAGATCTTATAAAAGAAAGGCTGGAAATTAATGAAAAAGTTTTCTTTATTATAGATTCCGGTGGGTTTGACAATGAGAAAGAACATTACCCAGCGCTAATCAAGAAAAAAGTCCTTAAAACAATCAGGAATTCTGATTTAATAGTTTTTATGGTGGATGGTCAATCCGGTTTTCAAAATGAGGACAGAGAGATTCTGAATATCATAAGAAAAGAAAAGAAAGACTTTATTACAGTTTTAAACAAGATTGATGACAAAAGATCTGAAGAGAACAAAGCCGAATTCTACAAGCTTGGGATAAAAGACTTTATTGAAATCTCCGCTGAACATGATCGGAACATAAGAAGCATAAGAGAGAAACTTATTGAAAGATCTGGCAAGCAAGACTCAAATCTACTTTATAATAGAAATAAAATTCCACAAATAGCAATTGTTGGTAAACCAAATGCTGGGAAATCTACTCTTATTAACTCATTAGCAGAAAATGAAGTGGCTATGGTAAGTGAGATTCCTGGAACTACTCGTGATACAGTTAATCTGAGCATTGTTAACAATTCTAAAGATTACCTATTTATTGATACAGCGGGTCTAAGAAGAAAATCCAAAGTAAATGAAGACATTGAGTACTATTCAACTAGTAGAGCAGTCGGTTCAATCGAGAAATGTGATATTGTAATCTTAATAATAGACGCACAACATGGGCCCACAAAGCAAGATTTAAAAATTGCAAGTTTAATTAAAAAGAATAATAAGGGCATTATAATTGCAGTTAATAAATCTGATTTAATTCCAGCAAAGCTTAAGAATGAAGCGATGATTAAAAAAAGTTTATTTGAGATGCTTACAGAAATAAATTATGCGTTAGTTATAATCATTTCAGCTTTAAAATCTAAAAACATACAGAATATTTACGCTTTGATTGATAAAATATATGAATCTCAAAAAAGTAAAATTAATACTAATAATCTAAATAAATATTTAAAATCTTTAATTCTTAAATCCACTGCTCCTGTGAATAAGGGAAGAAGGCTTAAAATGTATTATGCAACTCAATCTAAAGGAGATGTTCCTTCTTTTGTATTGTTCTGCAACTTCGCAAAAGGGATACCTAATACATACAGAAGATTTATTGAAAAATCTATCAGAAACGAGTTTGACCTTGAGGGTATTAGCATTAAAGTTGCATATAGAACTTCAAGAAAAGAGTAGCCTAATTGTATCTAAAATCTTAGAAGCGATAATCCTAGAATCATATAAATTTACAGCCTTCTTTCTAGCTTCAAACGACATCTTTAATCTAAGTTCTTCGTCTTCGATTAACTCCAACATTGAATCTATAAGGCTATTATCGTCCAGATTAAACGAATACCCATTTATTTTATGATCTATAGCCTCACCTATCCCACCTATATTGTATCCTAATACCGGTTTCCCTAAGGACATTGATTCTATAACGACTCTTGGAAAGGGGTCTTCGTACATTGAAGGTATAAAAAAAATGTCAAAGTCTACAATATAAGACTCAACTTTATCTGTATAGCCAGTAAAAATGAACTTATCATCTAAGTTTTCTTCTTTTACCATACTTTTAAGCTTAGTCATTAGGGTTTGTCCAAAATAATGCGGGGTGTCACCAACTAAGACAAATAAGCAATCTTTTTTATATTTTTTACATACATCGATTCCCAACTGTACAAAATGTTCAAAATTCTTTCTTGGAACAACTCTACCAGCAGTTCCAATAATGATTCTATCCTTGTTGACCTTAAACTTTTCTCTAAGTTCTCTTGTAACTGTCATAGGATTAAATTCCTCTGTATCTATACCATTGTTAACAACCTTGCATTTCTCTTTATTTTTAAATTGAGACATAGTTGACTTTGAAACACAGATAATTTTCTTTACTGAATCAAAATTAGAAAATAAATTAATTGAATACAATAAGAAAATATTTTTCTGATAATTTCTGACATGCCATACAACCTTAATTGAATAGAGACTACCCAAGATCGCACCAAAGAACTTAGCCAGTGTTCCATTACAATAAATAATATCAATCTTATTTTTTTGTAATTCTTTTTTAAAATCAAACAAAAGATAAATGAGCCTGAATAGATTTATCACTATGTCTAGAGGAAGAATTGAAATCTTCTTTCCACGGAAATGAAAGTTCTGTCTCTTTAAATTTTCTGGGAAATTATTGTCAATAATTTGATTTACTTTTAGATTTTCTCTTTCAATATTTTTAGAAAAAACTTTCTTTTCAGGAATCAAAACACTTACGTTAAACTGTTCATAATCAAAATGCTTAAGAAGATAATACAAACTTCTTCCCGGTCCACCATCTCTAATAGAATGGTTTATAAATAAAATATTTTTCATAAAAACAAAATAACATATTTTTCTTTCTATTCTTCATTAATGACTAATAAATTTATAGTTACTTGACAAATATAGTAATTATAAGAGAATACATGTTATAAAATTATGAAAAAATCTAAGTATATTTGGTTTAATGGAAAGTTTGTTAGCTGGGACAAGGCTACAACCCACGTGTTAAGCCATGGCCTACATTATGGGTCAGGAATTTTTGAAGGAATAAGGGCTTATTCAAATAAGAATAAGGATTCATATATTTTTCGACTGAAGGATCACTATGATCGTTTTTATAATTCAGCTAAAGTTTCACTAATAAAGCTACCCTATTCTCAGAAACAACTAGAAAAGGCAACTGTAGATTTGGTACGAAAGAATAATTTAAAAGACTGCTATATAAGACCATTAGCATTCATTGGTGATGGTTCAATTGGCATAAATCCCGGAAATAATAAGATCAATGTAATAATTGCTGCATTCGAATGGGGTACATATTTAGGCAAAAATGGTATTTCAAACGGAATAAGAACTAAGATCTCGTCATTCGCTAGAATGGGTGTCAATTCTTTTATGACAAAGTCTAAAATTTCTGGGAATTACATTAATTCTGTATTTGCAAAAAGGGAAGCTATACAACTTGGCTATGACGAAGCCTTGATGCTGGATAATGATGGCTACATTTCTGAGGGAACAGGAGAAAATATTTATATAGTAAGAAATAGCGTAATTAAAACTACTCCTATAACAACTGTTTTAGAGGGTATAACCAGAGACTGTGTTTTTAAGATTGCTTCAGACTATGGAATAGAAATAAAAGAACAAAGATTCACAAGAGATGAGTTGTATATTTCAGATGAGGTTTTTCTATCTGGAACTGCTGCTGAAATAACACCTGTTAGAGAGGTTGACGATAGAAAGCTTGGTAAAGGCAAACCCGGCAAGGTGACAAGACTAATTCAAAATGAATACTCTAAGATTGTAAAAGGATCGAACAATAAATACTTAAAGTGGCTAACTAAGATTTAAATAATTAATCAAACTCCTAACTCCGAATCCAGTAGACCCAGGCGCGCACCATCCTCTATCTTTATCTATATAGGCTGGTCCAGCAATATCAATATGTGACCAGGGCACCTTTTTGTCAACAAAAAATTCTAAGAACATTGCCGCTGTTATTGCACCTCCATATCTGGTTGAGGCAGAATTCTTAACATCAGCTACCTGACTATCAATTGAGGATCTAAGCTCTTCATCTAAAGGAAGTTGCCACATCTTTTCTCCGGACATTAAAGAGGCCTTTAACAACTTATCTTTTAACGTAATGTTATTAGAAAATAAACCAGCTGTATAATTTCCTAAGGCTACCATGCAAGCTCCAGTAAGAGTCGCCAAATCTACCATTTCGTCAACTTTTAATTTATTTGCATACTCAATTGCATCGGAGAGAACAACCCTACCTTCAGCATCAGTATTTATAACCTCTATAGTCTTTCCTGATAAACCCCTAACAACATCATCTGGTTTGTAAGCATTCGGTCCTGGCATATTTTCTACTGCCGGAATCAAACCATGAACCTCAACATTCTTAGGTTGTAAGCTTTGAAGAGCTTTAAAAACACCTAGGACGCAGCCTGCCCCTCCCATATCCATTTTCATTGTAAGCATATAATCTGCAGGTTTTAAGGACAGTCCGCCGGTATCATACGTTACACCTTTTCCAATCAAAGCTATTTTTTTAGATTTTTTCTTAGACACACTTGACTTGTATGTTAAATGTATGAATCTCGGCTCATTGACACTACCCTTCCCAACATCCCAAACACCTAGCATCTTTTTCTTAAGTATATCTTTCTTACCATATATTTTACATACGATATTTTTACTCTTTGCAATAGCTTTAGCTTGGTTAGCAAGAGCTACCGGAGTTAGACTCTGGGGTGGCTCGTTAATTAACTCCCTAGTCAAATTAACTCCTGAGAAAATATTCTGTGCCTCTTTGACTATAGTGCTAAATTGACCAGAAGTAATAGAATCAATATCAATTCCAACCTTTAGCAAAGAAAAGTTATCTTTTTTAGTCTTGTACTTATCAAAACTATAAAAACCATTATACAAACCCTGGATAGCGAGATTAATAAGCTTTTTATCTATAGTAATAGGGAAAATTATAGATAAATCTTTTGTTCTTTTTTTAGACTTAATTTGCGAATAAGTTATAGAAGAGAAAGCTTTAAAAACCCTCTCCTCGTCTAATTTCTTAGCTTCGCCCAAGCCAATAAAGTTAATATTGATAGTTTTCTTTTCTGCTAAGACTTGGAAGCTAGCCTTCTCCATGAAATCAGCTTTGAACTGAGAATTTTTAAGTTCGAATAAAAATCTTACACCCAAATTAGATTCCAACGATTTCAGAGAATTAAGGCCACCATTTAAAACTGGAATAAATAATGTATTAGATACTTTTTTATTTGTAATTTTATATAAATTTATCATTTTTTTATTATAACTAATCCTAAATAAACTGTATAATTTATGTTAATCATTTCTGGTTGTTTTATGGAGAACATAACTGATTACTACTTATCAATAATTGCTGGGCTAGTTTCATTCTTTTCCCCATGCATTTTGCCATTGTTCCCAATCTATCTTACTACTTTAGATGGTTCTATTGAAGATACAAGTAAGACAAATTATAAAATATTCTTTCGAAGCTTATTGTTTGTTTTTTCTTTTTGTTCCGTATTTGTCTTACTAGGTCTTTCCGCAACATCTATTGGTGTCTTCCTAAATTTAAATAAGTTTATTTTATTAAAAATATCAGGAGTTATGATAGTTCTTTTTGGAATCTTAAATTTATTTTATTATAAATTTCAAACTCTCAACAGAAGTTTCAATTTAATATCTTCTTCATCAGTTAAACCTATAATGCTAGGATTATGCTTTGGTCTAGCTTGGACACCATGTGTTGGCCCTATTCTTGCTAGTATAATTACTTATTCAAGCATTGAGAAAGATTATATTCATTCTATTATTATGCTCGTACTTTACTCACTAGGGCTTGGATTGCCTTTCATACTAGGAAGCTTTGGTATAAGAAAGGTGTTTTTGTCCTTTAAAAATAATATTTTCTTCTTAAAGTTTTATCCTCCAATTATCGGACTAATTCTAATTTTATTTGGATATTTAGTTTATAATAACAAAATATACATATTAACAATATATGTTCAAAAAATGCTAGAAAACTGGTTGTAATTCTTAATTAAAAAACCTATAATTAGTATTTCTTTTTAGGTATGATTAATGCAGTTACCGAATAGGGATAAGGAGCTATAAATATGAGTATTGAAAAGAATTTAGAATTAAAACGTAAGGAAGCACTTGATTATCATTCAAGTTTTCCAAAAGGTAAAATTGAAACAAAAATTACAAAACCTAGCGAGACTGAAGAGCAGTTATCTCTTGCATATTCTCCATGGGTTGCTGAACCGTGCAAGGAAATTCATGCAGATGTAGAAAAAGTCTACGAATATACCAACAAGGGAAATCTTGTCGCTGTTATATCTAATGGTACTGCTGTTCTAGGATTAGGTGACTTGGGACCTGAGGCCAGCAAGCCAGTTATGGAAGGTAAAGCTGTATTATTTAAGAGATTTGCTCAAGTAGATGCTTTTGATATTGAAATTAAAACTAATGATATTGAAGAAATTATAAGAACTGTCGAATTATTAGAGCCGACATTTGGTGGAATTAATCTTGAAGATATTAAGGCCCCAGAATGTTTTAGGATAGAGGATGAGCTAAAAGCAAAGATGAACATCCCTGTGTTTCATGATGATCAACATGGGACAGCAATTATTTCTGGTGCAGGCCTAGTTAATGCCGTAGAAATCACCGGAAGAAAGATGTCCGAAATTAAGATAAATATAAATGGTGCTGGTGCATCAGCTATTTCATGTGCAAGGTTGTTTATAACATTAGGGGCTGACCCTAAAAATATATTAATGTGTGACAGTAAAGGCGTTATATACAAAGGAAGGGATGGTTTAAATAAACAAAAAGAAGAGTTTGCAGTTGAAACTGAATGTAGAACATTGGCGGACACCTTTAAGGGCGGAGATGTATTCATTGGCCTTTCTATAGGGAATGTTGTTTCTAAAGAAATGATTCAAGATATGAATGATAACCCAATTATTTTTGCAATGGCTAACCCTGACCCTGAGATTTCACCAGAAGATGCTTTTGATGCCAGAAAAGATATTATAATGGCAACTGGAAGGACTGACTATCCAAATCAAGTTAATAACGTTTTAGGCTTCCCCTTTATATTTAGAGGTGCACTAGATGTAGCAGCAACTGACATAAATGAAGAAATGAAAGTTGCCGCATCTATAGCACTTGCAAAACTAGCTAAACTAGGAGCTGGCCCTGAAATAGCAAAAAAACATAATAGAGACAAGCTTGTTTTTGGTAAAGAATATATCGTTCCATCACCTTTTGATCCTAGAATACTAGTTTGGGAATCTTACGCTGTAGCTAAAGCTGCGATTGAGACCGGAGTAGCTAGGAAGAAAATTGACCTTGAAGAATATAAGTCAAGACTAGAAAAAATGGCAGGTGTAGAGCCTCAAACTTTCTAAAAATGACCTCTTTATTTAAATTCCCTTTTTTGCTGTTTATTGTCTTCAGCTTCTCTGTTTCATCTGCAGAACATGACTCATCTTCAAAGGGTTTAGTTAATTTAGATAAACGCTTTATCCCAATAAATAAAGAAATCATTCTTTCGCAAGAAATGACCATTATTGATGGAGATAAAAATTCTGAAATTATAATCCTAGATAATTTGGATGGTTTAAATATTGTAAACTTTTGGGCATCTTGGTGCAACCCCTGTATTGAAGAAATTTCTGAGCTAAACAAATTCCAAGAGAATATTTATTCAAAAAACTTAAACGTAAGTCTTATTGGAATTAATATCTTTGATAAAAAGAAAGATGCGATTTCGTTTTACGTTAAATATAAACCCTTTTTTAAGACCATCTTTGATAATAAAAATACTATATCTGTTAAATTTAGCGTAATGGGAGTACCTGAGACTTACTTTGTCAAAGACAATAAAATTTTGTTTAAATATATGGGTAAGATTAATCAGGAAATTTTAGAAAGAGGAATTGATGAAAGCAGTAAATATTAAATTAATAATTTTATTAATCTTCTTATTTTCAGCTTTCAACAATGCTTTATCAGAAAATAAAATTTACAGTATATCAAATGAACTTATGTGTCCTGTATGCCAAGGTCAAACAGTAGCTGAATCAAACTCTCAATTAGCTCTATCAATGAAGGAAGTTATTAAAATTAAAGTTTCTGAAGGTAAGTCAAAAGAAGAAATATTAGACTACTTTGTCCTTCAATATGGTGATACCATTCTAGCTAAACCCCCAATTAAGGGTTTTGGTTTACTCTTATGGATCCTACCTCCAGCAATATTAATCCTATCAATCCTAATGTGGACAATTAGAGTGAAGAAAAATAATAGAAATAGAGGAAAATAAAGGGTAGTGTTTTGACAAACAAGGAAATAGATAAAATAAATAATGACCTTGTTCGTTTTTCAAAATCAGAGTTTCTAAAGAACGAGATTAATGAGGCATTCTTTTTGTGGAATCAAAACGAATACTTTACCAAAGTGTTCAACGAAATAAGCGAAACAGACTCAAATTATTTAAGATTTCTTGATTGGTTTATATATGACTACACTCTTGTTTCAACAGAAAGAACATTAGCTACCATGTACTTCGAGGATAATAGTGAAAAAGTTCCAGTATCTATCATAGACTCCTACAGAAGTATATTTAAGCATGAAAGAATTAACGGTAAAGACTATAAGATCAAAGACATTATTAAAAATGTCGAATATTGTATTTCAATTGAAGATACAGTTCCAGAGGAATCAATATTGTTATCATTGAGGATTATCAACGAAGAGAAAAGTAAAAATCTCAACTGCTCAAAAATTGGTCACATAGTTGCATACAACAAAGAGTATAAAGAAGTTATATACGACTCTTTGACAAATATTTTTAAGAAAACTAAAAATACACCTGACATAATTTGCAAAAATTACTTCTATGTTATAGAAAAAGATATAAATAATATGATATCCAAGGTCCAGAATAAAGATGATCTCATAAACAATAAAGAAAAAGTTGCACATAAAGTCTTAAATTACCTATCAATTCTAGATAAAATCAAAGAAGACAAGAAACTAAAGCTAGTCTTAGAAGAATCAAATAAACTTTCTATTTTTAACTACTATGATGAACTTAAAAATGAATATGGAAGCATGGAATTGTATAAGAATAGAATAGTATTCAATAATTTTAATGAGTTAACTCTAAACGATTATATTATAAAATTTAAGAATGATATCTCAGAAGTGGTTGAAGATGATGAGATATCAGAAGTTTGGTTAAATACTAAATTATCATTTTTTGACAACAAATCCCCAATTGAAGCAAAAAAATATAAAAAGTACAGAAAGAAGATGGAAGAAATATTAACTGACTTAGAACTCATATATGAAAGCAAATTATCCGAAGATGAGCCCAGTATTAACCCAAACTACATAAGAAAAAGGCTTAATCTAAACTGATTTATTCTAAGAAATCTTCAAAGGATTTACTGTGCTTAAAGATATAGTTCCCGTTATCTTTAAATATAATCAGAATAGGAATACCCATCTCATATAGATTCTCGGAAAAAATTGTGTAATCAACTAAATTTAAGGTATTAGAAAGTATAGAATTGTTAACAGGAGAGTCAGAAGCAACAATAACAAAGAAATCATTATTTAAAGAAATCTGATTTGTTTTAAGGTTTATATTATAGGTCCTTATCTTATCATTTGAGTTCACCAGGTATGAATAGCTATCCAGCTTCCTAATGGTAATTCCCACTTGCTTGATAGCGTTAGTGGTTTTTTTATCGAATAAATTACTGCTTTTATGGAAATTTCTTGAATATACTGTATTCCCAAACTTTATAAAATATGAATTATAATTTTTACTTTCAAGTAGAAATTTGATATTTTGAACTATAATTCCATCGATTAATGAATCAAATGAAAGCCTAATGCATGAATATCTTTTTGAAAAGACATTAGTAATTTTGACATCGATATTAGAGATATTCATACATTTTTCAAACAACTTACTATTTAGCATAGGGCGAACTTTATCAATAGTAGAGACACTATAGAGAAGGGAGAAAGTTGTAGGATCATAGGCCTTCTTGGTTATCTCATTATAATCTTTCATTAAACTAAAAGCATCAACGAACAAATCTGGAGCAGATATCTCCGAGTTCTTCTCTAATTCATTAAATTTTTTCAAAAATGAGCTAATTTCTGGATCTAGTATAGCCTCAATATATCTTAATTTTTTTTTAATTTTTTTGAAGATTTGTTTTTCATCATTCTCAGAATCAATAATTACTGTTAAGGAACCACCAAGTAAGTTATAATCTTTCTTGTTTAAAGTATTAGAAAAAGAACAGTTGATTGTTAGTGAAAATAAAATAATAATTATATAAAATCTAAACATAACATTGTAGGCAAAATTGATTAAAAAAAAATTTATTAAATCTATTGAAATTATACCTCCAAGGTACAAAATTGATAATTTATTCTTAAATCAAATTGTTAAGTACAACAAATCATTCGATTTATTAGACATAGCCTGTGCACCTATGGCTAATCTAAGAATCTCACCTATTTCATATGCTCACAACTTGATATTAAAAGGGATTAATCCTAATAAAATAATAGTAAACTTTTCTACTAGAGATAAGAATACATTAGCGTTACAAAGTGAAATACTTGGAGTCGCTAGTATGGGTATATCTAAATTACTCTTAGTGAAAGGCGATCCTATATCAATCGGTAATAGCAAAAGATCTAAGGAAGTCTTTGAATTAAGAACTAATGATTTTATATCACTGGTAAACAACTTAAATAAAGGTGTCGACTATTCGAAAAATTTAATAAATTTTAGCCTTAACCTTACTATAGGTTCGACTTTGAACATTGACCTGCCCTTTAAGAAGATTCAAAAAACTATAACAAAGAGGCAAAATATTGGATCAGACTTCTTAATAACTCAGCCTCTATATTCAGAAGAAGATTTTGTTAATCTCAGAGAACTTTCAAAGTTTTCTAAATGTAAAATATTTGCAGGAATTTTCCCCATAAAGAACAAGAAAACTTTTAAGAACCTAAACAATAAAATTAATGGTATAAATAGGAACAATATTCTATTTGATGAGCTTAAAAAATCGAAAGAAGAAGATTTCATAAACATTTCATCTAAATACTTAATTGAATTACTAAAAAAGTATAAAAAAGACCTTCATGGAGTTCATATTATGACTGCTGGGGATATAGTCTTAGCATCCAAGATATCAAATAAAGTTTAATGCCAGATACAAAAAAGACATTTGACTCAATCTCAAAAAATTATGATTTAATTAATCAGCTTATAAGTTTTGGGCTTCACAAAAAATGGAAGAAAGATTTTGTAAATTTAATCAATTTTCACGGTGATGTCGTAGATTTGGCTACAGGCACTGGAGATATCGCTATATCAATAAAAGAGAAATTCCCTGACGTTAAAGTTGTAGGATATGACCCAAGTAGCAGGATGCTTGAGATTGCTAAAAATAAAAACTCAAATAAAACAATCCTCTTTAAGAATGGATTTTGTGAGAATATGCCTTTTTCTGATTCAAGTTTTAACTTTGCAACTATAACCTTTGGTATTAGAAATACTAAATCTATACCTAAAAGTTTGAGTGAAATAAGAAGAATTTTAAAAGAAAATGGTGTTCTAATGATTATGGAATTTTCAAAATCTGACAACTTTGTTATTAAGAATCTATATAATATGTATTTAAATTATATTATTCCCATCATAGGACTCTTGTTCTCCAAATATGATGAGTATAAATATCTCGCTACTTCAATCGAGTCTTTTTATTCTAAAGATGAAATGAATGAGATCTTAAGTAAAAATGGGTTTACAGTTGATAGGAATGTTCAGTATAATTTTGGCTTAGTGACCATCTATATAGTAACTAAAAGTTAAACCTTGAAAGTCTCTAAAATTTGATCTTGGTATCCTCTAATAGTTCCAGAATCTAAATAATAATGGGGGGCCGTTAAAATTGGAAATGACAAAAACTCTTTATATTCCTCAAGTTGTGATAATGCATCATCTCTGTCCCCACAAATTGCAAAATCTTTAACCATTTGGTCTGAAACATTTCTAATCATTTCTTCTTTGTCATTATTAAAATATGCATCTCTAATTTTTTTTATGTTATCTTCATAGCCTAAGTCTATAAAAGGCTTAAAGTATGCTTTGACAGTTGCATAGAATGCTATAGTCCCCTTTGCATCGTTTACCGCTTTCTGTTTATCATTATTTATTGAACACAATACGATTGACGTAATTTTTGCTTTTGAATTATTCTTTTTAAAATACGGAAGAATATTATTTTCTAGATAATCTTTAGAACAAACTACATGCCCAATATAGCCATCAAAAATCTCACTTGATAAATTAGTCATATTTGGACCAATACCGCCTAAATACAGTGGTATTTGAGCTCTGAGGGGCTGAAATGGTCTTCTAAATGAACGTATAGTTAAATCATAGAAGTCATCCTTGTAAATCAAGTCTTCTCTATTAATTAAAGACTTTTCAATATTTCTAAATAGCGCATTAAAGCTTTTCATTCTTTCTGTAGGTTTATCGAAATCAGGAAAATTGTGCCACTTCCTATTTGTATTTATTGCACCGGAACCTAGACCTAAAATTAATCTTCCATTAGATATTTCATCTATATCGTGCGCTGATATAACAGTTACGAGAGGGCTTCTAGTAAAAGCAAGGGTAACAGCTGACCCCAAGTTAATAGTGCTCGTAATAGAAGATAAATAACTTAATTGCTCGAATGAACTTCTATATAACTCAGTAACCCAAAGAGAATGAAAACCATTTCTTTCAGCTTTTTCAGAAACATATTTTTGATTATCAAAAGAAGTAGGGTCTAAGATTAACCCAATATTGTTCGTCATTTATTCCACCTTTTTTGAATCACTTACTTCTTCATCAACTAATTCGGGGGAATCAATCTTGGACTGATCTTGAAATGGAACTTCCATCCCAACTAACTCAATCAAAGATATAGGTGCAGCATCTCCTCTTCTAAAATTAAGCTTAACTATTCTAGTATAGCCTCCAGGTCTATCAGAAAAAGATGGGGCTATTTCTTCAAATAATTTCTTAAGAATATCTTTATCTTTAATCTTTGTATTAACCAATCTTCTTGAATGGACAGAGTCAGTTTTTGCAGTTGTAATAATTTTCTCGCTAAATCTTTTTAGCTCCTTAATTTTAACATCAGTTGAAGTTATTCTTCCATGTCTAAATAGTTCTGTACAAAGATTCCTTAAAACTGATAATCTATGTTCTGTCTTTAATCCTAATTTTCCTTTTCTAACTCTATGTCGCATAAATCTAACCTACATCTTCGCTTACTTCTGTTTCCTCTTTCTTCTTTCTTTGCTCAAAATATAAGTCTCTATTAATATCCTCACCTAATTTTAAAGAAAAGGAGGCGACTACATCTCTTACTTCATACAAAGAACGTTTACCAAAATTCTCTAGATTCAGTAAATCATCTTCACTTAACTGAATTAAATCTCCCAGAAATTTAATATTAGCTTTGCTTAAACAATTTAAAGAACGTGCAGAGAAGTCTAAATCTTCTACTTTAGTGAACAATACGTCCTCACCACCTGTAATCTCTTCTTTGATATCTTCAATAATCGGAATAGCATCAATTTCTTCTTCGTTGAAATTAATAAATACAGATATTTGTTCTTTGATTATCTTTGAGGAAAATGCTACTGCGTCTTCTGGTGTAATTGTTCCATTGGTCCAAACTTCAAGAGTTAGTTTCTCAAAATCTGTTCTTCTTCCAACCCTCGCACTAGTAACGCCATAGTTGACTTTAACTACAGGGGAATATATAGCATCCAACTGAACTTCGCCGATTATATGGTCGGCTGTTTCTTCTCTGGCTTCTACGGGTACATAACCTCTTCCCATTTGTATAGTTAAAACCATATCAAGTTTTGCACCTTCAGATAATGTAGCAATATATTGATCAGGGTCAACTATCTCGACATTTTGATTAACTTCAATATCAGAAGCTTTAACTTGCCCTTCACCTGAGACACTTAATGAAACTTCTTGGTCTTCATAAGTATGCATTCTTAATTTTAATTGTTTTAGATTTAATATTATCTCTGTGACATCCTCGGTTACCCCTGGGATAGTAGAGAACTCATGCATAACACCGTCTATTTTAACTTTTGTTATTGCTGGTCCCTGTATCGATGACAGCAGAACTCTTCTTAATGTATTACCAATAGTAACACCATATCCCTTTTCTAAAGGTTGACATGTAAATTTAGCGTAATCATCAGCTTTTGACTTTTGATCTACTTGAATAGATTTAGGCCTATGAAGACCAAGCCAGTTTTTCTGAAATTCCATTTATTTCTCCTATAATTTTGAGTAAAACTCAATAATTAATTGTTCATCGACAGGTTGTTTAAAATCCTCTCTATTTGGTAGCCTTTTAATAATTCCCTCTAGTTTTTCAGAGTTTAGTTCTAACCAATCTGGTACACCTCTTCTTGCAACTGATTCAATCGAACTTTTGACTCTTACGTTGTCCCTAATCTTTTCCTTTAATTCAATACGGTCCTCTAAAGAAACTATAAATGAAGGAATATCTACTTTTTTACCATTAACTAATATGTGACCATGATTTACGTACTGTCTTGCTTCACTTCTTGAACTAAGCATTCCAAGTCTATAAACAACATTATCAAGGCGCCTCTCAAGATTAGAAATTAAATTGTGACCGGTAACACCATTTTCCTTAGCAGCTTTTATGTAATTATTCCTGAATTGCTTCTCGGTTAATCCAAAGATTCTTTTTAATTTCTGCTTTTCTCTTAATCTAACAGCATATTCAGAATATTTCTGTCTAAAATTAGACTGTGACTGTCCAGGCTTAACGTCAAGACGTCTAGCAGCTTTATCTGTATAAGATCTATCTCCTTTTAAGAAAAGTTCCTGCCCTTCTCTTCTGGATAGTTTAGTTGTTGGTCCTGTATATCTTGACAATTTATACCTCTTAGACTCTTCTCTTTGCAGGTGGTCTACAACCATTATGCGGCAAAGGAGTAACGTCTCTTATTGAACTTACTTTAATTCCTACATTCTGTATTGATCTTATTGCTGTCTCACGACCTGGCCCTGGTCCTTTAACAAAAACTGATATTGTTTTCATGCCAAATTCTAATGCTTTTTTTGCTGCGTCCTCAGCTGCCATTTGTGCCGCAAAAGGTGTCCCTTTTCGAGTCCCCTTGAAACCTTTTTTTCCAGCAGCTCCCCATGATAAAACATTTCCCGACTCATCAGTTATGGTAATTATAGTATTATTAAAGGTAGCTTGAATATGAGCCTGTCCTGATTCAACAAATTTTTTTACTTTTTTTACTTTTTTTACTTTTTTCAATTTATAGATGCTCCAAAATTTATTTAGCTGCTAACTTTTTCTTAGCAATAGCAAGACCTTTCTTACCTCTTCTAGTTCTAGCGTTAGATTTAGTCCTTTGGCCTCTAGAAGGTAGTTTCTTTCTGTGTCTGATCCCTCTGTATGAATTTATATCCGACAATCTTTTAATATTGTTCTGAATTTCCACTCTTAATTCACCTTCAACTAGACAATCGCTTTCAATATATTGTCTAATTTTAGAAACATCAGAGTCTGTTAGGTCTTTTGTTTTAGTCGTTGGGTCAATATTTGCACTTGTGAGTATATCTTTCGATACCTTGGGTCCTACACCATATATATAGGTTAAAGAGACATCAACTCTCTTATTATCTGGTATATCTACTCCTGCAATTCTAGGCATAATCTCTCCAATAAAAAGCTTATATTATATCTTATAAACTCACTTCAATCTATAGGTTATTCTTCCTTTTGTCAAATCATAAGGGGAAACCTCTACTTTGACCTTATCTCCAGGCAGAATCCTAATAAAGTGGGTTCTCATCTTACCGGAAACATATGCAAGTATTTTATGCTCATTTTCAAGTTCAACCTTAAACATAGCATTAGGTAACGCTTCTAAAATTGTTCCTTCTAATTCTATTCTATCTTCTTTTGCCATATTTAGTTAGTTAAATTAACTGGTCCTTTTTTTGTTATTGCGATTGTATGTTCAAAATGTGCAGATAGGCTACCATCTTTAGTAACAACAGTCCAATTATCGTCAGTGACTTCAACGTCTGGTGCTCCAATATTAACCATAGGCTCTATTGCTATAACTAACCCTTCTACAAGGTCGAGAGATTTTTCTCTTTTCTCCGAATCTAAAACAAAGTTAGGTACTTGTGGGTCCTCATGAAGGTTTCTTCCGATTCCATGTCCAACATATGATCTAACTATAGAAAACCTGTTTTCTTCAACATAATCCTGTATTGCTTTTGAGATATCATAAAGCTTGTTACCTACGACTGCATTCTCAATTCCTTTATCTAACGATTTCCTCGTTACATCAACAAGCTTCTTAGTCTCCTCATTTAGGTCACCAACACCAAAAGTAAAAGCAGAGTCAGCATAAAAACCATCCTTAAACACCCCAAAGTCAACACCTATAATATCACCATTTTTTAAAATTCTATTTTTTGATGGAATACCATGAACAACTTCTTTGTTAATAGATGCACAAATTGATCCAGGAAAGTCTTGATAACCCTTAAAGGCTGGTTTGAAACCTTTTGAAAGAGTATATTCCTCAGCAACTTTGTCTAATTCCCAGGTAGAAACACCAGGCTCTACTAATTTAGATAAGATTTGTTGGACTTGTGCAATAATTGCACCGCAATTCTTTATTCTTTCAATATTTTTCTTATTTTTTAATTGTATTGCCATAATCTCTATTATAAAGCTTTAAATATGTTCTCCGAAACGATTTCAACAGAATCGTCACCCTTTATTTCAACTAATATACCTAAATCTTTATAATACTCTTTGATAGGTAAGGTCTGGTTCTTGTAAACATCTAATCTGTTTTTTATAGTCTCTTCATTATCATCGCTTCGTCCTCTCAAAAGAAGCCTTTCAATTAAAACAGAATCTTGAACTTCCAAGGAAACAACATTGTCAACCTTCAGGCTATTAGCTTTAAGCATAGCATCTAATGCATGAGCTTGAGATATTGTTCGAGGAAAACCATCAAGTAAAAAACCTTTACCAGAAGTCTCTGTAGTAATCTTATTCTTAATCATGCTAATAATAAGTTCGTCTGTAACCAGCTCACCTGCTTCCATAAATTTTTTAGCCATTAAACCCAATTCTGACTCTTTAGATACCTCTTCTCGTAATATGTCACCCGTTGAAAGATGTAACAAATCCAACCTGTCCTTCAGTGCGTCAGCCTGTGTTCCTTTTCCGGCTCCTGGGGGTCCAAATAAAACTAAAATCATTCTCTCACCTCAAATTAAACCTACTAGGTTCTTTTTTTGTTTTCTTTCCATTCATCTGATCATAGTTAGACGAAATCAAGAAAGATTCAATTTGTTGAATTGTATCTAGCGTAACACCTATAACAATTAGAAGAGATGTGCCGCCAAAGTAGAAAGGTAAGCTAAAAGGTTTAGCATTTAATATGGCTGGTATTATGCAAACAATTGCAAGGTATATGGCGCCAATAACTGTAAGTTTTGACATTATTAATTTAATATAATCAGTTGTATTCTTTCCAGGTCGAATCCCAGGAATAAAAGCCCCACCTTTTTTTAGATTTTCAGACATCTCATCAGGCTTAATTACCATCCCTGTATAGAAAAAAGTAAAAAATATAACTAGTACAGCAAAAACTGAATTATAGAAAAAACTATTATTTAAAAAAGTTTGAGCAAAATTATTTACACTTGGAATGTCAACATAATTAAACACTGTTAAAGGAAGGAGTAGAATCGATGAAGCAAATATTGGAGGGATAACTCCCGCAGGATTTATCTTCAATGGTAAATGAGAAGATTGACCAGAAAAGATTTTTCTTCCTTTAGTTTTTTGAGGATACTGAATGGGAATTTTTCTAAATGATCTCTCAACAAACACTATAGAATAAAGAATGAAGAGCATTATTATAAGAAATAGAATTACAGTTAAAACATTTAGCTGACCGATTTTAACAAAATTAAATAAATTTCCTGTTGCACTAGGTATTCCTGCAATGATGGAAGTAGCAATTATTAGTGACAAGCCATTACCAATCCCGTTGTTTGTTATCTGCTCGCCTAGCCACATTACAAAGAATGTTCCAGCCGTTAGTGTAATAATAGTTAAAACAAAGAAACTCATTCCTGGATTAAATACAATTTCTGCACCAGTACCTAGTCCAGTTTGCAATGCAGTTACAAGAAGTGAGCCTTGAAAAAAACAAATTAATATCGTTAAATACCTGGAATATTGAGCTATTTTCTTTTTTCCAAGCTGATCCTTTTGCATTTCCTCCAACTTAGGAAAAGTTTTTGTCACTAAAGACATAACAATTGAAGAAGTAATATATGGCATGACGCCGAGAGCAAATATTGAAGCTCTTTCAAATGCTCCACCAGAAAACAAATTAATAATATCAAAGAATGACTTCCCCTGACTAGTAAAAACTTTTAATATTTCTTGAGAATCGACACCGGGTACAGGAACAAATACACCTAGCCTATAAATAATAAGTATTAATAATGTATATAGAATTCTTTTATTCAGTTCAGGAATCTTAGGCACAGTATCCATATTATTAAACTATCTTTATACTGCCACCTGCAGATTTAATTTTTTCTGTGGCTGATTTTGAAAAATGGTTTGCGGAGATTTCATACTTTTTATCAAAATCACCGTTACCTAAAATCTTCACAGGCTTATTTCCATCTATTAGACCTATCTTGATTAATGATTCTAAATCAATTTTCTCAAGATTGTCTATCTTATTCAAAGTACCGACATTAATGACATCATATTCTTTTCTATTATAATTTCTGAAACCTCTTTTAGGTGTTCTTAAAACAAAACTTGACTGACCACCTTCAAAAAGTATAGGAACTCCGCCTCCAGATCTTGAATTCTGACCTTTATGTCCTCTACCTGCTGTCTTACCTTTTGACCCAGGACCTCTTCCTACTCTTGTTCTATTTTTTTTATTCTTAGTTTTAACTAATTCATTAAGCATTAACTTCACCTTCTGCCTTATTTCTATAATACTGTTTTGGTAAATCTAAATCTTCTTGCTTTTTACCATGATCTGCTGCAGTTTCTGCAGGATCATTTAATTGTTTCAAACATTCAATTGTTGCATTTACAACATTAATTGGGTTCCTAGAACCCAATGACTTTGTTAAAACATCTTTAATTCCAGCTAATTCCAAAACAGACCTTACTGCTCCTCCAGCTATAACACCAGTACCTGAACTTGCAGGCCTTATCATTACCTGACTTGTTAAATGTTTAGCATAAACTTCATGACTAATAGTTCTACCGTTTAAGCTTATTTCAATTAGATTCTTTTTAGCTTTATCTATACCTTTTCTGATAGCATCTGGAACTTCATTAGACTTACCAAGGCCTGCTCCAACTTTATCTTTACTATTTCCTATAACCACTAATGCCGTAAAATGAAAATTCTTTCCACCTTTTGTTGTCTTAGCCACTCTTCTTATATGGACTATCTTTTCTGCAAAATCTTTATCTAAACTATTCCTCGAATTATTATTTTTCAAAATTACACTCCAAATTAAAAATTTAATCCCTTACTTCTAAGTTCGTCCGCAATTATTTTTATTCTACCGTGAAACTTGTATCCACTTTTATCAAAAACTAATTTTTTAATACCCAATATGTCGGCTTTCTTAACTATCTCATTTACTATATCAGACGTATCAGTTTTTAATGTTGAAACTGATATTAAGGTATTGCCACTTTTATCATCGACTAAGTTTACATATAAATTTTTTAGAGACTTGAATATATATAGCCTTGGAACCGTGCTTGTTCCTGAAATATTTTTTCTATTTCTTTTGTGACGAGTAATTCTTAATTTATTCTTAACTATTGGTTTTATCATTACTTAGCACCTTTTCCGCCTGCAGCCTTACCTGCTTTTAATTTTACTACTTCTCCAGTATACCTAACACCCTTACCTTTATATCTTTCTGGCTTTCTAAGCTTACGAATCCTAGCAGTGACTTCACCTACCAATTCTTTATCAACGCCAGATATCTTTAGCAAAGTTCCTTTATTTTCAACTTCAGCATCTATAGACTCAGGCAAGTTAAAGTTTATTGGGTTCGAATATCCCAAGTTTAAGACTAACTCATTTTTAGATTTAACATCACATTTATAACCTGTTCCTATTATATCTAATGATTTTTGAAAACCTTCTTTAACCCCAATAACCATATTATTAACTAAGGATCTAGTAAGACCATGGAAGGCTTTTATTCTTTTCTCCTCACTATTCCTACTAACATTAACTCTTCCTGCCTCTATATTAAGAGTTATACCTTCTGGTATTGATCTTTGAAGGATACCTTTTGGTCCTGAGATTTTTACTACGTTGCCCTCTAAGACTACTTCAACATCTTCACTGAAAACAATTTCTTTATTACCTATTCTTGACATAACTACACCTATATAATACTACAGAGTATTTCTCCACCAACTCCTATTTCTCTAGCCTTACTTCCGGTCATAACACCTTTTGATGTTGATATGATTGAAGTACCTAAACCGCCTAGTATTCTAGGAATCTCTGTTTTGTTAACATAAACTCTTAGACCGGGCTTGCTTATTCTTTTGATTTCTTTTATAACCGACGTTCTTTTATCTTTGCTATATTTTAAATTAATTTTAATGAAGGAAAATTTATCTTTTGAAATTTTATCAAATGATTGAATAAATCCTTCCTCTTCAAGAATCTTTGCAATTTGAAGCTTAAACTTTGAATTAGGTATTTCGACAGCTTTATGTCTTGCATTGATTGCATTTCTAATTCTTGTTAACATATCTGATATTGGGTCTGTAACCATAATTTTATCCTCTGACTATAAACTAGCCTTTCTAACTCCTGGTATTAAGCCTTCGCTTGCAAGTTTCCTAAATGCGTTCCTACTCATACCAAACTTTCTAATAAATCCCCTTGCTCTTCCTGTTATTGGGCACCTATTATATTCTCTTACCTTAAATTTTTGCTTCTTCTTTGCTTTTACAATCATTGATTTTTTTGCCATCTATATACTCTCCTAACGCTTGAATGGAAACCCTAACTTTTCTAATAAAATTTTAGACTGCGAATCATTCCTAGCGGTTGTCACTATTGTTACATTTAGCCCTTTAACTTTAGTTGATTTTGTTGGATCAATTTCAGGAAATACTAAATGATCTTGGATTCCTAAGTTGTAATTACCGCTTTTATCAAAAGCTTTATTTGATATCCCTCTAAAGTCCCTAACTCTAGGAAGAGCCAAGTTCACTAGTTTTGATAAAAATTCATACATTCTATCTCCTCTTAGTGTTACTCTAGAGCCTATTGGATAACCTTCTCTCAATTTAAATCCAGCCTCTGATTTCTTTGCTTTAGTTACGACTGCTTTTTGACCTGCAATTAATGTAAGTTCGTTACATGCTTCATCAATTATTTTAGTATCTTTACCAGCATCTGATATCTTTCCGAGTCCCATATTTAAAACAACCTTAACTATTTTAGGAACTTCCATTTTATTTTTTAATTTTAAAGAGCTCATAATGGTAGGTATGGACTCTATATATAGTTCTTTAATACTAGACATTTCCTATCACCTTTATGTTTGATATATGAATACCTTTTTCTATATTAACAATCCCACCACTTGGATTTTGTTGGGTTGGCTTAACATGCTTCTTTGCAATATTTATATTCTCTATAGTTACTCGATCAAGTTTACTTGATACACTTGTTATTTTTCCAACTTGTCCTTTATACTTTCCAGCTATAATTTTAGCATTTAGTCCTTTTTTTGGTTTTAATTTTAAGTCTGACATTTATATAACCTCCGGAGCTAAGGATACAATCTTCATGAAACCTCTATTTCTTAACTCTCTTGCGACAGGTCCAAATATTCTGGTCCCAACAGGTTGATTATCTTTATTAATTAAAACGGCTGCATTATCATCAAATCTAATATATGAACCATCTGACCTTCTTATTTCTTTTTTAGTTCTTACAATAACTGCTTGAAATATTTTACCTTTCTCAACTTTTGAGTTAGGAATAGCTGCTCTTATAGAAACTGTTACAATATCTCCTATACTAGCATAGCGTCTATATGAACCACCTTTAAGCCTTATAACATTCAATTTTTTGGCTCCTGAATTATCAGCGGAAACTAACTGAGTTTCTGGTTGAATCATTGACTAGCTCCTTTCTCTATGACTTTAATTAAATTCCATTTTTTTGTTTTACTAATAGGCTTTGTTTCTACGGCTTCGATTATATCTCCCACTTCTGCAACCATTTTTTCATCATGAACAGGAAACTTCTTTTTAAGAATAGAAACCTTATCATATTTCTTATTCTTACTCCTAGTTTCAATTTGAACCATTAATGTTTTTAAAGATGAGTTTTTAACTACTAGTCCTTTAACTGTTCTCATTCTTCCTCTAGACATAACTTATTCCTTCCCTCTTGAATTTATTTCTGTCATACACCTAGCTATATCTTTTTTTATTTTCTTATAGCTATTAGTATCAAAATCACCCTGATTCAACTTATTAATTTTAGCTTTGAGTAATGAATCTTTTAATTCTTGGATCTTATTCTCAATCTCTATTGTATCTAGTTTTTTAATATCCTTAGTATAAATCATATCAACTGTCCCCTTGTTCTTACTACAAACCTAGTTCTAACAGGCAGTTTATTTGAGGCTAATCTAAGTGCTTCCCTAGCTAATTCTTCATCTACTCCAGCAATTTCATATATCATTGTCCCTTTTTTAATTGGTGCAACATATCTATCAATATCACCCTTACCTTTACCCATTCTAACCTCTGCAGGTTTCTTGGAAACTGGCTTATGTGGAAAAATTCTTATCCACAATTTAGCTCCACGTCTTACGCTCCTATTGATTGCAATCCTTGCAGCCTCTATTTGTCTTCCGGTAATTCTTGCAAAATCTAGCGACTGTAAGCCAAACTCTCCAAAAGAGACTTTGTTACACTTTGTTGCCACGCCTCTAACTCTACCTTTATGTTGCTTTCTATATTTACTTTTCTTAGGCTGCAGCATTTGCTTCTCCTTTAGGTTGTTTTTTTCTCAATACTTCGCCCTTAAAAATCCATACTTTAATTCCAATCTTACCGTAAGTAGTATTTGCTTCGGCAAAACCATAATCTATATCCGCTCTTAGTGTACTCAAAGGAACTCTACCTTCTCTGTACCACTCACTTCTAGCAATTTCTGCACCATTTAGCCTTCCAGAAACCATGATTTTTATTCCAATTGCACCTAATCTTAAAGCAGAGGTTAGACTCCTCTTCATTGCTCTTCTATAAGCAACTCTTCTTTCTAATTGTAGTCCGATATTTTCTGCAACTAGCTGTGAATCAATCTCTGGTCTTTTAATTTCCTTGATATCAATAAAGATTTCTTTGCTAACCATTTTTGACAAATTCTTTCTTAACAAATCGATATCTGCACCTTTTCTGCCAATTAACAATCCAGGTTTAGAACAGAAAATTATTATTCTAATTTTATCAGTTGACGATCTTTCTATTTCAATCTTAGATATTCCTGACTGAAAGAAATTCTTTTTTATAAAAGTCCTAATTTTTAAGTCTTCATGAAGAAAAGTTTTATAAGTATCTTTATTAGCGACAAACCAATTAGAATTCCATGTTCTCGTAATTCCGACTCTTATTGATATTGGATTTACTTTTTGTCCCATTATTTCACCTTCTCATCTAATACTATAGTTATATGACTCAATCTTTTTAGTTTTCTTGTTGCTCTTCCCATCGCTCTAGGTGTAAATCTTTTTAAAGTTGTTCCTTCTGTAGCATAAGCTTCGGATACAAAAATTTTTTCAGAATCTGTAAAACCTTTTTCATATGCATTTGAGACTGCAGATTTTAATGTTTTAGATACTTCTTCCTTAGAACCTTGCTTTAATGTTTTCAAAAGCATAAAAGCATAATCAACATTTCTACCTCTAATTGTTTCCAATACTAAGTTAACCTTCCTAGGTGTTCTTCTAGCATATTTAAGTATCGCTTTTGCTATCATTACCTACCACCCTTCTTTTTGTCTCCACCGGCATGAGAATTAAATGTTCTAGTCGGAGAAAATTCCCCTAATTTGTGACCCAACATATACTCTGTTGCATAAACAGGTATAAACTTCTTGCCGTTATAAACAGCAAATGTGAGTCCAAGCATATCAGGAACAATCATTGACCTTCTTGACCAGGTTTTAATTATCTTTTGACTGTCAGTTTCCTTTGCTTTTACAACCTTCTTCATTAACTTGTCGTCAACGAAGGGTCCTTTTTTTATCGATCTACCCATTTTCTATAATCACCTCTTGTCCATTCCGTAACCGATTCGTCTTCTCTTAACAATTAATTTATCAGTTCTTGGATTATGCCTTGTTTTCTTACCTATTGTTATCCAACCCCACTTAGAAACTGGATGTGGATTACCTCTGGCTGCTTTACCTTCACCGCCTCCATGAGGATGATCGACTGGATTCATTGCAACACCTCTTACTTTTGGTCTTCTACCAAGATGACGATTTCTCCCAGCTTTTCCAATTACAATTTGATTGTGCTTGTCGTTGCCTAACTTGCCAATAGTTGCTCTGCAAATAGAACGTACATATCTTGTTTCACCAGAACTCAACTTAATCATAGTTAAATCCTTTTCATTTCCTAGTACCTGAGCATAGGCACCAGCTGATCTAGCTAATTTCCCACCATTGCCAGGTGACAATTCAATATTATGGATGATTGTTCCTTCTGGAATATTCTTTAGCTCCAAAGAATTACCAGTGATAATTTCAGTTTTTGAAGAAGCAATAATTCTATCTCCAACTTTTATACCTAATGGAGCTAAAATATATCTCTTTTCTCCATCCAAATAGTTTATAAGTGCTATTCTAGATGTCCTATTAGGGTCATACTCAATAGTTTTTACTATACCAGGGACATCAATTTTATCTCTTTTAAAATCAATAATTCTATAAAGCTGCTTGTGTCCACCACCTCTACTCTTAGAGGTAATCCTTCCTAGATTATTTCTACCTTTTTTATTATGTGAGTATGTTAGCAAAGGCTTATAGGGAGATTTAGTTGTTATCTCGTCATAATCAGCTGATGTCATAAATCTTCGACCAGCACTAGTAGGTTTATATTTTCTAATTCCCATACTAAACTCCTTGTACTATTTCTATCTTTCCTTCTTTGAGTGTTACAAATGCTTTCTTTTGCTTTGACCTCTTTCCGATTGGTCTACCGCCTTTCATGACTTTTTTGCCAGGCTTTATAGATGTCCTTATATCTTTAACTTTTACATCAAAGAATTTTTGAACTGCATCTCTTATTTCATTTTTTGTAGATTTTGGATTAACTTCGAACACGTAACACTCTTCTTGGCTCATTGCTTGAGTTTTCTCGGTTACTAGAGGCTTAATTATTATATCTGAAACATATTTTTTCATTATTTTAACCTCTCAACTAATGTTGTAAGAGTTGCTTTATCAATCAATATTGACTTGTAGTTAAGTAAGTCGTAAACATTAACACCTTCTGATTTAATTAATTTTAGCTTTTCAATATTTCTTGAAGCAAGATTAATGTTCTCGCTCTCTGTGTCAGAAACTATTAATAATTTATCTGCTAATTTAAATGGCTTTAGAAGAGAAATTAAATCTTTAGTCTTATGACTCTTAAGATCTATCACATCTACTACTGTAATTGTTTCTTGCTTTAGTTTGTATAAAACACTATGAAACAAAGCTAATTTCTTTATTTTCTTTGGTACATTAATAGACCAATCTTTAGGTGTAGGACCAAATATTACACCCCCACCACGCCAAATAGGTGACGTCCTAGAGCCAGCTCTAGCATTTCCAGTACCTTTCTGCTTAAATGGTTTTTTATTACTGGCATTAACCATGGCACGGTTTTTAGTTGACGCCGTCCCTGATCTTCTTTTAGAAAGCTGCCACTTTACTACCTGACTAATGGCTTTCCTATTGATTTCAACATTATCATCAAAGTTTAAATCAAACTTTTCTATTTCTTTATTCTTAATATCTACTATGCCAATATTCATTAACCTTTCCTTGTATGGTTCACATAAACTACAGAGCCATTGGAACCAGGGACAGAACCCTTTATTAAAATTAAATTATCTTCTAAATCAATTCCTAAAACTTTTAAGCCTTGAATTGTTGAATTCTTGCCACCATATCTACCTGCCATTTTTTGACCTTTCCATACCCTTCCAGGATAAGCACAAGCTCCAATGGAGCCGCCTGACCTTTGGTTTTGGGGTGTTCCATGAGTATGTCTCAGTCCAGCAAAATTATGACGCTTAATAACACCTGCAAAGCCTCTTCCTTTAGATTTAGAAGTAACATCTGCAATATCACCTTCTTTGAATATATCAGCTTTAATCTCTTCACCAGGTTTAATTTCTACTTCAGGATTTAATAAATCAAATTCTTTGACGTATTTTATTGGTTTAACTTTTAATTTTGATAAATACCCTAGCTTTGATTTTGTAAGCAATCTAGGCTTTGCTTCTTGGAAGCCGATTTTGAGCGAAGTCTTATCTTTTTTTACTTTCTTTTCTAAAGCTAAGCAAGGTCCTAGTTTAATCACTGTAGTTGGAACAACTGTTCCATCATCTGTAATAGTTTGTGTCATGCCAACCTTAGTGCCAATCAAGCCACTAAGCTTTATTTCAGACCCACTGGGCATATCTAACGATGATGACTCTTCAGGACTATCTGTTGAAGGTTCAGCAGTATCTAAATCTTTTTTCTCTTTAACTTCTATATCATCTGACATCTAAACACCTTGTAATTTGATTTCTACCTCTACACCGGAAGCTAAATCAAGCTTCATTAACGAGTCAATGGTTTGCTGGGTAGGTTCAAGAATATCAACAAGGCGCTTATGTGTTCTCATCTCAAAATGTTCACGAGAATTTTTGTAAACATGAGGAGCTCTTAAAACACAAGTTCTAGATATATTGGTCGGAAGTGGTATCGGACCTGCAACCTTAGCACCGGTTCTCTTAACCGTGTCAACAATCTCAAAAGTAGACTTATCTAATAATCTATGATCAAAAGATTTAAGTTTTATTCTTACTTTTGGTGCGGTTTCCATATTTTCTCTCTTTGTATTAAATTTACTCTGTAATTTTAGTAATAACTCCCGCACCTACTGTTCTTCCGCCTTCTCTAATAGAAAACTTTAGACCTTCAACCATAGCTACTGGAACTATTAATTCTACATTCATTTTTGTATTGTCACCAGGCATAACCATCTCAACACCTTCACCAAGTTCGATTGAGCCTGTTACATCTGTTGTTCTGAAATAAAACTGTGGCCTATATCCTTTAAAGAATGGAGTATGTCGTCCACCTTCTTCTTTCTTAAGAACATAAACTTCTGCTTCAAATTTTTTGTGAGGAGTAATTGATCCAGGGGCACATAAAACTTGTCCTCTCTCAACATCGTCTTTTTCAACACCTCTTAAAAGAACCCCGACGTTATCACCAGCTTCTGCATAATCTAAAATCTTTCTAAACATTTCAAGACTAGTAGCAGTAGTTTCAGTCGTATCTTTAATCCCAACGATTTGAATTTTATCACCTGAATTAATTTTTCCTGCTTCAACTCTTCCTGTTACAACAGTACCTCTTCCCGAAATAGAAAAAACATCTTCAATTGCAAGTGAAAAAGGTTTATCTAGTGCTCTCTCTGGTTGCGGTATCCATTCGTCCACTTTGGCCATTAACTCTAAAATAGCTTCCTCGCCTGTTTTAGGGTCTGTACCTTCTACTGCAGCTAAGGCTGAGCCAGCAATAATTGGAGTATTGTCACCATCAAAGCCATACTCAGTTAATAGTTCTCTTACTTCTAGTTCAACTAATTCAATTAATTCAGTGTCTCCACCTAGTTGGTCAACTTTATTTAAAAATATAACTAACTTAGGCACACCGACTTGTCTAGCAAGCAAAATGTGTTCTCTTGTTTGTGGCATCGGACCATCTGTTGCACTAACTACCAAAATACCGCCATCCATTTGGGCAGCACCAGTAATCATATTTTTTACATAATCTGCGTGACCAGGACAGTCAACGTGAGCATAATGTCTAGCATCAGTTTCATATTCAACATGGGCTGTATTGATCGTAATACCTCTTTCTTTTTCTTCTGGTGCATTATCAATATCAGCGTATGACATGGCATCTCCACCACCAGCTTTTGCTAAAGTCATACTTATAGCTGCTGTTAATGTAGTTTTACCGTGATCAACGTGACCAATTGTACCTATATTACAATGTGGCTTATTCCTCTCAAATTTTTCTTTAGACATATTGTATGTCCCTCCTAAATAATGACATTACGCTTCTTCTAATTTCATCTTTTCGTAAATATGCTGTGGCACATCACTATAAGTTGAAAACTCCATTGTAAATGTTGCACGGCCTTCTGTCAAGGAGCGTACATCAGTGGCATATCCAAACATTTCAGATAAAGGAACCTCAGTTTGAACTCCTTGTAGCTCACCTCTTGATTCTGTGCCTTGAATTCTTCCTCTTCTTGAATTCAAATCGCCGATAACAGTTCCCATAAAATCTTCTGGAACTACAACTTCAACTTTCATAACTGGCTCCAGAACAACTGCCCCGGCTTTTCTTACAGCATCCTTAAATGCAAGAGATCCTGCAATTTTAAAAGCCATTTCTGATGAATCAACATCGTGAAAAGAACCATCATAAAGTGTTACTTTTACATCCACAACTTCATATCCGGCGACAACTCCGCCAAGCATTGCTTCTTTTACCCCTTTTTCTACAGCGGGTATGAATTCTTTTGGAATAGTTCCACCCTTAATTTTATCTACGAATTCAAATCCTCCGCCAGTTTCTAGCGGCTCAATTTTAATCTTTACATGTCCATATTGACCTTTACCGCCAGTCTGTTTTATGTATTTTTGTTCTGCTTCACTTTCTTTTCTAATAGTTTCTCGATATGCAACCTGCGGGGCCCCTACGTTAGCCTCAACACTAAATTCTCTTTTAAGTCTATCTACGATAATTTCAAGATGAAGCTCACCCATTCCAGCAATAATAGTCTGGTTTGTTTCATGGTCAACTTTAACTTTAAATGATGGATCTTCTATCGCAAGTTTACTTAGAGCCATTCCTAATTTTTCCTGATCAGCCTTCGTATTTGGTTCAATTGCTACTGAAATTACAGGATCTGGGAAATTTAAACTTTCTAAAACTATAGGATTAGACTTATCACATAAAGTTTCTCCGGTATAAGTATTTTTTAATCCAACGGCTGCGGCAATATCACCGGCACAAACAGAAGTAATGTCTTCTCTCTTGTCAGCATGCATTTTAAGTAGTCTTCCAACTCTTTCAGTTGCATTCTTAGTAGGATTAAAAACAGCTGATCCAGAGTTTAAAACTCCAGAGTATACCCTGATATATGTAATAGTTCCCACAAAAGGATCGGTCATAATTTTAAAAGCTAGAGCTGAGAGTGGTTCATCATCACTTGGTACTCTTTCCATTTCTTTGGATTCATCATCAACATCTGTTCCTTTAATCGGTGGTATATCCAAAGGTGATGGTAAGTACCTTTTTACAGCATCTAAAAGTAGCTGAACGCCCTTGTTTTTAAAGGCTGAGCCACATATAACTGGAACAATGTCTAAATTGATTGTCTGCTTTCTTATAGCAGCAATTATTCTATCTCTATCAATATCTTTTCCTTCCAGATAATCTTCCATTATTGTTTCATCATTATCAGATAGTAATTCAAGCATATTGTCCCTTGTAGACTTAGCTTCTTCTAGGATTTCTTCAGGAATATCAACAAGACTAAACTTTGCTCCCAATGATTCCCCATCCCATATTGCTAGTTTCATTTCAATTAAATCAACAATCCCTTCAAAAAGATCATTCTTAAAATAAGGTATATGAAGTCTTACCGGATTTGAACCCAAACGAGACTTTATTTGATCTACAGTTCTTTGAAAGTTTGCACCTGTACGATCCATTTTATTAACGAAACACATTCTTGGTACGTTATATCTGTCAGCTTGTCTCCAAACAGTCTCAGACTGTGGCTCTACGCCACCTACACTGTCAAAAACAACACATGCACCATCTAAAACCTTCAATGAACGCTCAACTTCAATTGTAAAGTCAACGTGCCCCGGCGTATCAATTATGTTTATATCTATACCGTCCCAACTACAAGCAGTAGTTGCCGAAGTAATTGTAATACCTCTTTCTCTTTCATGCTCCATCCAATCCATAGTGGCCGCGCCATCATGTACTTCGCCTATTTTGTAACTTTTTCCAGTATAAAAGAGAATTCTTTCAGTAGTTGTTGTTTTACCTGCATCGATATGTGCAACAATCCCAATATTTCTAACTAAATTTAAATCTTTACTCATTTTTAATACGACCTACCAGCGATAGTGTGAGAAAGCTCTATTAGCTTCTGCCATTTTTAAAGTGTCTTCTTTTTTCTTTGCTGCTCCACCTTTGTTGTCTTTTGCATCCATAATCTCGGAAGCCAACTTTAAAGCCATGCTTTTACCATCTCTTTTTCTTGCAGCTGTTAAAATCCATCTGATAGCAAGAGAATTCTTTCGTGACGAGGTTACTTCAACCGGAACTTGATATGTCGCACCACCAACTCTCCTTGACCTTACTTCAACAGTAGGTTGAATATTCTTAAATGCTTCTTCAAAAACTTCTAATGGGTCAGCCTTCGTTTTATCCTTAATTATATCCAATGAATCATAGAATATTGTCTCTGCTATACTTTTTTTGCCATCAACCATTAA
The DNA here is from genome assembly GCA_018654605.1 of bacterium. GTDB lineage: Bacteria > Desulfobacterota_D > UBA1144 > UBA1144 > UBA1144 > TMED58. The sequence continues at coordinate 54,564 of JABILG010000018.1, forward strand.
TGAGTTTATAAATTTAGATATGGACACCTTATTATACTTAGTATCAGGTGCTGGTATATTGTTTTTAATTGGTCCTTTTCTTGACATGTGAAAAAATATCCTTAATTAGCTTTTGGTTTTTTTGTCCCGTATTTAGATCTAGACTGCTTTCTTCCCTCAACACCAGTAGTATCTAGAGAACCTCTTACTATATGATATCTAACACCAGGTAAGTCTTTGACTCTCCCGCCTCTAATTAATACGACTGAATGTTCTTGCAATTTATGCCCTTCACCAGGAATGTAGCCAGTTACCTCAATTCCATTTGTAAGTCTAATTCTTGCAACTTTCCTTAAAGCAGAATTAGGCTTTTTAGGTGTAGTTGTATAAACACGTGTACAGACACCTCTTTTTTGGGGATTATTTTGCAATGCTCTAGACTTACTTTTCTTCTTTTCAGTAAATCTAGCATTTTTAGCTAGTTGAGTTATCGTAGGCATAATTTCCTCATATTTAATCCTTGAAATATGCCACACTTGTTTGGTATGTCAAGAGAGTTAAGCAATTTTTATTAGACCCTTCTTCCCTATATCTTTTCTGTAAACCAAATTAGTCGAATCTAGCTTGTCAACAGATCTATATGCTGATGAGATTGCATCTTTTAGAGTATCACCCTCAGCAGTTACCCCTAATACTCTTCCTCCATTGATATTAATGTCCCCATTTACTTTTCTTGTACCTGCATGAAAAATTTCTACATTTTTGTCTTGAAACTCTGATAAGTTTTTAATTGGGATGCCAGTTTCATACTTTCCTGGATATCCTTTAGCGGCCATTACAACGGTAACTGAGGATTTTTTCTTCCATTCTAATTTATATTTAGAAAGTTCTTCTTTAGCTGTCATATAAAAGAGATCAAAAGCATCTGAATTTAATCTAAATAGAAGTGGTTGAGTTTCCGGATCACCAAAACGACAATTAAACTCTACTACTTTAGACTTTTTATCCTTTATCATTAAACCAATATACAAGACACCAGTATAGTCAATTCTATCTCTCTTAAATGCAGCGAAGACCGGATCTACAACATCAACCATTATATTTTCTCTGGTTTCTTGATCAACAATAGGCGCAGGAGAATAGGCTCCCATACCTCCAGTATTGGGACCAAGGTCACCATCGAGAAGCCTTTTGTGATCCTGAGATGAGTCTAATGGTAAGATTGATTTTCCATCTGTAAAAACAAAGAAAGAGGCTTCCTCACCTTCTAAAAAGTCTTCTATGACAACTTTATCACCAGAGGTCGAGAATATTTTATCTTGCATTATAAAGATTAAAAATTCATTTGCTTCTTCAAAATTATAACAAACACGAACTCCTTTGCCAGCAGCTAAACCGTCAGCCTTAACAACTAAAGGATACTCTGATCTTTTAATATGTTCTCGTGCTAAATCAAAATCAGAGAAGCTTTCAAAATTAGCAGTAGGTATATCATTCTTCTTCATAAAAATTTTAGAGAATTCTTTACTTGATTCGAGTTGAGATGAATGCTGGTTAGGTCCAAATATTAGTAATTTATTTCTTCTAAATAAGTCAACTATTCCAATTGCAAGTGGTTGCTCTGGTCCAACAATTGTTAAATCAATTTCTTCATTAAGTGCAAAATCTAGCAATCCGTCTAAGTCATCTAGTCTAATATTTACTATGTTTACAATTGAATCTATTCCTGCATTTCCAGGAGCACAAAAAACTTTAGATACCTTTGGGCTTTTTAATATAGACCAACATATTGCATGCTCTCTGCCACCGGATCCAACGACTAACACTTTCATGTTATAAATTATAATAAATTTTTAGGCTACTGTAACTACTTTCGCTAAATTTCTTGGTTGATCTATTGATAAATTATTAAACTTAGCCAGATGGTAAGAAAGCAACTGGACTAATAGTGTGAAATAAAACGGCAATACACCATGAGTCTTCTCTGGGATCGATATAAATTCAATTTGAGACAAGAATTCTGAATCAATCATTTTAATAGAAGCGGCTGTAGCAAAAAGAATAATTTTCTTTGATCGTGTGTGTGCTTCATAAAGGTTCATAATCTCCTTTAAAACAGTATTCTTGTCATTTGAGAGTAAGTATAATATAGGAAAATTATTGTCTAATAGAGCAATTGGGCCATGCTTCATCTCAGAAGAAAGTGAGCCTTCAGAATGGATATACGATATCTCTTTGATTTTCAATGCTGCCTCAAGGGCTATAGGATAAGTATAATTTCTTCCAAGAATAAAGAAATTTTTAGCTTTATAAAATTTCTTGGCAATCCTTTTGACATCTTTTTCAACATTAAAAAAAGCTTTATAAACTGAATCTAATTTTGGAATGACAACTTTACTATCTTCTGAAAAACAAGAAGACATAAGGTGCAATATTGAAATTTGTCCAGTAAAAGTTTTAGTAGCCGCGACACCCTTTTCAATCCCTAGAGATAAATCAATGCTATCTTTAGTATTCTTAGCTAGTCTAGAATCTATATTGTTAACAATGGATAGAGAATTTGCAAAGAATTTTTGGTTTGATTCAAGCAAGTCGCAAGTATCAGCGGTTTCACCTGATTGTGAAATAAAAATATACAATACCTTTGCAAGGCTCTGATTAAAAAAAGTAAACTCAGAAGGTCTATAGATCGACGTAGGTATTTTGCTAATAGATTCAAAATAATACTTTCCAAGCATTGCTGCATTATATGATGAACCGCAACCAATTATTACAATCTCTTTTGGCTTTGTCTTTATTCTTAATTTGTCTAATATGTCCCTTCTACTGTTATACAATCTAGGTATAAGAGATTTCTGAGAAATCATTTCATTGTATGTAACAGAATTAATCTTAGATTCTTTATTATTAGAGACATTAGCACTTCTCTGATATTTCAAGAGCTTCACACTTACTTCTTTGTATCTAGAGTTGAAACATTTAAAACCTTTCTTATTTACTTCTAGAATCTCCTCATTTCTCAAGAAATAATAAAAATCTAAATCAATCTTCATTGCGTTTGTATCTGAAGAAAATATTGATTGATTATCCTTCTTTAAACCAAAGAATAGTGGTGTCTTATTTTTATAAGACACTAAAATTTCTGGTTTAGTTTTATCTAAGCATAAGAAAGCATTTGAACCTTTCAGAATTTTTCCAACTTTAAAAACTGCTTTAGAAAGATTTTCCTCTATAGAATAGAAATATTCAATTAACTGGGCTATAACTTCTGAGTCAGTCTCAGTAATAAATTTATTGTTAATCAAAAATTTACTTTTTTTCAGTTCCTGAAAATTTTCTACTATTCCGTTGTGAACCAATAAAATATTCTTAGAAGAGTGTGGGTGACAATTTTTCAGAGTAGGCTTACCATGAGTAGCCCACCTTGTATGTCCTAAAATTAATGATGATTTAATTTTCTTACTAACCTTCTGTTCTAAGCTATTTATCTTCTTTGTTGTCTTACAAGTTATAAAATTATCTTTCCTAAGATATGAAAATCCAGCGGAATCATAACCTCTATATTCTAGCTCCCTTAAAGACTTAAAAAAAGATTGAAACCCAATTTCTTTTTTAGAATAGATGCTATATATTCCACACATAATTATTTCTTTGGCTTTCTCTTCCAATTTGAAATATGCTTTTCCTTAATCCTGCTGACAGCTAATGTTTCCTCTGGTATATCTGAATTCAAAACAGATCCTGCAGCTGTTGTTGAGCCTTTAGCAAGGGTTATCGGGGCAATTAACATTGTATCGCTTCCAATAAATACATTGTCTTCAATAATAGTCTTATGTTTATTAAACCCGTCATAATTACAAGTAATCGTACCCGCACCTACGTTAACTCTTGACCCCATTTCTGTGTCCCCAACATAAGACAAATGAGGAATCTTTGATTCTTTGCCGATATTTGACTTTTTAATCTCAACAAAATTTCCAATTTTAACCTTGCTGTTAACTTGATTGCCTGGGCGTAAATTAGAGAATGGTCCTATTTGTACCTCTGATGCTATTTTTGAATCCTCAATTGAAGTAAAAGGTTTAACTAGAGTATTTCTTCCTATTATAGAGTTCGATATAAAAGCACTCCCTTCAATTCTAACATCTTCTTTTATTTCTGTTTTGCCTTTAAGTATGACATTGGGACCAATAAAAACATTTTTAGATATTTTTACCTCTAGATCTTTCTGAAAAGTGTTTGGATCTACTAAAAAAATATTATTCTTAATACATTCTTCATAAGTAAACATTTTATCAAGCTCATGAGCTTTGCGATAATCATCAAAGGTGTTAATGTTAATAAATTTCCTTTCGTCTTTGATGGGAAGAGAATCTACTCTCATTCCATTTCTTACAAATATATTAACCAAATCCGTTAAATAATATTCAGAGTTCTTATTCTTTTTTATTTTTTTTATGAAGGTTTTTAAATGTTGAGTTGAGACTAGATACAAACCAGAATTTACCTCCTTAATTAATCTCTGCTCGTTATTACAGTCTCTTTCTTCTACTATGTCTAATATTTGTCCATCATTATCTCTTAATATTCTACCGTAACCAAAAGGGGAAACAGGTGTTGATGTTGCAATAGTAAAGACAGATTTATTTTTATAATATTGGGATAATGCTTGTCTAATAGTTTCAACATCAACAAAAGGAGTATCTCCATTTATGATTAATGAAACAGAATCATCTTCGAGTTTCTTATAAGCCTTTTTAACTGCATCGCCTGTTCCAAGCTGATTCTTTTGAATTACGAATTCTATATTTTTATAATCTAATTTTTCTGCTAAGTTAACAACCAGTTCTTTTTTAAAACCTGCAACAATAATAATCTTACTAGGGTTCAATTGGTGAAGATTGAACAAGCTTCTTTCAAGTAAAGTCTTGCCATTAATTGGTAATATAACTTTAGGTAAATTAAATTTGAGCCTTGAGCTTTTTCCAGCACATAATAAAACAATATTAACTTTAATAGTCATTTAGAATGGGACGTCATCACTGGATGAACTTTCTATATCAAAATCATCGAGGAAGTTCTCATCGCCAGTTTGAGCTGTGCCTCCAGCTTTAGAATCAACGAATTGAAAATTATTTACGACAACCTCTGTAATAAACTTCTTCTCACCACTTTTATCCTCATAAGATCTACTTTCAAGTGACCCCTCTATATAAATCTGATTCCCTTTCTTAAAATACTGTCCAATAACTTCTCCAGTTTTTCTCCAAGCAACACAACGATGCCATGATGTCTTATCAATTTTTTCTCCAGATTTATTCTTGTAATTAATTGAGGTTGCAATGTTAAAGGAAGCTACAGGAGTTTGATCTTGTGTATACCTTACTTCAGGATCAGCACCAAGCCTTCCAAGAAGAATTACTTTATTTACACTAGCCATTTTTTTATTCTATCACTTAAATAATTAAAGTAAAATATAAATTCTATTCATGATAATTCTTAATCTCATGAAGAAAGGCGTAGATCATCTTACCTGTCATTCCCCAAATTTTATAGCCGTGATAAAGGAATACATTATCTTTATATGGCTTTTCATATCTTGTTCCAATCCGATTACTATTAGTTAAATTTGTGAGCAAAATATCAATCGGAATCCAAACAATTTCCTCAACTTCATCTTCACATCTTACAAGCTCAACATCGGGTTTATTGAGATAAAATATAAAAGGACTCACAATAAACTTATTTGCTTCTGGATTCACAGGTTGATAATCACTAAACCTTCCCAAGATATCGCAGTCTAATTTTAAGTCTAAACCTATCTCTTCTTTAGTCTCCCTAATTGCCGTGGCTAAACTACTCTTATCAACCTTCTCTCTAACTCCGCCCGGGAAAGCCATGTGACCTGAAAACTTATCTGAATCCTTTGTAGTTCTCTTTATAAATAAAATCTCATATTTGGAATTAATCTTCCTAATTACGATTGAGACAGAAGACTGAACGGTTATTTTGGATTCAGGAATAAGGACAAATTTATATTTATTTAAAAAATGATTTTTTAAATTTTCTAAAAAACTTAAATTTGACATTCTAAAACAATAAAAGAAAAGTATTTAAGTAGCTATTATTTAGAAGGTTTCTTGACAGCAACTACTTTTTCTTCAGCAATTTCTCTTAAGGCCAGGACTACGGGCTTATTCTTTTCGTCAGATAAAGATTTAGCACCATTGTAGATATTCTTAGCTCTTTTCATTGCTGCTACGGATAATTCAAAACGATTTGAGACCTTTTCTAAGCAATCTTCGATTGTAACTCTAGCCATTATTTAATTTCCTTCCTTTCAGTTTAATGTATATTGAATAATGTAATGGATGAAAAGAAAATATCAAATAGAATAAATATTCTGAATGAAATTTTTTCAACAATCGAGGAAAGAAAAAATAGCAAAGATAATCAAGATTCTTATGTTTCATCACTATTCAAAGATGGTCTTGAGAAGATCAATTCTAAAATAAGCGAAGAATCTGCTGAATCTATCGAGGCCTCAGAAAATGGTGAAAGAGATAAGATTATATACGAATATTCAGACTTATTATTCCATATGATGGTGGGATTATCTTATCATGGCATTAACATGGACGATATCTGTTTAGAACTTGAAAGAAGAATCGGAAAAAAGAAAAAAGATTATACTTTAGATGAATGAAGAAAATAGAAAAGAACTTTGGTTGCTTATACAAAAGACTGGGGATAGGTTAAAGGACAAACTCCCAAGCAATAATAATCACCCAAAAGGCAGAAATCCTTATGCTCATATACTATTAATGATTAAACTTAAATTTAAAGAATCTTACAAAGATATTCCTGATGATAAAAAAGAAATTTTAATTAAATTTATAAAATATGTAGAAGACAACCCTAGGTAAAAGATTAAAGCAATTTAGTTTTGGATTTATCCATATATTGATGCTTATATCTATTGTCTGCTTTAATGTTTGCAGGTTGGTCTTTCGCCTCTATCATCTCAGTAAAATTAACTCTGCCTCTTATTTGCTCTGGCAAGTCTGCGAGCCCAGGAGGCTTAGGTGCATCTGTTGATAGATCAGATGTATATGAGAAAGAAGATATGACTCTTTCAATTTCACCGTTTTTACAACAGTTAGTTGAAATATTCTTCTCATCCTCTTCATCAAAAATTAATTCGGAAAACCTAAAGTTAGTAGCATGAAAAAGCACCATCTTTTTTCCATCTTCAATATACAAATCAATCTCAACATTACCATCTTCCCTTGTTCCTTCGGATTGAATTAATTTCTCAGAAATTAAATCAATAATCTGTATACCATTAATGTTTTTATACTTTTTTATAATTCCGAGCAAAATCTTCTTATCAAATTTCTTTTCAATCGTACTTAATGCTTTAAGAAGATTTCTTTTACAAGATTTACATTCAAATTCATATAAAGGCATAATCTATCCTATTCTGAGCCATAAGAGCCATCATGTTGAGAATTACCAAAATATTGGTCTAGATGGTCTTGTCCAACCCAGTTGGAGGCTTGTTCTTCGTCCTTCATAACTTTGTAATCTTTATGCCATTGGACAGGATCTCCTGGTGTAGGAGCTCTATCTTTTATTCCACCTCTTTTTTCAAAAATAGCTTTAAAAGGTGAGAAAATCCTAACTACGTTTTTGCATTTCTTACTTGATGGACAATCAACTGTCTCTGGTATTTCCTCGTCTTGAAAATACAACTCTGTGAATCTGAAATCTTTTAATTCTAAGAAGAGATATTTATCGTTACCCATTCTATATCTATATCTTTTAATACCCTTATTGCCTTCTTTACCTAGAGAGAATATGGTTTTCTCATTTTTAATCTTTTGGACTTCTATGTACAAAAAGTTTTTATTTCGTTTCATAACCTTCTCTCCAGTCTCTTTCTTTAAAGACTTAGAAAGAAGAGTAATATCTTTGTTATACTTTTTCATACAATCTCTACATTCAAATTCATATAATGGCATATCTAACTCGCTTTAAATTTATAATAGATTACTATAACGGATATGAGTAAATTTGTTAAGTATGAAGACCTAAAGAAGACTCGAATAATAACGTTTGACCGACCTGAAAAAAAGAATGCTTTCAATGAGGAAATGTTAGTAAAGATGTCGGAAATTATTCAAGATACCGAAAAAATAAATCAAATAAGAACAATAATAATAACTTCTAACTGCGATAAAGTGTTTTCTTCAGGGTATGATATTTCATCTGAGAGTATAGATTCGAAAGAATCGCTTTTAAAGATTCATATAATTGATGACAATTCAGAAAAACATCCATTAATGAAGATTTCCGAAGTAATTGTGGAAAGCCCAAAAATCATAATAGCCGCAATAAATGGAAGTATATTTGGTGGCGCCCTAGAGATAATGTTAAATTGTGATTTTAAATTTTTCTCTAGAGAAAGTATTTTTTGTATGCCTCCCGTGAAACTTGGTATTTTTTACAATTATTATGGTTTAAAAAACTTCATAAATAAGATAGGAATATCAAATACCAGAAAAATCTTTTTTACTGGTGACAAGTATTCTTCTAAAGACGCTATAGACATGAAAATTTTTGATTTCATATATGATCAAAAAGATGTATTAAAGAAATCAATAGAATTCTCTGAAAAAATTTCACTTAATGCCCCCCTATCCCTTGCTTCAATAAAAAAATCTATCAACACTTTTGAAGCTGGTCAAACAATTAACCCTGAGGACTATGAACAAATAAAGAAAACTATTCTACGAGCTGCAGAAAGCTTTGACTACTTAGAAGCTCAGGCCGCATTTAAGGAAAAGAGGCCTCCTAACTTTTCAGGGAAATAGCTAGATACTAGAGTAGTTAAAAGCTTTTTCCTTTGTCTTTAACCATGTGCTGTCAATTTTAACTCGAAGATCCAAGAAAACTTTACATGAGAGAAAATTTTCTATATCCGCCCTACTCTCTATTCCAATTTTCTTAATCATTGAACCGTTCTTTCCAATAATAATTTGTTTATGATGAGTATTTTCAACTATGATATAAGCCTGTATCGACGAGACTCTTTTCTTGTCAACTATGTCTTCAATAACAACGGCAGTCCGATAAGGTACCTCTTGATAAAAAGTGTTGAAAATTTTCTCTCTTATTATCTCTGAAATATAAAACTTTTCAGGTTGATCAGTTGTAACATCGTCAGGTAAAATTTTCTCTCCAACAGGTAAAATTCTTTTAAATTCATTTATCAAGATTTCTAATCCTTCTTCCTCTAAAGCGCTTATTGGTATAAAAGAATCTACAGTAGGGAAGATATCTTTCAGAGTGTTTACAATGTTTAAGATTTTACTTTTCTTAACTAAATCAATCTTGTTAATCGCGATTATAGGCTTCTTGTCTACTATTTTAGAAGCTATTTCATCTGTGTTGAAAGTTGAACGCTTTGTGCAATCAACTATAACAAGAACTATGTCAGATTCGCCAATAGCCTGATAAGAGGACTGGACCATTATTCTATTTAAAAATTTACTAGATTTTTGTATTCCTGGTGTATCTAAGAAGATAATCTGACTATCATCAGAATTACACACACCTAATATCTTATTTCTTGTCGTATTGGGCTTATCAGAGACAGCAGAAACCTTACTACCCGTTAAGGCATTAATTAATGTGGATTTACCTGTGTTTGGCTTTCCAACTATAGAGACTGTGCCGCATTTAAATTCTTTCATTTAACTGATTTGATTATACTCTTCTTGTGATGTTTAACAAATGGAGTTAAGATTAAATTCCAATCATGAAAACTAGTTTTAGAACAGATTATTGTGCAACTTTTAATGAAACCCTCGAAGGGAATTCTATTACAATTTCTGGATGGTGCTCTTCAATTAGAGATCATGGAGGAGTAATATTTATTGACCTACGAGACAAGTCTGGAATAATCCAAATCGTATCAGATCCAAATAACTCTCCAGAAGTACACAAAACAATAGAAACGATAAGAAATGAATATGTCATACAAATTTCGGGTATTGTTCGTCTTAGAACTGAAGGGACCATTAACGAAAATCTTGATACCGGTAAAATTGAAGTTTTAATAAATTCAGTTGAAGTTCTTAACTCTTCTGTACCTCTTCCTTTTCAAATTGAAGAAGAGATAAATGCAGATGAGAATGTTAGACTAAGGTATAGATATTTAGACCTAAGAAGACCCAACATTAGTAACAATTTTATTCTAAAGAGTAAGACAATGATGATAACTAGGAACTTTTTTGATAAAAAGGGTTTTGTAGATATCGAGACGCCATACTTAACCAAATCCAGTCCAGAAGGGGCTCGTGACTATCTCGTACCAAGTCGTGTTCATCAAAGTTCTTTTTTTGCATTACCTCAATCACCGCAAATATTAAAACAAATTTTGATGACATCGGGCTTTGACAGATATTATCAAATCGTTAGATGTTTTAGAGATGAAGACTTAAGAGCAGACAGACAACCCGAGTTTACTCAAATTGATATGGAAATGTCATTTGTTAATGAAGATGATGTAATCGAGATTATCGAAGAACTAATAATTAAAATTTTTAAGGAAATTAAAGGAATTTCTTTAAGCTCTGGCTTTAAGCGCATCTCATACCAAGAAAGCATGGATAGATTTGGAAATGATAGACCTGATCTTAGATTTGGTCTTGAGCTTCAAACAATTACAGACATTTTTAAGAATACAGATTTTAAAGTTTTCAAAGGAGTCATAGAGAGTGAAGGTGTTATAAAATGCATCAAAGTGAAAGATGCAACCATGACAAGGAAAAATATTGATGAGTTAACTTTTTTTGCTCAGGAACAAGGAGCAAAAGGTTTAGCTTGGATTAAAGTCTTAGATTCAGAACTTCAATCGCCTATATTAAAATTCTTTTCAGAAGAGGAAATAAGTTCATTGAAAAGTCAGCTCAAATTAAAGGTTGGGGATATTATTTTCTTTGGAGCAGGAGACGAAGAAGTAGTTAATAATTACATGTCTGCTGTTAGGAGCAAGTTAGGTAAAGATTTGGGCTTAATAAAGTCAGATTCATATGAATTTGTGTGGATTACAGACTTCCCCTTATTCTTAAAAATCGACAACAAGGTTACTTCAACTCATCATCCATTTACAATGCCTAAGCATGAATCTATCGACGAAAAGAATTTGACCGGAATAGAATCTAAAGCCTACGATATAGTCCTCAATGGAACTGAAATTGGTGGCGGAAGCATTAGGATTCATAAGAAGGATCTCCAGGAAAAAGTTTTCGAGCTTTTAGGTATATCTAAGGATGAATACCAGGAAAACTTTGGCTACCTCTTGAATGCATTAGAGTCTGGAACACCTCCTCATGGGGGTCTGGCAATTGGGTTAGATAGATTAATGATGTATCTAACTGATTCTCCTTCAATTAGAGATATTATTGCTTTCCCTAAGACGCAAAAGGCTTCATGTCTATTAACAGAAGCACCTTCCAAGGTCTTCTCTGACAAACAACTAACTGAATTGGGAATTAAGTTACTAGAAGAAGATTAATCTAAGTGTATCGACCATAAGCTTTACCATTCTCGACTCTATCAATTATTAAGTTTAGTAATTCGCCAGGTCTGGCTAACGAAACCTTTTCAATATTCACATCAATGTAATTCCTAGTCCGAGCATGGTTATTTTTCTCCACAATGGCGGGAAGCCTTTTACCTATGAACTTGGAGTAGAAACTTAACTTCTTTCTTTCACTAAGCTCTCGTAAAACTTTAGATCTTGCTTTCTTCAGTTCAGCAGCAACTTTATCATTCCTGGCTGAGGCTTTTGTACCACGCCTATCTGAATAAGGAAATACGTGAAGATAATCAAGCTGAGAATCTTTAATGTAGCTATAAGTTTCATTAAATAAATCCTCGGTTTCACCCGGAAATCCAGCAATAATGTCAGTTCCAATACAAGATAGTTTTATATTGTCCTTTATTAACTTTAAAATATTTGTAAATCTTTCTATTTTATATCTTCTTTTCATTAATCTTAGAATATACGGTGATCCACTTTGAAGTGATATGTGAAAAGAAGGGCATACTTTTTTAGACTCAGAAAAGAAGTGAATTAACTCTTCGCTAGTATCCGCAGGATCAATTGAACTAAGTCTTATATTCGTGACATCTACTCTATTCTCAACTTCCTTAAGAAGTTCTAACAAACTTGAGCCAATATCTAAACCATAACTCGAAAGATGGATTCCAGAAAGAACAACTTCATTATATCCCAACTTTGACAAATCATTTATCTTTCCTATGACAGAATCAACTTCCATACTTCTCGACTTCCCACGAGCGAAGGGGATAATACAAAAAGAACATCTAAAGTTGCAGCCATCTTGAACAGACAAAAAAGCCCTGGATCTCTGCTCCTTTTGATTAATTTTAAAATCATCAAATTTTTCAATATCAAAAATGTCTGATATTATTTTCTTCTTAATTATAGGTGAAGATAGAACTTTAGGTATTAAATATTTATTAGCATTATCTACTATAAAGTCTACTTCTTGTATTAACTCTAGAGATTCAGGATTTGTTTGTGCAAGGCAGCCCGTTACTAAAATCTTGCAATTAGGATTATTCTTTTTTAATCTTCTAATATCACTAACAATCTGAGCATCTGAGTTATTTGTAACAGTGCAAGTGTTGATAATGCACATATCAGATAAATTATTATCATTTGTAATTGTAAAATTACTTGAAAGAGATGATACAATCCTATCTGTATCAAACTGATTTACCTTGCACCCATAAGTGAGGAAGCTAATTCTCTCTACAGACTTCATCTATCCATCCTCCGCCGAGAACTTTATCTTCTTCATAAAACACGATTGCCTGGCCTGGAGTGATTGACCTTTGAGCTTCGTCAAATGAAACATGCAGTCTATCGTCTATAAATCTTATACTAGCTGTTGACTCAGGACTCCTGTATCTAATTTTAGCCTCAATCTTCTTCTCTATTAATTGATTCGGATCAACTGTCCAATTAAGATTGTTAGCAAATAAAACTTTTGAATACAAATCATCTTTATCACCGACTATGACGTCATTATTTTGGAAATCTATACTTACCACATAGAGCGCCTTTAATGAATTTAGTCCTAACTTCTTCCTCTGGCCTATTGTAAAATTATGTATTCCTGAATGAATTCCAAGAACTTCTCCATTCAACGATCTTATATAGCCAAGCTTGGGGCTAAAACCGGGTAAATTTTTTTCCACAAAACCTCTATAGTCTTTAGCTATAAAACAAACATCCTGACTATCTTTTTTTGATGCAACACTTAGCTCAAAACCTTCAGAGATTTCTCTGACTTCTTTTTTAGTTAGGGCACCTAAGGGAAACATTAGTCTTGATAGCTCTTTTTGGCTTAAAGTAAAAAGAAAATATGATTGATCCTTGAATTTATCCTTTCCTTTTTCAAGAAAGAAAATACCGTTATTATTTTTAGAAATTTTTGCATAATGACCTGTTGCTAAAAAGTCAGCACCCATCTCTAATGATTTATTTAATAAAAAATTAAATTTCATATGCTCGTTGCACATTATACAGGGGTTCGGAGTTTGTCCACAATAATATTTATCTATGAAATCTTTTACTACATATTTTTGGAAATCTTCTTTATAGTCAACAACTGTATGTTCAATTCCAATCTGATTTGCTGCCTGTCTTGCATCAAAAACATCACTCAGAGAACAACAACCAGATTCCTCTTCGGCATAGTCCCAAAGTTGCATAGTTATGCCTGAAACATCATACCCCTGTTCTTTTAATAAAGCCGCTGTAGTTGAACTGTCAACTCCTCCACTCATTGCAACTATTACTTTTTTTTTCATCTCCATTACTTTACCAGAATGAATTTGAAAATCTAAAGTGAATTAATAAAATTCATTATGTATTATAAGAATCTATGGATAACCTTGCTTTTGCTTTAGAGAACGGATTAACAAGAAAGGAATTTAAACTTATAGTTGATAAATTAAAAAGAGAGCCAAATAAGAATGAAATTGGAGTGATAGCTGCTATGTGGTCAGAACACTGTTCTTATAAAAGTTCTAAATTTTATTTAAAAAAATTGCCTACTAAAGGTAAATGTGTAATCCAAGGTCCTGGAGAAAACGCAGGGGTAATAGATATAGGGGATAACCAGTGCTTAGTATTTAAAATTGAAAGTCACAATCACCCATCTTTTATTGAGCCATATCAAGGAGCAGCAACTGGAGTAGGAGGAATTCTTCGTGATATTTTTACAATGGGTGCAAGACCAATTGCTCTAATGAATTCTCTTAGATTTGGTAATCCTAAAAAGAAAGATACTAAGAGAGTTGTAAATGGTGTCGTAAGTGGAATAGCAGGCTATGGAAACTGTATGGGGATTCCTACTGTTGGTGGAGAAGTTTATTTTGATGATTGCTATAATGGGAATCCTCTTGTGAATGCATTTGCAATCGGAATAGCTAAAAAAGATAAGATCTTTAAGGGCTTAGCTGATGGACCTGGCAATCCTGTCTTTTATCTTGGAGCAAAAACAGGAAGAGATGGCGTCAAGGGAGCGATTATGGCATCTGACATATTCGAATCTCAAGAAGATCTTGACCGTCCAACAGTTCAGATTGGTGACCCTTTTAAAGAAAAATTATTATTAGAAGCTTGTTTAGAGATGTTTAAACTTAAAGGCATAGTTGGGATTCAGGATATGGGTGCGGCTGGGCTAACATCATCAGCATCAGAAATGGCATCGAGGTCTAACAACGGAATCATGTTAGACTTAGATAAGATTCCGAAAAGGGATTCTAATATCACACCTTATGAGATGCTTCTTTCAGAATCTCAAGAACGAATGCTTCTAGTATTAGACAATAAAAATAATAATAGAATCAAAACTATCTTCAAAAAGTGGGGTCTTGATTCTAGTAAAATCGGAGAAGTAATAAGAAAAAGAAATTTCATCATTAAAAGCAACAAAAAAGTTGTAGTAGATATACCAGTTTCTATATTAACGGACGACTGTCCTATCTATCAGAGGAAAATTAAAAAACCTAGGAGTTTAAGGGGTGTGAATAAATTAGTAAATGATGATATTTGTAAGATCAAATTTGATTCAGAGACCCTTTTAAAGAAACTTTTAAAAGATGAAAATATTTGCTCCAGGGAATGGGTGTTTAATCAATTTGATTATATGGTTGGAACCAATACTTTAGTCCGTCCTGGCTCTGACTCAGCAATAATTAGAATTAAGGGCACCAAGAAAGCCATAGCTCTAACAACAAATTGCAATCCTAACTATTGTGAGCTTGATCCATCAATTGGTGCATCTATAGCAGTTGCCGAATCAACAAGGAACATAATAGCAAGTGGGGGGAAACCTCTAGCTATAACGAATTGTCTCAACTTCGGAAATCCTGAAAAGCCTGAGATTATGTGGCAATTCGCAGAGGCTATAAATGGACTTTCAAAAGCCTCAAAAACTTTCAACACTCCTGTAGTTAGTGGAAATGTAAGCTTGTACAATGAAACTTACAAAAAAGCTATCAAACCTACTCCTACAATAAGTATGGTGGGACTCGTCGAAGATTATAAATTAATCAAGAAACAATGGTTTAAGAACGAAGGAGATGATATAATTCTAATCGGTAGGATTAAAAATGACTTTGGTGGCTCACAAGTACTAAAATATTTGAACTTAAAGAAAAAAGTAGTATCCCCTCCTGAATTTAAATTAGATACCCACTTAAAAATTAATCAATTTATATACAAAATAATTAGAAAGTTTAATATAAGCTCAGTTCACGATATATCAGAGGGTGGCTTGATGATTGCACTATCAGAATCTTGCTTCAACCCTAAGCAAAATATCGGAGCAAAGATTAATTTAAAATCTACAGGGTTAAAGCATGAATTAAGCTTATTTGCTGAGTCTCAAGGGTGTTATTTAATAAGTTCACCTAAAGATCAGACAAAAAAGATTAAGACATTCGGTACAAAGAATAATATTAATGTTAAGGTAATTGGAGAAGTTGGTGGAGACTCTTTGATTTTAGAAAACAGTTTTAGTATTAAAATCAACAATTTATTTAAAATTTGGAAAAATGGATTCCCTAATTAATGGATAAGCTGAAAGAAGAATGTGGTGTTTTTGGTATTTTCAATACAGATGAAGCTGCTTTGTTGACCACTTTAGGGCTTCATGCCTTGCAACACAGAGGAAAGGAAGGTGTTGGAATTGTTACCTTTGATGGTACCAACTTTAATGGTGTTAGAGAGCAAGGGTTAGTTGGTAAAACTTTTAATAAACCTGAGACAATTGCAAAACTTCCTGGCAAGAACGCAGTTGGACATGTTAGGTACTCAACTACTGGTGCTTCTGTTTCAAAAAATATACAACCACTTTTTGCAGATTTAGCTGCTGGGGGTTTTGCATGTGCTCACAATGGCAACCTTGTAAATGCAGCAAGAATAAGAAAACAACTCATCGGTGACGGTGCAATTTTTCAATCGACTTCAGACACTGAAACCATTTTACAGCTTGTAGCACGCTCAAGAAAGAAGCTTATAAAAGACAAGCTTATTGACGCACTTCATGAGATAAAAGGAGCATATTCACTCGTTATTCTTACCAATAAGAAGCTAATTGGAGTTAGAGATCCTTACGGTATCAGACCTTTGGTTTTAGGAGATTTAAATGGTTCACCAGTTCTAGCATCAGAAACTTGTGCTTTTGATATAATTGGAGCTAAATATGTTAGAGACGTAGAAAACGGAGAAATAGTTATTATTACTAAGAATGGAATTGAAAGCATAAAGCCCTTCCTTAAACTTAAAGAAAGACCTTGTATCTTTGAAAGAATCTACTTCGCTAGACCTGATAGTATTATGGACGGGAAAACAGTCTATACTTATAGAAAAAATCTTGGGAAACAGTTAGCGATTGAAAATAAGATTAAAGCTGATGTTGTAGTTCCTGTTTTAGACTCTGGTGTTTCGGCTGGTCTAGGATTCTCACAAAAGTCTGGGATACCGCTAGAGTTAGGAATCATCAGGAGTCACTATGTTGGAAGAACTTTTATTGAACCCACGCAAAGCATAAGGCAACTAGGTGTTAAACTAAAACATAGCGTCAATAAGTCTTGCATTGAGAACAAAAGAGTTGTGCTCATAGACGACTCTATAGTTAGAGGTACCACAGCAAAAAAAATAGTTAAAATGATATTTGACGCTGGTGCAAAAGAAGTACATTTAGGTATCGGATGTCCACCCATAACCCATCCAGATTTTTATGGTATAGATACACCAAATTACAAAGAACTTATAGCTTCAAAAAATACCTTAAAGGAAATGACTAAGGTTATTGGTGCAACCTCCATATTCTTTTTGTCTTTAGAAGGTACTTATAAGGCAATGGGATACAAAAGCAGGAATCCCAAGACCCCACAGTTTACAGATCATTGTTTTACAGGAGACTACCCGGTTAGCTTAGAAGACTAACAAGAAAACGTTTAAATTTAAATACTAAAAAATACAATTCTTACGATAGTTGAGATATCAAACTCTTTATATCATCTATAGAAGCAGCTACATTATCAGCCTTCTGTTTTTCTTCCTTCACTACATGCTGTGGAGCTGACTTCAAAAACCCATTATTTTTGAGTTTGGATTCTGAAAGATTGTAAATTCTTTCTAATGATACAAGATCCTTCTTTAACTTTTTTATTTGATTAGAGAAATCTACATCTGATTCTTTTAAGAAAGAAACAGATCCAGAAGGTGTTAAGTTCGAGATAAGATTACTAGTAGTATCCTGATCTACTTTAGTAAATGACTTTAAATTACACAAACTCTCTATTAATGTTTTATTTTTTGATAAAAAATCTTCCATACAATTATTGTTATTATAAAAGCAAACAATTTTATCACTTGGATTAATAAGTAGATTCTTTCTCAATGATCTAATACCAATAGTAAAATCTTTAATCAATTGAACTTCTTTATCAAAATCTCCTGAGTATTTAATAGTTAACTTCTCAGGTAAAGTGGTAAATTTTTTATTTAATGCATCTTTTGCGAAATTATCTTTGAGTTCCAATGCAATAAAAGGAGCGAATGGATAAAGTAAATTTAAATATCGGTAAAAAATATCCCTCATTCTGATTTTAGTGTGAGATGAGAAAGTATCTTTACTTCTACTAAAAGAAATCTTAGCTATTTCAATATACCAGTCGCAAAAATCATCCCAAAAAAAATGATACAACTCAAAAGAGGCCTTTTCTATTTCACAATTATCAATATGAGTTTTATATCTATCTAGTAGATTATTAAATCTACTAGAAATCCATGCATCATAAAAAGAAATATTCGCTAATTTAGACTGAGTATCTTCCTTATTAAGATCGATAAATTTGGCAGCATTCCAAATCTTATTCATAAAATTCTTGTAAGGTTCAAGAGAATTAGGGGAAAGTTTAATATCACTGTGAGGAGAAATATTTGAGGACAGGAAAAATCTTAGTGCATCTGTCCCATATTCAGTAATTAAATCTAAAGGATCAATTACATTACCCTTAGTTTTACTCATTTTTTGACCCTTTTTATCCCTTATTAAATTATGAATATAAACAACTTCAAATGGTACTTTCCCTGTTAATTCTAGTGACATCATAATCATTCTTGCGACCCAAAAGAATATTATATCAAAGCCTGTCACTAAAAGAGAAGTAGGAAAATATTTCTTATACTCAGAGGTCACTTCAGGCCAACCTAGTGTAGCAAAAGGCCATAAAGAGGATGAAAACCAAGTATCTAGTACATCATTTTCTTGATATAATTCTTTTTCTTCATTGTATTTTGCTAGAAATTTTTCTTTAGCCATGGATAAATCTTTAGCAGCAACTGATCTTCCATCATCTGAGTGCCATACAGGTATTCTATGACCCCAAATTATTTGTCTTGATATACACCAGGGTTGTATTTTATTCATCCATTCATAAAAGGTATTTTCCCAAAATTTGGGTTTAAACTTTACCTTTCCATCCTGAACTACCTTTAATGATTTATTAGCCATTTCTTTAACGTCCAAGAACCATTGATTCTTAAGTAAAGGCTCAATTATCTCACCGGATCTATCGCCAATAGGTATTGCATTGTTAACTTTTTCTTCTTTTACAAAGACTCCTATTTCGTTCATAAATTCGATAACTTTTTCTCGACCCTTTAAGACTGACAAATTCCTAAATTGTTCGGGAACATAGTCATTTAATGTTCCATCATCATTTAGAATATTTATAATTGGTAAATTATATTTCTTTCCTATTTTATAATCATTAAAATCATGGGCTGGTGTGATTTTCACTACTCCTGAGCCCTTGGTCATATCAGCATACTCATCACTAATAATTTTTAAGATATTTCCATTAAAAGGACTTAGAATTTCTTTTCCAACTAAATCTTTATTTATTTCATCGTTGGGATTAACTATTACAGCTACATCTCCAAAGACTGTCTCCGGTCTTGTCGTAGAGACTGTTATAAATGATGCTGAGTCTTTAACTGGGTATTTAAAAAAGAAGAGACTACTCTTTCTATTCTCTGAAATTACTTCCAAGTCAGATATTGCAGTCTTAAGCTTAGTATCCCAATTTATTAAAGTTTGTTCTTGATAAATCAGTCCTTTATCATAAAGCCTGATAAATGCTTCCTCTACAGCATTGGTCATATCTTCATCTAAAGTAAATTTTGGATTTTCCCAATTGCAACTGAGGCCTAAAGTCTTTAGCTGATTTAAAATGTCTTCACCGTTTTCATCTTTCCACTTCCAAATATGTTGAAGCAATTCTTCTCTACTAATTTCTTTAGGATTAATTCCTTTTTTAGATAAATTTTTTTCAACGAGTAACTGTGTTGCTATCCCAGCGTGATCTGTGCCAAGTGACCATGTAGTCTCCGCTCCATTTAAGGAGTAAAACTTCATAAGAATGTCTTGAATTGTAGTATTTAAAGCATGTCCAAGATGCAGGTTCCCCGTAACATTAGGTGGCGGTATAGCCATAGAATAAGTAAATCTTTGATTGTTCTCAGAATCGTTTACTACTACTTGTTCAGCCCACTTGTCTTCTATTGTTTTTGGAGAGTATTTTTGAGATAAAAAATCGCTACTATCAGTCATTTTTACGTTTTAGTAGGCGGAATTTCTATCTCAGGCGCATTAACTTCTACATCAGTATTTGAATAGATAGGAAGTCCAGTACCTGCTGGAATTAATCGACCCATAATAACATTCTCTTTTAAACCTTTTAAATGGTCAACTCTGCCTTCACATGAAGCATCTGTTAAAACCTTAGTTGTTTCTTGGAACGACGCTGCTGACAACCAACTTTTAGTGCTTAAAGAAGCTCGAGTTATTCCTAAGAGTAGTGGCTCTGCTTGTGCAGGATTCCCGTTTTCCGCAATAATTTTTTCATTTGTTAATATAAATTCATTCTTATCTACAGCTTCTCCAACCAGCAAGGTAGTGTCGCCACTATCGACAATTTTAACTCGCTTAAGCATCTGCCTTGTTATTACTTCAATGTGTTTATCGTTAATTCTGACTCCTTGTAATCTATAAACATCTTGGATTTCATCAACTATATATCTTGCTAATTCAATCTCACCTTTAATTTTGAGGATATCATGAGGATCCGGAGCGCCATCTACAATTTGATCACCAGAAGTAATTCTTTCACCTTCTCTAACAAGGATGTGCTTAGCTTTGGGGACCATGTACTCTTTCGGATCTCCAATATCTGGGGTAACAATGATTCTTTTTTTAGATTTTATATCTTTTCCAAACGAAACAACACCTTCTATCTCAGATATAACTGCTGGGTCTTTTGGAGGTCTTGCTTCAAATAATTCAGCAACTCTAGGGAGGCCGCCAGTAATATCTTTTGTCTGAGTCTTCTGGTTAGCTAATGTTGCAATAAAATCACCCGGAGATGTTTTTTCTCCATCATCTTTCCTAATTTCCGAACCCTTAGGTAGAGGATATTCAACTCTAGTACCACTCTTACCGACTAAAATTAATGATGGATTTAATTTTTGATCCTTATATTGAATAACTTCTCTAACAGAAAGTCCTGTAAATTGGTCAACTGTTTCTTTGAATGACATATTTGGTTCCAAATCTTTATACTCAATATGACCTTCTTCTTCTGCAATAAATGGATATATAGTAGGATCCCATTCTGCTAGAAGAGATCCTGCTTTAACTTTGTCCCCGTCATTAGCATATATTTTTGCCCCAATAGTAATTGGGTACCTCTCAAGCTCTAAAGATGTATTAGAATCCTCAATAACAATCTCAGCTGACTTACTTGTACAAATATTTATTTTTTTATTAGATATGAAATTCATATCAACATATCTGATTTTTCCTGAATTTTTTGTTTCATGTCTAGACTGGTCTACTTTAGCTACGCCCCCAATATGAAAAGTCCTCATAGTAAGCTGCGTTCCAGGTTCACCTATTGATTGTGCTGCGATTATACCAACTGCTTCGCCGGTATTTACAATCTGTCCGCTTGCAAGATTTCTTCCATAACATAGTGAACAGCAACCACTTTTTGTAGAACAAGTTAATACTGATCTGATACTGACTCTTAACGAGCCAGGAACAGCATCAATTTTCAATGCAATAGCCTCATCTACTTCTTGATTTCTTGAAGCAATCAATTCACCATTTAGGGGGTCAACAACATCTTCAGCTAGAATCCTACCAAGTGTTCTTTCACCAACACCTGCTACTACCTCGCCACCTTCAACTAATTGTGAAACTTCTAACCCTTCTGATGTTGCGCAATCAAATTCATTAACCATCATTTCTTGAGCTACATCAACCAACCTTCTCGTTAAATAACCAGCATTAGCGGTTTTAAGAGCTGTATCTGCAAGACCTTTCCTTGCTCCGTGTGTAGATATAAAATACTGAAGAACTGATAATCCTTCTCTAAAGTTTGATGTTATAGGTGTTTCTATAATATCACCAGAGGGCTTAGCCATTAAGCCTCTCATTCCAGCCAATTGTCGAACTTGAGACTGACTTCCTCTAGCTCCCGACTCAACCATCATAAAAATTGGGTTATTACTTGGTTGTTTTGATCCATCAGAAAGTTCTTTAGCTTTTGATATTTTACTCATTAAAATATCACCAATTGTATCCCCTGTTCTTGCCCAGACATCGATAACCTTATTGTACCTTTCACCATCTGTAATTAGTCCTTGAAGGTATTGATCTTGAATACTCTGAACATTTATATTTGCTTCGTTTATTAAGACATCTTTTTCTTTTGGAATTGTCATATCAGCTATAGATACAGAAATGCCTGAAGTTGTAGAATGCTTGAAGCCTAAAGTTCTCAGCCTATCTGCTAGTAAAACTGTACTTTTTCCTCCAGAAACTCTAAATGTTGTATCTACTAAATCTTCAATTGCTTTTTTTGTCATTAGCCTATTAACTAGGTGAAAAGGTACCTCTTTTGGCATTACTTCAAAAATTAGCGCTCTGCCCACAGTGGTATCCTCAACTACACCATTAATTTTAATTTTAATTTTTGTATGAATTTGAATCTGATTAAGATCAAAAACGAATCTTAATTCTTCAATAGAACTGAAAGCTTTACCTTCTCCTGGCAATCCAGGTACTTCTCTACTCATATAATAAATACCTAGAACTATGTCTTGTGAAGGTAAGATAATTGGCTTTCCGTGTGCTGGTGACAGTATGTTGTTAGTAGACATCACAAGAGTCCTACATTCAGTCTGAGCCTCAACAGAAAGCGGAACATGGACAGCCATTTGGTCACCATCAAAATCTGCATTAAATGCAGGGCAAACTAAAGGATGAAGCTGTATAGCTTTATCTTCTACTAAGACTGGCTCAAAAGCTTGAATGCTTAATCTATGAAGAGTTGGTGCTCTATTTAACATTACTGGATGTTCTTTTATGACATCATCTAAGGCATCCCAGACTATTGGTGCTTGTTGTTCTACAAGATTTTTTGCAATCTTGATAGTTGCTGCATGATTCCATAATTCTAATTTTTGATAAATAAACGGTCTAAAAAGTTCTAATGCCATTTTCTTTGGAAGTCCACATTGATGAAGTTTTAACTGAGGTCCTACAACAATTACTGACCTTCCAGAATAATCTACTCTTTTTCCCAATAAATTCTGACGGAATCTTCCTTGTTTCCCTTTTATTATATCGCTTAAACTCTTAAGAGGTCTATGGTTGTGACCTAAAACTGGCCTACCTCTTCTTCCATTCTCGAATAAAGCATCGACAGATTCTTGAAGCATCCTCTTTTCATTTCTTACAATAATATCAGGTGCACCTAGTTCCATAAGTTTTTTCAGCCTATTGTTCCTATTTATTACCCTTCTATACAAATCATTTAAATCTGAAGTAGCAAATCTTCCTCCGTCTAAGGGAACCAAGGGTCTTAAGTCTGGTGGTAGTACTGGTAACCTTTTTAAAATCATCCACTCAGGCCTATTCCCTGAATTTCTAAATGATTCAGCCACTCTTAATCTTTTGGAGATTTTAACTCTCTTAAGTGGAGATGCTGTTGCTTTGAGTTCTTCTTTAAGCGTAGTTGACAACTCTTCTAGATTTACATCTTCCAGCATTGTCCTGATAGCCTCAGCTCCCATTCCAACTAATAGAAAGAAATTGTCATCAATATAAGTTCTATACTGCTCCTCTGATATCACGGTACCTTTTTTAAGGTCTGAATCTCCGGGATCAGTTACGACATAAGCCTCAAAATATAAAACCTTTTCTAAATCTTTTAATGTGATATCAAGAATTGAGCCTATCCTGCTCGGAACACTTTTAAGAAACCATATATGGGCAACTGGAGAAGAAAGTTCAACATGAGCCATTCTTGACCTTCTAACTTTGCTTGAAATAACTTCAACACCGCATTTCTCGCAAGTTATTCCTCTGTGTTTAAGTCTCTTATATTTTCCACATAAACATTCAAAATCCTTTACAGGTCCAAAGATTTTACAACAAAATAGTCCGTATTTCTCAGGTTTAAAAGTTCTATAATTTATAGTTTCTGGTTTTTTTATTTCACCATATGACCAATCTTTTATTTGATCAGGAGATGCGATACTAATTCTTATAGAATCAATATCACCAGGATTTTTTGGTTTGTCGAATAATACACCCATATCAATCATTAGATACTTCTCCTGAGACTTTATCTTTTTTGTCACCTAATTCTATATTTAAACCTAAAGATTTTAGTTCATTAGTTAATACATTAAATGATTCAGGAATACCTGGTTCAAAAGCAACTTTATTTTTCACAATTGAATCAAACAATCTGGTCCTTCCAATAACATCATCTGACTTAACAGTTAAAAATTCTTGTAAAGTGTTTGCAGCGCCATACGCTTCAAGTGCCCAAACTTCCATCTCACCAAGTCTTTGTCCACCAAAGTGAGACTTGCCACCCAGAGGTTGCTGCGTGACCAATGAATAAGGTCCTATAGCACGAGCGTGTATCTTTTCTTCAACTAAATGGTGAAGTTTTATCATATACATAATTCCTACAGTAACTCTTTGATCAAATGGTTCACCTGTTTGTCCGTTAAACAATACTAATTTGCCATCTTCAGGTAAATGATTGTCTTTCAATAAGTCTCTGATCTCAGACTCTTTTACTCCTTCAAATATTGGTGTTTCAACAGGAACCCCGTCTACTAACCTTTTAGATAAATCTAGCAATTCTTCTTTGTTAAGCTTTTTAACATTATTTATATAATCTAGATTGTTTGGGTATATCTTTTCTAATAAACTTTTTAAGCTCTCTATTTCAGAATGATTTTTTGCTAAATGTTCATCAATCTGACGACCTAAGGACTTAGATGCCAATCCTAAATGTGTCTCTAAGACCTGTCCAACATTCATTCTGGATGGCACACCTAAAGGGTTAAGTACCATGTCTACAGGTGTTCCATCTGACATGTAGGGCATATCTTCTTCTGGAAGTACTCTAGATACGACACCCTTATTTCCATGTCTCCCGGCCATCTTATCACCAACTTGATGCTTCCTTTTCACAGCAACATATACTTTAACTACTTTAAGCACTCCAGGAGGTAGGTCATCCGGTTTAGACAACTTCTCTATCATTTCAGAATACCTAGAAAGTATACTTCTCATTTTTTCTTCTGATATCTTTAATATTTCTTCAATTTCTTTAATATGACTCGATTTCTTGTCAAACTCAATCGTTTGAATCTTTTCATAAGGTACTAATGCAAAGTTCTCTTCATCAATCACAGCTTCTTTCTTAAGAACAACTTTTCTTCCATCTCTAACAGCATTAATGTTTACTTTAGAAATAAATATCTTTTTTAAATTATTTCGAGTTTCAACCTGAACAATATTAATTTCTTGTTCTTGTTCTTTTTTTAATTCAAGAACTTCTGGTGAACCAGACCTTGATTGATCTTGTTTGTCTCCAATTCTAGAAATTAAATGTTTTACATCAAGAACTATACCATTAACACCTGGTGGAACTCTAAGCGAAGTGTCCTTAACATCTCCTGCCTTATCACCAAAAATTGCCCTTAATAGTCTTTCCTCAGGTGAAAGTTGTGTTTCACCTTTGGGTGATATCTTTCCAACTAAAATATCGTTAGGTTTAACTTCTGCACCAATCTGAATTACTCCCTCTTTATCTAAGAAGGATAAATGCTCTTCGTTTACGTTTGGAATATCTCTAGTGATTTCTTCCTTGCCTAACTTTGTTTCTCTTGATATACATTCAAATTCTTCAATATGAAGCGAAGTGAAGGTATCTTGCTTTGCCAATTTTTCGCTTATTAAAATAGCATCCTCGAAGTTATATCCACCCCATGGCATGAATGCTACTGTTATATTCTTTCCTAAAGCAAGCTCCCCATACTCAGTTGATGGACCGTCAGCTATTATATCACCGGCTTTAATCTTCTGTCCTCTTTTAACTATTGGCTTTTGATTCCAGCATGTATTTTGGTTGGATCTTTCAAATTTAATCAATGAATAAATATCTGAAACATCTCCATCTTCAGATGTCTGATCTCTTCTAATAACAATTTTTGAGGAATCAATATAGTCAACATACCCTGAGTTTCTTGCGAGAACAGTCACTCCAGAGTCTCTAGAAATATTTCTTTCGAAACCTGTTCCAACTAATGGCGCGGAGGCTCTTAAGAGAGGAACTGCTTGTCTCTGCATATTAGAACCCATAAGAGCTCTATTTGCATCGTCATGTTCTAAGAAAGGAATAAGCGACGCTGATACAGATACAAGCTGAGAAGGTGAAACGTCCATTAATTGGGCATCTTCCTTAGGTACAACCTGAAATTCTCCTTTAATTCTTACAGATATAGTATCATTTGAAAAACTATTGTCTTCATTCAGTTCCGAATTAGCTTGGGCTATAACATAACTTTCTTCTTCGAGTGCATTTAAAAATTTTATATTGTTAGTGACTTTACCGTTAGTAATCTCTCTGTAAGGTGTTTGTATAAATCCATGCTCATTAATTTTAGCATAAGTACTTAAGCTCGATATAAGTCCAATATTAGGTCCTTCTGGTGTTTCAATTGGACATATCCTTCCATAGTGAGAAGAATGAACATCTCTAACTTCAAAGCCTGCCCTTTCCCTAGTTAATCCTCCAGGGCCAAGCGCACTAATTCTTCTTTTATGTGTAATCTCAGATAAAGGATTTGTTTGGTCCATAAACTGAGACAATTGACCAGTAGCAAAAAATTCCTTCACTACAGAAGTAACACTCTTAGGGATTACAATCTCTTGGGGCGTTAAATCTTCTAATTGGCCATAATTCATTTTTTCTTTAGTTGTTCTCGTTAATCTTTCAACACCAGTAAAGAATCTATCTTCTATAAGTTCGCCAACAGTTCTAACTCTTCTGTTCCCTAGGTGATCAATATCATCTACTTCACCCCTACCTGACTTAAGTGCTAATAGATATTTAAAGGATTCAATTATATCTAATCTATCAAGATGGAATTTATTATTTCCAATTCCATGATTCAGCTTATGATTTATCTTCATTCTTCCAACTTTTGAAAGTCTATATGTATCCTCGTTGAAGAACATATTCTCAAAGAAAGTAGCAGCAATTTTATCTGTTGGTGGGTCAGTGGGTCTGAATTTCTTATATATTTCTGATATTGCATGTTCCTTAGTTATAACTTTTGTTTTAGAAATCATTTCATTAATTGTAAGAACAAGTGAACTAGTAAATGAGCTATTATCTATATAGTAAATATCAAATTTAGTAATTTTATTTTCTTTAATAAATGCAATAGTATCTTCAGTTACCTCTTGAATTAATGAATTCTCAACTGCCTCAGGTTCTTCAGTATTTTTCTGAAAACTCTCTACTAAATACATACCGACTAAGTCGTCCTCATTTATCGGCAAAGATTTTAATTTAGCTGATTTTATTTTTCCAATCACTCTTTCAGAGAACCTTCTAGAAGCACTAACTATTCTTTCGCCAGTATCAGGGTCAAGTATATCAACAGAGGCTCTTTGATAAGGAAGGAGGCTTTGATTAATATCTTTTTTAAAGGTATCAGTTACGGGATCATAATTAACTTTTTCATGTGAGTAGAAAGAATTAAGTATGCCTTCTATTGATTCACCAAGCGCTAGTAACAATAAAGTTGAATGAAATTTCTTTTTTCTATCAATCCTTACATGTAAAACATCTTTTGAATCAAATTCAAAATCTAACCATCGACCATCTTGAGGAACTATCCTTGCAGTAAAAGATGTTTTATTTGTAGTTGTTAGATTTTTAGAGTCTTTTTGAGAATCAAAGAAAACTCCTGGTGACCTATGTAATTGATTAACTATAACCCTCTCAGTTCCATTAATAATAAAGGCACCGTTAGTTGTCATAATTGGTATTTCTCCAAAATAAACTTCTTGCTCTATAGCTCTTCCAAATCTTCTTGTTTCAATGATATTATTTCCAGCCTCATCTAAATCAAACTCCCATGTAACCAATTGGAAAGTTGCATGAATTGAAGATTGATAATTGTATCCCTTTAGCTTACATTCGGATTCTGAATGCTTAGGATCTTCCAATCGATAGGAAACATAATTTAGCGTAGCTCTCTTATTATAATCTTCAATTGGAAAAGAAGACTTGAAAACCTTCTCCAGGCCGGAATTTAGCCTATTTTTAGGGTCTAACCCCTTCTGAATTAAGTTATCAAAAGACTCCTTTTGAACACTCAACAAATCAGGTGTATCTGTCCTATTCTCAGACTTATTACTAAAATTTATTCTTTTCTTTGTTAAAAGTATATTATCTTTATACAAAAAGTACTCTCCTTGGATTAAACAAAATGTAGACTAAGACTAAGCTAATGTTACTTTAGCGCCAACTTCTTCGAGTCTTTTCTTCATTTCCTCTGCTTCCTCTTTCTTAACCGCTTCTTTAAGTGGTTTAGGTGCAGATTCTACAAGCTCTTTTGCTTCTTTTAATCCAAGAGCAGTAATTTCTCTAACAATCTTAATAACCTTGATCTTTTCAGATCCAGCCTCAGCTAAGGTTATATCAAATTCTGTTTTTTCAACAGCGGGAGCGTCTCCCCCAGCAGCTGGTGCTGCAGCGGCAGCAACTGCAACTGGTGCAGCAGCTTCTACTCCAAATTTTTCTTCTATATCTTTTACTAGCTCTGAAATTTCCAGCAGGCTAGCTTTCTCTAGATAAGTAATAACGTCTTGTTTTGATAGTTCAGGCATAAAAGTCCTCCAAATATTGAATTCGTATTATATACGTTTATTTTTTATCTTTCAAGTTATTTAAAACATTTACTAAGTTTCTAGGAATTGCCTGAGATACATTAATAAATTTAATAATAGGCTGATTAAGCATTGAAATCATTTGACTAATTAGAATCTCTCTCGATGGCAATTTAGATATCTTCTCCAATTCAGTCTTATCCAGAGACTTTCCTTCAATAAAACCAACTCGAATTTCTAGGTTTGGATGGTCCTTCTCTATCTCAACAAATGTTTTTGTGACTTCGACATAATTCTCTTCTAAAAAAGTAATAGCAGTTTCGCCAACTGAATCTGTGAAGATTGATTCAAAATCCGTATTTTCAGAAGCTTTCTTTAGTAGATTATTTTTTACAACTGTTAATACAGCATTGTTATCTCTAAGCTTCTTTCTTAAAAGCTCGAATTCAGACACTTTTGCACCCCTAAAGTTTACTAATAGAAACGAAGGTGTATCTGAAAATGAGCTTTTAAAGTTGCTTACGATTTGCTCTTTTTGTTCTTTTCCTAACATTATACTAAACTACAACTCCATCATATTTCTTAAGTTCTTCTTTCAGTAATGAAATATCAATTTTAAAACCTGGTCCCATCGTGCTTGAAACACTCACCTTCTTAAGATAGTTGCCTTTGGAAGATGCAGGCTTAGACTTATTCAATGACTGAACTAAGAAGTATAGATTATCCATAATTTTTGCAAATTCAAATGATTTTTTACCACAAGGGAAATTTACCAATCCTAGCTTATCATTTTTTATCTCCACTCTACCTGCTTTTGCATCTTTAATAGCCTTTTCAACGTTATTAGTTACGGTTCCCATTTTAGGACTAGGCATTAAACCCTTAGGTCCTAGAACTTGGCCTAACTTGGCAATCTTTGGCATCAACTCTGGAATTGCAATTACTACATCAAAACCTGTCCATTTCTCAGCAATAATCTTTTCAATAATATCCTCTGCTCCAACAAAGTCAGCTCCTGATTCTTCGGCTTTCTTTGTATGTTCACCATTACAGATTACTAAAATCTTAGTCTTTTTACCTAATGGGTTTGGTGGAACAGTTGCTATCTTTATTTGCTGGTCATTCTTTTTAGGATCTATACCAAGCTGAATAGACAAATCTATGGTTTCATCAAACTTTGAGGTTTTAAGACTTTTAATTATCTCAACTGCTTCACTCGGTGAGTAGTATTTATTCTTATCAACTCTTTCATCTTCTGTTACGATTTTTTTATTTTTACTTATTTTCATCACTTCACCTATCCTTTTACTTCAACTCCCATACTTCTCGCTGTACCCTCTACAATCTTTTTTGCAGCGTCTATATCATTAGCATTTATATCATCCATCTTGGTTTTTGCAATTTCCTCCAACTGACTTTCTGATATTTTACCAACTTTGACTAAGGGGACAGTACTTGAACCTTTTTCAATCTTAGCAGCTTTTTTAATCAAATATGACACTGGAGGAGTCTTGACTATAAAAGAAAAGGATTTGTCAGCATAAACTGTTACAACTACTGGTAGCAACCCTTCCAGCTTATCCGTTTGAGCATTGAAAGCTTTACAGAACTCCATTATGTTTATACCTTTTTGCCCTAGAGCTGGACCTATAGGTGGTGCCGGCGATGCTTTTCCTGCTTCGCATAATAATTTTAAAGATCCTTGAACTTTTTTCATTTAAATTTTCTCCACTTGGTTAAAGTCTAAATCTATAGGTGTTGCTCTACCAAAGATTTCCACTAAAACCTGAATTTTTCCTTTTTCCATTTTAACTTCTTCTACCACGCCTGTAAAATTCTCAAAAGGTCCTTCTATTACTTTAATAGACTCTCCTTTGTCAAAAATAACTTTTGGTGTAGGTTTGAGTGTTCCCTCTTCAATTTTATTTCTCATTTTATTAATTTCAGACTCATCAACTGTGGGTACAGATTCTACCAGCAGTTTTCCATCTTTAACTTTTCCACCTACAAAGCCAATAACTTTAGGAATATTTCTCAAGAAATGCCATGACTCCTCATTCAGTTCCGTCTTAACCAAAAGATAGCCTGGGAAAAATTTCTTCTCTGATGTTTTCTTTCTTCCACCTTTAAGTTGCTCTTCAATTGTTTCAGTAGGAACAAGAATGTCAGTAATTAAATCATGACAGTTGTCCATCTTCATTTGAGTATTTATGTATCTTTTTACTGTATCTTCCGATCCAGTATTACAGTGAACAACGTACCACTTGTCTGCCATTTATTTACCACCCAACAGTAATTCTGTTATAGAGGACAATACGAAATCAACTAGCAACAGAAAAACTCCCAATATAATAGTTACGAGGACAACTCCGCCAGTTGACTTTATATTCTCTCTCTTATTTATCCAAGAGATTTTACCTAATTCTGATTTAATATCATCAAAAAATTTTTTCATATTACTCCGCGAAATTTATATTCTCGATTTGTTTTAATTTATTTAACCTTATATCGTGTCTTCCTGCTTCATAATCAGTTGTTAACCAAAGCTCAATTATATTCTTCGCTACATCAACTGAAACATATTTTGAACCCAAAGTTATTATATTTGAATTATTATGTGCTCTAGACATAATGGCCAAATTAACATCATTTGCAACTACAGCTCTAACATTAGGGAACTTATTTGCAACGATATTCATTCCCGAACCTGACGCACAGATTAGTATTCCTCTATGATATTGACCCTGTGAAACTTTTAAAGAAACCTCAGAAGCTGAATCAGGATAATCTGAACTTTCTTCTGAAAAAGTCCCAAAGTCCTTATAGTCAAAACCTAACTTTTGAATATAATCTTTTAAATCTTCTTTTAAACTGAAGCCTCTATGGTCAGAACCTATTGCGATTTTCATTATTAATCCTCAAACTTCTTAAATATCAAAGTACAGTTAGTACCGCCAAATCCAAATGAATTACTAACAGCAATCTTTATATCTTTCTCAATCGTATTATGAGGAACGTAATTTAAATCGCAACCTTCTTGAGGATTATCCAAATTAATAGTTGGAGGCACAACTCCTTCACTAAGCGCTAGAGATGTAATTCCTGCCTCTAGTCCACCAGCTGCACCCAACAAATGTCCTGTTATAGACTTTGTAGAACTTACTAATAATTCTTTTGAATAAGAACCAAATACTTTTTTGATTGCATTAGTCTCGTTTATATCATTTTGTTGAGTAGAAGTTCCGTGAGCATTAATGTAATCAACTTGTTCTGGGTTAATTTTAGAATTCCTTAAAGCAGACTCCATACATATAACAGGTCCATCAATATTAGGTGAAGTAATGTGGTGAGCATCTCCACTAAAACCAGAACCTATGAGTTCTGCATATATCTTAGCTCCTCTCTTTTTAGCATGTTCGAGCTCCTCAAGTACAACCAAACCAGAACCTTCACCCATGACAAACCCATCTCTATCTTTATCAAATGGTCTGGATGCACCACTGGGATCTTCGTTTCTTGTTGAAATTGCTCTCATAACATTAAAACCTGCAATCGCTACATGAACCAAGGGGGCCTCAGCACCACCGGCAACCATCGCAACAGCGTCACCTCTTTCAATCATCATTGCCGCATAGCCTATTGAATGTGCTCCAGCAGCACATGCGGTACAAGCAGCACAATTTGGGCCTTTTAGATTATTAAATATTGAAACATACCCTGCAGCCATATTCGGCACCATAGATGGAACAAAGAAAGGAGACACTCTTTTTGGTCCTTTATCATTATAGACTAAAGTATTGTCCACAAACGTTTGTATTCCGCCTATGCCCGAGCCTATATAAGATCCAACTAAATGTGAGTTCTCGTCTGTTATCTCTAATTTTGAATCTTTTAATGCTAAAGATGCAGCTGCAACAGCAAACCTTATGAAAGGATCACTCCTTCTAGCTTCCTTAGCATCCATAAAATCTTCTGGATTAAATTCTTCCGAAACCTCAGCTCCGAACTTAGTCTTCAAGTCAGATGCATCAACTTTCTTTAAAAAATTAACCCCAGAGGTACCCTCTTTTATTTTAGGCCAAATCTCATCAACACCTACCCCTAGGGATGACAACATTCCAATTCCAGTAATTACAACTTTCTTCATGTCTATTACTTTTGATTCTTAATTACGTAATCGACAGCGTCGCTTACCTTAAGAATTTTTTCTGCGTCCTCATCAGCAATTTCAACACCAAATTCGTCTTCCATGCTCATAATAAGTTCAACTAGGTCTAAAGAATCAGCTCCTAGATCTTCAATAAATTGAGCATCTAGTGCTACCTCGTCTTCACTTTTACCTAATTGTTCTGCAATTAGGGCTACAACCTTCTGTTTAGTTTCTTCTGACATAATAGTCCTCCATTAAGTGTATAAACCACCGTTAATTTTTAAAACTTCTCCAGTTATATATGATGAATCATCTGAAGCTAAAAACAATACAGCTTTAGCAACATCTTCAGGCTTTCCGAATCTTGAGAGTGGGATTATTTCTTTATATTTATCTTTAATACTATCTGATAATACTTCTGTAATTTCTGTCTCAATAAAGCCAGGCGTAATTGCGTTAACATTTATATTCTTTGAGCCTAATTCTTTAGCTAAAGACTTTGTAAACCCAATTAGTGCGGACTTAGTTGAAGAATAATTAACCTGTCCAGGGTTACCCATCTCACCTACTACTGATGATATATTAATTATCTTTCCATATTGATTTTTCAGCATCGTCCTGACAACATTCTTTGTGCAATTAAAAACGCCTTTTGTGTTAGTTTCAAAAACCTCGTCCCACTGACTTTCCTTCATTCTCATAAACAGAGAATCTCTAGTAATTCCTGCGTTATTAACTAAAATATCAATTCTTCCGTATTTATCAATTAAAGATTTTATCTTTTCTTCCACTATAGAATAATCAGATACGTCAAATCCTACCACCTCACCAGTTCCATTGCTTTCTTCTATTTCTTCTAAGACTTTACCAGCTGAGTCACGAGAATTTGAATAATTAATAAGCACAGTAGCACCGGCCTTGGCTAATTCTATACAGATTGAACTACCTATTCCTCTAGACCCACCTGTAACTAATGCAATTCTACCTTCTAACATTTTAGATTTTTTCCAAATCGGCTTTTTCACCGAAATTTAAAGTTTCACATTCTGGCACTATTCTTTTAATTAATCCAGTCAAAACATTTTTGGGGCCAATTTCCATAAATGACTTAACTCCTAAGTTTGAATTCAAATAATTTATTGATTGGTGCCAAAGAACGGGGCTAATTAGCTGATCTAGTAATAAATTTTTAATTTTACTCTTATCACTGATAGTTCTAGCATCAAAATTTGTAACCATAGGAATCTTAAAATCTAAAAAATTTATACCATCTAAGACATCTCTCATTTTATGGACCGCAGATTTCATAAGCTTGGAGTGAAATGGAGCACTAACATCCAAGAGAACTACTCTTTTAGCTCCTGCATCTTTTGCAAGCTTTGCGGCATTTTCGACTGCTTTCTTGACACCAGAAATAACGACTTGCCCTATACTATTATAATTTGCGGCTGAAACATATGAGCTATCATTAGAAGCCTCACTACAAATCTTATCTACTTCTTCATCAGGCAACCCTAACACTGCAGCCATTCCACCTATTCCTAAAGGTACGGCCTGTTGAGTATACTCCCCTCTTTTTCGAACAGCCCAAATTGCATCTTCAAAGTCTAAAGATCCGGACGCGACCAATGCAGAATACTCACCTAAGCTATGACCAGCGACAAAATCGGCCTTTATATCCCTTTCAGATGTTAAAACTCTAAAAGCAGCGGTACTTACTGTTAAGATTGCTGGTTGAGCATTGACAGTTAGATGAACATCTTCAGATTCAAAACATAATTTCTTCAAATCTAAGTTCAACTTTTCGCTGGCTTGCGCAAAAGTATCTCTTGCAACTTTAAAATTATCATAAAGATCTTTGCCCATGCCAACATATTGAGAACCTTGACCAGGAAAAACTAAACTTAACAAAATATTTTTCTCCCTATAAGGGTAAATGAACTAGGCTTTTTTTGATTCTTCATATTTCTCAATAGAGCTATATCTGTGTGTAACTTTTAATTCTCCAGATTTTTTGTCCTTTGAAAGTCCAGGCAAATTAACTTTAGTATTATTTCTTCGTTTACCTACTTTTGATTTTGAAGTTTTTCTTTTTGGTGTAGCCATTTTGTATCCTTTTTACCGAGTATTATATGACATAAATACTATTTTACAACTTCCAATATTTTTTTTGTTGCATTATGCTTGGGATTTGCAAAAACTTCGCTTGTTTTACCATCCTCTACAATCTCTCCATCTGATAACACGATAACACGATTACATAGTGCCTGAATAAGTCTATAGTCATGTGTTATAAACAATATGGTTATATTCTCCTCTAAATATAAGGATTTAATGATTTCAATAATCTCATTCTGAGACTTAATATCCAATGAAGACATTGGCTCATCGAATATAATTAGCTTAGGATTAGCAAGTAGAGCTTTTAATATTAAAATTTTTTGTCTTTGACCTCCACTCAACAAACTAGGATATTTACTTAAAATGTTTACATTTAGTCCTACTTTCTCTAAATAAATATGAATTTTAGACTCTAAATCTTGCCTGTTTAATAAGTTCGATTGACTAGAAACTGGCTCTATCGAACTCTTATTGACTAAGAATGAGTCTAGTAAAATGTCTAGAATTTTCCTCTTTGGGTTTAGAGAGCCATATAAATCTTGAAACACTATCTGAACATACGATGCATAAATCTTAGCACTATAATGACTAATATCTTTTCCAAACAAAAAGCAAGAACCATTTTTTGCTTTATATAGTTTCATTAACAGTTTTGTAATTGTACTCTTTCCTGAGCCACTTAGTCCAATAAGACCTAAAACTTCTCCTTGATTTATCTTAAAATTGATATCTTTTAATATATTTTCATTATTTAAGAAGCCAAAGCTAAGGTTCTTTACTTCTACTACCTCTCTTAAATTGTTTACCAAGGAAGCTGACAATGTAGAGTCCTCGATTTTATGACTTGAAAGCTGATGAAAACTCTCAGAATTTATAGACTCGATTAAGCTTAATTTTTTATTTTTAATAAAGTAATGCTCAGAACAATAACTCTTAGCTATTCTCGAATCATGTGTGATGAGAAGTATTGTCAAATCTCTAGACTCAGAAATCTTACTTAATAAGTCTAATATAATCTTCTCACTAACTGTATCAAGAGAAGAAGTCGCTTCATCAGCAATTAATATTTTGGGATTGTTCTGTAAAGCTAATGCAATCAATACTCTTTGAGCCATACCACCACTTAATTCATGTGGATACTTTAATAAAATATAATTAGGATCTGCAAAACCAACTTCGGCAAGTAGCCTTAAAGATACTTCTTTCAAATCCAAGACGCCACAATCTCCTTTTTGATTAAGATCAAAATGCTTGAGAATTGATATGACAGGATTTAAAGAAGAAAGAGGTTCTTGGGGGACATATGCAAAATGTTCTACCGGAATATCTGTAACAATATTGTTGCCACATTCAAATAAATCATACTCTTTTATAGCTCCATATAGGCCTTCTTTAGATAGTAAGCTAAAACCAAATAAAGACTTTCCTACTCCACTTTCACCCATTATTGAAACCATAGTAGGTGAGGAAATTTCAAAATCTACATTTTCAAGGATTGAATTTCTAAAATCTGAACCCAAAGAAATATTCATTGACTTGATTTTAATTACATTGCCCATATACCTAATCTTAGTTTAGTCGAATTACAATTAAAAGTGTATAATTCTTTTATGGAAAATATATTAAAAAAAATCATTATGTTTTCATTAGGTGGTCTTCTCTTTTACATGTCAATTGTTTTTGTAATAAACAAGAAGGAAGCTCGAGAACTTCAAAATAATGACATTGTTAACGCTGCCATTAACAACAAAGTATATAAGGATGAAACAAAAATCGTTAAACTGATTCAATCCATTGATTCATCTCATACCTCTACTAACTCTATTAAACTTTTATACGCAAATAACTTATTCGAAGAAGGTAAGCATGATGAATCTCTTTTAGTATTAAACAGTATTGAAGAGATGGAATCTACTGTATCAACAGAATTACTTTACTCTCTAAAGGCGCGAACTTTAGCAAGCAGGGGTTTATGTAATGAGAGTCGAAAGTATTTCAACAATATAAGTAAACATAATTCTATTAAACAAATCTCATCTGCAGAAATTATAGGTTGCGTCAATCAAGAAGGAGGTCTTAAATGATTTATTTTATCTTAACCGGCTTAATAGGTGGTTTCCTGAGTGGATTTATGGGTATTGGAGGTGGGCTAATCATGGTTCCATTCCTTGTTTTCTTTGCAAAATTTAATCAGCATTTAGCCCAAGGAACAGCGCTAGCAGTCCTAACTATACCTGTTGTTGCAATAGGTGCATTTAACTATTATCAAAATGGTAATGTTGATATTAAAGCTGCCTTAGCTATCGCTTTATTCTTCTCCATTGGAATATTTTTTGGTTCCAAAATAGCTCAAATAGTATCGCCTGAGAATTTGAAGATATTCTTTGGTTTATTTATGGTTCTAGCCGGAATTAAATTAGTAATTAGCTAAATGCGTAGTTCGTACAAAAATTGATTAAGTCTTCGACTTGATTAAACCATTTTACCTCCTTGTCTTTCCTCAACCATGTCCTTTGTCTTTTTGCAAATTGCCTAGTTCGTATTTTTATCAATTCTACTGCCTGCTCTAATGACATTTCGGAGTTAAGATACAAGGATATTTCTTTATAACCAATCGAGTTAAATGGCCTTATATTCGTATTATATCTTCTTTTTAATTCAACAACCTCCTCAACTAATCCGTCAGTTATCATTTGATCTACTCTTTTGTTAATCATGGTATTGACACTTTCTCTGTCTATCGATAAGCCAACTTTTATATAATCTACATTCTGTATTTTTTGATTTGATTTCATTTTAAATACTTGAGAAACTCTTTGACCAGTTATTGAATTAATTTCAAGATATCTAACAATACGCTGCTTGTCATTGGAACTAATCATGGCTGCACCCTCAGGATCTACTTCTTTTAATTTAGAATACATGTAAACAGTTCCATAAGATTCCAAATCGCTCAAGATAGACCTTCTAACATCAACGTTCTTAGATATATCAAAGGTCAACCCTTCTATTAAAGATTTAATATATAGCTGAGTACCACCTACAACTATAAAATTATTTAAATTTGACTCATCAATTACTGCCCTACTAAGTTCCATAAACTTCCATGCATCAAATTCATCATCAGGGTCGACTATATCTACAAGATGATGCTTAGTCTTGCTAAGAGTTTTTTTTGTTGGTTTTGCCGTTCCAATGTTAAAATATCTATAGACAAGCATAGAATCAGCGGAGATTATTTCCGAAGGAATTAAATCATGTAAATTTAAAGCTGTTAAGGATTTTCCAGTACATGTAGTACCTGTTAGAACTATTAATTTTTTCTTGTTATTCTCTGAATTTTTCAATGTCTTGATCGAGAGCCTCTTTTCTACTCAACCTAATTTTACCATCTCTTCCTTTCTCTAAGCATTTAACCAAGACCTCATCGCCTTCGTTTAAAATGTCAGTTACTTTTGCAACTCTTTCTTTGGCGAGTTCAGATACATGTATTAGACCATCCATTGTAGGACTTAGACCAACAATTGCTCCAAAATCTAAAACTCTTTTTACTGTGCCTATATAATATTCACCTACATCAATGTCTCTAACAATGTAGGCTATATCTTTAAGTGCGCCCTTGGCATCATCCTCATTTACAGCTATAACGTTAACCCTTCCTGTATCATCTACATCTATTTTAACGTTATTATCTTCTATGAGTTTTCTTATATTCTTTCCACCAGAACCTATAATATCCTTAATTTTTGCAGGATCAACCATTATAGTTGTAATTCTTGGAGCAAATGGAGAAATATTGTCTTTCTGAGATGAAATAGTTTCGGCCATCTCTGATAATATATGATTCCTTCCTTTTTTTGCCTGTTCCAAAGCTTCCTTCATTATATCTTTACTAATACCTTTAATTTTAATATCCATTTGTAAAGCTGTAATACCTTCAGAAGTTCCACATACTTTAAAATCCATATCCCCTAAGTGATCTTCATCGCCCAAAATATCTGAGAGGATTATATACTCATCTCCCTCTTTAATTAAACCCATTGCAATTCCAGCAACAGGGGCTTTAACAGGAACACCTGCATCCATCAATGAAAGAGAAGAGCCACAAACAGTAGCCATAGATGAGGAACCGTTAGACTCAAGTACATCTGAGACAATCCTAATTGTGTAAGGGAAGTCTTCTGCTCCAGGAAGAATAGCCTTAACTGCTCTTTTCGCTAATTCACCGTGTCCGATTTCTCTTCTTCCAGTACCAAGCCTCATTGAAACTTCACCAACACTAAATGGTGGAAAGTTGTAGTGGAGCATAAATGGTTTTTTTTCTTCCCCAATTAACGAGTCAACTCTTTGTTGGTCTTCTTTGCTCCCTAGTGTAACAGCTACAAGTGCCTGGGTTTCGCCTCTTGTGAACACTGCAGAGCCGTGTGCTCTAGGTAAAAGAGTAATTTCAGATGATATATCTCTAATATCCTCAAATCCTCTACCATCTATCCTGGTCTTCTTACTTATCATCATATTTCTAATTGAATTCTTTCTTATTTTATCAAAAATTGACTTAACTTCTTTTTCATCAAAATTATCATTATTTTCAAGTTTTAGAACAGCCGAAGAATATATTTCTTTGAATTTAGAACTACGCTCTTGTTTGGACTTGATAGTTGCCGCCTCGCTTATATCGTTGGCGACTATATCATCAACAGAAGAAACTAAACTTTCATCAACCTTCTTC
Source organism: bacterium (assembly GCA_018654605.1). Lineage (GTDB taxonomy): Bacteria > Desulfobacterota_D > UBA1144 > UBA1144 > UBA1144 > TMED58. The sequence continues at coordinate 94,441 of JABILG010000018.1, forward strand.
TCAGCAAATTCTCTTTTAGTTAGGTCTTCCGACACTAGCTTCTTTTGGAATTCGATTAATTTTTTAATTTGTTCATGCCCATACATAAGCGCATTAATGATATCATCTTCAGGTGCAACATCAGCACCACCCTCAACCATCAATATTGCATCTGAACTACCTGCAACTATAAAGTTTAGATCAGCATTTTCTATTTCTTCATAACTTGGGTTACAGATAAGCTTTCCGTCCACTCTACCTACCCTAACAGCTGCTATAGGGTCATCCCACGGTATATCAGAAACAGTTAAAGCAGCAGAAGCTGCTGTTAAAGCTAAAACATCAGGTGGATTTACATCATCTGCGGAATATACAGAAATTATAATTTGAGTTGGAAAATTGTAATCCTTAGGGAACATAGGTCTTAATGGTCTATCTATCAATCTACAAATAAGGGTTTCTGCTTCGGTCGGTCTACCTTCTCGTTTAAAAAAACCACCAGGTATTTTTCCTGCAGCAAAAGCCTTCTCTTGATAATTAACAGTTAGAGGGAGAAAATCTCCATCAACTGCATCATGCGAACTCACAACAGTGGCAAGGACTTGTGTATCTCCGATCTGAGCGAATACCGACCCATCTGCCTGCTTAGCAAGTTTCCCAGTTTCAAAAGTAAACTCTTTACCTTCAATATTTTCAGATATTTTTTTATAATTTGTCATTAAATGTTATTTTCTTAAACCTAGCTTATTTAACAAGTCTAAATACTGACTATTATTTTTATTTTTAATATACTTAAGTAACTTCCTTCTTTTGTCTATGAGAAGCAAAAGACCTCTTCTTGAAGAAACATCTTTTTTCATAACTTGAATATGCTTAGTAAGAACCTCTATTCTTTTTGTTAGTATAGAAATCTGAACTGCTGTTGAGCCAGTATCTTTAGAATTGTTACCAAATTCAGATATTATGTCTTGTTTGTTAATAGTCAAAACAACCTCTTTAATTTTTAATAGCTTAATAATTAATGAATAATTCAATAAAATCAAGTAAGTTTAATTTTTTTTGCTAAAAAACTTTATTTCTGAGCAAATATATTTCTTATTATTATCAAATTTATTAGTAGTTATTAAGAGAGGGATGTCATTATTTACCATTACAACAAATTGATCTTCGATTTTCCTACCTATTAATTCTTGCAAATCTACCATCTTATAATTTCTTTGTTTAAGAATCTTTTCTGCATTATTATCATCTATCTCAATGAGAGGAAACAACTTATTTAAGGGAAAAAAGCTAGGTTCCTTGCCATCCAGGATGGAGTAATAATTATTTGAATCTCCAATTTTAAACCTACCTGTTCCCAATCTCTCCAACTTTGATACAGTTGAGAATGAGCCAATATAACTACCTATGTCCCTTGCTAAAGCTCTAATGTAGGTTCCTTTTGACGACTCAACAATTAGAGTTATGACAGAAGTTCCATTATTAACAATTTTTATGTCTTTAATGATTGACTTTCGCTTTGGCAGGTCAACGCTTCTTCCTTGTCTTGCATATTTATAGGACCGAACCCCTTTGATTTTGATAGCAGAAAAACTAGGAGGAGTATAATTATAATCTCCGATAAAATTTGTGACAACATCCAAAAAATCAATATCTGAATAGTCTTTAACTTTTGATATACGTAAAATTTCTCCAGAAATATCAAGAGTATCAGTCTCGATACCAAATAAAATCTTTACTTCGTATTTTTTTATTGATTCATCAATAAAAGGAATAATTTTCGTCATATCATCAAAATAGACCACTAGAACACCTGTCGCTAGCGGGTCCAAAGTTCCTGAGTGTCCGGCTTTAGATGCTCCAAAATATTTCTTTAATTTGTTAACGACATATGAAGAGGTTAGCCCATAAGGTTTATCAACTATGATAATTTTATTCATTTTTTTAAATTTTCTATTATTTTATTACGTAAATCTTTCAGCTTTCCATCAAATAGAAATCCAGATGCGTTCTTATGTCCACCACCACCAAAAGTACCTGCAAAAATGGAAAGATCTATGTAATTATTAGTCCTGGTACTTATCTTCCATTTATTGTCTCCAATTTCTCTAATAAAGACTCCTATCTCAACATCATCATAAAAAATCAATCCATTTGGTATTCCTTCAGAATCTTCCTTTGATGTTCCAGTGTCTGAATAGAAATCTTTTCTTGCATAACAAATTGCCAACTTTAAATCCTCTACGAATAACAAAGTCGAGTGAATCTTATTTCTTAATTTTAATTTCTTTATATTTCCCACTTTAAAAATATTCTTGTTAATTAATTCCAAATCCGCTCCTAATTCAAATAAATCTGAGGAAGCCTTAAAAGATTCAATGTTTGAATTTGAATTCTTATATGATGAAGTATCAGTAATTATGGTTGTCAGCAGGCAAGTTGCAGTTACTGAATCTATCTTTTTATCAAATTCTGACAAAATTCTATAAATCAAAATTCCAGTTGATGAAGCAGACGTATCTATCATAAGATGTCCTGATTCTATTTTGTTATTCTCATGATGATCTAAGACTATTAAAGTCTCATTTTTTTTATATATTTGATTTCTAAGGTAATCCATCATTTGGTCACCTGATCTTTCAAAATCATTAAAATCTACCACAATATATAAATCGATATCATCTGGGATCGTTTCAATGGAATTATGGAAATTTTTTGTTGATAGAAAACTTAAATATTCAGGCACCTTATGCTTATTGTAAACATGAGATTCGATATTATTGAGTTCAAGATAATTAGCTAAACCAAATGAAGAGCCTATTGCATCACCGTCTGGGTTGTAATGACTAACTATCAAGACCTTCTTTTTGCTTGAGATTATTGACTTTAAGTCTTCAATACTAGCGTTGTTCATTTAAAAATCTATCTTTTGGCTAATTTTATCATAGGTAAAAATTTCGACAATATCTCCTTGCTTGATATCATCATCATTCTCAAAACCTATTCCACATTCAAAACCATTGGCTACTTCCTTTACATCATCCTTGAATCTTTTAAGAGAATTAAGTTCAGATTCAAGTATTACTTCCCCCTCTCTTTTGATTCTAATGTTCGACCCTCTAATAGCTTTACCGTCGACTATCATACATCCTGCGACTCTTCCTTGTTTTGTAAGGTTAAATATTTCTTTTATTTCAGCATGACCCAGCACTCTTTCTTCTAAAATTGGATCTAGTAGACCTTCTAATAATTCTTTAATCCTATCTAGAATTTCATAAATTATCTTAAAACTTTCACATCTCACAGAGGATTTATCTAAAAGTGATTTCACTTTTGCTTCCATATCAGTGGCGAAACTTAAAATAATTGACCCCGTTGACTCAGCAAGTACAAAATCAGATTCATTAATATTCCCAACAGCACTATGGACTAATTTTGCTTTACACTTTGATGATTCAAAGTTATACAGAGCCGAAACTAGTGCATCTAGAGATCCTTGAGTGTCGGCTTTAATAATAAGAGGCAGCTCTTTTATAGTGCCTAGTAGAAGATCCGAATTAATAAAATCCAAATCAACCGTATGCTTACTATAAGTTGCTTCTTCTTGGATTGTATCCTGTCTATTCTTTATAACTTCTTTGGCAATCTTTTCGTTCTTTACAATGTGATACTGGAGTCCTGCCTCAGGTACTGTATTTAAACCTAAGATTTCTATTGGCATAGAAGGGCCTGATACTTTTAACTGCTTCCCTTTATCATTGATTAATGCCCTAACCTTTCCTGAACTTGTCCCACAAAGTATAATATCACCACGTTGAATTTTTCCTTCTTTAGGTATTATTGTGGCGACTACACCACGACCTTTATCCAAGAAAGATTCTAAAACATACCCTGAGGATAATATTTCAGAATTAGCTTTTAACTCCATTACTTCGGCTTGTAAACTTATAAGCTCTAAAAGCTCATCAATCCCTTCACCGTTAAGAGCAGAAACACCAACAAAAGTAGTATCTCCTCCCCAGTCTTCGGGGGAAAGTCCATGCTCTGATAATTTGGTCTTAACTACATCAATATTAGAATCAGGTGTATCAATTTTGTTTATTGCAACAATTATAGGAACATTTGCGGATTTAGCATGGTTAATTGCTTCAACCGTTTGAGGCATTACCCCATCATCTGCAGCGACTACCAATATTACTATATCGGTAAGACTTGCACCACGAGACCTCATTGATGAAAAAGCTGAATGTCCCGGAGTATCTATAAAAACTAGATCCCTCCCATTAAAATCAACACTATACGCACCGATTGACTGGGTTATCCCGCCGTACTCTTTATCCGCAACTTTGGACTTCCTAATATAGTCAAGTAATGATGTCTTACCATGGTCAACATGTCCCATCACAGTAACGATTGGAGGCCTAGCTTTAATATCAGAATCTTTTCTAATAACCCCCTCATTTAAAACAGATTTTTCATTATAGGAGTCTACCTCTACATCATAATTAAATTCTGAAGCAATTATTGTTGCTTCATCTGAGTCAATCTCATCTTTAAAAGTTACAGTAAGACCTAAGACAGATGCTTTCTTGATTACCTCATTTATCTTAACCTTAAGCTTACTTGCAAGAAGGGTAACTAGAATCTTTTCTTGAATCTTTATCTTGTTTACCTTCTTCTTAGAATTTTCCTGATCCTTTTCCGAACCATCTTCAGATAGTTCAGTTGACTGGGAATCCTTTAAATTTCTACTTTTCTTAGGAAAATTATTTGAAACTAGAAATTCTTTTCTAGTTCCTGGAAGCTTAGCTTTTACAGCACTTTTGAGTGCATCCATTGCATCATCATCCATTATTACTTCATTAGAGACTTTTATTTTTGATTTCTTTTTTGGCTTCAACTTATCAGAATCTTTTTTCTTGTTTGCATTAAAACTCGGTACAGAACTTGGCGACTGATTCTCTTTCTTCTCTAATTGCTGCAGGGTTTCGCTTTTGTTGTCCTCAATCTTAGCAGCTGGTTGTTCTGGCTTGCTAGGAAGAGTATCCTTCAATTCAGCTTCTTTGTTTTCTTCTACTAAATTAACAGAATCAACCTTTTCATTTTCAATTTCTACAATTTTAGGCTCTTCTTCTTTAACGACAGCTTTCTTCCTTCTTATGGTTACCTTGGCTCCACTTCGTTTAACAGTATCTCTTTCAGATGTCTTAGTAACTATTTTTGATTTTGAGAAAGAGCTTCTAATCCTTTCAACGTCTTGATCATCAAGACTGCTAGACGAGCTCCTGGCAATAATGGAAAGATCTTTGCACTTAGATAATATATCTTTAATTTCAACAGAAACTTCTAGTGCTAACTCTTTTACTTTCATTTTAGTTCTTTTCATAAATTACTCTTCTTCCTTCTCTTCAATTATATCTTCCACGGGAGCGTTTCTTATCTTCTCTTGCAAGGCTGTTCTTGCGGAGATCTGAATCTTCTCTACATCCTCTTTATCGGCGATTCCTGAAGATTTTTGTATTGCATCTACTTCACCAAAAGCAACATCTTCTAATGTATGAAAACCTCCAGCGAATAGAAGGTTAGCATTGACTTCGGAAACTTTAGGAAGAGTTAGTAAAAGTTTAACTACTCCTTGCTGTTCTTCTCTTAACTGTATATCAGTTTTAATAGTTATATCCCATCCCAATAAATCAGATGCAAGCCTAACATTCTGGCCTTTTCTTCCAATTGTTAGAGAAAACTGGTCTTCGTCAACGATTACTTCCATTGCCTTTGAGACATCATCCATAATTACTTTATTAACCCTGGCCGGAGAGAGTGAATTACATGCATATCTTGCAACATCGACTGACCATGGAACTATGTCTATTTTTTCACCTTTCAATTCTTGAATTATATTTTGCACTCTAGACCCTCTCATTCCTACACAAGCACCAACAGGGTCAATGTCTTGATCCGAAGAAGAAACTGCAATTTTAGTTCTACCGCCCGGATCTCTTGAGATACCCATTATCTGAACAATTCCTTCCCCAATCTCAGGCACTTCTGCCTTAAAAAGTGACTCAACAAAATCCTTATGAGCCCTAGAAATAATAAGCTTGGTTCCCCTTTTGTCCTCTTCAATATTTAATAGAACCGCCCTTAGGCGATCCTTTGGTTGAAAATATTCTCTTGGAACCTGTTGTTCGTAAGGAATTATTGCCTCAGTCCTTCCTATGTCAACAATTATAGTACCTTTAGAAATTCTTCTAACTATCCCATTAACAAGTTCACCTTGGCGAGATTTAAATTCTTCGTATATAACTTTTGCTTCAGCCTCTTTTAATTTCTGAATAATCTTTTGTCTTGCATTTTGGATTGCAATCCTAGTGTAACTAGGATCTAATTTTATACCTATTTCTTCTCCTAATTGAATTTCTGGGTCAAGTTTCCTTGCCTCTTCGATAGATATTTCCATATCTTCGTCAAACAAGTCATCTACAACTTTCTTAAATTCAAAAAGCTCTATATCGTTATATTCATTAAATTGACATTCCAACTCTTTATATCTTGGATCAGTCTTAAGTAACTTGTGTGCAGCTGAAACAACGGACTCATTAACAGCCTCCAGAATTATTTCTTTTTCAATTCCCTTATCCTTAGAAACTGAGTCAATTACTCTTGCTAGTTCTTCATTCATTTTAATCCTCTATAAATTTAAATTAGCCTTCAAAATATTCCCAAACTTAATATCAAATATCTTTCCACTATCGTTAATACTTATCTTATCTCCAATTACATCCTCAACAGTGCCAACAAATACTTTCTTCGAACTAAGTACGTCAGGACTTAGAAGTTTAATCTTAACCTTTCTTCCCTTGAATCTTACATAGTCAGATAAAACTTTCAAAGGTCTTTTAGGCCCAGGTGAAGAAACTTCGAGCGTGTAGCTAGAATCTATCAAATCATCTAGACCACCAGCTTCGTTAATTAATTGATTAAAATTAACACAATCATCCAAAGTGATACCACCATCCTTGTCTATAAAAATGACAAATTTAGCAGAATTAGAAGTATTTGAATTTTCAATATCAACCAAATCAAATTCACTAGTCGAACATATAGTTTTAATAAAAGAAGTAACTTTTTCTAAACTTGCTTTTTCCAAAAAAATACCTTCAAACAAAAGAAGCGGGACAAGCCCGCTTCAAAAAACATTAATTATCCTAAGATAACAGAAAAAGGATAACATTTAAGATATATTATGCAATCTCTCCAATATGTGCGAGTTCCATTTTTTTAAGTATTTTGATTTTATCTCTTAACAATCCAGCTTCTTCAAACTTTAATTCCGCAGATAATAACCTCATTTCTTTTCTAAGTTTTTCGATTTCTTGAGATATCTGATGGGGAGGAATATTTAGGTCATCAGGCAAAATTTCTTGATTATAATCAATGTTATATATTGAGGAAATATTAGAATCTTTTTCCTTAATAATTGATTTGGGGCTAATATTGTTTCTCTTGTTATATTTAGATTGTAAAGTCCTTCTCCTATTGGACTCTTTCATTGCCGCTTCCATTGAACTGGTTATTTCATCTGCATACATAATTACTTTTCCATGAATATTCCTAGCAGCTCTTCCGAAAGTCTGAATAAGAGAAGTTTGAGACCTAAGATAACCTTCTTTATCTGCATCTAATATTGCAACTAAGGAGACTTCAGGTAAGTCTAATCCCTCTCTAAGTAAATTTATTCCGACTAAAACATCAAATTTATCATTTCTAAGTTTTTTGAGAATTTCCACCCTCTCTAATGTCTTTATATCAGAATGCATATATTCAATTCTTACACCCTTACCTTTGTAATATGAACTAATTTCTTCAGCCATTTTCTTTGTAAGAGTGGTTACTAGAATCTTTTCATTGTTTTTAATAGTCTTATTAATCTCCAAGAATAAATCATCAATTTGATTTTTTGCTGGTCTTACTTCTAAAAGTGGATCAATAAGCCCTGTGGGTCGAATAATTTGCTCAACAATATGTTCTTCACTTTTAATTTTTTCATATTCTGCAGGTGTTGCAGAAACATATATTATCTGGTTAATTTTTTTTTCAAATTCTTCTATGTTAAGTGGCCTGTTATCTAATGCAGAAGGCAACCTAAATCCATGATCTACCAACGTCTGCTTTCTACTCCTATCGCCTGCATACATTCCTCTTATCTGAGGAATAGTCTGATGACTTTCATCTACGACCAAAAGAAAGTCGTCGGGGAAGTAGTCCATAAGTGTAGATGGAGGCTCTCCCTTTAATCTTTGATCTAGGTGTCGTGAATAATTTTCAACACCTGGACAAAATCCCATTATTTCCATAAGCTCCAAATCGTTGGCTGTTCTTTCTTGAATTCTTTTCATTTCATCTAACTTGCCTTGACTCTTAAGAAAGCTAACTTGCTCTTTAAGTTCTTTTTCTATCGACCTAATGGCTTTTTCTGTAGTCATTTTCTCGACTACATAATGGCTACTTGGAAAAATAATTATACTATCTAGTTCCTCGATAATCTCACCATTAAGAGAGTCAATTTCATATAGCGCTGAAATTGATTTTTCCTTAAATCTTACTTTTACAGCTTTGTCTTCATAATTAGAAGGGATGATATCGACATTATTTCCGATAGCCCTGAAGCTTCCTCTAGTTAGTTCAAACCTCGAACGTGTGTACTGAACTTTAATCAACTGAGAAAGTAGATTTTCTCTATCTAAAGTATCTCCAGTCTTTAATTCAATCGCCATGTTAAAATAATCTTTTGGAGACCCTATTCCATAAATACATGAGACACTCGAAACTATAATAACGTCCCGTCTGTTAAAAAGTGCACTTGTAGCAGCATGTCTAAGTTGATCAATATGATCGTTAATTTGTGAATCTTTCGCAATATAAGTATTAGATGAAGGTATATATGCTTCGGGTTGATAATAATCATAGTAGCTAACAAAATAATGAACGGCATTATCTGGAAAAATCTGCCTGAATTCTTCATATAGTTGAGCAGCTAACGTCTTATTGTGCGCCATAACAACTGTGGGTCTACTGATATTCTCTATTACATTTGCAATCGTAAAAGTTTTTCCACTCCCTGTTACACCCAGCAAAGTTTGCTCTTTAACTCCATGTCGTATGTTTATGGTTAATTTCGAAATTGCTTCTGGCTGGTCGCCATTGGGCTTAAAAGATGTCTTAATTTTAAACTTTTTGTTCACCTTTTAATTGTAACTGATATAAATCAATTGACTTTTTAGTGGTTTTTGGTTTTCTTTCTATTAATGAAAAGTTGTGTATATCTAGTTGGTGCTGGTCCTGGAGACCCGGGACTATTAACAGTAAAAGGGTTAGAATTAATTAAAGAAGCTGATGTTATTGTTTACGATTACTTAAGTAATCCCTACTTTCTTACACTAGCAAAAAAGAGTTGTAAACTTATAAACGCTGGAAAAAGACTAGGATTTAAGGCATTAAGTCAAGAGCAAACAAACAAGAAGCTTATCCTGCTAGCGCAAAAAGGGTATAAGAAAATTGTCAGGTTGAAAGGTGGTGACCCATTCCTGTTTGGACGAGGTGGAGAAGAAGCAGAAGAACTTAAAAAGAATAAAGTTAATTTTGAAATTGTGCCGGGAGTTACATCCGCAATTGCAGTTCCAGCTTATGCAGGTATTCCGGTTACGCATAGAGATCTGACAAGTACCTTGGCAATTGTGACAGGTCACGAAGATCCTGGAAAAGGTAAGTCCTCAATTGATTGGTCAGCACTGTCAAAAATGAAATCAATTATTTTTTTAATGGGGACAAAAAACCTTAAAAGAAACATAAATCGCTTAGTCCAAAATGGAATGTCTAAAAAAACACCTATTGCGGCAATAAACTGGGGTACATATTCTAATCAAAAAACTGTAGTAGGGAACTTTGAAAACATTCATGAAACAATAAGAATCAACAGTATTAAGTCACCTTCGATAATCATAATTGGTGATGTCTGCAAGATGAGATCAAAACTAACGTGGTTTGAAAAAAAACCTTTATTTGGAAGAAATATTATTGTGACAAGGGCAAGGAAGAACGCAAGTGTATTATCAAAGCAAATAATCGAACTGGGTGGTAACCCTATAGAAATACCAACGATAGAAATAAAGCCTAGACCTTCTAACCTTGCTAAACTGGGTCTAAAAGATATCAATAGCTACGAATGGCTTGTTTTTACAAGTGTCAACGGCGTTGAGATATTCTTTAATGAGTTTATTAAAATACATAAAGATATAAGAAAACTTGGGAATTTAAAGATTGCGGTTATCGGATCTGAAACTGGAAGGGCTTTGAAAAGGTTAAACTTAAAAGTTGACTTAACTCCTACTGTATTTACAGCGGAAGGCTTGCTAGACTCCTTTGAAAAATTAAGAATCAATAACTCTAAAATACTTATTCCTAGAGCATCTATGGCAAGAGATACTCTCGTCCAAGGACTGAAAAAAATTGGCAATAATGTTAAAGAAGTTAAAATCTACGATACTGTAATACCTACGAATCAAGATAAAAAAGATATTCAGGCTAAAATAAATGGAGTAAATATTGACTTTATCACTTTTACAAGCTCGTCAACTGTTGACAACTTCTTTAAATATACAACTCCAAAGAAAGTAAGGTTAAATAGTAAGACGAGGTTCGTAGCTATAGGTCCTATAACCGCTAAAAGACTTTCTAGGTATGGGATTAAAGCACATCTAGTGTGCAAGAAATTCACTATTGATAATCTTTTAGCTGAAATTGTAAAATATAATAAAAAATGAATAGATTCTTTATAGACAAGAAAATCAAGAAAGATGAAGAAATTAAAGTTGATGGGAAGAACTTTCATCACTGTATCGTAGTCCTAAAACATAGAGCTGATGACAATATTTTGATTTTCGATATAGAAGAAAATGAATTTTTTTGTAAGATTCTTGAGATAAAAAAAACTTTTATGATTGTACAAGTCCAATATTTACGTCCAATGAAGAATAGAAACGAGCCAAACATTACAGTCTATCAATCTATACCCAAGGGTAAATCCATAGAAGATATTATAGAAAAATCTGTAGAACTTGGAGTAAAAGAATTTATTCCTGTAATATCTGGAAGAACTATAAAAAGGTCAAATGAAGTAAAACAAAGGTGGCTTGAGATTATTAAGACAGCAACAAAACAATGTGGAAGAACTGACATTATGAAGATATCGGAACCTGTTGCCTATCAAGACATATTTAGTTTGAATAATTCTGCTTTAAAGATTATTTTCTATGAAAACAGTGTTAACAGAATTACAAAAGAGTTTTTTAAACCAGCTGAAAATGTATCTATAATAATTGGGCCTGAGGGTGGCTTTACTAAAGAAGAAATTACTTTGGCAAATAATAATGGCTTTATAGACCTGTCTTTAGGAAGCACTATCCTTAGATCTAGCACTGCTCTTATCTTAAGCATAGGGATAACTAAACTAGTCTGCACTTCTTAACTCCTTATTTAAAGCTAATGGCCTAGCAAGGCTTATCATTCGTCTAAGTTTCTTTAAATCTTTTAAATAAGAATATTCCTACTATAAAAAGGATAAATATGATTCCTATCATAGTCTTTGTGTTGAAGAAAAGATCATATTTTGTAAATGTCAATTTAATCTCTTGTCCTTTCGTTATATTGCTAATGGAATAAGTACTATACTGATTGTCGACTAACTCTTTTATATCAGCTTCTTTTTTAATATACTCCAGTCCACTTATGGAAAAGGAAAGCTTATTTTCTGGAACAATTATAGTTAGGTTCGATATATCATTTAAAAAAACCTTTGAAATAGTAGTCGAGAACAAACTAAGTTTTTTTGCATAAGTTAATACAATTCTTCTGTCTCCAGGTGGCATAGGCAAAGTATCAATTACATTTACCATGGAAACTATAAAGGTTTCCTTGCTTCTGTGAGGAAAATCTAGGTTTTCTATTCCAGAGAACAAAGCGTATGAATTTATTTTTCTGACTTTATCAGTAAAATTATTTGATCCTATAAATATGTTTCTAGATTGATTTTCAACATTAATAATCTCGGCAATGACTAGGGATTCAGAATCTTCATCATAACTTATTATTAAATGAGAAGAATTAACCTTTAAATTCTTAATCTCTTGCGTTGAATCATAAACCGTTAAATCTACTGACTTATTATGTTCTCTAGGCAAGAAATAGAATTTATCTGTAGAATACTCTATCCCATCATAAAAGATTTTTATTCTATATGCTATATTCCCAATTAAATTATCAAAGATAAAATTCCCATCATTTGTAATTTGTTTCTTAATATTCTTTACTTTGTCTGCCATTACATATTCAAGCTGAACTTCTTGTGAATCTAGCAATTTGTTGTCACTAAAGTTCTTGATAGTTCCCGATATTCTTACTCTTGAATTCTTTCTTACTAAATCCTTAGTTCTTTTTAAGTAGTCTAAGAGCCTCTTTGCTTCAAAGCTATCTACATTCAAATAAGGCATAGGTGGATATCCATCATTAATTGGCATTTTAGAATACTTCTTATAAATTGACTGAGGGTTCTTAATCCATTGAAGTATTTCTTCTTCAGAGTACTTGTCTAATGCATTATAAAGATCTGGTCCAACAAACTTTCCTCGCCCAACAACATGGCAAGTGATACATCTCTTTTCTATAAAAAGATTCTCAAGAGAAGTAAGATTCTCCTCTATGCTTATAGCAGAAGAAGGAACCAAAAATAGCAGAAGAAAAAAAACGAATCTCATAATCTCAATTATCCCAATCTACTTGTTTGACTTGTGATTTCGATTGAACGAATGGGTAAAAAAGATAGCTTAAGGATGTTAATGTTATTAATATAACTACTATTGTTTCTAGCATTAATCTTTCCTCCTAATTATCATAATTATTCCACCAAAAATTGATATAAGACTTCCAATCCATAAGAGTGATACCCATGGGTTAATATAAATCTTAAAATTAAATCTTCCATCTTCTAATTCATCTATTAGTATTATGTAGTAATCCTTTCTCAAGGTGTTATAAATTGCTACCTCGGTCTCCTTGTTAATACTTCTATTTCCCTCATATTTGTATATATTCTGCTCAGGATATAGAGAGAAATCTTTGCCTTGATCGGAGAGTATTAACTTAGCACCCAAAATGCTCTTAGACTCACTTTCTTTCCTATAAGTATCAACCAATACTATTCTATACTTACTAATTACAGAACTTTCACCTTTTGATAATATCAAGTCCGATTTAGTCCCATAAACAGAAGACAAAGTGATACCAACAACAAGTAGAATTATCCCAAAGTGAATTAAAAAAGCGCAATACCTTCTTGACTTCTTGTCTAATATTTCATGTATTCTTAAACCTCTTGAAGTATGCATCCTAAAATCAATAAACAAATCTTGCAAAATGATAATAGTTACGAAAAAAGAAAGAAACAATACTAGTAAAACTTTTAAACTAGCAAACACAAAGCTAAATAATACAGTGAGTACGGCTGATGCCAATATTGGTTTAGATATATATTTTAAAAGAGGAATTAGTTTAGCGTCTTTCCAGGGAATTATCGGTGCCACCGACATCAAAGACATTAGAAGTAATACATTAGGGAAATTAACTAAATCATAAAAGGTAGGGCCAACAAGTATCTTCTCACCAGTAATTGCCTCAGAAATGATAGGAAAGACTGTTCCTAAAAAAACTGTCAGGGTTATGACTAGAAAGAATATATTATTAAAGATTAAAAAATTCTCTTTAGATAAAAGAGAAAGGATATCCTCTTTGGATGAAATAATTTTCTTATTTTTCTGATACATGAATAGTGAGAATAGAACGATAAAAATAATAAATACCATAAAGTATGGTCCAATGCTCGATTGGGCAAAAGAATGGACCGATGATATCAGGCCACTTCTGGTAATAAATGTTCCAAAAATCGAAAGGAAGAAGGCAAGAAAAATAAGGCATATATTCCATCTTCTTAACAAACTTCGCGTTTCCTGTGCCATAGATGAATGAAGAAAAGCAGTTAAGGCTAGCCATGGCATTAGAGCTACATTCTCAACAGGGTCCCATGCCCAATATCCACCCCAACCTAATTCTAGGTAAGCCCATCTAGAACCAAGCAAAAGCCCACTAGACAAAAAAATCCAACTAAAATAAGTCCACTTTTTAGACCTGATAACCCAATTATCAGTTTTATCTTTTGATATTATAGAACCCAAAGCAAATGCAAAAGGGATAGTTAGCGCTATATACCCAACATAAAGGGTTAATGGGTGAATAGCCATATAAAAATTCTGCAATATAGGATTCAGCCCTCTACCATTTAAAGGAACATTTTTTAATACCTCAAAAGGACTATCAACAAAGACTATTAAGAAAACAAAAAAAGTTAGGATAAAAAGTGAAATGCTTTGAGTTGAACATAGAAGAGTCTTGTAAGGCTTACTATACTTCAGAATAAGGCTGTAAATTGAAAGTATCCAAGCCCACAATAGAAGTGAGCCCTCTTGGCCTGCCCACAATGAAGCAATAGAGTAGATAAAGGGCAAATCGTTACTCACATTCTTGGCTACATATGCATTAGAATAATCTTTTGTTGCCAATAGATATATTAACAAAAAGGTTCCTGAGGTTAAGAGAAAGAAAATTGTGACTATTGAACGTTCTCCTACTTCTATAAGGACATCATCCTTCTTAAGTGCACCTAGGAAGAAAGATGCAAGACCTGCAAGACCAGTAAGAAAAGAAATAAAAAGTAATGTTTCACCGATACTATTTAACAAGGTTGACCTTATTGGTTGAAAGAGGTTCATCCTCATACTTCGTGGGACATTTAGCAAAAAGTTTATTTGCGAAAAATGTTTTGTTTACCAGTTTACCTTCAACAACAGCTTCAATTTCATCTTTAAAAATATCAGGGATTTCACCTTTATATTCGACATGTATTGTCTTATTAAAATCAGTAATATTAAAGGCTATAGAGCCATCAAGATTTTTCTTAATTGACCCCTTCTCTACTATGCCAGAAACTCTCAACCTTTTAAGTTGGCTTTGTGACTTTTCTTCAAGTGCTTCTGTGACAGTTAAATAATATACTAGTGAGGACTCCACAGCTTTATAGATTAAGAAAGAAAAAAACAGAAGCAGTACAAGCACAAATATTTTAATCTTTTTCTTAGGCGTAGACATTAATCTTTACCATTCAACTTTCGTGAAATATAAGCAAGATAAATTAACATTATTAACCAGAAGGCTAACTGAGAATAGAAAAGGTATTCTAAAGAATCTATAACAATATTCATGACAATTATATTAACTTCGAATTATATTTTATCTAGCTTAATTCTTAAGTCCAATAAATATAGGTAAAAAAAGAAGAAAGCTGCGAAAGTTACAAGTAAGGTATCCATCATCTCGCTACTAATCCCACCACCTTCACTACCAAAGACAACTGGTGATATTCCTCTCATTATTCTGACAGAAATATAAACAATAGGTAAATCAATAAAGGCAATTATTGCAAAAACAGAGGAGTATCTCGGAACACCAGACCTTTCTGCCAATTTGTGAAAAACAAGATAGCTAAAATAAAGAATAAAAAGTATTAAAGTTGTAGTTAGTTGGGGGTCAGATGTCCACCAAGTACCCCAAACTGGCTTAGCCCAGAACATACCAGAGACTAAAGTAAGCAAGGTAAAAAGTGTACCAATTTCAGCATGTATATAAGCTAATTTTGAATCAATTTCTTTGTTATGCCTTAGAAACTTTATGGAATATATTAAATTCATTGTAAAAGCTAAAGTAAAAACAAGCACATACCCCATATGAAAATAAAATATTCGTTGAACATCTCCCATTATTTTTTCTTTAGGAGCATAAAGAAAAGTCATATATAGGCTTAAAGTCATAAATATCACTAAAGAAATAAAGGAGTACTTTCTAAGAAATAAAAACATAAATTACCTCCTTATAGAATAACTGAAAAGTATTGGGCAAATAGTCAAAAGTAGTATATCAAAAGCTACCAAAGCTTGCAAAGAGAAGGAGGAGAAGAAACTCTCGCCCCCATATAAATCGATTAAAGGTATCGAATTATAGCTTAGTAGCAAAAAAGGAAGAATTAATGGGTAGATTAGCATGAACATAAAATGACCTTCACCTTTAATTCTCTCCAGCATTAAAGAAAAAGTAGATAAAATAGAAGAAACACCCACCGAAAAGAGAAAGCACAATGTCAGAAAATTTGTAATATTTGAAAATATATCTTCCAAAACAAGTGAGAGGGTTGCAAAAACTATTAGATTAATAAAAATATTTACTAGTATAAAAAAGGAGATTTTAGAAAAACATATTATGGACAAATCACATGGAGCCGAAATAAGTATCAAATCGCCACCCAAAGAAATTTCTTGCCTAGAGATTCTTTGATTCGCTATAAGTGCAACAATTAAAGAAGTAAAAAAGAATAGCTCTGTAGGGGAATCTGATCCAATAAAAACAAAAGCTATAAGAGACAGAGTGGGAGATAAAACAAAAAGATAGACTAGATTGAGCTTCTCTCTAGTTTCGACTAAAATGTCTTTCTTTAAGATTAAAATAAATATTTTTAAAAAATTCTTCAAGAATTATAACCTCACTGATCCTGTAAACTTCAATATTCCTGAGGAATTATCCGCTATCAAAAAAGACTTTCCTTTTTTTGCGGATTCCTCTATAAGATTATTAAGTATCTTTATTGATTGACTATCAAGATAAGTATACGGCTCATCTAATAAGCAAAGACCTGGATTTACGAGGAAAGAGATTAAAATTGAAATCTTCTTTTTAGTTCCATCAGAGAGTTCATGTATTTTTTTTGAAACATATTTATCTAAACCAAAGCTTGTAATCAAATTCTTAGTACTTTTAATATCGTCAATGCCATTCAAATCTGAGAAAAAACTTATATTCTCATCTAAAGTAAGATACTCATACAAGTTCGGAAAAGGGGATAAATAGTAAACGCTACCGAACAAGTCGGAGCTGTAATCCTTAATATTCCTGCTTCCTAGTAAAACCTCTCCATTATAATCCAAAATTTGAGAGCCAATAATCTTCATCAATGTTGTCTTACCTGAACCATTTATTCCTTCTAAGCTAACAATAGACCCTGGCACTAGTTCGAAACTAATATCTGAAAAAATACTAGCTCCATTAAATGACTTTCCTAAATTGTTTACTATTAAAGACTCTTTCATTTTATAACTTTACTTAATAAGAAGTGTAAATTAAAATTTATATAATGAAATTCCTCCACACTATGATTAGAGTTGGTAATCTTGAAGAATCGATTGCGTTCTATGTGAATATATTAAATCTAAAACTTATTAGAAAAACCGACTATCCTAGTGGTAAATTCACATTGGCTTTTCTCTCATTTGATGTTGAGGATAAAGAGCCTTTTTTGGAGTTGACTTACAATTGGGGGGTAGAAAAATACGAAATGGGGACATCTTTTGGGCATATTGCAATAGGAGTCAAAGATATTTATGGAATCTGTGAAGAAATAAGAGAAAAAGGTGGTAAAATAATTAGAGAACCTGGGCCAATGAAAGGTAGCAAGTCTATTCTCGCTTTCATACAAGATCCCGATGGTTACAAGATTGAGCTACTTCAGAGATAAAATGATATCAGTAACTAGAAAATCTCACTTTAACGCCGCACATCGACTGAACAACCCTAATTGGACAGAAGAGAAAAATCGAGCTTTCTTTGGACTTTGTAATAATGAAAATTATCATGGCCATAACTACGAGTTAGATGTCACCGTTTCTGGAGAACTCGATAACGAATCAGGGTACTTGATTGACATGAAAGAACTAAGCACGTTAATTGAAATTGAGATTGAATCGAGATTTGATCATAAAAATTTAAATCTAGATACCGATGAATTCAAAAATTTAAACCCAACTGCAGAAAATATAGCTATTGTTATATGGAATATCCTAAGAAAAAAGATAGACAAGAAGTTTACTCTAAAAATTTGCCTATATGAAACATCTAGAAACTTTGTCGAATATTCGGGTTAGAGGGAATTGGCTAATCTGACGACGAAGCAACAATACATCTTAAATCAGTGCTAAGGTCATTGCCATCAAAATTAATATGACAAACATTGTGATTATGCCTTCTACACCAAACTTGAAAACCTAGGTCAGTGAAACCAGCATCAATCTTAGAATATTCCTTCAAGGTACCAAAATCTGTCATACCAGATTCAAATTCTTTTTGACATTCTGAGCAGACAAGATATTCGTTTATATTATTATTAAGTGGTGTCTCCATATTGTTATTTAAACTGAATTCTTGTTTTTATCAAAAAAAGTATTTCCTTATTCCCTCATATTTTATATATAATAATAGGCATGAGCAATGAGTTAATCAAAGAGTTGTGCAATACCCCTGGAGTTCCAGGATGTGAACAAGAAATATCTAAGATAGTACTTAGGGAGATTGAAGACTTATGCATAGGCTATCTCAAAGACCCTATGGGTAATTTAATCTTTCAGGTCAACGAAACAATTCCCAAAGCTCCCACAATATTAGTTGACGCACACATGGATGAAGTTGGATTTATTATTTCACATATCGAAGAAAATGGAATGTTAAGAGTTATATCACTTGGGGGAATTGACCCAAAACTATTCTATGGTCAGAGGTTGACTATATGGGGAAAGACTCAGATAGAAGCCACTGTAGCAGCAATTCCACCCCACATATCAGATAAAAGCTCTACAGGAGCGGCACCTGTGGAAGATTGCCTAATTGACACCGGGATTAGTGCAAAAAAAACTAGAGGGCTCATTAGTATCGGGGATCAAGTTACTTTTTCAACAGACTGCGTGATTGATAATGACAGGATTCTTTCAAAATCTTTAGATGACAGAATTGGCCTATATGTTCTTTTAGAAACAATTAAAAAAATCAATAAAAAAAGTTTAAAATGTAATCTCTACGTATCTGCATCGGTTCAAGAAGAAATGGGACTAAGAGGTGCGAGAATTATTAATTCTAATGTTAATCCAGATTTTTCAATTGCTCTAGAAGGTACTGTGTCGAATGACTTACCAGGGGTTCCTGCACACAAAAAGCTAGCACAGCTAGGTAATGGACCTGAAATAAGAATCTCTGACAAATATTTAATTGCAGACAGGAGTTTTAACAATTATTTGCAAGATACTGCAAATAAAAAGAAGATAAATTTTCAATTAACTGCAAAAAATGCCGGTGGTACAAATGCCACAGCATTCCAAGTTACAGGAAAAGGCTCAAAGGCTACTGTTCTATCAGTTCCTGTGAGATACCTCCACAGTCCAAGCTCAGTCTGTCTTATTAAAGACGTTGCTTCTACGATAAAACTATTGACTGCAGGGATATTAAACATACAAAAATTTAAAGATGAGTAACCAAAATATTATTGTAGATATATTTAAGAGCAGCTTTAATAATTATCCTAATATTATCTCCTCTATGGTCCCCTTAATAGAAGAAGAAACAATAAGATTAAAGATAGACATACAAGATATTGCACTCATAAACTCAATGTCAGCTGAAGATTTGGATGAAATAGTAACTAGGATCAGAGTCAACAATGAAATATTATGCAATAAGATTAACGAATCAAGAGACATTAACTCAAAACTACATAAAGAGCTAATTAATAATTTTTTTGATGAAATTAACAACACTATAGATTTTGTTTATAACCTTATAATCAGCAAACAATTAGGTGGTTAAAAAAAGCTATTTTATAATTGCTTTTAACTAATAATTAGTTAAAAATATAAGTCGTAGGACATGGCAGAATATCCTTTCTTTATTATAGTTTTCTTGGCATTAATTTCATTGCCAATTTTAATGATTTTAACTTCAAAAATCATTAAATTCATATTGGGTAAAAAGAAAAATATTTCGGATTCAATTTATGAATGTGGTGAACCAAGCATTGAAACTTCCTGGAAAAGAATTCCTATTTCATATTTTAAAATTGCTTTAATCTTTATATTGTTTGATATCGAACTTGTTTTTATATTTCCTTGGATATTAAATCTTGCTGAACCGACACAAGGGTCGTACTTTTCATTTATAACATTTTTAATAATTTTATTTATCGGATGGATTTATGCTTACAGGAAAGGATACCTTGAATGGGAAATGTAAATAAATCTTTAAAAGATATAGGCTCCTTCATGAAGCTCCCAGGAGCAAATCTGTTTATCTCTAGCACTAAAGATCTTTTTAATTGGGCTCAAAAATCAAGTCTTTGGCCATTATCCTTTGGCTTAGCATGCTGCGCTATAGAAATGATGGCTACTTTCTCATCAAGATATGATTTAGACCGACTGGGAATGATTACTCGTGCTTCTCCTCGACAAGCTGATCTAATGATAGTTGCAGGGACTGTAACAGTTAAGATGGCGGAAAGAATAAAAACACTTTATGACCAAATGGCAGGTCCTAAATGGGTTATTGCTGCTGGTAGCTGTGCTATTTCAGGAGATCATTATAGACATATTTATAGTGTAGTCCCTGGCGTGGATTGGGTAATACCAGTTGACGTATACGTGCCTGGATGTCCTCCCACACCAGAAGCTTTTATTGACGGAATACTAGAGCTTCAAAAAATTATAGGTAAAGGTAAAACCTCCCCAACCTATAATACTAGCTCTATACCAGAAGAGAAAACTCTTTCACCTCTCGAAGTTGCAAAGCCAGTAAAAAAATCCAAGAATCTAATAGAATCAAAATTTATAGATAAAAATGAAATATTAAATTTCTCAAAAGAACTCAAAAATAATGGATTTACTTACTTAAAATTTATAACTGCTACCGATTTCGATTCTAATATTGTTTTGACATACTTACTTGGAAATAATACTCGAAACAAAGACGTTGAATTCAATATACAGCTTGGTGAAGACTTAACAATAGACTCGCTTTCAGATATTTACTCTGGAGCTGATTGGCAGGAAAGAGAGGTTTTTGATCTCTTTGGAATAAGATTCATTGGGCACCCTAATTTAAAAAGAATAATGATGCCTGATGAATGGATTGGACACCCACTAAGAAAAGATTATGTAATGGACGCTCATTTTTACCCATATCGCCCTACACGGAAGGAATACGAGAAATGGAAGACCGAATTATAGAGAGAGACTTTGGAGATTTAGCCGTAAATATGGGTCCTCAACATCCTTCGACTCATGGTGTCTTTAGACTGAAGCTATATCTTCAAGGAGAAAGAATAAATAAAATCGAATCTTTCTTGGGATATTTGCATCGTGGAGTAGAAAAATTATCTGAAAAACTTACCTATGATCAATTGCCACCTGTGCTTGAAAGGGACGACTACCTTTCACCTACCTCAAATTCTCTTGGTTTTATAAATGCCGTAGAAAAAATTTGTGAAATTGAAGTTTCCAGGAAATCATCCTACATAAGAGTGTTAGTTGCAGAACTTCAAAGAATAAGCTCTCATCTTGTCGCTCTTGGCACATATGGATTAGATTTAGGTGGTGCACTTGGTGGTGGAGCTAGTCTTTTTCTTTATTGTTTTAGAGAAAGAGAAAAAATCCTTGATGTCATGGAAGACCTAACAGGTACAAGATTTCATACGAATATGAATCAAATTGGCGGTGTCAGATATGATGTAAAAACCGAGTCCATAAATAAAATAAAGAAACTAATTAAAGAGTTAAAGCCAGTCTTAGAAGACTACGCTAATATGGTTTCAAAAGATGAAATCTTTATGAAAAGAACAAAGAATATTGGGATTATATCAAAGAAACTCGCGGAAGAATCTGGTGGATCAGGGCCGATAGTTCGAGGTTCTGGTATTAACTTTGATGTAAGAAAGAATAAGCCTTACGAATGCTATTCTGAATTTGATTTCAATATCCCCTTGGGAATAAATGGAGATGCTTACGACAGAACGATAATCAGAATGCAGGAAAACATAGAATCACTTAAAATTGTTGAGCAAATTATACAAGGGATTCCATCTGGAGATATTCATTCAAGGAAGCCATTAAAAAGCCCTAAACTCACTAGGCCCCCTAAAGGGTCTTCTTACTTTTCTATTGAATCTCCAAGAGGTGAGCTTGGATTTTTTATAGTTTCTGATGGAACTGCTATTCCTTACAGAATGAAAATCAGAGCTCCGTCTTTTTCAAATCTTTCATTAGTTGAGAAACTTTTACCCGGCACATTTATTGCTGATTCTGTTGCAATACTTGGCTCATTAGACCCCGTCTTTGGAGATGTTGATAGATAATGTTAGATTCATTTATCATTTTCGCTACACCAATCTTTAAGACTATCTCAATTCTCATTCTTATAGTTGCTTATCTAGTATGGCTTGAAAGAAAAGTTGCTGCAAAAATGCAGTCTAGAGTTGGACCTTATAATGTGGGGTATCCTCATGGCTGGTTACAGCCCCTAGCAGATGCCTTAAAGCTAATGACTAAAGACGATGCAATACCAAAGAATTCCGACTCGCTACTTTTTAACTTTGGTCCTATTTGGATAATGGTAGTTAGTCTTGCATCATTCGCTCTACTACCTTTTTATTTTGAAAACCCTATGCTAAATGTTGACCTTAGTTTAATGCTATTTATTGCAATTAGTTCATTGATTATAATTGGTATCTTTGTAGCAGGATGGTCATCTAATAACAAATATGCATTAATCTCAGTTCTAAGGATGACTGCTCAAATAATTTCCTATGAAATACCGTTGATAATATCATTGCTTATACCTTGCATTTTAATAGGAAGTCTAAGCTTTGGAGAAATTATAAGATTCCAGGAAGATGTATGGATAATATTTTATCCTGTACTTGGTCAAATCAGCTTTATCATTTTTATGATTTCTGCATTAGCCGAGGGGAACAGGATTCCCTTTGATTTATCAGAGGCAGAGTCTGAGCTTATATCCGGATACACAACTGAGTATTCAGGTATCAACTTTGCTTTATTTTATTTAGCTGAGTATGTTCACCTTTTCGGAATCTGCATTCTAGGGTCGATAATTTTCTTCGGTGGACCAAATGGCCCCATCTTTTCAGGAAACATTTTGATAGTTATAAAAGCTCTACTATTCTTCACTTTAATCTTGTTTATAAGGTGGAGCTTTTTTAGAATCAGAATTGATCAATTATTAAAGTTTAATTGGATAAAGCTAATACCATTATCGTTTACAGGGTTACTCCTAGCTTGCTTAGTAAAATACTATATGGATTTTAATTGATATGAAATTGATAAGAATTCTTAAAAATATATATCGAAACCTTTTCTTTACTTTAGGAAATATCACAAAACCTGCGGTTACAATTAAATACCCTGAAGAAAGAAGGGTGTTCCCTGACAAATTAAGAATTGGTACCTTTGGACTTACCTCAAATGAAGAAACTGGGGAAGAGAACTGCATTGCATGTAAGTTATGTGAGAAAGTCTGCCCCTCACAAATCATAGAGATTGATATTGAGAAAAGAGACGGAAGAGGATGGGCTAAGAAATTCAATCTAGACCTTCAAAGCTGTATTCAATGTGAACTTTGTGTTCAAGTTTGCCCAGTTGATGCAATTATAATGATGAAAGAAGCAGCTAAACCCTCAATATCTAGAAATGATTTTTACTTAACAAAGACTAAGATGATGAGAAATGCTGAGAAGTATGAAGCTTCATGGGCCAAAGGAAGCATACTACAAGAGAGTCACACTCCAAACTTGGAGGACAAGAAATGATTGAAACATTAGTAATAATATTTTGTATTCTTGCAATAGGAACAGCACTAACTACCTGCCTTAGTTCTAAGATTATACGCTCGACGTTCTTTTTTGGTATAACTCTCTTTATAATTGCTTTCATTTTTATGTTAGTTGGTTCAAATTTATTGGGCGTAATACAGATACTTCTTTATACGGGTGGAACATTAATTTTGTTTCTTTTTTCAATCTTTCTTACTGGAGATTGGGATTACAACAATCTTGGTGAGACTTTTCATAAGCCGGTTACAGCAGTATTGATAGCTTTCTTTTTCTTTTTGATTACAAGTTATTTAATATCGACTTCTGAAACCTTTATTAATTTGGAAACAACCTTTAACCTAAATAGAGTTGCCTCAGTTCAGGAAATTAGTTCATCTTTGTTTAATGATTGGATATTCGTCCTTGAGTTATCATCAATACTCCTTTTGGCAACAATAGTTGGATGTTTAACTCTTCTAAAATTTAGAAAGGAGGTGGACTAAAAATGTTTATGGCCTTAGTCTACACCTCACTCTTAATTAGTAGCATAGGAATATTTATGCTTTTGAGCAAGAAACACATTTTATCTATTCTCATAGGTGTAGAATTATTTTTGAATGGTATAAATCTTTTATTTATCACAATATGTAAGTCTTATTCAAATGATACTGCTAATATATTTATACTATTCATACTAGTTATAACTGCATGCGAAGTTGCTATCGGATTGGCAATCTTCTTATTAAACCAAAGAATCAATAGAACTATAGACATTAATAACTTAAATAGGCTGAGAGATGAGTAGCAAATGAGTCAGAATATAATATTTCTATCACTAGTCCCTATTCTATCAATCATTGTAAGTAGAATCTTTAATTCTAGCAAAACTCTTAATTACATATCGCCTATAATTATTTATTCAATTACATTAATAGCACTTTTTCTTAATATAGATTTCAGCCAGCTATCAATTCCTTTCTTAACGGTCAATGGATATGAGATAAATCTACTATTTAATTTTATTCAGGAACATATTCTTATGTCCAAAGTAGTCTTATTCATCTCTATATTAGTTCTTTATTATTCATCTAAATTTGTAGAACCTGAAGATAAAAGAGCCCACGCTAGATACTTTCTTTTCTTGACAATTTTTATCTCTTCAATGTTTCTTTTTACCTTGTCTAACGACTTGTTTGGCAGCTTTATTTTCTGGGAAATATTAGGACTATCCTCATACTTTCTAATTGGCTTTTGGAATAAAGACTCAGAAGCAATAAGGTCTTCTACAATAGCTTTCTGGATTACCAGATTTGGAGACCTTTTCTTCCTTGCTGGACTAATTTTAATCTTTACAATATCTGGAACACTTAGCATTGATATAATCAATAAAGAAGTTATAAATAAAGATTACAATATCAATCTTCCTTTACTGCTAATAATCATCGGAGTATTTTCCAAATCAGCGCAGTTCCCATTCAATATATGGCTACCAAAAGCGATGAAAGGTCCTACCCCAGTCTCATCACTTATTCATTCTGCTACAATGGTTGTTGCGGGTGTTCTTCTTCTTTTTAAGCTTTACCCCTCAATTTCAGGTAACGAATTAGCTCTTAACTTTCTTATTGTAATTGGAATCATCTCATCTGTTGGAGGTGCCATAGTTGCCTTTTTTGAGGAAGATTTAAAGAAAGTCCTAGCTTATTCAACTATTTCTAATATCGGATTAATGTTTTTAGCAATAGGGATTAAAAAACCAGACCTTGCGTACTTTCATATGTTTAGCCATAGCTTCTTTAAATCTCTTCTTTTTTTATATGCAGGAGTTGTAATTGCTTTAATGGGAACTTCAAAATTGGAACTGTTAAAGAGTTCAATTAAATTAAAATCAACTATGGGCTTAATCTTAATAATTGCTTGCTGTTCCCTTAGTTCTATTTATTTTTTTACAGGATCTTTTTCAAAAGAATATATAGTATTTAGTTTGATAAATAAAAAACTTTATATTGCTAGTTTTGCAATGCTGATTGGAACCATCTTCACATGTCTTTATTCTGCTAGAATATTTTTTAATTTAATTAACTTTGACTTATCAAATGATTTAGAACATAAGATAAATCCTAAATTTTTAATCCCTCTTGTTTTATTAGCGCTTTTATCTTTAGTAGGACCGCTTACCATGGGGTTATTTAATGAAAGCATCTATATAGAGGAAGTGCCACATTCTGTTGTCGGAATATTAATGTTACAAACCTTAACTATATTTGTCTTTTATTTATATAATAACAAGAGATTTAATATTGTTACGAATTTAAATCAGTTCAGCATCTTCTCTTCATTTTTATTTAAAACTGATTCTATTTATACTGAAATTTATGAAAAAGTATTCAAAGGTACCTCTGAATTTATTGCCTGGTTTGATAGGAATATCATTGATGGACTAATTAACTATATACCCTTTAAGATAATCTATTATTCAAGAAAATTAATGAGAATCCAAGATGGGCAAGCAAAATCATACGCTGTTAGGGCTATTGTCTTCTTTATAGTCCTGATACTAGCTATGACCATAATAGATAACATTTTAATCATAGGGGAACTTAAATAATGTTTTTATTATGGATTTTAGTTCTTCCTTTATTGCCTATAGTGCTCATCAATATCTTTAATAAGTGTTCAATAGTAAAAAAAACTACTCCATTAATAGGATCTCTATTTACTTTAATCATAATTCTTCTTTACTCTGCCTCAAATAATTTATTGGAGGTTTCTAGCTACTTTGAAATTATAAATCTTTATCCAATATTCACTTCTTTAGATATAAATATGTCTTTTTCAATTACAAAGATTTCTGTAGTCCTTCTCATACTTGCAAATATCACTATAACAACCGCACTTTTTTCAACTTACAAAATCAAAAAAAGATTAAGTCAAATAAATACACTAATTTTAATTATTTCAATTGGAATCTATGGTTTGATAATCGCAGATGATTTGTTCGTTTTTTTCCTGTTTTACGAAGTGGCGGTTGTTCCAATGTTTCTGATGATTACTAATTGGGGGTACGATCTAAAACGTGAAGTCTCAGGACCATTTAAGAAGATACTTTCAAGCTTGTCAGTTGGAACAAAGTCATATGGTGCATACAAGATAACTTTATATCTACTTGCAGGATCGCTTTTGATTTTCTTGGGTCTAGCAATAGTAGGAATAAGTGAAGGTACTTTTTCTATAAATGAAATACTGAATAAAGAGAGCTTGAATATGTCTAATGATCTTTGGCTTGCTTTCTTTTTATTGGTTTTGGGATTTGGTTCACATTCTGCCTTGTGGCCTTTGCACACATGGGCTCCGGATGGTCATGGAACTGCACCAACAGCGGGTTCTATCATATTCGCTGGTATATTAATGAAGATTGGGGTGATTGGCTTCATAAAAGTAATAATAACGATCTTTAATACAGCATTTATTGAATATTCAAGTTTATTTATCATATTAGCCTCCATAAATATAATTTATGGAGCCTTCACAGCAATGATGCAAGATGACCTCAAATATCTTGCAGCCTACGCTTCACTCTCTCATATAGGTTATATATTTCTCGCACTGGCAATGAATAACGAAACAGGTCTTAGTTCTGCGATATTACAGACAGTTTCACACGGATTAATAATCTGCTTACTCTTCTTTTCAGTTGGTTTAATCTTTAATTTAAAAGGTACAAGGTCAATTAAAGAGCTTAATTCTCTTTCGGACAACTCACCATTAATCTCAAGCATTTTTATCTTTGCTGCATTTGCTAGCGTAGGCTTCCCATTGACTAGTGGTTTTATTGCAGAGTTTCTTATAATAAGCAGTGTTGCTCAGTCCGGCAACTTTCTTTTAATTATTATCCCATTAGTTGGAATATTCATAACAACTATATATATGTTTAGAACAGTTAAGAAGATTTGCCTCAGATATGTTCAAAGTAAAGAATCTATATCAACAATATCTTATGACGAAAAATTAATATGCTTTATACTTATTTTAACTATTATTACTATTGGAATATTTCCTAATTTCTTTTTAAATTTTATAAATGGAGAGTCAATCAAGATAATCCTTGGTGTATGAAACATGGATCAAATTAGATTTTTATTGCCTGAGATAGTTTTAATTCTTATGTCTTTCGCTCTACTTTTCAACTCTATTATAGACCAGAAGGATAAGAGAATCACAAACAAGATCCTATTAATTATAGGCTCAATTGTTTCTATATCTTTGCTGTTGACAGCTAATCCCGAAGGTCTATATTTGAACAATACCTTTGAAAATAACTCATTAACTGGCAAAATTAAGGTTTTACTTGTTTCTGGAACATTATTAAGTCTGCTTTTGGTATCTAACTCAAAAACAAAGCAATTTAAAGAATTTTTCAATGAATACTGTTTCCTTTTAGTTCTATCCCTAGTTGGCGGTATGATAGTAGTTTCATCGAGAGAATTTCTAACCTTGATAATAGCTTTTGAAATATTAAGTATTCCGATATATTTAATTTCGGCAATGGGTCCAAATTCTAGCAAGTCTATAGAAGCAGCTACAAAGCTATTCTTCTTTGGTACTCTCTCAACCGTTTTTATGATATTCTCTGCTGTCCTCTTCTATTCTTTGTCAGGTAGCACTTATTTCGTTGACATACTATGGGAATCGAAAGACGTAATAGTAATTTTAAGTACTATTTTTATCCTAATCACTATATGTTTTAAATGCGCTCTTTATCCATTACATTTTTGGGTTTCAGACACCTACGAATCAGCTCCAATGAATATTCTTCCATTCTTAAGTACGATTCCCAAAATTGCTATTATAGGATTCCTATTCTTCTTCTTTCAAAATTTATATAGTGCACAAGTGAATTTCCAAGTTATAAATATAATCTCTATATTAATTACAGTTTCAATTATATTTGGTTCAGTTCTAAGCATTAAACAGGACAAATTATTTAGGCTTCTTGCATACTCAGGTATTCCACATGCTGGAATAATGCTAATATTTGTCATTATTCCACTACCCATTACATCAGAATTCCTAGTTTTATATTTTGCGTTTTATATTTTTTCTAATGTTGGTCTTTTTATTTGTTTAAATTCCTTGCCTAAAGTTGATAAAGACTTTCTAGTAAATGACTTGAAAGGACTTTATAAAAGCTCCCCTTTTATTTCAATCACACTTACAAGCTTCTTGCTATCTCTTGCAGGAGTTCCATTGTTTGCTGGTTTTTGGGGTAAGTTTAATGTAGCAATTATATCTTTCAAATCATTTGGTTTCTTTCTTCCAGTTGTGATATTGATTAGTGCAGGAATTTCATTCTATTACTATATTAGGATTATAAAGGCAATTTTCGATGATAAAGCAATAAATCAGACTCTTGATTTTAAGACTAATACTATAAATAAAATTCTAATATTAATTTGTTTAGGACTTACAATCGCTTTAGGATTAAATCCAAATTTATTAACTAAGATCCTATAAATTAATATAAAATTGAATTAAGAATTATCTACCTTCAATGTTTACATAATCTCTAGAATTATAACCAGTATAAACTTGTCTAGGTCTAGCAATCTTTTGGTCTTTGTCTGCTAATAATTCTTTCCACTGAGCTAACCAACCTGGCGTCCTACCAATTGTAAACAATACAGTAAACATATCTTTAGGTATGCCCATACTTTCGTAAATTAGGCCGGAATAGAAATCTACATTAGGATACAAGTTCCTAGCAACAAAGTAGTCTTCACTTAAAGCAATTGATTCAAGTTCTAAAGCTATGTCCAACAAAGGATTTGTTCCTGTAACATTAAATACTTTATCAGCTGCTTCCTTAAGATACTTAGCTCTTGGGTCATAAGCCTTGTAAACCCTATGGCCAAAACCCATTAATTTAACTTCTTTCTTTTTTACCTTGTCCATAAAAGCAGGGATGTTTTCAACAGAACCAATTTCAGTCAACATCTGAAGAACCGCCTCATTTGCTCCGCCATGCAAAGGGCCATATAAAGCTGCTGTTGCGGCAGATACAGCAGAAAAAGGATCCGGCTCAGAGCTCCCAACATTTCTCATTACGCTAGCACTGCAATTTTGCTCATGATCGGCATGCAGGATTAACAATGTATCCATAGCACTAACTAAATCTGGATGCATTTTCTTGTTGTCACCGTTAAACATCATATTTAAGAAGTTTTCTGAATAGTCTAAGGAATCATCAGGATTAATGAATGAAAGTCCTTGGGAATGCCTGTAAAAGTTAGCAGCAAGAATAGGAACTTGCGCTATCAGACGACAAATACTTTTATAATTTTCATTTTCATCTGTAATATTTTTTGAATTTGGATAAAAAGTCGAAAGAGCTGCTTCCAAGCTCGTTAACGCTCCCATTGCATGAGAGTTAGGTGGAAAAGCTTTTATAATATTATTAATTTCATCTGGGAGATTGTTTTCGTCCTTTACATCGCTAATCCACTTAGATAGTTCATCTTTGCTAGGTAGCTCACCATCAATAAGTAGCTTTGAGACTTCTAATTGACTACTACTTTCTGCTAATTGCTCTATAGGATAGCCTCTATATCTTAGAATTCCTGCATCTCCATCAATGTAAGTTACGCTACTTTTACAAGAGGCTGTATTTTCAAATGATGGATCATAACTCATCATACCAAAGTCTTCTTCTTTAACTTTAATTTGCCTAAGGTCTTTAGCTCTTATGTTGCCATCATGAATCTCGACCTTATATTCTTTATTAGTTCTACTATCAGTTATTGTTAATACTTCGGACAAAACATGCCTCCTAGTTGTTCACCAAAATTAAATTTAGAAATTATTTTTACGGTGAATATTGAATAAATATTATACACAAAATGGGCAACGAAAAAAAGATAAAACAATACTAAAGATATAAATTTAATCTTTAAGATTGATGAGTTCTAGATTTTGAATATCTACAAAATCGAAAGAAAGCTCTATGAAATCGTCTTTTTCATATAGATTTCTGCATTTTTCCTTACTAATACTTTCAAAAAAATTTAGTTCATTAAAGAAAACAATATATTTATCTTTTAAAGACGCATAGATATATCCTGATATATTCTTAGCTTCTATTTGCTCTAAATATCTCAAAATCCAGAGCTTATAAACTTTTTTAGACTTTTCCCTAACTGTTGCAATCTGGGGGAGCATGGTTGTAAGAATAGTCTGAATTTCTTTCTCATCATAGAGAGCTCTTCTCTCGCTAATAAAATATGATATCTGCCACATGTTAATTGAATCAAAATATCTCCTAATTGGTGACGTAATCTGCATGTAAGACTTCAGCCCTAGACCATAGTGAGGCTCAGGTCTAATTGATACATCTAAAGGTGAGACTTTTCTATGGAAACAAAATGGTGGGTTTTCGTCAATAATGCTTGTTTCAAGATTATTTGATTTCTTTTGTGATCTAAAAATTCCTGTGAGTCCATTGGCAATAAAGTATTTGGAGCAATGTAGATTAGCTATTATCATTAACTCGGAGATAATTCTTCTAGATTTGAGTGCTTCAACTTGATTTATTACAAGCATTCCTTCTTTACTAAATTTAATATTTATCTCTTGATTAAAGAACTTGAAATCTGCTTCTTTTAATCTTTCTATTTTTAAGTTCTCAGTAAACTTATCAATGAAAGCGTAATCAGGATTACTCTCAATTAAAGACTCAAACTTTTCGTAAGTAAAATTCTCAGAAACTTTGATAAAATTTTTTTCAATATTACAACTTACTATATTAAAGTCCTTCAACTTATATTTGATAGATAGAACAGGACGAATAGAATTGGCTTTTAAAGACATTACATCTACAAGCCTTCGATCATACAAATTGAAGTTCCCAGATGGAGCATAAATAGTATTAATAATTCTCTTTGCATCTTTTATATAAATCGAATCGTTTGAAAACAAGCTGCTAAAGTTACTTATATGAATATATAACAAATAAGCACCATCTTCCCTCTTAATGCTTATCGCGTCATCAAAATCATAGCTACCCTGATCATCAATAGTGAAAGCATCTAAAATTTCCTGATCCTCGTTTTCCTGGCTAGATGCTAAAATATCTATATCTTTTTTATTATAAGAATATTTACTATTTAACTTTAATGTAGAATATAAGGGCTCAAAGTTTTCGGCAAAGAGGCCTATAGACTTAAGATGTAGGATAATTTCACTATACTTATTAGTCCCAATAGTCTCCTTTACAGACTCTAAGAAAGATCTTGAATATTTAGTACCGCCAGAAAGATAAACAATAATCTCTTCTATTTGACTATCATAAGTAGACCAATCACATGCCTTCATTAATGATAAGTCCTTCAAGAAGCTATCATATAAAGACTTCTTTTCTTGCTTTTTTGATAGGCTTAATTCTATTCGTGTTACTATCGATTCTGAATTTAAATAAACCTTATTCTTGTCTAATATCTTAAAATAAGTAAAATCCTCATTGAATGACAAAATTAAACTATCTAATTCAATTAACGAAGTGATATTGTAGAAATCGATTACCTTATTAATAAATACTCTAAAATTTATTACATTTTCATCCATAATTAAGGATAGCCATAAGTCTTTAAGCTTATATCTGATTTTTGCATCTAAGGAAATACAATCCAACAATGTAATATCAGTAAATATTATATCTTTATTGGAGATCTCAAAAATCAAATTTTCACTAAATTTTGAGACAGAATACTTTCTTCTTTTCTTATCGTAGGATACTTGCTTTACAAGGTAAATCTTTGAATTCTTCTCTATTATCAGAAATTTTTCTTGCATACTCGTCATTA
Organism: bacterium; assembly: GCA_018654605.1. Classification (GTDB taxonomy): domain Bacteria; phylum Desulfobacterota_D; class UBA1144; order UBA1144; family UBA1144; genus TMED58. The sequence continues at coordinate 127,123 of JABILG010000018.1, forward strand.
AGACTTCTTAGAAGAGGCTTTTATGAACTGAACAAATAAAGGATGTGGTTGAAAGGGCTTTGATTTAAATTCAGGGTGAAACTGACATGCTACAAACCAAGGATGGTCTTTAATCTCAATTGTTTCTGCTAATTTACCATCTGGAGACAATCCACTTAATACTAATCCATTCTTAATTAGTATAGAATGATATTTAGGATTTACCTCGTAACGATGCCTGTGCCTTTCTGAAATCTTATTTTTCTTATAAGCTTCTGAGACTTTTGAAGATTTCTTAATCTCACATGGATAATCCCCTAGCCTCATGTTCCCACCTTTTGTATCTAAATCTTTTTGATTGTCCATGATGTCTATAACAAAATCCTTTATCTTTCTACCTGACTCTCTGGAATTCGCATTTTTTATATCACAAACATTTCTTGCAAATTCAACTACCGCCATTTGTAGCCCTAAACATATACCAAAGAAGGGGATATTCTTTTCCCTTGCATACTTAATCGCGGAAATCTTACCCTCAAAGCCTCTGTTGCCAAATCCACCTGGAACCAAAATTCCGTCACAATCTGACAATAGATTCTTTGGCTGGTCTTTCTCAAGGTCTTCAGAATCAATATAGTTAATCTTTAGTTTTAAATTATTATGAAAAGATGCATGGTACAGAGCCTCATGTAAACTTTTATAGGCATCTTTCAAATCTACATACTTACCAACTACGCCAATAGTAACCTCGTTTTTAAGTTTCTTAATCTTTGATACAATATTCTCCCATTTAGAAAAATCAGGCTCTTTTGTCCAAATCTTAAGATTTTCTAAAATGATATCATCAAGACCTTCCTTATGAAGAACAAGAGGAATCTCATATATTATATCGACATCTTTTGCAGTAATGACTGATTCAACATTTAAATTGCAAAAGAGTGCAATTTTCTTTTTTATATCATTAGATAAAAATCTATCTGTCCTACATAAAAGAATATCCGGCTGGATTCCGATTGAGAGTAAGTCTTTAACACTGTGCTGTGTTGGCTTTGTCTTTAATTCCCCAGCAGCTGATAAATATGGAACATATGTTAAATGAATAAATATTGCATTCTCTCTTCCTAATTGGGATCTGATTTGTCGTATAGATTCCAAAAAAGGTAAGCTCTCTATGTCTCCAACAGTTCCACCAATCTCAACTATAGATACATCTTGCTTATGTTCCAGAGAGTAAATTCTTTTAATTATTTCATCAGTTATATGAGGTATAACTTGAACAGTTTCACCAAGATAATCACCTTTTCTTTCTTTGGAAATAACTTCATTGTAAACCCTACCACTAGTAACATTATTTTCTTGGGAAAGAGGCGCGTTAGTAAACCTCTCATAATGGCCAAGGTCCAAATCAGTTTCTGCTCCATCGTGAGTTACGAAAACTTCACCATGTTGATAGGGGTTCATCGTTCCTGGGTCAATGTTTAAGTAAGGATCAAGCTTCTGGATTGAAACCCTCATCCCTCTGGCTTCGAGAAGGGCTCCTATACATGCACTAGCTAATCCTTTACCAAGTGAGGACATCACTCCCCCAGTTACGAATATATATTTAGTTACTTTCTTACGCATAGGACTTAATCTTATAATATTGAAAGTTTTCAATATTTACAAATTAAATATTAATTCTTTTTAATAATTCTCTTACTGCTTTATATCTGTGACTGAGAGTGTTCTTTTCCTCTTTAGCTAATTCAGCGAAGGATCTTTGCAATATTGGTAAATAAAAGATAGGATCATAGCCAAACCCAGAAACTCCTCTCCTATCTTGAAGTATCTCCCCTTCACATTCTCCATTGCACATTATTATTTCAGAATTATTAGTTGGATCAAAATAAGCAATACTACATACAAATTTAGCCCTTCTGGAGCTCGTCCCATCCAACTCATCTAGCAACTTATCAATATTCGCATCATCTGTAGCATTGTCTCCTGCATATCTTGCCGAATAGATGCCTGGTCTCCCGTGTAGGCACTCTACTTCAATGCCTGAATCATCAGTTAAAATAGGAAAGTTACATTTTCCTTTCAAAAAATTAAGTTTTATCAACGCATTTTCCTCGTAAGTAGAACCTGCTTCTTCCACATCTAAGTTAATTCCTAATTCTGACAAAGGTAAAGGATCAAAATTCGACCCTAGCAGAGCTCTATACTCTTCAATCTTACCTTTATTATTTGAGCCTATTAGTATTTTCATGATAACTTTATTGGAGGCGCTGGGAATCGAACCCAGGTCCGGAAATAAGCTAAATAGAGCCTCTACATGCTTATTTTAGCTCAATATTTAAAAATATCTCTTGTAGCTAAAAAACAAAAGATATCTCGATTCTCTAAAATACTGATAAAAAAGCAGAGAAAAAAATTTTATCAGGCCCATATTAATGACATTGAAGAAAACCCTATGAGCAAAGTTAGCTTCAATGTTGCTACACTATTCTAGGCAGCAAGTTGATTGATTGGTTCTGCACTTATTGTGCGAGTGCCAGTTTTACGAGTTAGCTCTCGGCATGCAGCATCTAAATGCTAAATTTACGTCGAAACCAAATCGCCCCCAAAGTGTATATATTAGACCATATTTAAAGAAGATTAAATACTAGTTTTATTTTTAAATTCCCTTCTAAGCTCTCTTTTTAAGTCTTTCTTTTTTAAATCAACTCGCTTATCGTAAAGCTTTTTGCCCTTACCAAGCCCTATTTCAAACTTAATAAGGTTCTTTTTTGAATAAACTCTTATGGGCACAAGAGTGTATCCTTTAATCTTTGTTTTACCTATTAACTTCCTAATTTCAATCTTATTAAGAAGAAGCTTCCTATCTCTTGTTTCGTCGTGGGTAAAATATGATGAATTATTATACTTAGGTATATAAGAATTTATAACAAAGACTTCTCCTTTTCTAATGATTGCATAACTCTCTTTGATACTTAACTGACCCTCTTTAATTGACTTCACTTCTGAACCTGACAATACAACACCTGCCTCAAACTTTTCCTCGATATGAAAGTTTCTATTTGCATTTGGATTTGATGAATAAATTGCCATATTAAAAAAGAGTCATAACACCAAAAGCTGCTGAGATTGTTGTCAATGGAGCGAGATCTTCTTGAGTTTCAGTTGCATTCTTAAGTTTACGCACTGAATTTAAAGCATCATAATACAACCTGTCATCATTAATTAATTTGCCTAAAGTTCCTTCTCCAGAATTAATTTTTGTTACCAAAGAGTTTAAATTCTCTGATAGGTTATTAATAGAGTTATAAAGCTCCTCATCGTTAATCAGCTTTCCGAGGGAACCATCTCCTGAAGCTAATTTATCTGTAAGCATGTTAATTTTTTCCAGAGTCTTTTTTGCTCTATCATATACAGACTTATCATTAACTAGAAGGCCCAAAGTACCATCACCTTGATCTATCTTTTTTGTAATATTAGAGAAAAAATCTAAGCTGGACTTTAAATCTTCATATATACCAGGGTCATTGATTAATTGACCAATAGTACCCTTGGAATTAGCTACGTTAGAAACAATTATATTTAAATTTGATAGTATTGACTTAATTTGGTCATTATATTCAAAAAGCTGAGAATTAAACATATCGACAGTTTTATCTAATTTTGTAACTAGAGAATTAAAATCAACGGGTTTAGCAGAGAGCAAGACTCCACGGTCGCTCAATATTCTTGAATTAGATGAACCAAAAGTGATGCCAACATAAGTTCTACCCAAAAGGCTGGTCATATTAATAGAAGCAATAGAATCGTCTTTTAAAATGACATCTTTGTCTATTAAAATTTCAACTGCAACATTTTGACCTGACAAAGTAATCGCCTTCACCCTGCCAACTTCAACACCCGACAGCTTCACTTCATTTCCAACTCTAAGTTCGCCAACAGAAGAAAAATAACTTGTATAAGTATTTTCTTTCTTTAAAAAATCAACTCCTGATACTACCTCAAATAAAACTAAGAGCGTTATTATTCCTAAAACAAAGAAAGTTCCCAGCTGCATTTTCTTATTCATATGAATATTCTACCTAAATTGGGGCTAAAATTGCATTATTTGATTTTTTAACATCTGCGGAATCACCTGTTACGGCTATATTTCCATTCTCTAAAATCGATATCTTATCAGCTATTGAATATGCAAAATCAATATCGTGAGTAACAACAATCTGAGTAATAGAGCTATTGTTTTTTAAGTTATTAATTATTTGTGAAATTATTTTAGTGTTAATAGGATCTAGCTCAGCGGTAGGTTCATCATACAAGAGTATGTTGGGAGAAATAATTAGAGATCTTGCAATAGCAACCCTTTTCCTCATACCACCACTTAAGTCTGAAGGCATTCTCAATGCAGCTTCTTCGATACCTAAATCTGACAAGATTTCATATGCTTTACTAACTCTTTCTTCTTTAGTACCAATTCTATGCTCATCAAGATAAATAGTAATATTATCTAAAACACTTAAGGAATTTAACAAGGCTGATGACTGAAAGATATAAGATAGAACAAGGCTGTTCTTCTCAACACTTTTATGTATATCTTCATTGTCGATCATAATTCTTCCAATATCAGGAACTATAAGTCCAATAATCATTTTCAACAAAACAGATTTTCCGGTACCCGATTTACCAAGAATAACATGAACTTCTTTATTCAGGAATTCGCAATCCAGCTGATCAAGAACAGTCTTTCCATTAAAGCTTTTAGTGAGCTTTTCTAATTTTATTGAAGAAAAATTTTTCATAAGAGACCTACTAAGATTAACAATCTTGTAAGAAAGTAATCTAAAACTAAAATAGATATAAATGAAGCAACAACCGACTTAGTAACAGAATTTCCTATTTCTCTAGGTCCACCCGATGCCAGTAATCCCACTGAACATGACACTATTGAAATGGTAACAGCAAAGAATAGTGATTTAATAATGCCCACTGAAATATCTGAGATTGTAACTACTTGACTAAGGTCGTTATAAAATGAAGAAAAAGAGACTGCTATGGTTTGATTCATAGAAGAAACAAACGAGCCTCCAAGCCATCCAATCAAATCCATATAAATTACTAAAAAAGGTAAGGTCACAATACAAGCTAGAAACCTTGGAAGAACAAGAAATCTAACTGGATCAATCTTCATGGTTTCTAAAGCGGAGATTTCCTCATAAATCTTCATGGATGAGATTTCGGCAGTTATAGAGGACCCAACCCTACCTGCCATCAGGATAGCCGCCATAACAGGCGCTAACTCTGTACATAATGAAAGTCCAACAATGCCTCCAATTTTGTCCTCTATTCCATATCCAGACAATTGTATTCCTGTCTGCAAAGCTAAAACAGAACCTATAGATAATGAAATGAGGGCTGCAACAGGGAGAGTCCTATTTCCCATATCAAAGACTTGGTAAAAGAACTTATCTGCATTGCTTGAAAAATATTTAATCGATTTCAAGGTCTTCCATAGAAGATCCAAAAATTCCCCTATTCCCACTGTTATCTTTACAAAACTATTCATAAACTTACAGGTATATATAATATTCTAATTTTTGTTTTCTCACCAGTTTCGAATCCAAACAATCCGCCTAAAATACTAAATTTATTTGAATTTATTCCTGATTCATTTGAAACAATAGGTAAAATAAAGTTAACACTAAACTTCTTCCTTTTTTCAGCTTTATAGTTTTTATAACTTATAAGATTAAAGAGAATAGAGGTTTCAGAGGAGAAGTTATCATCTCTAATCCTAATTATGGACCATAGAGGAGACCATATCTTTCTTACTTTAATATTATTAGAAAAGAAACTTTCAACAGGTGAAAAGATTCTGAGGTCGTACCCATTTAAATCTGAGTCAATTGAATATATAGGCCAAAAACTTGAGAACTCTTTTTTAATTATATTCTTTCTTAAGTCATAGTATGTATCTTGCTTGTACAAGAAAAACAAGAAACTTTTTGTTTTAAAATAATCTGTTCCTAAGATTTCATTCTTATACTTGTATATAGGCCACATGAAAAACCCTTTTTCAACATTCTTAGTTTTAACATAAGAATAGAAAGGGAAGAATCTTTTGCTTTTAATATTAACACCTTGCTTGTATTGAACGAAGGGCCATGGCATGTTGTATGTTTTCTGATTCCTAAGCTTGTCTACATAAACATTAAAGAAAGGCCACAAATAAGTCCTTGCTTCATGAATAGTAGAAGTAGAAGAAAGATAGAAAGGGAAATATGCTTTCTCCTCTAAATTAAGCCCTTTCGTATTATCTTTTTTGTAGCTATAGATGGGCCACAAAAAGAACTTGCTCTCTTTAATTATTTTAGATCCCATATTATCTACTTTGTTCATATATCCAAAAAGAGGCCATAGTTTAAATCCTGATACATACTTTCCTTTGGTTTTGGAAATAATAGGCCACAATAAGTGTGTATTATGAGAATTCTTTTCTTTTGTTCTTAGATACAATGGGAAAAGAAAATAATTTATTTCATCTTTTGTAAATTTATTTTTTAAATTACCGTAAATTGGGAACAAAGAAAAGTAATTATTTTCTTCTTTTCCTGACCATGAAATATCTAAAATCGGAAAAATAGAAAAGGTCTTTTCCTGTAAATTATCATAATCATTAAAATTTTTATACCTTACAAGGTAAAAAAGAGTTTGAAATTGATTTTGTTGATTATCCTCTTGATAACTCATCATTGGATATAAAATATCCAATGACCTATATTTTAGTTCATAGTTCGCTTCGTAATAAAATAATGGACGAAAAGCATATACCTTAGAACCCGAGTCTTTTTTAAATTCGAGCAAGGGTCCAAAAAAAGTTTGTTCATAAGATGGAGAGCTAGTAGGAAATAATAGGATAAAGAAAAGTATGAGTAGAGATTTTGTCATTTATAAATCCTCTTGACTCTTTTACTGATTCCACAAACTATCTCATATGGTATTGTATCCGCTAAATCAGCAACTTGGTTTGCATTTATTTTCTCAGTACCAAAAATAATTACTTCATCTCCTACACGGGGATTATCTATTTCCGATAAGTTTATTATAGTCAGGTCCATACATACCCTTCCTAAAATATCACAATTCTTATCTTTACAAGTCACCTTCCCTTTATTTGAAAGTGCTCGTGGGAGACCATCAGCATATCCTATCGGGATAACTCCTATTATCATTTCTTCTTTTGCAATAAAAGTTCTACCATAACTTACCGAATCGCCTTTCTTAATATTTCTGATTTTTACTATTGAGGTCTTTAATTCCATGACAGGAATGATTTCACTATTTTCTTCTGTAACTAGGCCATAAAGGGCAAGCCCTGGCCTTGCCATATTAAGGTGTGACTTAGGAAAGTTAATAATTCCTGTGCTATTTGAAATATGGAAAAAATCTATATTAGGTATTGCATTCTTAAAACTCATAATAATTTTATCAAACTCATCAATTTGAGATTCAGTAAACTTAGAATCTACCAAGTTAGATTCAGGAAAGTGTGTGTAGATACCCTTTAAGGACAGGTTAGGATTTTTATTTATTATACTTATTGACTCTATTATTTGCTCTCTATCAATCCCAAGCCTATTCATACCGGTATCAATCTTTAGATGAAAAGAGATACTATCAAGATTTAATGAATCAATAAAATAAAGCTGAGAAATGTCATATATCGTAAAGAGAATATTTTTATCTATTGAGCTAATTATCTCTTCATTCGTTATTGAACCGAGTATTAAAATATTGCTCTTTACACCTGCTGACTTTATCTCCATAGCTTCTTCATAGGTTGCAACAGCTAGGTTATTTATGTTTAGCACAGATAATTTCTTGCTTACCTCTATTGAACCATGTCCGTAAGCGTTAGCTTTTACAACGGCTAGAATCTCAACCCCATCTTGCAAGATATCCTTTATAGCTTCTACATTTCTTTCAAGGTTATCTAGTTTAATTTCTGCATATGCAAATGACATTATTTTCTAAATCTAACATAGATGAATTTATTTCTCGAATTGTCTATATTCACTTAAAATTATGATATATTTCCCTTAACTCAAATGTCATTCTCAACAATAGAAAAAAAAGCTACTACAACAGTAAGTCTTATTCTATCTTTAAGACTTTTAGGCCTATTTATGTTGTTACCAATATTCAGTATTTATGCGATTGAATATAATAATTCTAATTTATTCCTTGCTGGTGTTGCTATTGGGATTTATTCATTAGCACAGGCAATAATGCAGGTTCCTTTAGCTTATCTAAGCGACAAATTTGGCAGGAAGAAAATCGTCATACTTGGCCTTTCACTCTTCACACTTGGTAGTCTGATATGTTATTTCTCCAATGATATAAGCATACTTATATTTGGTAGAATTATTCAAGGTTGTGGCGCTGTCAGTTCAGTAGGAGTCGCAACGTTATCAGAAAATACTTCAAAAGATAATAGAGCTAGTGCTTTTACGATTGTTGGACTATCAGTTGGAATAGCATTCGTCCTTGGTTTTTTAATAGGTCCCATAGTATCTTCCATATTTAACTTTAAGGTTCTATTTCTTTTACTCTTCATATTCGGAATTCTTGCCATAATTACAACTATAATCTTCTATCCAGAAAGAATTGGGGAAAGATTAAATCGTACACATAGTAAGAAATTTGAGATATCGAAAGAATTAATAAAAATTTACTTGTCTTCCTTTATGCTGTCTTTGATTCTAAGCATATTTCTATTTGTTTACCCACTTTTCTGGAAATTTCTTGAAGTACCTGAGCTTAGCCTTTCCATAGTGTATTTAATAATATTTCTCCCTGCTGCAATATTTATCTATCCTTCAATAAGATATCTAGAGAAAAAAAATAGAATTAACTTAGCAATTAAGTCTGGTTGGATTTTTCTTACTATAGGTTTCTTATATTTTATATTTCAAGATCAAAATGAGCTTACCCTATATTGCTTAGGTGTATTCTTTTTCTTGGGTATCACAATCTTTCAGTCTGTACTACCAAGCTTGCTATCACTTTATGTCCCAGATCAGATGCGAGCTACCGGCACAAGCCCATATTATATATTAAGCTTTATGGGACATGCTATTGGTAGTATCTCAGCGGGATATATATACTCTAAAAACTTATTATTTGGAATGCCTAGCTCCCATGTATTAATAATCATAAGCTCAATAGTATTGTTAGCATGGGCGATAATTGGAATTCCAATATATAACAATAAAAGAAATTAACTTATATTCATGTCCATTAGTCTTTTAACTCTTTCCTCAGTAGGAGGATGAGAGCTAAACCATTTACCGACTCCACCAGAAATGGGGCTAATTATGAACATGTGACATGTAGCTGCTTGAAGCTCTTTATTTAACTCTTTATTTTCTTTGGATTTCATATGAAAATCTTGAATCTTTGATAAAGCTTTTGCTAATGATTTAGGCTTACTTGTTATCTGAGCTGCAGAGCTATCAGCTTTAAATTCTCTAGTCCGTGAAATAGCCATTTGAATAATCAGTGCAATTAACGGTGCTAAGATTGCTATTAAGATATTTCCTAGAAAACTGCCAGAATTTCTATTTCCCCTAAAGGCACCAAAAATCAATCCCCATTTAATCATGCTTGCAATCATACTTATTGCTCCCGCGAAAGTAGCTGCGATTGAACCAATTAAAATATCTCTATTTTCGATATGTGCTAATTCGTGTGCCATAACGCCTTCAATCTCATCCATATCCAGAATGGAGATTAAACCAGTTGACAGAGCAACAACTGAATTATTCTGGTTCCTACCTGTAGCAAACGCATTTGGTTCAATTGCCGAGTAAATAAAAAGTTGTGGTTCAACTATATTTGCTTTTTTACATAGATTTGTAAAAATTATCTTTATTTCAGAGAACCTATTTGAATCAATTTTTTTCGCTTTATACATCTTTAATATTAATTTATCTGAGAACCAATATGAGCCTATATTCATTACCAGTGCAAATATAAACGCAATCCTCATACCACCTGCTCCTCCCAGATATTGACCGATTGAGATAAAGAATAAAGTCATTACAGTTAACAAGAAACCTGTTTTTAGAGTATTAATTTAATTATCCTCCGCATGATTCAAGATTATTCTTAAGTATATATTTTTGATGATAGTCTTCAGCTAAATAATAGTCCATGGCCTCTACTACATCTGTTACTATTGGGGACTTGGATGAATTATTCTCATTATAGTCAGAGATCATAGTATTAGCGGTGCTCATTTGTTCTGAATCATAGTAAAAAATTACAGACCTATACTGGGTTCCAACATCAGGACCTTGTCTATTAAGAGTGGTTGGATCATGAATCTCAAAAAAGAATTTACATAGGGTTGTAAAGTTAACAATTTCAGGAGCAAACTTAATCATGACAACTTCAGCATGACCGGTGAGCCCAGAACAAACATCAAAGTAAGTAGGGTTCTTAAATTTACTGCCCATATAACCAACAGACGTCTCTTGAACTCCATTAATATTCATAAATTTATTTTCCACCCCCCAAAAACAACCAGCACCAAAAGTTGCATTTATTAAATTGCCCATACTTAATTATACCTTTTTAAATTATTTTTGTGAGATTCAGTTTCTCTCCCCACATTGAAAGTATTAAACTATTAAAACAATCTTTATTCTTCTTGTAAAAACTATATTGCTCTATATTCAAAGAACATAATCTTGCCTCTTTTAAAATTGAAAAATCTCTTCTCAAATTTGCTAGATGTAAATCCCAGAATTTACCAGATTGCTCAGATCCTGCACCATAGAATGCGCCAGGGCCCCTAATTTCCATATCTTTTTCTGAAATAATGAAACCATCTATATTATTTTTAAATATCAACAATCTTTCTTTCGAGACTTCGCTCAACTGGTCCACTAACAAGATGCATGTTGACTTGTAAGGTCCTCTTCCGATTCTACCTCTTAATTGATGTAACTGTGAAAGGCCAAATCTCTCAGGGTTATATATAATCATTGTGCTTGCATTAGGGATATCTACGCCAACTTCTATAACTGTTGTACAGATAAGAACATCTATCTTCTTTGACCTAAACTTTTTCATCACTGATTCTTTTTCATCTGCTGACAACTTCCCGTGTATTACTCCTAAATTAAAATCTTTTAGTCTTCCTTTCTTTAATCTTAAATTTAACGACTTCACATCTTCAAGGAATTCAAACTCTTCATTATCAGACTTGCTTATAAGGGGGCATAGAATAAAAGCCTGCCTGTCGTTCTTTAATTCGTTAACCAAAAAACTATAAACTTTATCTGAATCATTAATACTGACGATTTTTGTCGATATTTCTCCTCTATTTGTTGGCATTTCATCAATCTTCGAGATCTTATAATCAGTAAAAAAAATATTTGAAAGAGTTCTTGGAATTGGTGTAGCAGTCATAACCAAAACATCAGGATTCTCTCCCTTCTCTGACATTAACTTTCTTTGCACAACTCCGAACCTATGTTGTTCATCAATGACAACCATTCCAAGTTTTCTATATTCAACATCTTCTTGAAACAAAGAATGAGTTCCAACTATAAATTTTGCACTACCCGAAATAATTTTTTCTTTAACTTTTCCTTTCTCGATTTTACCTATTGAGGACTTTAAGATAACCAGCTCCTCTATATCAACATAATTCTTAAGAAATAAATAGTGTTGATCTGCTAGTATTTCTGTTGGGGCTATCAATACAGACTGGTATCCATTATCATAACTTCTAGCCATAGACAATAAGCCAACAATTGTCTTTCCACTACCTACATCCCCCTGTAATAGTCTACTCATTTGGATTGTTGAACTCATATCTCTTCGAATTTCTTCTAAAACATTAACTTGTGAGTTAGTTAATGAAAAAGGTAGATTTGATAGTATCCTAGAAAAAAGGCCTTCATTCTGGGTTGTAGAATGAGAAATTCCAATATTCCTATCTTTTGAGTTCTGCTTATATTTAATACCTAGGCATAAAATCAGAAACTCAAAGAATATAAATGCCCTATGTGGGATTGACTCATAAACGGATTCAGACGATTCAGTGTCAACAAGCTCCTCTTTTTTTAGTCTTTGTGGTTGATGTATACCGAGAATAGATTCAGAAATACTACAAAGGTTAAATTCTTTAATTATATCTTCTGAAAAGAAATCTAAACTTTGCAGTTCAGTATTCGTCAATGAGAAATTTAATATATTAATAATTCTATTTTGTGTGAGACCCTTAGTTAGGGGATATATTGGTGAAATTTTACCGAAGTTTCCTAACTTTTCATCTTTTCCAATGATATTTATATTCTCAGGCTTTGGATTAATAATCTGAAGGTATTTAGAACTCCTACCTTTTACAGCTTTGCCTGAAATAATAGCAAAATTCCCTATTACAAAATTATCTTTGAGGTATCTATAAAAAGGATTGAACCAAATTATTTTGAGTTGTGCCAGGTCATCCTTTATTACAACTTCATAAATCTTAGTTCTTGCTCTTATAAGGCTAGATGAAATTATTTCACCCTTAATCGTTACTTCCTCGTTCTCAAGGATTTCGGATATTTTTTTTGTGTTACGGTAATCCTTGTAATGTCTTGGAAAGTAAAACAATAAGTCTTGAATATTTTTAACATTAATACCTTCAAAAAGTTTTTCTATTTTTGGACCAACGCCCGGCAAGGAACTTAGATTATCTGTTAATTTATACTTATTTAATCCCATTTTCTGGATAAAAACCAATATTAGAATAGAAAAAACCTAAATCCTTCATCTTTTGCTTATTGTACAAGTTTCTTCCATCGAAGATAACTGGAGTTTTCAATAGATTCTTTATTTTTTCAAAATCTGGCTGTTTATATTCACTCCATTCTGTATTGATTATAAGAGCGTCACAATCACGGAGTATATTATAATTGTCACTTGAGAAAGCTATAGAATCAGAGAATAATTCTTTAAAATTTTCAGAAGCAACTGGATCATGGGCTAGAACTTTTGCACCGGACCCAATTAAAAATCTCGCAATATCTATAGATGGTGCCTCTCGAATATCATCCGTATTAGGCTTAAAAGATAGGCCCCAAAGAGCAAATCTTTTATTTTTAAGAATTTTGAAATGCTCCTCTATCTTCTTAAAAAAATTAACTCTCTGATTAGCATTTACATTATCTACAGCTGTACAGAGTTCCATTTCCATAGAATTCTGTTTTCCTATATCTATAAGTGACTTAACGTCTTTTGGAAAACATGAGCCTCCATATCCCAATCCAGGAAAAATAAAATGTCTTCCGATTCTCTTATCTTCAGACATGATTTTTCTAACACTTTCAATGTCAGCGCCTACCTTTTCACATAAATTTGCTATCTCGTTAATAAACGAGATTCTAGTAGCCAACATTGCATTAGAAGCATATTTCGATAACTCGGATGACCTAATATCAACTACAACGAGTCTAAATTCTTTCCTCATGAATGGCTCGTAGAGCTCTTTTAACTTCTTTTCAGCTTTAGGTGACTCAACTCCAATAACTATTCTGTCAGGAAACATGAAATCATTAATTGCAGAGCCTTCTTTTAAAAACTCGGGATTAGAAGCAACATCAAAATCCTGATCTGTCCGCGTAGCAATCAAGTCCCTGACTAATGCTGTGGTTCCCACTGGCACAGTGCTCTTAGTGACAATAATTTTATAAGAATTCATATATTGAGATAGTTCTAATGCCGCACTTTTTATGTAATCAAGATTTGCAGAGCCATCTTCGTTTGGCGGAGTTGAAACAGCTAAAAAAATTATTTCAGAACTTTCTATTGCAGACTTATAATTAGTGGTAAAGTTTAGTCTGTTTGATTTAACATTTCTTTCAACGATAGAAGACAAGCCTGGTTCATAAATACCAACCTTTCCCTTTTTAAGCGATGAGATCTTGGATTTATCAATATCTAGACAAATAACATTATTTCCAGAATCCGCTAAGCATGAGCCCGTTACAAGACCAACATAGCCTGATCCAATTACACAAATATTCATATTTAACTCATATTATCTCTCGATAAATCTGAATTGGCAAATTCTTATCAAATTACACTTCTACCACTTTAGCTTTAGTTCTTTAGGGTCCAATAATTTTTACATACTGAACAATTTCGTAGAATCCTACATTAGGCAAACTTTGAATCGAAACGCATTGCTTAATTAAGAAGGAACTGAATTAATAAACTGTGCTTCGAACAGCTTAGCATAAAGAATCATAAAAAATGAACGGTAACAAAAATGCCTAAAAATAAATTATCCGTTTCTTTCAGCAGGACTAAGACCTTCATAGTCGTAATCTTTTGCTTTATCAATAAAAGTATTCCATTTATCTGGCAAGTCGTCTTCATGATAGATTGCTTCAACTGGGCAAGGATCAACGCAAGCTCCACAATCGATGCACTCCTCAGGATTAATTATTAATTGGGATCCTGCGTCATAAATGCAATCTACGGGACAAGCTTCTACGCAACCTTTGTCCTTAACGTCATTACACGGCTCTGCTATTACATAAGGCATAATAAATACCCTCCTATATTACATAAATTAGATTAGCATTTTCTTTCTAATATGCAAGAAAAAAGTCAATATTTTAGCGTACTTATATGGATATCATGCGTCCATGATATCAGACATCCATGATATATTTAATCTATATCGGATACTTCTTCTTTTTGCTCTAGAACCTTAATTTTCTCTTTAATGACAGATGTTTTATCAAACTTAATATAAATATAGCCAAGACTTATACTTGTTATTATAAAGATAGTTCCTAACCATTTCGTTAATTTTCTAAGAAAGGAAGACGAGTCTGCACCAAATACAGATTCAGAAGAACCTCCAAACATCGAGCCCAAGTCATCACTCTTAGAAGGTTGGAAAAGAATCGAAAGAACAAGAAGTAATGAAACTATTCCATGAAAAATTATTAATGAGCTTTTAATTGTTTCAATCATTTTATTTTACAACCTTCAATACAATATCACAGAATTTATCACAATCCATACTTGCATTACCAACAAGCACTCCATCTACGTTATCAAGATCGACAATTTGCTCAACATTGGTAGTGTTAACGCTTCCTCCATAAACAATTCTAGGCAATGACTCTGCTGTTGGGAACATAGATTCAACTTCGGTGAAAATAAAATTATGAACACTAGATATATCATTAAGACTAGCTGCTTGGCCCGAACCAATTACCCAGATAGGTTCATAACCAATAACGATTTGTGGCAAAAACTCTTCTCCTACTCCGCGAAGTCCTCTGTGGAGCTGGTCTGAAATAGAAGCAAAAGTCTTTTTTGTCCTTCTTTGATCGAAAGATTCTCCAACACATAAAATAATGTTTAATCCTTTCAATGTAGAGCTTAAAACTTTTTTATTAATCATCTCGTTTGTTTCTAAAAGATGTTGCCTTCTTTCTGAGTGGCCAATCATTGCCCAAGTACAACCGACATCTAAAAGCATTCCTGGAGAGACTTCACCTGTATAAGAACCGCTCTCTTCCCAAAAGACATTTTGCGCTGACAATCTAATCTTAGAGTTTGCAGTTAAAAGTTTAACAATTCCTAAATATGGAAAAGTGGGGGCCAAGACTATATCAACACCAGAAATATCGTTTAATCCATTAAGAACACCTTTTACAAGAGTATTTATATCTTCTGAATGAAGATTCATTTTCCAATTTGCAAAAACAAGTTTGTTCTTATTCATATTTTAAAAAATAACTCTCAATATTATTAAGTATATTCTTTAATATACTCTCTCATCTTATCAAGTCCAATTTGAATATTCTTATAAGAGCTGGAATATGAGAAACGAATATGTCTTTTAAAGCTTGAACCAAAATCTAACCCAGGGGCAACACCTAAACCAACTTTGTTTAAAATATCTAAAGATAAATCAAGTGAATTGTCAGTATAGTTAGTCATATTTGCAAAAACATAAAAGGAAGAATCAGGAGTATAGCTGATATCAATTCCCATACTTGATAATGAATTTATAGTATAATTACGTCTTCTTTTATAACTTTTCAGCATCTTACTAATCTCATTATTCTCAATTTGAAGTGCGCCTATTGCAGCGTGCTGAGAAATAGTTGGAGCACAAATATACATATTCTGCTGCAACTTTTGTATCCCTCTAATCATTACTTTTGGAACCACTAAGTAACCAAGTCTCCATCCTGTCATTGAATAGAATTTTGAGAACCCATCAACAACAATAGCTTTCTTATCATACTGAAGGATTGATGCTGGGTTAAAATCATAATTAAGACCTTGGTAAATTTCATCAGAAATAATATTAATTCTTAAGGAAGATAAAAAGGATAAGACCTTTTTGTTTTGCGAAACGCCAGTTGGATTTGATGGGGAATTAAGAATTAAAACTTTATCTTTCTTAGATAAAAACTTTTCTAACTTCTTGATATTAATCTGATAACCCTCATTTTCAAATGTTTTGAATACTCTAACTCTACCGCCAAAAATCTTTACAAGTTGAGGGTAGCACGGATAATATGGCTCAACTATTACAACTTGATCTCCTGCCTTGATTAAACTAATTAAGGCTAATATTAGTGCGGCAGAGGAACCGGTTGTGATAACGACTTGATCAGGGGAAATATTAACACTAAGGTTTTGTTCATATCTTTCTGCAACCATCTCTCTCAGTTCTAAAACACCTAAACTATTCGAATATCTATCACGCCCTTTATCAATGGAAACTTTCGCACTTTCCCTAATTGTCATGCTTACTTTTTGCGTAGGCTCACCAATTTCAAGATGAGTAATTTTTCTACCTTTTTTTTCATATTCCTGGGCTTTTTCCAAAATCTCCATTACATAAAACGGCTTTATTGAGGATAGTAAATAATTATTCATCTCTCTATTCTATTAGAAAAAACAAAAATATAAAGGAAAAGAATTGTTTTAGATGAATTATATAGGTATTATAAAAGTTTAAATTTGGAGTGTAAACAATGTCTAGAGTTTGTGAATTAACAGGAAAAAGATATATGTCTGGCAACAATGTAAGCCATGCTAACAATAGAACGCGTAGAAAATTTAATATTAATCTAAGATCTGTTAGTCTAACAAGCGAGACGTTAAAAGAAAAATTCAAATTAAGAATAGCTGCAAGCACAATGAGGACTATATCAAAAAATGGTGGCTTTGATAAATTCATTATTAAAAGTAGCGATACTAAGCTTTCAGAAACTGCACTAAAAATTAAAAGAAAAATTCAGAAAATTCTTTCTCCAGTAAAATAACCTTCCTACTTGAGCTCCCTCTTAATCTTCTTCATAAATATATCTTTCTTTATTTGACTCATTCTGTCAGGAAATAATATACCGTCTAGGTGATCATACTCGTGTTGAAAAACAACTGATTGTAGACCTTGAGGATTATAGACAACCTCTTTGCCATCTAAGTCCAATGCTTTAATCTCAATATTTTCATACCTATAAACATACTCATAAAAACCAGGGATACTTAAGCAACCTTCCTTTGATTCAATCCTTCCTTCCTTTTTTGTAATTTGAGGATTTATTAATACCAGAGACTCCTCTCTGTTTTCATCCGAAAAATCTATGCATACAAAGAACCTCTGAAGAATTCCTACCTGGGGAGCAGCCAAGCCAATTCCTTCGACTGACTTCATAGTATCAATCATTTCCTTGGCTGTAGAAACAAGGTCTTCATCAATGTTCACAACATCATTACAATTTTCTAGCAAGATAGGATCGGGATAAATTTTAATTTCCAAGATAAACCTAGTCCTTATTCTTATTTAATTTTGAGATTAAATCCTTACTTGGTCTAAATATAGGCAAAACTTTCTGAGGAACCGTAATAGATTCACCAGATTTAGGATTTCTACCTTGATAAGCCTTATAAGTCTTAGGGAAAAAGCTACCAAAACCTCTAATCTCTATTCTATCATTGCTTTTAATAGCATTTACAAGAGAAGAAACAAGAACGTCAACAACTTTCTTACTGATTCCTTTCTCTAATTTGAATTCTTCGCCAATTATATCTTCTAATTCAGATTTCAACATATAATAATTAATTGATTATAAACAAAAAAAGTCAAGGATTTTTTAAAACAAGATGAATTACCCCGTAAGGGAATCGAACCCCTATTGCAAGTTTAGGAAACTCGAGTGTTATCCGTTACACCAACGAGGCATTTTACCTTAAATAATGAAGAGAGTTGAAGATCCATCTTTTTATATTACATAAAAATTAATTAAAATTGTACTGGTTAAATTAATAACTTATTATAACTTATGAAATTTTCTAACAAACCTTACTTTATAACTTTGACTAATAAATTTACTGGGCAATTTTTTAAAGAATATCTTGTGGATGGACTAGATAAAGATTCTGTAATTCAAACAATTATCGCCACCTGCCAAATTGACCCATTAAGTTACAATATAATAGCAGAGGAAGCCTCCTTAGGACAAGCTAATTCATGGATTGAAGACAAATTCCCAAATGGCGATAGTAAACATCTAGTGGTGGACAGTGACAAAAAAATTGTTGAGCTTCTTTATAATCCTATGGGGAATCCGTACGAATAAAATCTAAAGCTTGCTTCTTTTCTTTTTGTAACCCTGCCTAACTTTAAACTTAGGCTCAGCTTTACATATTACGTAGATTCTTCCACGTCTCTTAACAACTTGACAATCTGGATGCCTATCCTTCATGCTTCCAATCGAACTTACAACTTTCATAGTCCTTTATTAAAACCTATTAGGTATTTATTGTCAATCCTTAGGAAAAATTCTTTACAAAGATGCTAAATTCCTATATTAATTTTTTCCAATTTATACTTACCCTGAGGAAGAATTGTCAGTATTAAATTATGAAATTGCTTAATCTCATTTCTATGACCTACACTTATATAAGATATTTTTAACTCATCAAGTATTTTATATAAATTCTTCTCATTTTCCATATCCAGAGCACTCGTCCCTTCATCGAGTATTACAAATTCTGGCTGATTCATTAGCACTCTTGCAAAGGCTAATCTTTGTTGCTCTCCTACAGAAAGCACCCTGGTCCAATCCTTGACCTCGTTAATATTGTGATCCTTAACCAGCTTACCAAGACCAACTCTTTTTAATACTTTATCTACCTCTTCGAGACTAAATTCGTCTTTTGAATTAGGATAACAAACCTGTTCTTTCAAAGTCCCAAGTAGCATATAGGGTTGCTGAGGCAAAAACATTGTTTTTGATAAGCCTGGCTTCTTGATTAATCCAGAACCAAAATCCCACAGTCCTGCAACAGATCTTAAGAGTGAACTTTTACCTATTCCACTCTCACCAACTATCATCATTCGCTCACCTTTTTTTAAAGAAAGGCTTAAATCTTGTACAAGAACTCTTAATTTATCTGGTGTCTTAACTGTTACTTTTTCAAATTCTAGAGTGCTCGATTCTTCATATCTAATACATGGACTATTAGAGCTAGAGCTAGCGATTGAGTTAAGCGTCTTATCAAAGTTTCCAAGCCTAAAAATACTTGCTGAGAAAGCGGATATGCTTTCTATTTGATTTGTAACAATTGAAAGAGCACCAAATACTTGAAAGAAGGCAATCCAAGCTTGGGTTATAGTTCCAAAATCAATCTGTCCAGAAAAATATAAAGGTGCAACTAATAAATACACAGGAAACCTCATTAAATTAGAATAAGAAAATTGGAACAAATCCACTATAGACTGCCAGATTATCCATAGGTCATAATTCTTAAGTGCAGCAAGCAATCTTCTTAAAATATTCTTGATTTCCTTTTTTTCACCAGAATAAAAAGCAATTGATTCAGAATTATCTCTGACATGTACTAGCCCATACCTAAAGTCTGCCTCTAATCTTAATTGATCATAATAAATTTTTATCATCTTCTTGCCAGTATATATAGCAATCCAAGTCCCTAACCCAACATAAACTAACAATCCAATTGTCAGAGTTTTAGAAATTGACCATAAAATTGCGCTAAATGCTGTAACAGTCAGAATGGCTTGAAGAATATCAATTAAAAAATTAAGTGTAACCATTGTAAAGTTCTTGATATCTTCGGATATCCTTTGATCAGGATTATCAATATCAGAATTTTGGGCGTTAGAATCAAGCAAATAATATGCTCTACTTTTAAAATATCTTTCTATAAAATTATTAGTTAGCCATTCTCTCCAATATCTTCCAAACTTTAATCTTGTAAATCGATACAATGAAACTATAGGTAGAGCAATTAAAACTATTAGTCCATAAACCCAAAGGAAATCCCAAAAAGCATTTTCATTTCTAACATTGAGAGATGTATCTAGGAATCTGAAAATATAACTTAAAGATACATTAAGCCCTGTTACACAAAACAATAAGATTAATATCGAAATAATTAACAACCAAGGTTTCATCTTATCCTTAATATAAAAATAATTATATTTAAAAAGAAAAATTGAAGAACAAATTACACATACTGAGACAATTGACAGATTTGTTGATTTTAAATTTTCGACATAAGACTTAAAATTTGGCGCAACATCAGTCATAAAGACTGGATAAAAGTATTGAATTACGGCTCCAATACTAATTATCCCAAAATAACAAATAGACATTACAAATAAAATTGAAGAAATCAGCAATACAAGTAATCTGAGAGAAGAACTTGGTGCACTTAAAGGAAAAAAGTAAGGCTGACCAATCCCAACAAATCTATCTAAGAGTTCTTTGTTGAATTTAAAATTATCATTAGCCATAAGTAATATTAATTGATTATCTTATTGTTTTCATTATTTAAATCTCTGAGAGAGTACCTATTAATTATAAAGAATAAAAAAAATAAAATAAAAGATAACAATTGGCCCATATTTATAAACTCTAAAAATATATCAGACTGGCCTTCCTTAAAGAATTCCAAGAAAAATCTTCCTGTTATTGCTAAAGAAACAACATAAAAAGCGGTAGTACCAACTTTTCTAGAATTTCTACTTTCAGAAATTATAAAAGAAAAAAAGAGTATAAGATAAAAGATAGATTCATAGAGCTGTACAGGATGTCTAGGCACGATGCTATATCCAGATGAGGGGAATATAATGCAAAACATATAGGAACATTGTTTGCCAATTATTTCAGAATTAAAAAAGTTACCAATTCTTATTAATGAAATAAAAATAAGCGAGTTTAAGACAAAAGAATCTAAAAATTTGTAGAAGGTTCTAATTTTAATTTTCTTTCTTACCACCAAGAAAAAGTATAAAATAGCACCTGCGAAACCCCCGTGACTAGACAAGCCTTGGAACCCAATAAATTCGTATGAGCCTAAACGGAATGGAATAAAAATCTCGAGCAAATTGTTTGAATAATATCCATATTCATATAGCAAACAGTGAAATAATCGAGACCCAAGAAGTATGCAAAGGACTAAACTAAAAAATGTCTTATCAATAAAATCTTTATCTAAATCTTCATTTAAATCTTTTCCTAACCTATAAAGCAAGTAAAATAAACCAGCTCCAAAAAGCAATGAATAGTATCTAATAGAAATAAAATCTGAGGTATATAAAAATGGTGAAAGGTCCCAAACAAAAAATTGCGACATCTACAAGTTCTCTTTTAGTTCGATTTCAAATCTTTTTTCTTCTAAGGCTTGCCTTTTCCTAATCTCTGCTCCAATTTTATTATTTTTTTCTTCTTTGTCGGTTAGTATTTCTAATATTGGGACCTCAGCAGGCTTTCCTTTGGTATCCATAGCTACAAAAACAAAGTAAGCTCTAGCACAAACTTCTTTACTCTCATCATAACCCTCGCGAGTTACTTTTGTTTTAACAACCATAGAAGTCTTACCCGTATAGATTATCCTAGATGATAATTCAATTATGTCGCCTCTATTTATTGCTTTGTTAAACTGCATATCTTCTATTGAGGCTGTTACAGCTTTGTGGCTCGCAAATCTTCGAGCGCAAATTCCACCCACCATATCCATCATTTCAATCAATCTACCTCCATACATTGTTCCAAAATCATTAGTATCGTTAGGAAAAACCATAATACTACTTGTTGCTTCTGTAGACCTCTTCTTTAATCTTGCCGACATAATTCACCTCAATTTTTAATAATATTAAACATTTATAACATATAATAAAAAATTTTAACCTTTTTAATTGCTTTTTAACAATTATAATAAAGAGATGAAAAAATTTACAAGTACTGACAATTATATTGCAACACCTGATTTAGAACTTGCTGTTAATGCTGCTATAAGTTTAGAAAAACCACTGCTTATTAAAGGCGAACCTGGCACGGGTAAAACCTTACTAGCAGAGGAAATAGCAAAATCCATTAACACAGAAATAATTAAATGGCATATTAAATCAACTACAAAAGCTCAACAAGGCTTATATGAATATGATGCCATAACAAGACTTAGAGATTCTCAATTGGGCGACTCTAGAATCGAAGACATATCTAACTACATTGTTAAAGGAAAATTATGGGAAGCTTTCCAATCTGATAAAAAAATTGTTCTTTTAATTGATGAAATTGATAAAGCCGATATTGAATTTCCTAATGACTTATTGCTAGAGCTAGATAAAATGGAATTCTTTGTTTATGAGACCAAAGAGAATATTTCTGCCAAGAATAGGCCCATAGTCATAATAACAAGCAACAATGAGAAAGAATTGCCGGACGCGTTCCTAAGAAGGTGTATTTTTCATTATATCAACTTCCCAGAGCGAGATGTAATGGAACAAATAGTTAATGTTCACTTTCCAAAAATAAAGAAAAAGCTTCTATCTGAAGCTTTAGATGTTTTTTTTGAATTAAGAGAGGTCCCTGGCCTTAAGAAGAACCCTTCCACTTCAGAATTGATAGATTGGATAAAACTTCTACTCTCTGATGATATACCCAAAGATATTCTTCATGAAAGGGATGAGAATAAAGCTATCCCACCTCTTCACGGAGCTCTTATAAAAAATGAGCAAGACGTTCAAATGCTGGAACGACTTAGGTTTATGCTTAGAAGAGGCAAGTAGTGTTAATAGATTTTTTTTTAACTTTAAAAAAGTCTGGAATCAAGACGACTCTAAAAGAGCTTCTGGATCTAATAAAGGCTCTTCATCTAGGCGTTATAAAGTTTAAAACCGAGGATTTTTACTATCTAAGCAGGTCTATAATGGTAAAGGACGAGAAATACTTTGATAGATTTGATAGAGCTTTTTCAATTTTCTTTAATGGTATGTCCGACTTAGATCTAGAATTCCTACAAAATGAAATACCTGAAGAGTGGTTAAGAAAACAGTTTGAAAAAACTCTATCAAAAGAAGATAGAGATAAGATTAAATCTTTAAAAGACTTAGAAGAGTTAATGAAGAAATTTATGGAAACTTTTAATGAACAAAGAGAAAGACATCAGGGAGGCGATAAATGGATAGGAACTGGTGGAACTTCACCTTTTGGTGCTTATGGAAGCAACCCTTTTGGTATTAGAGTCGGGCAAGACGGGAATAGAAATTTTTCAGCTGCCAAAGTTTGGGACAAAAGAAAATATATGAATCTTGATGATGATGTTGAGATAGGAACGAGAAATATAAAGGTTGTACTAAAAAAACTTAGAAAATTTACCAGAGTGCCTGGAGACGAAGAGCTAGACATAGACCAAACAATAAGAAAGACCTCTGACAATGGTGGATATGTTGACATTGTTCTCAAGCCTGAAAGAAAAAATCAAGTAAAAGTTCTATTGTTCTTCGATGTTGGTGGTTCTATGGATCCATATATTAGACTTTGTGAGGAATTGTTCTCTGCAGCTAAATATGAGTTTAAAAATATGGAATATTTTTATTTTCATAATTTTGTTTATGAAGGTGTTTGGAGAAACAACGAGAGAAGAGAAGAAGTCGTAAATTTAGACGATATAATAAATAAGTACAGCAGTGATTACAAAATAATCTTTGTTGGTGATGCCTCCATGGGTATATATGAGATTACTCATATCAACGGCTCAATTGAGCACTACAATGACAAACCCGGAGAATCCTACTTCAAAAGAATTCAAAATCACTTTGATAAACTTGTATGGTTAAATCCTATTCCTAGAGAAGACTGGGACTACTCTCAGTCAATCGACTATACAAGATTTTTAACAGAAAATAAGATGTACAATTTTACCATAGATGGGGTAAATCAAGCTGTAAGATACTTGTCAAAATGACCTCAATTTTTAGTAAATTTAAGTATTATATAAATAATAATTCCACTCAAGGAAATATTTAAGAGTATGTAGGTTATTGCTAGTAGATAATTCTTTTGATTTATCATTGATATGAATTCATAGCTAAAAGTAGAGAATGTTGTAAGTGACCCTAGGAAGCCAACTACAAAAAGCAATCTAAGGCTATCCTTAATCTCAAAATAGTCGCTTATCAAGTAAAAAAGACCAATTAATAGAGAGCCAAGAACATTGACTATCAATGTTGCCACATAAGGCTTATTTGGCATTGTAGTAGACAACCAAACTCCAGACATATATCTAGCGATTGCTCCTATAGCTCCGCCTATCCCAACAACGAGAAGCAAGCTAATCATGTGGACAGCCTAGTTATAGAAATTACATCTTTACTAAACAATTCCGGGCTTTTATTTCTCAAGACAAATACTTCCTTATAGTTAGAATATATTTGCTTCCAGTCTGCGAGCAACTCCATCTTTGGCTCATTCTTAGAAGGCTTCAGTTTATTATGCTCCCATGCGATATATGATGCAACAACAAGATTAAGATTTTGATAATTAAATCTTTCTTTAAATATAGAACTTGGAGGGATCGCCTTCTTCTTATACATTGTCTTAAATACTTTAATCCAATGAGCTTCTTTCTTCTTTAAACTCTTCTCTAGTTTCACATCTCTTTCATGCTGAAGTAACTTTTCCCTTAATGCATCAAAATAATCTAAAAATAATGACGGGACATCGGGATTAAAAGTTAATTTTGATTGCTTTTTATGACTATAGTAATGAACTAATCCATTTCTATAAGGCCAATATCCAAATATTGGCATACGACTTGAGATGATTTTACTAACAGTATTTAAATAATACTGAACTATCTTTGCTTCTTGACCTTGTATCTCACCAGTAAATAGCATTAAACGCCAGTACATAATAGCCTTGCATACCAGTTCTTTTTCGACAGGAAATTTATCATCACTTTTAAAATCCCAATCCTCTAGTGTATAAAAAAAATATTTAGGCTGTCTTGTCTCAAGATAATCTATCAGAGAAGGAATACGACAAGTTAGAGGATTGGCTAAGTTCGGAGGATAAAAATCTTTTAAATTGCCCCACTTATACCTAACCCTTCCTTGAACTGGCGTTCTGGGCTGAATCTTCCATCCCAGCTGAAAAGAGCCCTTCTTATAGCCCTTATGTCTTCCATAGCGCTTAGCATGTTCTCTCTCTAGATCTTTCTTCTCAATCCTAGAATGCAGCTTAAAGATGGTCATAAAACAGATTCTACTATATCTTTAAAATAAAATTAAGGACTTTTAAGTTAATCAGCCTTAGTAACTGAGATTATATCTTCTTTAAAAAGTTCGGGACTTTTATTTTTTAAAAAGACTACTTCCTTATAAGTAGAATATATCTGCTTCCAGTCGGCGAGAAGCTTCATTTTTGGCTCATCCTTTGATGGCTTTAAATTGTTATGCTCCCAAGCAATATAAGAAGCTACTACAAGATTAAGATTTTGATAATTAAAGCTCGTTTTAAGGACTACGGCACCGGGTATTTCTTTCTTGTCAAAAACAGATTTAATAACTTTAATCCAATAAATTTCTTTCTTTTGAAGGTTTGTCTCTAGCTTTATATCTCTTTCGTGTTGCAACAATTTCTCAACTATATTGTTAAAATAATTATAAAATAAAAAAGGAGCAGAAGGATTATATGTGATTGAATAGGATTTACTTTTTTTATCACTAAAAATATATTGCTTATCATGCTTATAGAAATGTACAAGTCCATTCCTATAAGGCCAATATCCGAATATTGGCATACGACTTGAGATGATTTTATTAGCAGTATTTAAATAATACTTAACTATCTTTGCCTCTTGACCTTCTATTTCCCCAATAAAGAGGATTAAACGCCAATACATTAAAGTCTTATAAACTAGTTCTTTCTCGACAGGAAATTTATCATCACTTTTAAAATCCCAATCCTCTAGTGTATAAAAAAAATATTTAGGCTGTCTTGTCTCAAGAAAGTCTATCAGAGAAGGAATACGACAAGTTAAGGGATTAGCTAAATT